>NZ_JBNPTX010000009.1:0-283942 GCF_051167875.1 Bradyrhizobium sp. HKCCYLRH3097
TGCCAGGCCTGCAAAGGACATCCCCTCTTCACAACCCAAAACAACAACGCCGCGCTGAAACCTCAGCGCGGCGTTGTCGTTTGTCCTGATGCGGTCGTTCGCGCGGCGACATGCTGCCGGGGTCGAAGCTCGAGCCCCGCCGAGATCTCGAGGCCAGCGTCCGCCGGCGATGACTCGCGGCGCGACCGAGGGCAGGCTGCGATGCTAGGATGACCACGCCGCATCGGTTCGCCTGTGCGGCCAACGTGATTGAATTGATCGAACGCGGTTGAATCGATCGAGAGGCGCGGATGGAAACGACCTCGGCAGCGCAGTCGCATCGCCTGAGCGCAATTGCGAGCTTTCATGCCCACATCTATTTCGATGATGCCACTCGAGCCGAAGCGGCACAGCTGCGGCAGTGGATGGCCGACCGCTTCCTCGTGACGCTCGGGCGTTGGCATGACGCGCTGGTCGGGCCTCACGAGCGGCCGATGTATCAAGTTGCCTTCGCGGTCGACGTGTTTCCAGCGCTGGTGCCATGGCTGATGCTCAATCATGGCCGCCTCAGCGTGCTCGTGCATCCGAATACGACGGAGCCGTTGGCCGATCACACCGCGCACGCGTTGTGGATCGGACCGCCGCTCGGCATCCGCGGTGAGAATCTTCCTTCGCACGGCGAGGCAGAGCTGCCGCGCGAACCGAACACCACGCCGACGATCGCCGCCTGAGCTCGCGTGCCCACTGGTGACCGCTCCGTCTCGGCACGCTCGGAGCCTTCAGACTTGCCGGACTACAGCGTGCGCGCGAGATCGAACGCGCGGAGAATGACCTCGGCGGCATCGATGTCGAAATTGCTCGGGCCGAGCAGGCGCGGCGCCAGCGGGCGGCGGCCGGGCAGGGCATGTCCGCCACCTTCGACGCGATACAGCGACACGCCGCCGATCACCTGACAATCGCGCCAGCTGAGTTGCGTGACGGAGGTGTCGCCGGCGAGATCCCGATGCGGCAGCGCCACGGCCTGGCGTGCGCTGCAACCGTCGCGCCGCGCAAAGAACTCCGCCGTCTTTTCAGCGCTCCACACCCGGCCGCGCCCGCCGCGCAGCCCGACCTCGCCGCCGCGATAGGGCACCATGGGATCAGCCGTGCCGTTGATCATCACCACCGGCACCGGCCGCGCGGTGCAGGGCTCGATGCCTTCAGGCATGTTGGCGATCACCGTGCCGATGCCGGCAAACAGCTCCGGCGCCTTGCAGGCCAGGGTGAAGCTCATCATGCCGCCATTCGAGATGCCGGCGAGATAGATGCGCCGGGAATCGGCCGTGCCGTCGGCGACGAGCTGCCGGACCAAGTTGCGGATGAAGCCGACATCATCGGGACCGCCGGAGCGGCCGTCGCGGCCGTCATTCCATTGCCGGTCGACGCCGTCGGGAAAGACCGCGGCGAAGCCATGGGCTCTCGCGGCTTCGGCAAAGCCTGTCGTGCGGGCGGTGCCGGCGCCGCTGCCGAGCGCGCCATGGAGCACGATCACGGTCGGCTGTGGCGTCCTGCCCGTGGTCATCACCAGCGCATGACGCGGACCGTCGCTTGTATCGAGGATGATGCCGCGCTCGGCGGCGAGCGCCGTGGTCGACACGAGCAGAGCGGCCGCCATGGCGGCCATGAATGATCGGCGATGTGACATCATGAGCATCCTTCTCGGCTGGCGGGGGACTCCCCTTGGTGGAGCTTCTCTCCGGGCGCAGCGATCAGCACGCGCAGCCGCATCGCCCAGCTCCGGGCTGCCGCGAGATCGCGGGCGATCGCAAGCCATTCGCCAAATGCGATCCGCAACGGATTGACGCTCGGCGCAACGCCGACGAGGCCGTAGCGCAAGGTCTCGCCGGCCGGGGCCTCGGCGAAACTACCGAACAGCCGGTCGAAAATGATGAGCATGCCGCCATAATTGCGATCGAGACAGGACGCGTTGGCCGCGTGGTGAACGCGGTGATGTCGCGGCGTGTTCAGCACATATTCGAGCGGACCGAGACGCGGTGCGAGCTCGGTATGGATGAAGAATTGGTAGAGCAGATTGACGCCGAGCATGGCGATGATCGCGAGCGGATGGAAGCCGAGCAGCGCCAGCGGCAGATAGAACAGAAAATGTCCGGAGATCTCGCTTGTCCAGCCGAGACGAATGGCCGCCGTCAGGTTCAGATGCGTCGAAGAGTGATGCACGGCATGCGTGGCCCACAGCCAGCGAACCCGATGCGAGGCGCGATGGTGCCAATAATAGACGAACTCACTGGCGAGAAACAATGCGAGCAGGGCCAGCGGCCGGCTCGGATCGAAATCGAACATCCTGTGGCGATAGGCGATGATGAAGGGAACGGCTGCGACGAGCGCGACCATTGCGCGGATGAGGTGCTGTCCGACCGCGATGGCGAACGAGGCCGCGGTCTCGCGCAGGTCGTGAGTCTCGCGACCGGCGAGCCGGCCGAGCCCATATTCCAGCGTCATGAAGCCGACCGCCGTCAGCAGCACGATCATGCGGGTCGATGGGGGCAGGGAAGGGAGGATGGGCATGGCGCGTGTCCGGCGTCATCGGATGGAGACGGCGCGCCGGTCCGCTCCGGAACAGCAAGCGGACCGGCGATGTCAATTGCTTCGGGAGGACCACGGCCAGCGGCGCCGCGGCGTCCGTTCAGCGCGTGACGGTGCGGCTGTAGCTGTAGGAATTGCCGCGCGGTCCCGTGCCCTGGCCCTGCCGGGTGCAGCTGCCGTCGCTGCAGCTCGCGGAGCCAGAGCGCGACCAGCTGCGGCCGGCGGGACCCGTGCCGCCACCCTGCCAGGCGCAGGCACCCCCGGAGCAACTACCGGAGCCGCCAAATGAGGTGGTGCCGCGCGGTCCGGTGACCGAGCCGCTGCGGGTCCAGGCATTCGCGTCGACCGCTGCTGCCGCCGAAAGGACTGCCACGAGCAGAAATGTCGCGATGGATGTCTTCACGTCAGTCTCCCAATTCGTTCGCGCGGGCGATCGTGTCGCCTGCAGAGGGATACTGCGCGTTCGATGTCGCGGCCGGATGCACCGCCGGTGTCGTTTGGTCGCGGCGATTGGCTGGATTGTCACGGCTTGTCACACGACGGCCGTCCGATGCCGCAACCTCGAGCGGGGCGGACTCCGGCCCGCCGCTCCCGTTCAGGCCGCTACCGGCCCGCCGTTGCGCTTCACCACCGGGTCTTTGTCGCCGTGTTGACGTTGATCACCGCGGTGGCCGTGTTGGACGTCGTCGTCGCCGTGTTGTTGATCAGGGTCAGAAGCTTGTAGTAGTCGACCACCTTGGCATTGGCGACGTACATCACGTCCTTGCTGCGCATCTGGAAGCCCGAAGCCAGCAGCATGCCGGAGGGATCGCGCAGGTTGACGTGGTAGATGGTCGGAATGCGGTCGTAGATGAAGCGGCTGGTATCGATGCCGAGCTTCTGCAGTAGCGGGCGCTCCTCGTAGCGATAGAGGAAGACCTCGGCGGGATCCGATTGCTGGTCGTTCAGGCCGCCCGCCTTGCCGATCGCCTGGGCCAGCGTCAGCGTCTCCGTATCGAACGCAATCTCGGAATTGAAGCCGAAGACGTTCTGGTTGAGGGCGCCGAGGGCCGTAAACGTCGGGGATTCCCGCGTGATGTAGATGACGTCGTTCGGGCGGATGAAGATGTTCTCGCGCGGATCCTGCACCACGCGGCTGAGCAGCACGCGCACGCGCTTGCCGTCCCGCTGCAGGGTCACGTAGCTTTCGATCGCCTCGTGCCTCGGGCCGCCCGCACGCGCGATCACCGCCAGCAGGCGTTCACCCACGCTGTTGAGGGCCAGCACGCCCGGCGTGTTGACGTCGCCGAGCACGCTGACCACGCTGGAATGCTGCTGGTTCAGGCTGACCACGACCTGCGGCTCGAGGGCGCGCTTCTGCAGCCGGAGGACGATCTCCTGCTCGATCTGCGGCAGCGTCCGGCCGGCGGCGGCGATCTCGCCCGCATAGGGAACGCGGATATTGCCTTGCTGGTCCACCGCCTGCGCCGGCAGATCCACGAAGTTGCCAGGTCGGGCGCCGGCGGCCGTGGCCGGCGTGAACAGCCCGCCTGGGGCGGCTTCGAAAATGGACACGTTCAGCACGTCACCGATGCCGGCGAGCTGCACCGGCTTCGGCCGCTTGTCGGGAAACACGCCCTGGAACGTGACCATGTTGGGCTGCGACAGGAAGCCGATCGTCTCGGGGCTGACGTCGACCAGCGCATAGGGGAGCGCCGTATTCGACCGCACGCTGGCCGTGGCATTGTCGCTCACTGCGTCGCTGGTCGGCCCCGTCCCGGGAAGCAGGGAGCAGGCTGGCAGAAGCGCCAGGATCGCCAGAGTTAAGAGCGCGCGCGAGCCACGGCGAAGGCCACGAAAGCCCTTCGGGCCCGCTGCGCTCTTGCGCACAGCAGCCCCGCCACCGGTCGACCCGGGCGGCTTGATCAAGGCTTTCAAACGCTTCCCCAAATACAGCAAAAATACGTTCCCCACGCTGCTCCCTCACCAAGAAGGGAGAACGTCCCACTTGTTTCAACCTACCCGGCGGCCATACCGGACGAAAGCGCACCGCCATTCCGGTTGGTCCGCTTTTGCCCGGCCGTGCCAATTAGGCCACAGTCTGACATTACCATATTACCACTCAAGGCTGTCGACGCCGCCGGAGGGTCCCATGGTGGAGGGATGATCCATTCGACCTAACAGAACCCGAGCAATTTTAAGCACAAAGCCGTTGCGCAACGGTTAGCCTGAGTCGCTTCGCTCGAGCAGGCGCGACGACATCGCAGTCCGCGCAGCGCGTCGGTGAGCCGAGGCAGCCGGACAGCCGAGGGAGGCGAACCCGCGCCGCCCAGGCGCCTCTGTAATCGGCGAGATTCGAAGGCCGTGCGGGCGGCGGGACCGCATGCGGGCGGCCGGTTGTCCTAGGCCGCCGATCAAGTCTATGCTGCTGCGCCAGCCTTTGAGGCTGTTTGCAACGGAGCACGCAATTGTCGAACGTGATCAGGATCGCCGCAGGCGCTTTCGCGATCGCCCTCACGGGCCTATCCGATCCCGCGTCGGCGCGCGGCCTCTATCCGCTGACGGAGTGCGGGCCGGATCTCAGCCGACTCTGCCGGCTGCACGGGGCATTCGAGGCCACTCCGTTTCATTACAATCTCGCGCTTCATCCCGGATGCATTCGGCGCGTCGCCGTCGAGACGCCCCGGGGCGTGCTGTACCGCCGCGCGCTGGTGTGCGGGGCGCCGGCGCGGCCCATGTTGTGGTAACCTGGGCCCCTTCCTCGACGTCTCCGAACGGCGCTGGACGCTCCGCTCGGCCGAGTCATGGTCAATCTCGGCGCAAGATGGCGGCCGCGATGGCCGATAAGGGCGGTGCTCGGCCGGTCCCGCCGCGTTCGGGGAGCGTCGATCATCGCGCAGACGATTAAATGGGCAGCTCCGCACCGTATTCTTACGTAATCTAGAATTAAATTAATTGTGTAGAGACGATTCTGCACGGTCGGAGACATAAAAGGGTAGACTGAACAAACTAAAGCTTCAATTGTACCGGACGAAAGGTACTTAAAAATACCTTTCTGGCAATGCGGTAGCATTTTACTGCAAACCGCAGCGAGCGCTAGAAGTATTTAATGTCTTGATGTCAAATGGTAAATTAACTTGTCGCGAGTGGTTAATTTAATGCCGAAAATCGAATTCGTGCATCGTTGCGATGACGGTTCGGCGGCATTCGGCGAAGAAGCCCTCGAAACTCGCCAACGAGTGGGGTCCGTCCTTGTGTGACGAGCTTGGTGCCGCGTTGATTGAGGATATTGAGATGGGTGGCGGCGGTAGCGCTTTGAAGGCCGTCCTGAAATCGCTGAATAAAATACGCCTTGCCAAATTACGTTTCGGCCGGCCAACGTCGGGCCGTTCGCAGCAATCCGCGCTGCGGTCGCAGATCGAGCTTTGTGATGCCTTGCTCGATGAGATCCAATCCATCAGCAGCAGCCTCGGCAAACGCGCGAAGAAGTCCACGGCTTCCAGGCGTCGCCCGATGGCCACGCGGCACGGCCGCGGGACGGCGCACTTGATTCCGCCCCGGCCGGCGGTGCCGGGTCGAACCAGGCAGCAGAAATAATCGCATCGGAATTTGATCGCCGCGCCGGCCGGCCGTCATGGCCGCGCCGGTTGCCGGCGCGAGGCGACAGCCGCTCGGCATTGACCCCTGATGACGCATCAGGTCGCCCAGTGCGGCTGTCGGTGGCGCTCGACGGCCGGATGTCATCTGGACGTTCTTCAGCCGTCGTGTCCCGCAAGACGGCGCTCCGAGACGGGCCGGAAACCATATCGCGGCGAACCATGCGATGCTGCCGCTTCACCTGGCGCACGGGCCTCTGACGTAGCCCCCACGAGCGATGACTTTGGACAACGGGTGCCGGGATCGGCCGCCGGGTGTCCGCAGCCGTCCTCAACCTCACGGCCGATCGCAGCGGCAGTTAGTTCCGCTGCCGATGGTGTGCCCGTCTGACGCCGCGCGCCCCCCGGATGCTGTCGGCGCGACGTGAGCGAGTCTGATTCGCGCGAACGCTCCTGAAGGGTTCAATATTTGGGGAAGGCGTTTGATTCGCCGGAACAATGTCGGCGGCTTTGCGGCATATTCACGATGGCGTGCTCAATTAAACTCGCTCGCGAGATTTTGTGCGCATGCAAAAATATCTCGGTCCGGGTTATCAGGGGGCTCGCTCGAATAGGTTGTAAGTCCGCCGCGGCAGCTTTGAAAACCATGGCGTGGGGAGAATATCAGCTATCAAATACGCGCAAGTTCGATCATCGAAACTACGTCACTTTGACGCGGTCTTGCCGTAATATGCTGCGAATTCGTCGCAGAATCGTGTTGATTCGGCGGCTTCTTCCGGCGTGCAGACGAATGCTGCCGCAATCTCGAAGGCGGCGCGACATCGTTTCGGAAACGGGGTTGCAGGTTGCACTTTATTTGAGTTACAACCATTTGGCTTGGCCGGGGTGGTATAACTCAAATATTCAGTTTTTCCGACCACGAGCCACTTGCGGAACGAAATACCGAATTATATGACGTTAATCCGGCAGGATAGAGATCACAGACAAAGGTCGCTGTATGTCCACCAAGAAGATCGATTTCGAGGCGATGTCCTTCGATGACCTCTGGTCTCTCCACGAGCAGATCAGTCAGATCCTCGCCGTGAGGATCACGTCGGAGAAGCGCGAGCTCGAACGTCGACTGGCGGTTCTCAACCGCAGCCGCGGTGCCATCGAAGGTGCCGGCAGCGAGGGTGGGCAGTCCTACACCACGAGCGGCAAGGCGCGGCGCAAATATCCCCGCGTGCTGCCGAAGTATCGCAATCCGCAGACCTCCGAGACTTGGTCCGGCCGAGGCAAGCAGCCGCGTTGGCTGGTGGCGGCGATCAAGACCGGGCATCGGATCGAGGAGTTTGCGATCAATGGGGCTGCCGCTTCGAAAAGTCGCCGTCAGCGCGCCTGATCGAGGTAGCTTCAGTCAGGCCCGTTCCTAGTTTGAGCGACGTGCCGCGTCGATGCGGCGCCTGATTCGCCCTGTCTGCATTGGGGAGCGACATGTGAGCGGTCTGACGCCCATGTTGCGATCCGCCGGCCAAAACCCTGAAATCGGTCCGATCTGCCCGCACGGCTCCGCCGATGGGCTCGCGATCATCATCCGTTGCGAATGCGCCTAATAGGCATTGTTGCCGCGGATCAGCTCGATCGGCGTCCTCAGCAGGATCGCGATGTCGAGCGACAGGCTCCAATTGTCGATGTACCAGAGATCGAATTCGACGCGCTGTTCGATCGACGCACGCGTGGGCGTCGGGCCGCGGCAGCCATGCACCTGCGCCCAGCCGGTCAGTCCGGGCTTGACGCGGCGACGGAACGCGTAGTTGCGCACGAGCTTGTCGAATTCGTTGTCGTGCGCCAATGCGTGGGGGCGGGGACCGACCAGGGACATGCTGCCGTCCAGGACGTTGAGCAGCTGCGGCAGCTCATCGATGCTGGTCCGGCGCAGCCAGGTCCCGAGCCGGGTGAACCGGCTGTCGCCGATCTGGGCCTGGACGATCGAAGGCCCGTCCTCGAGAACGGACATCGTGCGAAACTTGTAGATCTGAAAAGATCGGCCGTTGAATCCACAGCGCTGCTGCCGGAACAGCACTGGCCCGGCCGAGTCGAGCTTGATGGCGATCGCCACCAGCAGCAGCAGCGGCGACATCAATGCCAGCGCGATGCCCGCCAGCATGACATCCATGAGCCGCTTGGTGGCGTGTTCGAGCGGGCTCAGCAGGCCGCGCTGCAGCTCGATGCAGACCGCATTGCCGAGCTCGCGGCACGGCCGCTTGAAGAGGTCCGACGCCGTTCCGAGCGGCACGAAACTCACTGGAAACGGCAGGACTCTCAGCTCGGCGCCGAGCGTGCGCAGGTCGGACAAGGGTTCGGGATTGGCGCCGACGACGATCTCTTCGATGTCGGAGCCGCGCACATAGTCGATCACGCTGGAGACGATCCGCTGTCGCTGATCCGGATCCGCGTCGGGCTCGGGAAGCAGGAAGTGTCGCTGGACGCGAAAGCCGGTGTCGGTGAGCACCTGGGTCAGTCCGGGGTTGTCCTTGCTGGCTTCATCGGTGATCAGAACGATGTTGCGGCCCGAAAACCGTCTCTCCGCCAGCCCCTTTGCCAGCAGATAGGCGGTGGTCCGGCGATGCAGGATCAGCGCCACGAGCCCGAGCATCGCGAATACGATGCTGCTGCCGCGTGAGAATTCGCTCCCGATCTTGAGCGCGAACAGCGCGCCGGCCAACACGAGGAACGCCGTGACCCAGGTCAGGCAGGCCGCGCGGATCTGGCGCGGCAGGATCAGCAGCTCGGCCGGCCGGTACATCCCGCGGATCTTCATCAGCGAGACGAACAGTGCCGACACGAGGATCGCCAGGCCGAGCGATTTACTGACGTCGTTGGCGCCCGCCGCATCCTGCAGGTGATACAGAAACCCGGACAGGACGCTCGACATGGTGATCGTTGCGATGTCCGCCACGATCGCGAAGGGCTCCACCGAGTCGTAGTGGACGGGCCATTTGCGCCCTTGGAATTGCCGTTCCACGAGGACGGTCGGCATTCCGTTTCGGTCGAGAGTCTCGGGCTGATCCACGTAATGCATGGGATGTCGGTGTTCGAAACTCGGTTAAATAGCGGTTAGCCGTCATTATATGTTTTGCTATTTAATTTAAACAGTTAAAAATTGCCATTGGGATTTATTCGCGCCGCCGGATCATCTCCCGATACCGCGGCGAGGCCGGTGACACCGGAATGCCGGTTCTGAAGGACGGAAACGAGGCCGCTCGCGCCCCTCCAAGGCGGTCCTGGCAATGCCGGCGTGGCGATTTAATGTTCGTGAAGCGAGTATTTTAATGTCGGCCGCCAAGAACGGCATTTAAAAAGAAATATATTTGGATTATTAATCCGGAGCCGGGAGCCCGCGACGCGGGTGACGTTCGCAGCGGACCGAATGCAGGGGAGGTTTTCCTCGCGCAGTCGGGAGGGCGAAACGAGGGCACGGCGAGCCGTCTCCGAGGCCGGCCGGCGAGATTGGAAGATAATGATGCTCATTTCAACGATCGAGAACCCGAAGGACGTCGCGCCATGAAGGTCGTATTGTTCTGTGGAGGACTCGGGACGCGGATCCGGGAATATTCCGACAGCATTCCGAAGCCGATGATCCCGATCGGCCATCAGCCGATCCTCTGGCATGTCATGCAGTATTACAGCCAGTACGGGCACCGGGATTTCGTTCTGTGCCTGGGCTACAAGGCCAATGTGGTGAAGGAGTATTTCCTGAACTACAATCAGGCGTCCACCACCGACTGTACGATCTCGCAGTTCGGCAGGAAGGTCGAGCTGCTGGGCGATCGCCCACCGGATTGGCGGGTCTCGCTGGTGGACACCGGCATCTGGCGCAACATCGGCCAGCGACTGCGGGCCGTCCGGCACATGGTCGAGGGCGAGGAGATCTTTCTCGCCAACTACAGCGACGGCCTGACGGACGCGCCGCTGCCGGAGATGATCGATCGTTTCAAGCGCAGCGGGAAGATCGGCTGCTTCATCGCCATCCATCCGCCGATCAGCTTCCACCTCGCCGAATTCGACGCTGACGGCACCGTGGGCCGCATGGCGGCGAGCAATGATTCCAACATCTGGATCAACGGCGGCTACTTCATCTTCCGCAAGGAGATCTTCGACTATATCGAGGAGGGTGATGAGCTGGTCGTGCAGCCGTTCAAGCGGCTGATCGACCGCGGCGAGCTGATGGCCTACCGCTACGAAGGGTTCTGGCGGGCCATGGACACGCTCCGCGACCGCCAGGTGCTCGAGGAGATGATCGAGCGCGGCGACACGCCTTGGCATCTCGGCTCCAGCCTTCCGGCTGTGGTGAACGGATGAGGGCGCTGCAGCTCGCCGGTCGCGGTGACCGGCTGTCGGTCCTGTGCCTCGGTGCGCATTCCGACGACATCGAGATCGGCGCCGGAGGCACGCTGCTGTCCTGGCTCGATCAGGGCATCCGCCTGGATGTTCATTGGTGCGTGCTCAGCGGCAATGGCGAGCGCGGCGTCGAGGCGCGGGCGTCTGCCGACGATTTCCTCGCCGAGGCCGCCGGCCGCAATCTCGAGATCATGCAGTTCCGCGACGGCTTCTTCCCCGAGCAGGGCGAGGAGATCAAGGCCTGGTTCGAGCAGCTCAAGGGCCGCATCAATCCCGACGTCATCCTCGCCCACCGCCGCGACGACGCCCATCAGGACCATCGGCAGGTCAACCGCCTGGTCTGGAACACGTTCCGCGATCATCTCGTCCTGGAGTACGAGATTCCGAAATGGGATGGCGATCTCGGACGGCCCAATGTCTACATGCCCGTCTCCGAGCGGATCATGAAGCGGAAGGTCGCGCTGCTGATGGCGCATTTCGGCAGCCAGCGCTCCAAGCAATGGTTCGACCCGGAAACGTTCATGGGACTGGCGCGACTGCGGGGCATGGAATGCCGCGCCGCCGAGCGCTATGCCGAGGCATTCGTCGCGCGCAAGCTGTCACTGGGGTGAACGGCGGCCGAAGGCGCTCGCCGCGAAGGGCGCATCGATATCCGATCGGCGAGGAGATGATCGGCGCTTGACCGCGATGCGTCGCTGCGCCCGGCGGTCAGCCGGCCGCCCGTCGGGGAAGTTCGATGATCTCCTCTGCCGGCGGGCGCTCGATTGCGGTGGCCGGCACCTTCTCCAGCCAGACCTCGCGCCACCACGCATAGATGCCGCGTGGGCAGAACAACCGGTTCTCGCTGTAGCGCGACTGGCAATAGACGCCGTCGAGGATGACGGCCGGCGTCTTCATCCGCCGGATGTAGCCGGTGCGTTCGTCGATGAACTTCTCGACCCGCGTTCGCACCCGGAACACCTTGCCGCAATAGGGCACCATCTCGGCGTCGAAGCCCATGCCGCGGTTGTTGGTCTGTTTGTCGATGGTGGCCAGGATGTCCTGGTGCGGGCGCACGCGGACAAGATCACCGGGCTGCAGCCCGAGATCGGCGATCGGCGCGTCCTTGTCCGTCAGGAGATCGCCGCGCTTGCGCGGAAACGGTACGCCGCCCCACAGCGACTGGACGCGGTCGTAGATCCAGCGCGCGGGCCGGCCGAGCCGGGGACGACGCGCCATGGTGGCGCCGACATAGGCGAAGTAGAGGAAGCCCCGGAACATCTTCGCGAGCGAGACATTGCCGGACGCGATGTCCTCGGCGTATTGCCGGGCGTCCCACCATTTGAGCGGCTGGGTGTAGGTCGGCAGCTCGGTCGCCTGGCAGGCGTAGCGCGGGCCCTTTCCCGGCTGCTGGTCCGGCGACTTGGTCGCATCCCACACCGCGCGCACCGTGCAGCCGCCGGGCGGCGGAAGGGGAGCCGCGCGATCCGGGCCGGCCGACGCTGGTTTGGCCGGATCGACCGGGGTGAGCCACGCCTCCTTCCAGAAGATCAGGCAGGCCGCCTGGCAGCCGCCATAGGCCTCGCCGTCGCAGCGATGCTCGAGATGCACCGCGTTGGGGAGGCGCCGTCCGAGCCACTCTCCGGTGTTGTATCCGGTGACCGTGTCGCAGGTCTTGTGGGCGCGCTTGTAGACCTGGAAGCGCTGGCCGCACCATTTGAACATCTGCGGCATGAACGGCAACCCTTCGAGGCGCCCGTTGGCATCGAGCGTCGCCAGGATCTCTTCCTTGCTGCGCACTTCGACCCAGTCGCCAGCGGATAGTGTCATGCTCTGTCTTTCAATGCTTCAATCAATGCGTCATCGAGGCGGGCGGGGCATCCCGCGCGGGATGCCTCATTTGCAGGGATCGAATTAAAGCTGCCGAGGTCTGCGATCAACATTTGTTCCTTTTGCGGCATTATTTAATTGAGCGAATTAATTAAATCAAGAGGGTGCCTGATGCCGCGCCGGCCGGGTGATCGTAACATCAGGCGGGTCGGGGTAAATACACGGGTTTTCCCGGAGTTTTGTGCGCCGTGCCGGAGAAATCGGCGGGCGGCGTCGCTTGCCGACGGATTCACTGGACGCTGGCTAGAATATTAAATTATAATCCACTACAGGATGATTTAAATTCTTGTTTTGGCTTGTGGCATAGAGGGTGCGATTTTGAAGGTACTGATCACCGGAAACATGGGCTATGTGGGTCCGGTCGTCGCGCGGCATCTGCGGGCGCAGCGCCCGGATGCGACGCTGCACGGCTTCGACAACGCCTATTTCGCGCACTGCCTGACCGGAGCGCCGGTTGTTCCGGAGCGATGTCTCGACGAGCAGATCCATGGCGACGTCCGCGACATGTCGCTCGACCTCCGCGGTTATGACGCCGTGGTCCAGTTGGCGGCGATCTCCAACGATCCGATGGGCAATCGCTTCCAGGATGTGACGCTCGACGTCAACCAGAATGCCACCGTATCGCTCGCCAGGAGGGCTGCGGCGGCCGGCGTGAAGAATTTCGTGTTCGCGTCGAGCTGCAGCGTCTACGGCATCGCCGACGGACCGCCGCGCAAGGAGAGCGATCCGCTCAATCCCATCACGGCCTACGCCAAGTCGAAGATCGGATCGGAGCAGGAGCTCGCCGCGATCGACACCGGCATGACCATCACCTGTCTGCGCTTTGCGACGGCCTGCGGCATGTCGGATCGGCTGCGGCTCGACCTCGTCCTCAACGATTTCGTGGCCTGCGCGCTCACCCGTCGCCAGATCAGCGTGCTCTCCGACGGCACCCCGTGGCGTCCTCTGATCGACGTCGCCGACATGGCGCGGGCGATCGACTGGGCCATCGACAGGCCGGCGGCGACGGGCGGCCGTTTCCTCACCGTCAATGCCGGCTCGGACGACCGCAACTACCAGGTCAAGGATCTCGCCAACGCGGTGGCTGCGCGCGTGCCGGGGACCAGCGTGTCGATCAACACCTCCGCGCCGGTGGACAGCCGCTCCTACAAGGTCGATTTCGGCCTGTACCGCTCCCTCGCCCCCGATCATCAGCCGCAGGTCACCCTGGACCAGTCGATCCAGAACCTGGTCGATGGTCTCAAGAGAATGCAGTTCAAGGATGCCGAGTTTCGCTCGTCCGATCTGATCCGTCTCAAGGTCCTGCAGGACCACATGGAGACGGCCAGGATCAACGACAGGTTGCAATGGACGTGATCGCGCCGGGGCGGACGCTTCGCCTCAGCCGGCAAAGACAGTAGTGACGGAGACATCATGGAACTGACCCTTCCCACCGCCGTCGGCGTCGCGCCCAAGTGCCGGCACTGCGGCGACGACCTGACCCTCAAGCTGATCGACCTCGGCGCCTCGCCGGTTGCGAACGACTACATCGATCCGGCCAACTACATGCGCGCGGAGCCGTTCTATCCGCTGGAGACCTTCGTCTGCCGCGAGTGCCGTCTGGCGCAGACACGCGACCTCCTGGCCGCGTCCGAGATCTTCCGCGCCGACTATGCCTATTTCTCCTCGCACTCCACCTCGTGGCTCGAGCACGCGCGGTGCTACGTCGAAGCCATGGCCGATCGCTTCAAGCTCGGTCCGGCCTCGCGGCATGTCGAGATCGCGTCAAATGACGGGTATCTGCTGCAATACTCCCTCCAGAAGGGGATCGACTGCCTCGGCGTCGAACCCTGCGAAAGCGTTGCGCTGGCCGCGCGCGCCAAGGGCATCGAGACCCGGGTCGAGTTCTTCGGCCGCGACTATGCGGCCCGCCTCCGGGAGGAGGGCTGGTCGGCCGATCTCCTCACGGCCAACAACGTGCTCGCACACGTTCCCGACATCAACGACTTCGTCGGCGGCGTCAAAATCCTGCTGGCCCCCGAGGGCGTCGCGACCTTCGAGGTTCAGCACCTGCTGACCTTGATGCAGCGGCATCAGTTCGACACCATCTATCACGAGCATTTCTCCTATCTGTCGCTGATCGCGGGCCTGCGCATCTTCGCCCAAGCGGGCTTGCGGGTGTTCGACGTCGAGCTCCCGGAAACGCATGGCGGCTCGATCCGGTTCTTCGTCTGCCACGCGGGCGCCGCTCATGCGGAGAGCCCGAACGTCGCCGATGTTCTGGCACGAGAGCGGGCCTATGGGCTGCATGACGACGCGATCTACATGGCCTGGAACGAGCAGGTCAAAGAGACGAAGCGGGCGCTGCTCGAGCTGCTGACGGCGCTGAAGCGCGACAACAAGAAGATCGTCGGCTACGGAGCCCCGGCGAAGGGCGTGACGCTGCTCAATTATTGCGGGATCCGCACCGATTTTCTCGACTTCACGGTCGATCGCGCCCCGTCCAAGCAGGGCCGCTACATGCCGGGCGTGCGCATTCCGATCCTGCCGCCGGAAGCGATCTTCGAAGCCAGGCCCGACTACGTCCTGATCCTGCCGTGGAACATCAAGAGCGAGATCAAGGCGCAGATGGCGGCCATTCGCGATTGGGGCGGCCGCTTCATCGTGCCGGTCCCCAAGGCCACCATCGAGGAGTAGAGCAAGGCATTGCCGCACGATTGCGCGAAGAGTTTTGAGCCATGAGGTTTGTCCAGCTGGGACGTTCGGATGCGCGGCTGATCGAGCTGACCGTTCGGTCCGACGAGCGCGGCAGCTTCACGCGAACCTGGTGCGCGAAGACCTTTGCGGAGCAGGGCATCGCGTTTGTCCCGGTGCAGGGCAACAGCTCGGTGACCCGACGCCGCGGCACCGTCCGCGGAATGCATTTCCAGCGTGCGCCGAAGCCTGACGCCAAGATCGTCCGCTGCAGCGCCGGCTTGATCCACGACGTCATCGTCGACATCAGGCCGGAGTCTGCGACGCGCGGCGAGGTCTATGCTTGTGAGCTCGGTCCCTCGACGGCGCGGATGCTCTACGTCCCCGCGGGCTTTGCCCATGGATTCCAGACGCTGACCGACGACGTGACGGTCGAGTATCTGATGGGCGAGGATTATGTCGAGGAGCTCTCGGACGGTTTCCGGCACGACGATCCGATGATCGGCATCCGATGGCCGCAGCCGGTGACGGTGTTGTCGGCCAAGGATGCTGCCTGGCCCTCGCTTGCCGAACGGGGGCTGTGGTGAAGCAGCACGGCGGCAGCGAGGTGTCTTGGGGGAGGAATCTGGCGGCTCCGGAGCGGCCCGATCGCCTCGAAGGTTCTGACGATTTGTCGAGGAGGATCACGGAATGACGAACATTTTCGTTGATGCCATCATGCCCGATGACGAGCGGCGCCAGAAACTGTACGAGGGTGCGCTGTTCCTGTACTCGCCGACGCCTTCGCTCGATGCGCTGGTGGCGTTCGCCAGGGAGCTGATCGAGGAGGCGTTTCATCCTTACGATCCGCGGACGGCGCAATTCGAGCTTCCTGTCGAGCGCTACGTCGAGATTCTCGTCAGGCTGAAGCCATTCTTCATTCATCACGCCCGGTCGAAGGAGCTGGTGCAGGGAGCGCTCCGCGAGCTTGGCTGCGATCCCGAGCTGACCTATTTCGACGTGCCGCGGCTGCGGTCGGCAACGAGCGACGACTATCTCACCACCGGGATCGCATTCGCATTCCACCCTCATCGCGACACCTGGTACTCGGCGCCGCCGTGCCAGCTCAATTGGTGGCTGCCGGTGTATGACATTGCGCCGGACAACGGCCTTGCATTCCACCCGCGCTATTTCGACGAAGCGATCAAGAACGGCTCCAGAAACTATAACTATTACGAGTGGAACCGGACCTCACGCGCATCGGCGGCGCGGCACATCAAGACTGATACACGGGTGCAGCCGAAGCCGGAGCAGGAGATTGCACTGGATCCACAGATACGGGTGATCGCGCCGAGCGGCGGCGTCACGATCTTCTCCGGAGCGCATCTGCATTCGTCGGTGCCGAACACCTCGGGCGTGACGCGGTTCAGCATCGATTTCCGCACCGTGCATTTTGCCGACGTCAGCGGCCGGCGCGGCGCCATCAACGTCGATTCGGAGTCGACAGGCACGAGCCTGCGCGACTTCCTGCGGGTGACCGATCTTGCGCGGCTGCCTGAGGAGGTCGTCGCGCCATACGATCAGGTGGAAGCTCCCGCGGAGTATCTGGTCTACCAGCCGACGATCGTGCCGCTGCCGACCGGCGATCTCGCAGCCGATGCCGCCCAGGCGTCGGCCTGAATGATGGTGTAGGGTCGACGCGCCATGTTGGACATCCTCAAATCCACGGCTGGTCCGAGAATGCCGGCGATCGATCTCCACGATCTGGTCGCTGAGCTGTTTCCGATCAATCGCAGCCTCACCGGGGCGGGTGTCCGGCAGACGCTCGGCATTGTCGCGCGTCATGTGGGTCTTACGATTCACGAGGTACCCTCCGGGACGCCCGTCCTGGACTGGCATGTGCCGGCGGAGTGGAACATTCGTCGCGCGACGATCTCGACCCTGTCGGGCCGCGTTCTCGTCGACTTCGCCGACAACAATCTGCACGTGATGGGCTACAGCAAGCCGGTCCAGGCAGTGCTCAGCCGTGCCGAGCTTGCCAAGCACGTCCATAGCTTGCCGGATCAGCCTGATCTCATTCCATACCGGACCGGCTACTATGCCGACGATTGGGGCTTCTGCCTGCCGGACCGTCTGTGGCGGGAAATGACGGAGGACAGCTACCGCGTCGAGATCGACAGCGAGCTCTCGCTGGGATCGTTGACCTATGGCGAATTCTTCGTCCCTGGACAGACGGACAAGGAAGTCCTGATCACCTGTCACATCTGTCACCCGAGTCTCGCCAACGACAATCTCTCAGGGATTGCCGTCATGACGGCGCTGGCGATGCGGCAGGCGCAGCGGACACACCGGCTCGGGTACCGATTTCTGTTCCTGCCGGCAACGATCGGCGCGCTCGCGTGGCTCGACCGCAACGAGCGGAATCTCGGCCATGTCGAACACGGCCTCGTCCTCACCTGTCTCGGCGATCCCAGTGGATTTCACTACAAGCAGAGCCGGAGCGGAGCGAGCATCGATCGCGCCGTCGCCCATGTCCTGAAGCACGCCGGCCATCCGCATGAGATTCTGCCATTCAGTCCCTATGGATATGACGAGCGGCAGTTCTGCTCACCGGGATTCGATCTGCCGGTCGGGTGCCTGATGCGCGGCGTGCACGGCACGTTCCCCGAATATCACACCTCGGCCGACAATCTGAATTTCGTCAAGCCGGACTGTCTCGACCAATCCTACGCGGTCATCGAGGAGGTGCTGGATCTGCTCGATCGCGACTGCATCTATGAGCGCGTCGATGGGCGAGGGGAGCCGCAACTGGGACGGCGCGGCCTGTATCGCGCGATTGCCGGCCAGCGCGAGGCAGGCGGTGCGACGCAGATGGACCTTCTGTGGGTCCTCAACCTTGCGGATGGCAAGCACAGCCTGCTCGACATGGCGATCCGGGCCGACGTTCCGTTCGCGCGCATCGATGCCGCCGCACGGATCGCGCTGGACGCGGGTCTCATCCAAACGCCGGTTTCATCGTCGTGACGTCGCCGCCTTCTCCGCACAGCACCGTGCAAGTGATCCAACAACACCAGAGCGAGGCGTCATGAGTTCGCAGCCGGCCAAGCCCCGCATCGCCGTCTTCTCACTTCGAAACATCTTCGGCAAAGCCCTCAATCGCGGTCCTCACGTCGAGTTCGAGGACATCATCTGCGAGGTCGATTCAGCCGAGATGTTTGCGCCCGTGCTCGACCCGTGGAGCCGACGGGCGAGCTTCGCCACCCGGCTGGGCTACCACGCGCCCGTGCTGTTGAATCCCGGGCTGGCGCGGATCGAGCCGCAACAGCAATACGACGTTCTGTTCGCGATCTGCGGATTCCCGCAGGACCTGATCATGTTCGATGCGATCGAGGATCTGAGAGGCGCGTGCAGGACCTCGGTGTGTCTGCTGGACGAGCTCTGGGTGAAGGAGACCGCCAAGCACCGGCATTTCCTGAAGATCCTCGCCAAGTTCGACGTCGTGATGCCGTTCCAGATCAGTACTGTGAAGCCGCTCAGCGAGGAGATCGGCAAGGCATGCGTGCATCTTCCGCTCGCCATCGATGCGATCCGGTTTTGTCCCTATCCCGATCCGCCCGCAAGGGTCATCGACGTCTTCAGCATGGGGCGCCGCTCCCGTGTCACGCACCAATCACTGCTCGCGATGGCGCGGGACAGCGGCCTGTTCTATCTCCACGACACGATCGGCGGCAGCCAGGCCATCGATCTCCGGGAGCACCGGACGCAGATGGCAAACCTCGCCAAGAGGAGCAGGTATTTTCTGGTCAATCCCGGCAAGTTCGACGAGCCGCAGGAGACCGGGCGGCAGGTCGAGTTCGGCTATCGGTATTTCGAGGGCGCGGCGGCGGGAGCCATCATGCTCGGCGAGCGTCCCGACAACGAGCTGTTTCCGCGGCTGTTCGATTGGCCCGAGGTGATGATCGACGTGCCGCATACATCGCCCGACATCGACCGGGTCATCAGGGAGCTGGACGACGATCCGGTCCGCCAGGACCGGATGCGGCGAACCGGCATGGCCCAGACGTTGATGCGGCATGACTGGGTGTATCGGTGGGAGACGATCCTGGAGGCCACGGGTCTGCAGCCGATGCCGGGCCTCGCTGCCCGCAAGGATCGGCTGAAGAGGCTGGCCGCGATGGCGGCCGGTCCAGGGATCACGCGCGAGCAGGAGTTAAATCGCAAGCCGGTATTGTTGGCGCAGTGACGTTTCAATCCTTTTCTCAGCCACAAGGAGACGTCATCGCTCCCCGCGGCCTCCGATCTCGGCCGCGAACGATTCTATACCGGCTGCATTTTCGATGGTCGGATTTTCATGGCCCTGGACGGATCTGTTTGGCCCGTGACTGGGAATCGGAAGGTTGGTTACGATGATTGAAAGCGATTGAACGGAAATGTCGGAAGCCGTCGCCGCCTATTTCGAGGAACATCGGGAGTCGAGCGATCTCGGACGCCGCGCGCTGCGCGGCGGCCTGATTTCCATCGTCATCCAATACGGCAATTCCGTGCTTCAGATCGGAGCGGCCATCGTTCTGGCCCGGCTGCTTGCGCCGGAGGATTTCGGGCTCGTCGCCATCGTCACCGTGCTGACGAGCTTCGCGCCGCTGCTGATCGACTTCGGCCTGCTCGATGCCACCGCCCAGCGCAGCAGGATCACTCCGGCCCAGGTCAGCGGTCTGTTCTGGGTCAGCACCGGCATCGGCGTTGCGGTGGCGATCGTCGTCGCGGCATCCAGCCCACTGATTGCCTGGATCTACGGTGATCCGCGACTGGAGCCGATCGCGCTCTGCGTCGCGATCACCTTCGTGCTGTCCGGGCTGACCAACCAGCACATGGCGCTGCTCCGGCGCACGCTGCAGTTCGGCCGCATCGGCCGGATCCAGCTGTTCGGCACGCTGGCAGGGACGGTTGCCGCCGTCGCCATGGCGTTCGAGGGCTACGGCTATTGGGCGCTGGTCATTCGCCCCGTCGTGACATCGATTTGCGTCGTGGTCGCCGCGTGGTCGGCCTGCCGTTGGCGGCCCAGCGCGCCGGTGTTCGACGCCGAGGTGCGATCGATGGTGCGTTTTGGCCTCCACGTCGTCGGATTCACGGTGGCCTATACGTTGTCGCGGGCGGTGGACCGGATCGCGCTCGGTCTGCTCTACCGGCCCGATCAGGTCGGGTACTACCAGAATGCGATGAACCTCTACGACAACTCGATCTATGCGGCGCTCAATCAGACGCATGCGGTGGGAAGCTCGGCGCTGAGCAAGTTCCAGGCAAATCCGGCCGCGCTTCGGCAGAAGTATGAGGCGGCACTGTCGATCCTGGCCTTCTTCCTGATGCCGGCGGCGGCGATCCTCTCCGTCACGGCGGAGGACCTCACCGTCGTGCTGTTGGGGCAGAAGTGGCAGGCTGCGGGAGCGCTGCTCAGCATCATCGCGCTGCGCGGCATTTCGCATGTCGTCGAGGGCTCGCAGGGCTGGCTGCATCTGTCGCTCGGGAGGGCGGACCGCTGGCAGACCTGGGGCATCATCTCTCTGGTCGCGCAGGTCGTCGCGGTGCTGGCCGGGCTGCCGTTTGGTCCGGTCGGCGTGGCCTGGGGCGTCGTGGCCGGATACTCGCTGATCGCTTTGCCGTCGGTGATGTATGCCGGACGTCCGATCGGGATCGGTGCCGAGCTCGTGGTCCGGGCCGTCGGAGCGCAGACCATCGGCGCCGTCGCAACCGCAGCGACCGGCTGGTGGCTGCAAGCGACGTTTCTCGGAGCCTATCCCGCGCTCGTGCGCATGATCCTGTCCGGCTGCTTCTGCGGCTGTCTCTATCTCGCGATCGTTGTCGGCGTGTTCCGGGTCCGCGAGCCGCTCAGGATCGCAGGTACGATCGTCCGGGACTTCATCGGCAAGCGTTGAGAGGGAGCGAAAGGAGCCCGGAACCCCGCCCTCGTGCCGCGATTAACTATCGCAATCGTTAAATGCCACATATAAAATGTCCCGTGATTTAAATGTTTTAAATGGTCATGACCAGCGACAACCACCCAGGCTTGGATGTGATGGAGGCGGAGCCTGCGCCGTCGGCGCAGCGCGACCCCGAATGGTCCGCGTCCGGTTTCGCCGATCGCCGGCGGCTCAGCATTCTCAGCGTCTCGCACATGCCGGCGAGCCCGCCGCGGTTCGGGGCACAGGCGCGCATGCACGGGCTGATGACCCAGCTCGCGCGCCGCCACGACCTCACGGCGGTGATGATGGTCGATGACGCCTTCGACATCGAGGAGTGTCGGCGGGCCATGCAGGCCTATTGCCGCGACGTGGTGCTGGTGCCGAACCCTTACGGCCGTGACGGTCTTGCGAAGCGGCTGCTGCAACTGCGCTCGCTGGTCTCGGTGCGGAGCTTCGACCGGCTGCGCGTGGCCCTGCCGGAATTGCAGCGGGTGCTGGATCGGGTGCTGCGGACCACGCGGTTCGACGTCGTCAATCTCGAATTTCCCTATCTGGGCCACTGCCTGTTCCGTCAGGCGCCGGCCGGTGCGACGCCGCCGCGGCTGATCATCGATTCGCATGAGATCGCCTACGATCTGGCGCGGCAGTTCGCGGCCACGGGCGCGAGCCTGGGCCGTCGGCTCTACGCCGGTGCGAACTGGCGCAAGCTGCGCCGCGAGGAGATCGCGGCCTATCGCGAAGCCGATGGCGTCTATCTCTGCAGCGCGGACGACGAGAAGCGTCTGCATGACGACATTCCGAACGCCCGCACTGCGGTCATCCCCAACGCCGCCGATGTCGAGTTCTATCAGCCGCGCAGCACCGACCCCGCGCCCGACGGCCGTACGCTGGTCTATTTCGGCCTGCTGTCGACGGTGCCCAACATCGATGCGGTCACGCATTTCGTACACGACATCTGGCCTCGTATCGCCGCCCGGCACCCGGATGCGCGCTGCAAGATCATCGGCGGCCGGCCGCCGCCGGCGTTGACGGCGCTGGCCGGGCCGCGGATCGAACTGACCGGCTTCGTGCCGGACCTGCGGCCGCACCTCGCCGCGGCAGCGGCGGTGATCGTCCCGCTGCGGCTCGGTGGCGGCACGCGGCTGAAGATCGTCGAGGCCATGGCGATGGGCAAGGCGATCGTCTCGACCAGCCTGGGTGCCGAGGGCATCGAGGCGATGCCCGGCCGCGACATCCTCATCGCAGACGAGCCCGACGCCTTTGCAGATGCGGTCAACGGGCTGCTCGCCGAGCCCGATCTTGCGGTGCGGATCGGCGGCGCGGCGCGGCAGGTCGCGGTCGAGAAATATGCCTGGAGCGCGGCCGCACAGGCGCTCGAAAACTTCTATTGCGAGATCCTGGAGGCCCGTTCGTGATGAAGGCCGTGCTCATCGGGGCAGGGCAGATCGCCCGCCAGCATCTCGCCTGCCTCAACACCTTGCCGGGCGTTCAACTGGCCGGCATCTGCGACCTGTCGCCGGCAACGGCGGAGGCCGCGGCCGAGCGTTACGCGATCCCGTCCTGGTTCACCGATCATCGCACGATGCTGCAGACGGTGCGGCCCGATGTGGTGCACGTGACGACGCCACCGACCTCGCATTTTCGGCTCGCGATGGACGCGCTCGAGGCCGGCGCGCATGTGATCGTCGAGAAGCCCGCGACCTCGACCTTCGACGAGCTGCAGACCCTGACCTTGCGCGCCAAGCAGACCGGCCGCCATGTCGTCGAGGACTACAACTACGTCTTCAACCGGGCGCCGCAGGAGATACTCCGTCGCATCGAGACCGGCGAGTTCGGTGCCGTGACCCATGTCGACGTGCTGATCTGCCTCGACATCCTCGGCCCCGACGGCTTTGCCGATCCGAATTCGCCGCATCCGGCGCTCAAATTGGCGGGCGGTGCGATCGCCGACTTCCTGCCGCATCTCGCCTCGCTGTCGCATGCCTTCGTCGGCCCACACCGCAAGGCGGAGACGGTCTGGAGCAAGCGCAAGACCTCTCCGCTGCCGTTCGACGAGTTTCGCTGTGTGGTCGAGGCCGAGCGCGGCACGGCGACGCTCGGCTTCAGCGCGAGCGCGCAGCCCGATGCGTTCTGGCTGCGGGTCTATGGCGAGCGGATGCAGGCGACCGCCAATCTGTTCGAAACGCGGTTGACCTTCGATGGCCCGCGCAACGTGCCGAAGCCGCTGCGCCCGTTCTTCAGCGGACTGGAGGAGGGCCGCGACATCCGCCGCGCGGCGCTTTCGACCTTGCTGCGCAAGTTCAAGGGCCCAGGCGCCTATGAGGGGCTGTGGGAGTGCCTGGCGCGCACCTATCAGGCGTTCGGCTCGGGAACGGCATTGCCGATCACGATCGAGGACGTCCTGGCCGTCAATCGGATGGTCGAAGCGATGAAGCCGACGGAGCAGGCGGGCATGAGGAAGCTGGCGATATGAAAGCCCTGGTCACTGGCGCCAACGGGTTTCTCGGCCGGCATGTCGTCGATGCGCTGCTGGCCCGCGGCATCGAGGTTCGCGCCATGGTGCGTCCGGCGACGCGCGTTGACGCGCTTGGCTGGCCGTCGTCGGTCGACATCGTCAGGGCCGACCTGCGCACCTCGCGCGACCTTGTTCGCGCGTTCGAGAATGTGGATGTGCTGATCCATCTGGCGGCCGTGGTCGCCGGCGGCGAGGATGCGCAATTCGCCGGCACGGTAGGCGGCACCGAGCGGCTGCTCGAGGCGATGGCGGGCAGCGCCTGTCGCAGGCTCGTGCTGTGCAGCAGCTTCTCGGTCTACGACTACACTGCGACCCGCGACGTCCTCGACGAAAGCGCGCCGCTGCAGCAGACCCCCGACGTGTACACCCGCGGCGGCTACACCGTCGCCAAATGGTGGCAGGAGCGGGTGACGCGCCGCTACGTCGAGAAGAACGGCTGGGATCTCACCGTGCTGCGTCCCGGCTTCATCTGGGGACGCGGCCACGGCTATCTCGCCGCGCTCGGCCAGCAGATCGGACGCCACCACGTCGTCATCGGGCCGCTGACCCGCATCCCCATGACCCATGTCGAGAACTGCGCCGACGTCTTCGCGCTGGCGGCCACGGATTCGCGGGCGATCGGCCAGACGCTGAACGTCGTCGACGGTCCCGGCGAGCGGGTCTGGACTTATCTGTCGGACTACATGCGCGGCGCCGGCGAGCGCGGCCTCCGGTTGCCCATCCCGCATTGGCTCGCCAGCAGCATCGTACGGCTGGCGTTTGCGACCGTGTTCAGGCGGGCGACCAAAGTGCCGGCGATCCTGACGCCCAAGAAGTTCGACGCGATGCTCAAGCCGCTGCGCTTCGACAACCGCAAGCTGAGGGAGACGCTTGGCTGGACGCCGCCGCTCGACTACGAACAATGCCTGGCGCGGACCTACGGTCCGCTGCCGGCTTCGGCGCCAGCGCCGGCGTCCTGGTCGTCCGGAACGGCTGCTTCCATTTGAGGGCCGAGATGGTCCTGCGATGCCCGAGGTCTGGTCGCACGCGATCTCGCGCGCGAGGCCGTTCCGTGTCGTCGGTCGTTTTGACGTCGCGCGTCTCAAACGGAATGTTCTGATGTGTGGCATCGCTGGGATCATCGGACGGGTTGACGACGACAACCGCGCCGCGCTGCAGCGGATGAACGATGCCATGCTCCATCGCGGTCCGGATGCCGGGGGAGTCTGGACCTCGCCCGCGGACGAGCGTGGCTGGGGCGCGCTGCTGGCGCACCGCCGGCTCGCGATCCTCGATCTGTCGCCCGCCGGTGTGCAGCCGATGACCGATCCGGTCACCGGGCATGTCATCGTCTTCAACGGCGAGATCTACAATTTTGCCGACCTGCGGCAGCGGCTGGTCGCCGGCGGCCAGCAGTTCAGCTCGACCGGCGATACGGCGGTGATGCTGCGCGCGCTCGGCCTGCATGGGCCGGAGGCGGTGGCGTGGTTGCGCGGCATGTTCGCGTTCGCCTGCTGGGATCCGAAGGAGCGCCGGCTGCTGCTGGCGCGCGATCCCCTCGGCATCAAGCCGCTGTACGTCGCCCGCGCGTCGAAACCCGACGCCGGCTGGTCGGTGGCCTTCGCATCCGAGCTGCGTGCTCTGCTGGCATCCGGCCTTCTGGGCAGGGCCCAGCTCGATCCGCAGGCCGTCGCCAGCGGCGTCTGGAACGGTTTCGTGGTCGGTCCCGGCACGGCGGTGAAGGGCGTCGAACTGCTGCCTCCAGGCCATCTCACCACGTTCGACGGCGTCGGCAACATCATCCGCGATGAGGATTTCTGGTCGATCCCGGAGCGGGCTCCGGACCCGACGATGGACGAGGATCAGCTTGCCGAGATCCTCGAGGAGGGGCTGAGGCTGCATCTCGCCAGCGACGTGCCGCTCGCAGTGTTTCTCTCGGGCGGCATCGATTCCTCGGTCATGGCCAATCTGGCGCAGCGCGCGGCTACGGGTCCGATCCACACCTTCACGCTGGCTTTCGAGGAGCAGGAGCTGAACGAGGGGCCGATCGCGCGCCAGATCGCCGCCGCCATCGGCACCGAGCATCACGAGGTGGTGCTGACGGAGCAGCACTTCGTCGACAACCTCGATGCCGCGCTCGACAGCCTGGACCAGCCGACCTTCGACGGCCTGAACTCATACTTCATGTCGCACGCCATCCGCGGCGCAGGCTTCACGGTGGCACTGTCGGGGACCGGCGGCGACGAGCTGTTCGGCGGCTATACGTCGTTTCGCGACCTGCCGATCCTGCAGCGATGGTCGGAGCGCACGGCCTGGGTGCCGGCCGGCGTCAAAGCCGCTGCGGCGAAGCTGGCCGCGCAGATGCTGTCGCCGTCGCGCGGTACGGTGGCGCCGCAGACGCGCTGGGCCAAGCTCCCGGAGATGGTTCGACGCGGCGACGATCTTCTGGCCCTCTACCAGATGGCCTATGCGCTGTTCCTGCCCGGTTTTCAGCGCGAGCTGCTCGCGCCTGATCTCGTCGATACGCTGACAGATGGGCTGCCGGCCGCGATGAGAGCGAAGATCACCGCGGAGACGCGCGCGCGCACTCCGCTGTCGGCGATCAGCGTCATGGAGCAGCGCCTGTTTCTCGGCGAGCGCCTGCTGCGCGACAATGACGTGGCGAGCATGGCGGCCTCGCTGGAGCAGCGGGTGCCGCTGGTCGATCAGGTGCTGTTCGAAAGCGTCGACCGGCTGCCCGATGCGACGCGCTACGCGCCGCTGCGAAGCAAGGCGATGCTCAGGCGGATCGGCCTGCGTGGCCTCGATCCGTCGCTGTTCGACCGGCCGAAGAGCGGCTTCGTGCTGCCGCTCGATCGCTGGATTCGGCGCGGCCTGCAGGATGCAATGGACCGGACCCTGCGGGACCCGCAGGCCGTTGCGCCGGTGGGGCTGGACCCCACGGCCGTGGAGCGCCTCTGGCGCGCCTTCCTCGATGGGGCGCCGGGGATCTATTGGTCGCGCATATGGTCGATCTACGTGTTCGTGCGCTGGTGCCACCGTCACCGCGTCTTCCGCTGACGCGCGATCGACATCACGAGAACCGGCCGCATCGAGGCGCGCGTGCTCAGGCCTCCGGCATGACGATTCCGCCGCACACCGGCACGCGAACGCCGGTCACGAAGCCGGCGAGGTCCGAGGCCAGAAACGCGATCATGTTGGCGACGTCCTGATCGTAGCCGCGCCGTCCGAGCGGCACGGATCGCTCGTAGAGCGGCTGCACCTCATCACGGTCACGGCGGTCCTTGTCGGAGACGACCCAGCCCGGGGCGACCTGATTGACCGTGATGCCATGCGGTCCGAGCTCCCGCGCCAGGGACCGCATCATGCCGTCCATGGCGCATTTGGCCGCCGTGTAGGGCGCGCGGTTGGGCAAGGCCAGGCTCGTCATCTCCGTGCCGAGAGAAATCAGGCGTCCCCATTTTCGCTCGATCATCGGGCCGGAAAACACCCGCGCGGTCGCCCAGGCCTGCAGGACCGAGGAGCGAAACACCTTGTCGAACTGGTCGGGCGTCTGCTCGACGACGGGACGTTCATCGTACCACGTCACGGCATTGTTCACGACGATGTCGACGGGGCCGAGCGCACGCTCGGTGACGCGGCGCATGGCCTGCACATCCTCGAGCTCGGCTACGTCACCCGAAATGGTGCAGGCGTGCTGCGGCCGGAGCTCGTTCAGCTCCTCGCACAGCCTCTCCGCAGCAGCGCGCGCCGTCAGATAATGGATGGCGACCTTTGCACCACAGGCCGCCAGCGTCCGGGCGATCGGACGGCCGAGTTCTCCCGCCGCTCCCGTGACCAGCGCGACCTTGCCCGAGAGATTGATCTGGAGCGGGGACCTCAACGGTCGCAGTGCCGGATCGTCCGGCAGGGGACCGAGCGTATGTCGTCGAATTCGTCGTGCAACCGCGCTCGCGATCCGCATCCACCCGTCCCCCGAAAGTATTCATTGGCCCGGGTCGGAGTATTAAATGTGTAATTAATCCAGTTAAACTGCACAATTTGACGCATTTGTGCAGCAGCCGATGGAACGGTGAAGGGGTGCCGATGCGCTCACGATGCGCGTGTTGTCGGACTCTCGGCGAGACGATTGCCAAGCGGCCAGTCTGCACGAGACGTGTCTTGAGCCTGGCCGGTAGCGAGCACCGGCCTGAACTTGCGCCGGAGCTGCCTGAAATACGGCTCGATGAAGCGCTCGATCGCCGCCGCGTAGATGACGGAGATCAGGAGCGCGAGCGGAAACAGCAGATAGGGCTTGGCAGCGATCGCGGGCAGGTTCCTGTCGATCGTCCGGATCACGACGTTGTGGATCAGATAGATCGCATAGGAATAGGTGCCGAGCGTCATCACCCAGGAGCGGTTGAGATGACGAAACAGCGGCGCGTCGGCGAAGCGGACTGCGAAGTAGAACAACGGCATCAGCGCCAGCCCCTGAAGGCTGTAGCGGGCGGTCTCCCGGAACACCGCATCACGGTAGACCAGCGAAGCCAGCAGCGCCGCCGCGGCGCCGGCCAGCAGCGCCCATTGCGCCGCCGACATCCGCCCCGAGGCAGAGCGCTGCCGCACCGGGTTCATGACCAGCGCCAGAATGCAGCCATAGGCGATCGAGTCGATGCGGGTGTCCGAGGCGTAATAGGTGCGGTCGGAGAAGAACCCAGGGGCATGCACGAGATGGATGCGCCAGGCGAGGACGCCGAGGCAGACGAGCCCGAGCAGCGCGCCGATGGTGCGCGGCCGCAGCGCCGATCCGAGCAGCAGCGTCATCAGCAGGGGATAGACGATGTAGAAGTGCTCCTCGACCGCGAGCGACCAGAGAATGCCGGTGCCGTCGGGCACCGTATTGCCGGGATCGAAGAACAGACCGTAATAGTTGGCGAAATACAGCACCTGGGCCGCCAGGCCCTTGACGGTCATTCCGCCGTCCAGCAGGCCGGCGGCGGTGAGGCCGTAGGCGATCGCCAACGACAGCAGCAGAGGCGGCATCAGCCGGAACACGCGCCGCGCATAGAAGCTGGGAACGTCGAGCGCGCCGGTGCGCTGATGCTCGGCCAGCATCAGCGTGGAGATCAGGAAGCCGCTCAGGAAGAAGAAGATGGTGACGCCGAAGCCGCCGGGGACCATGGCCTGAAGTCCGGAATGGCCCAGGACCACGATCAGCACCGACAGCGCGCGGATGCCGTCGAGTGATGGAATGAGCGGGGATGCGCTGCCATGGGCGTTCGTGCTGCGGGACGCTGCCGGGGAGGTCGCCTCGCTGTGGGGAGCCGTCATCGGCGGCACGGCGGAAGCGGCACGAAGGCGGCTGAGCTCGAGAATCTTGGCCATGCTGTCCAGACGGGGTCGGAGAAACACGTAGCTTCGTCGTCGTCGTGTCAGTGCCGCGGCGATCGGCCGCCGAGCGTCATCGCGTGTCGGCCGCGGCGTGGCTGGCCCGCCAGAGCTGCGCCCGCTCCGCGTTGATCCGGGCCGTGGCGGCGCGCTTGCCCAGGCGCAGGCAGGCATGCTGATAGGCGCGGAGGAAGCGGCGGAATTCGAGATCGTCGTAGCGCGGCAGGCCCGTCAGCCAGCTCCGGAAATAGCCCCACAGCATCGCGGTGCTGCCGATCAGGGCGGGATAGGCCGGCAGGTGATAGACCGCCACCGCGAGCTGATACAGCGGCGACGTTCCCATGAAGTACTGGCCGAAACCCTTGCGCAGCCGTCCGGTCCAGATGCCCTTGTGACTGGCGCCCTGCGGCCGCAAATGGATGAAGCGCAGCGCTTCGGTGTCGATGCTCTCGGCGATCCAGCCGAGCATGCGGCAGCGGTGGCAGTCGATGCCGTCCCACATGACCTGGCGCACGAAGCCGCCGATCTCCTGGAAGCAGGCGACGCGGTAGAACTTGGTCATCCCGACCGACATCTCGTCGCCGCAGACCTCCGGCTCCAAGGCGCCGGTCTGCGGGTGGACGAACCACGGCTTGCCCGAGGTGGTCCCGACCCGCGGATCGCTCTCCATCCGCTCCATCAGCAGCTCGAAGTAGCGCGCGGGCAGATCGAGGTCCATGTCGAGCTTGCAGAGATAGTCGAAATCCTCCAGCCGCACGCTCTCCAGGCCGGCATAGAATGCCTCGATCACGCCGGGTCCGACCTTGCGTCCGCCGCGGTCGGCGCGGCGGATCACGCGCAGATAGGGCAGGCGCTGGGCGTACTCGTCGAGAATGGCCGGGGTGTCATCGGTCGATCCGTCATCCACCACGATCCACAGCGCCGGCGGCACCGATTGCGCAGCGACGCTGTCGAGAGTCCGGCGGAGATATTGGGCCTCGTCCCGGCAGGGCGAGATGAGCAGGTAGCGGCGCGATGGCGTCACGTATCAAATCCCTTGCCGAAGGCGGAAGATTGGGACGAAGCTCTGCCGAGCAGGGCGTCGCCGGCCGCCTTTCAATAAATTAAATCGTGAATTAATATTATGTCATGGCGCGTGTCAAAGTCATGGTGTTTTTAAATCGGCGCCCGTTTTGGCTGTGTGACCGGTCCTGCGAGAGGTTCCCATGGATGACATCGGCCTCGTGATCCCCGGCTGCACCCAGGCTTCGTCCCGGCCGGTCGCGCGCGTGACGCGCCGGATCGACGCCGCCTGCATCCGGGCGCTGTTCACGGCAGCGCTTGCCCTGCTGTTCCTTCGCGGCGTTGCCGCGGCCGCCGAGCCGACCGCGTCCACCGGGCCGTCACTGGCCGGCAATCTGCTGCCGGTGGAGCGTCTCGCCGCCTGGAATCCCGGGCTGATGTCAGCCGGCGGTATTCCGAACCGGACCATCATTTACCGCACGCTGTCTCCGAGTGGGAGAGACGACAGCAGCGCGATTCAGGCTGCCTTGACCGCTGCACCCGCCGGCCAGGTGGTGATGCTCGGCCCCGGGACGTTCATCGTCAACGAGCCGCTCCTGATCAGCCGGCCAGTGACGCTGCGCGGCGCCGGCGCAGGCGCGACCAGGCTGGTGAAAACCAACGGTGCGCGGGCACGAACGCCGGTCGTGATTGCCGGCACCAAGGGAATCCTGACGCCGGTCGACCCGAGCTCGTACAGCTACGACGCCAAGCCTGTCATCATCGTCGGACCTTCGCGCTGGAACAATGGCCCCGACAGCAGCGCGTCGCAGGACCTGTTGGCGGACGGCGATCAGGGGACGTCGACCGTCGCCCTCGCCAGTGCCGCGGCCTTGAAGCCGGGCGATTTCGTTCTGCTCGACGAGGTCTCAGGCGCATCGTGGCAGGCGACGCCGGCGGGTTTTCCAGCAGGAGCGAAGGTCTGGCAAGGCGACCGCGTCGCCTGGAACATGCACTATCCGGTTCAGCCGGGCGACGACAATGCCGGTGCCAATGCCGGAGGTCCCTATGACCAGGCTCCCGGCGTGTTGCCGAAGTCGATGTCGTGGTTTGCCCGGACCGACCGGGCGACCGCCGAGATCAAGGAGATCGCCTCGGTGACCGGCAGCACGGTGACATTCACCTCGCCGCTCACGATCAGCTATCGCCGGGATCACCAAGCGCAGCTCACGCCTTATAGCACCGACCCGAACAGCGGTCGCCACGCCGCCAACAATCGCGACATCCACGTTGCCAAGGTGGGCGTCGAAGATCTGAGCATCGTCGGCGGGGCGGACGGCGCGTTGCGGTTCGAAGCCGCTGCTTATTCCTGGGCCAGATCCGTCGAGGTGACGCAATGGCTCGGCGAGGGCGTGGCGATCGACAATTCGTTCCGGGTCGAGCTCCGCGACTCCTACATCCACGCCGGCTCGTGGCCGCAGCCGGGCGGCGCCGGATACGCGATCAGCCTGGCGACGGGCTCCTCGGAGGTCCTGATCGAGAACAACATCCTCGTCGACGTCTGCAAGAACATGGTGTTCCGGTCGTCCGGCGCCGGCAGCGTCGTCGGCTATAACTATGCCGACGACTCGTTCGATTTCGACAATCCCGGCTGGGTCGAGGTCGGCATCAACGCGTCGCACATGGCCGGCGCCCATCACGTCCTGTTCGAAGGCAATCTGTCCCACAATGCCGACAGCGACTACACCCATGGCAACGCGATCTATCTGACCTTTTTCCGCAACCATCTCACCGGCCAGCGCCAGCGCTTCGTCGATCGTTCGGGCGTTCGAGCCGTCGGTCTCGCCTATGGCTCGTGGTGGGATTCGTTCGCCGGCAATGTGCTGGGCCGACCTGGACGCATGAGCGGTTGGAGCTACGACGATCCATCGATGCGGGCCGGAACGGCGGTTTGGGGGCAGGGCGGTGTCGGCAACGTCTGGGTGCTTGGCTACGACCCGGAGCGATGGACCATGGCGCCTGATCCGAAGACGCTGGCCACGGTGATCCGCGGCGGCAATTTCGACTATCTCACCGGCAAGGTGGTCTGGACGGACGCTCTCGCGGCGCAGCCGCTGCCGGCGTCGCTGTATCTGAGAGCCAAGCCCGGCTTTTTCGGCAGTCATCCGTGGCCCTGGGTGGACCCAACCGGGGATACCAAGCTGCATACGTTACCGGCCAAGGCGAGATTCGATGCGGGCGCGCCATTCGCGGCGGCGCCGGGATCAACGCAATAGCGCTGGCGTGACGCTTCAACGGGCCTCCCGTCAGGTGCGGACGCCGAGCCGTGGCCGCCAAGCCGGCCGTGTACGGCTCCAACGAGCCGACCGCCTGTTCGCCGGCTGAGCGGCGGGCATGCTCTGTTGCGACCTCCGCCAGTATCTTGCGGCCTCGACCGTGACGAGCACGAATACCACCCAGGTCACGTCGAACGCGCGCAGCCACAGGGTTTCGAGCAGGTTATAGAGCATGACGAACAGCGCGACGGACAGCAGGATCCACGCCCGCTTGTAGTCGTGCTTCATCACGCGGCCGATGACGTGAACGGTGGCCGCCAGAAACACGAGGAGAAAGGCAAAACCGACATAGCCCAGTTCCAGCATCGCATCGTAGTAGCCGTTGTGGGAGTTCGGCATGGCCTTCACCCAGCCGGGTGCATCGGTGATGCTTGGTGCGTCGGCACCGACCAGCCAGAAGCTCTGATAGCCCCATCCCAGGAGCGGCCTCTTCGCGATCTCCAAGTTAGAGAAGGCCCATATGGTGGTTCGGCCGGTGAAGCTGGAATCACCCGTCAGCAGATAGGCGATGCGGCTGGTCGTGAAGCCCGCGAGCTCGCCGACCACGAAGTAGCCGAGGATGATCGCCACCAGGATCAGAAGCGGTGCAACCCGCAGCGTTCTCGCAAGCGCCAGCGTCAGGATGGCCAGGATCGGGGCGACCAGAGCGAGGCCGAGCGCGGTCTTCGAGCTCGAGAAGAAGATCAGGACGATGGCACCGACGGCAACGACGATCCCGAGCGCGCGGCGCGTTCCGGGATAGAGCAACTCGTGAACCGAGAGCAGGAACGCAATGGCGGCAAACTCGCCCAGCAGGTTCTTGCCCGAGAAGTAGCCCTGGTAACCGATGTCGACCAGCGCGTTGCCGTACTGCGCGTAGGTCGCGTAGCCGCCGGGGATCAGCAGAACATTGAGGATCACCCCTGCTGCAAAGCAGAGGAACACGCCGCGCAGGATGTCGGCGCTCGGCCTCGATAGCAGGGCGGGCAGCACGATGGCGGTGAGGACCATCGCTTCCTGGACGAAACGGACGAAGGCGAATTCGGGTTTGAATGCCCACGCGATGCTGGCGCCGGCCAATCCAAAATAGACGCAGAGACTGATGATGTTGGGCGCAGCGGCAAGCCGCTCGCCGCGGGCGAGGCGTTGCATCGCAACGACGATGGCGATGGCCGCGAGGACAGGCCAGAAGATCCGGTTCTCGATCCGGCTCTCGAGCAGGCCCTGGAGCCCGGGCGATGGCGGGAAGCCAAAATAGATCAGCGGCTGAATGAGGGACGAGTAGGCGAAGGCGAGGACCGGAATCAGCGCACAGACATCGAACGTCCCCGCGGAGGCGCGCGGCCCGGCCGACATCGACGTCGTCGCTGAAATTCTCGGCATCGATCTCACCCGGATATTCGAACGGCGCGGCCCCGGCAGCCGCCGGGAATACCGTCCGTGAACATTATCCGGAGATGCAATTAAATAAAAGGACTTCGACGTGCGCCGGGAAGGTATTGCTGCAGCCGCGCCGCAAATCTGCCCTGGCATTTACAAATAAACCGTATTAAATAAATGGTGTGATTTAAAATTAAATAGTGGCTTTTGGGTCGCACGTTATTCGGTCGGGGAGGTGCGGCAGGGATCCGCAACCCGGAATCCTCGTGCGGCGGGCAGATTGAGGGAGAGCGGCGGATGCTGACCACGCATGAATTGCAGGAGCCGGGATCCCCCCTTTATCGCGTGGGGCGCTCCGGGGCGGGTCGCGATCGGCCGGAGGTCGATGCTGCCGCCCTGGCCGACGCCGCGATTCCCGACGACCTCGCGCGCGACGTCTATTGCGTCCTCGGAATACCGGTCGATGCCATCGGCATGCGCGGCGTACTGCGCCGCATCCGCGACGCTGCCCGACGCAGGACCCGGCTTCTCATCTCGACTCCCAATCTCAACTTCCTGGTCGCCAGCCAGTCGAACAGGAGCTTCAGGGAGTCGCTGATCCTGAGCGATCTTTGCACGGTGGACGGCATGCCGGTGGTCTGGATCGCTAGGCTGCTTGGGATTCCGATCAAGAGCCGGACGGCCGGCGCCGATATCTTCGACGCGCTGAAGTCGGAGGCCGCGCCGGCAAACGCGCTGAAGCTCTTTCTTTTCGGCGGCCCGGAGGGGGCCGCCGAACGGGCCGCCCGGACGCTGAACGGCCAGTCGGCGGGATTGCAGTGCGTGGGCTGGTTGAACCCCGGCTATTTGTCGGCCGAGGAGTTGAGCCGGGATCACATCATCGACGAGATCAATGCCAGCGGGGCGGACTTCCTGGTTGCCTCGCTCAGCAGCGTGAAGGGACAATCATGGCTGCAGCGCAATCATGAGTGCCTCGAGATTCCAGTTCGCGCCCACCTCGGCGCCGCGCTCAACTTCCAGGCCGGGACGGTGAAGCGCGCACCGGCGATCCTGCGCCAATCAGGCTTCGAGTGGCTGTGGCGCATCAAGGAGGAGCCCTATCTCTGGCGCCGCTATTGGAACGATGGCACGGCGATGCTCGGCCTCATGCTCACCCACGTGTTGCCGTTCGTGGTGTGGACCTGGTGGATGCGCCGCACGCATGAGCGGGGTGAGGCGCTGACCATCACGCAGGACTATGGGACGCGCGCGGTCACGCTCAGCCTGTCGGGGCCCGCCGATGCGCGTCACGTAGACCGGGCCATTCCGGTGTTCCGCGCCGCTTCGGCGTCCCGCAAGCCGGTCACGATCGATTTCTCGAACGTCTGCGCCATCGATGCGCGCTTCCTTGGATTGTTGCTCATGCTGAGGAAGCAATTGGAAGCCCAGGGCTGTACCGCGACCTTCGTGGGCGTTTCGCCGCTGATGGCCCGCATCTTCCGCTTCGGCGGTCTGGACCAGCAATGAGAGAGGGAGGCCTGTCATCGGTCGCATCACGGCTTCAGCAGTCGGTGGTTCGATGATCGCCGCCGCGACGCTTGCCCGCGTTGCGAAGGATTGCCTGAGCCGTCAGTCCGACCGGCGCCCATCGGCTGACCGTCGCCCATGGAGCGACGTGTGTTCGGAGATTGAGCGGTGAGCGCAGCAGGCCAGAAGAGGCGCGAGCTTCTGATCGACTTCTATCGAAGCTGCGCGATGTTGTTCGTGTTCTATCATCACACGGCCAACGTCTTTCCGGACTCCGTCGATCTGTTCACGAAATTCAACCCCTTCGCCGAGCTGTTCGTCGTGATCTCGGGGTTCATGGTCGGGTACGTCTATCTGCACAAGGAGAGGCACGGAGAGCTCCTCGCCCGCGGCTTGAAGGTGCTCGCCGCCTATTTCGTCATCTCGGTGCCGGTCGCGGTCGGCATGGCTGTTCTGGGGAACAAGCGAGAGCCGGTGGGGCAGGCGATTTTCGACGTGCTGACGTTTCAGTCCGAGCCGACCGCCATCACAATCCTCAAGTTCTACGGGCTGATGTTCCTGCTGCTGCCGGTGATCCTGCCGATGTTCAAGCGCGGCAGGCTCCTGGTGCTCGCGTCGTCGGCTGCGATCTTCGTGGCCTCCACCTGGTTCAGCAACACGAGCACGGCAGCCAAGCTCGAGAGTCCCGCCATCATTCTGTTGCTGTTCTCGCTCCAGGCGCAGATGTTCTTCGTGATCGGTATCTGGCTCGGAGATCTCCATCGGTCCAACCGCTTGATCGGACCCGCGTTCTATACGGCGCTGGCGGGGATCTTCACCTTCGGGCTGCTGCTCGATTACAGCCTCGGCTTTCCCAGCAACGGCGAAAAATACCCCTATCGGTTCGACAAGCTCCTCAACCTGCTTTGGACATTGCCGCTGCTGTTGGCGCTGCTGTGGGCGGTGTTCGCGCGCACCCGGCGATCGCCGGCGGTCGCGCTCATCCTCAACGTCGGCCAGAACTCGCTGATCGCGTTCCTCGGGTCGGAGGTGGTGCGGCAATCGGTCAAGCTCGCGCTCCTCCTGGGCGGCGTCCACCCGCAGGTTTACGGCCAGACCGTGATGGGCCTGTTCGATGTCGTCCTGGTCACCGCGGTGCTTTGGCTCTACCGGGCGCACTGGCTGAACCGCCAGACAATGCTGCACCCGCTCAGCGGGCCGTAGCCGCATCTTTCGCCTGAAAGTGTTGCCCTGATGCGCTTGTTCGAATCCTCCCGGGCGGCTTAGCTCATCGCTAACCAATGGCCGCTAGCCTCTCGAAACGCCCGAGGAGGCATGAACTGATGTGGGTGATCGCGCTTCATTTTACAGCCGGGGTGGTTGCCGGGACGATGTTCACGGTTCGCACGCTGCTGGCGCTCGCCGCGATCGTCTTCATGGAGTGCATCGCGGCGTCGATCATCAGCGGGCTGCCGGCCGCGCTCTATGCCGGCGCCGGTCTGATTGCAGTCCAGGTGGGCTATCTCTCGGGCGTCTATGTCCGCAGCGCTCTGGAGCGTGCCGGCATCGCCCATCCCTCCATTCGCCCCGAGCACCAGCGCTGACCGTCGATCGATTTCCGTTGCCGGCCGCGGCCTATGGCGCGCACCGGCCGGCGCGCGCTGATCGACCTACTCGGCCATCACGCTCCCGTAACGGGCGTAATATTTGTGGTTGTAGTAGTCGCCGAAATGATTGGCGTAGCGCTTCAGCGCCTTCATGTTCGTCTTGTTGAGCACGACGCCGAACAGAGCATCGTAGACGTTGGGAGCCGTGTTCAGCGCGTGCTCGACCACCTCGGCCGGCGTGCGCCCCCATTCCACGACGAGGACGAAGCTGTCGAGCAGCGCGGAGATGGCGCGCGCGTCGACAACGGGCGCGAGCGGCGGAAGATCGACGATGACGTAGTCATAGGCTGCCCGCAGCTGCTCGAACAGCTTGCGCATCTGCTCGTTGCCGAGGATGTCGCTGGTGTCGCGCTGCGTGGCACCCGTTCCCGGCAGGAAATCCAGGCGCGTCAGCGGGTCGGTCCAGACTGCGTCTGCGAGCTGGCATCCTCCCAGGACGATGTCGGCGATCCCAGTGCTGGCATCGGGGGCCAGCATGGCGGAAAGCGACGGATTCCTGAGGTCGCAATCGACCACGATCACACGCTTGCCTGAATTTGCGATGAGCTGAGCCAGCGACGCGGCGATGATCGACTTGCCTTCGTTGGGCAGGGCGGACGTCAGTCCGAAGACCTTCCGCGACGTCGGGCTTGGATCCTGGTCGATGGCGACTTTCAACGAGCGGATGGATTCGGCGAAGCGCGATGTGGGCATGGCGGATGCGGCCCAGCAGGTCCCGGGGCCTCTCGTCACCATTCGCGGGCTGGAATCGGGTTCGACCTTGGAAACGGCGTTGACCGTCGCTTTCTTGGTGAACCGGTCGACCTCGCCTCGTTTGAGCAGAGGGACGACCGAGAGGCAGGGCAGGCGCAGGCGATCCTCGACCTGGTCGGTCGTCCGAAAGCTGCGGTCCTTGACTTCTGCGAGCAGGCCGAGGCCGCCGCCGAGCGCCAGGCCCCCGAACAGGCCGAGCGCCATCAGCACGATGGACTTCGGCTTGATCTTCTTCTTCGGCGGCGTGGCCGCTGAGATCACCCGCGCCTTCGCAATCGGGAAGGAGCCCTGCTGGACTGAGCCCATGTAGCGCTGAAGAAAGGTGTCGTAGAGCGTGCGATAGCTCTTGGCGCTGGTCTCCAGCTCGCGGAGGCTGAGCTCGGCCGCCCTGGTATCCTGCGACCGGACAACGGCCTGTGCCAGCTGCTTCTCGATCTCCTGCTGCTGCTGCTTGGACTCCTCGTAATCGTGCTTGGCGACGTCGGCAAGGCGCCGCACCTCGTCGACGATGGCCTGGCGGATGCTCTTCATCGTCGCGCGAATATTGACGACCGCGATATGATCCTTGCCATATTTGGCGGAATACTCGTACTCGCGCTTGGCGTTATCGAGGTATTGCTGACGCAAGCTGTTGATGATGAGCGTGCTGTTCGAATTGCTCAAGGAGAGACCGTCGGGCGGATTGACATTGCCGCTGAGCTCTGCCGGGGAGAAGTCGGAGACCGCGGCTACGCGGTCGATCGTCATATCGGCACTGCTCGTCGCGAGCATGTCGTCGAACCGATTGAGCCGGGTCATCAGCGAGGCGGTACGCGTGCGCACTGCCACCAGACGGTTGGTGAGCTCGGTGACCTGCTGCTGGTCCATGAACCTGCCGTCGGCCGAGACGATGTTGTACCGGCTTTTCAGCTCGTTCACGGAACGTTCGGTCGCGGTCGCGTCGTTGCCGAGATCCTGCAGGCGGTCGTGAAGCCAGGCGGTGATTGTGCGGTGCTCGTTCGCGTCCGCCTTCAACTGCTGATCGAAATACTCCTTGACGATGGCGTTGGCGATCATCGCCGCCCGATTGGGGTCGCTGGCGCTGAAATCGACCTCGACGACCGTGCTCGTGCCAATTCTGAAGGCGTTCATTCTGCGCTGGAATTCGTCGAGGAGATCGTCCATCGAGGGCGCGTTCGGCTGCGGCGCCGAACCCACGAGGCGGCGAACCGCATCAACCGCACCATGCAGCGGGCTGGCTTTGCCGTTGAAGTCGGGATCGTCCGCCAGATTGAGCTTGTCGATGACCGCTGTCGCGATCGACTTCGATTTGAGAATCTCGATCTGCGATTCCATGTCGAGCGGCGGCTCGTCCTGAACGGGCGGTTGCGGCTGGACGACTGCGGCCTTCGAGGTGGTGCCCAGCATGATCTTGACGTCGGCCGAGTAGGTGGGCGGCAGGATTTTCAGCAGGGCGAAGCTCGCCAGGAGCGAAAGCACGGTGGTGATCGCAATCACCAGATAGTGCCGGCGCAGGAATCCCAGCGCCATGTCGAACGGTCCGGGTCCGCTACGTTCCCAACCTTGCTCCTGTGGGGAGGGGTAGGTAACCGTGCTCGCGTTGGGATTGTGCAGCATGTTTGTGGGGCTTTTCAGTTGCGCTTCGGACGTCAGAGCCGCCCGGTTTGCCTGCGAGAACGAGGATCTTGTTTTATAACCATTAAATGATCTGGGAGTGCCGCGCGATTTAATTTATATTAAATCTGATTTTGCTCAGCAAGTGGCTCTGCAAAATTAAATGTCGCCGGCGACATGCCTTGCGCCTGCGGCGGCCTTCTCGGCCGGCCAATGCCGGCGCCGCGGTCGGCCGCATACCGGTATTTGGCTGCCGCGTAACGGCTTGTAACAGTCGCTCCCGGCCCATTGCCAAGCTACGGGTTTTGGGCATCAGTCCTGGCGATGAGCATGCCTGCGGCCACGCTTTTGATGGTGGAGGACGACCCGGAGATCAGCCGGCTTGTCAGCGATTTCATGCGCCGGGAAGGGTTCGAGATCGAGGTCGCCGCCACGGCGCCGGCGATGGATGCCGTGCTGCGGCGGCTGCGGCCCGATCTCATCATTCTCGACCTGATGCTGCCGGGAGAGGACGGGCTTTCGATCTGCCGCCGGCTGCGGCAGAGCGACGACATTCCCATCCTGATGCTGTCGGCCAAGAGCGACGAGATCGATCGCGTGGTCGGGCTGGAGCTCGGCGCCGATGATTACATGGTCAAGCCGTTCGGGCCGCGCGAGCTATTGGCCCGCGTTCGGGCGCTGCTGCGGCGCACCCAGGCGAGCCCACCGCGTGACGCGAGCCGGCGTTTCGGTTTCGACCGGTTCGTACTCGACGTCGATGCCCGCAGCATCGAGATCGTGGATGCGCAGGCCGCGCCGGTCCAGCTGACCTCGGCGGAGTTCGACCTGCTCGCCTGCTTCGTGCAGCGGCCACGGCGGGTGTTGAGCCGCGACCAGATCCTGGACTGGACGCGCGGCCGCTCCGCCGAGCCGTTCGACCGCACCGTCGACATGCTGATCTCGCGGCTGCGGCGCAAGCTCGATGCCGCAAGCCCGGGAACGAACCTGATCACCACCGTCCGCAACGGCGGATACCTGTTCACGGCGACGGTGAGGCCGGTGGCGTGATGATGCGGCTGACGCTTGCGATGCGTATCGGCCTCATCGTCATCATTGGTCTGCTCGCGATCTGGATCGTCACCCTGGCGCGATTCTACCGCGCCCGGACCGCGGACCTCGAAGGCGCGACGCCGCCGCCGACGCGGCTGGCCGCGCTCGCCGAACTGATCGAACGAACACCCGGGGCTGAGCGGGGCAGGGTCGTCGATGCCGTGTCCTCTGACCGCTTCGAGGTCCGGCTGGTCGGACCCGACGCGGCGGTCCGCCTTCCGCGCACCGAGCCCGCGCCGGTCCGGTCCGGATTGCGCGACGCCTATGCCGGTGCGCTCGGTGCGCGCCCGCTGACAATCACCTTCGTGCCGGAGCCGGAGGGACGGTGGTTGCCCAGGCTCGCGCGGACGCCGCAGAATGCCCTGGAGTTTCGCATTGGCCTGAACGGCGGCGATGTTCTCGTCGTGGACTCGCGCGCGTCGCTGGTGCTGACCCAGCAGGGGCTGCCGATCGGCTTCGGCGCGGGCCTGTTCGGTACGCTGGTCGCGCTGTTTGCGCTCCTGATCATGCAGCGTGAGACGCGGCCGCTGGCGCGCTTGGCGGCCGCCGTCGACCGGGTCGACCCCGGCGGGGCGGCGGTGCCGCTGCCGGACGTTCGCCGCAATGCGCCCGAGGTTCGCGCCGTGGTGACGGCGTTCGGGCGACTGCAGGACCGGCTTGCCGATCTGATGCAGGCGCGCATGGCGCTGGTCGGCGGCATTGCTCACGACGTTCGCACCTTTGCCACGCGGCTGCGGCTGCGCGTCGACCAGATCCCGGATGACGCCGAGCGGCAGCGCGCCGTGATCGATATCTCCGACATGATCCGCCTGCTCGACGACGCGCTGCTTGCGAGCCGGGCGGGTGCCGGCGAACTGCCGCAGGAGCTCGTTGCCTTCGACGAACTGGTGCGCGCGGAGGTCGAGGATCGCCGCGCGCATCAGGCGCGGGTGCGCTTCGACCATGCAGGCGACGGGCGCGAGCAGCTGATGCTGGGCGACCGCGTCGCGCTGCGTCGTATCGTCGCCAACATCATCGACAACGCGCTCAAATATGGCGAGGCGGCGCATGTCTCGCTGCAACGCCAGCCGGAGCACGCCGTGCTGACGGTCGACGACGAAGGGCCGGGGATTCCCCGCGACCAGCGCAAGGCCATGCTGGAGCCGTTCACGCGCCTGGACACGTCGCGCAATCGCGGCACCGGCGGAGCCGGGCTCGGACTGGCGGTGGTGCGGACGCTGGTGGAGGCCCATCGCGGCAGCATCGCGATCACCGACGCGCCGCGCGGCGCCCGCATCGTCGTGCGGCTGCCGCTGTTTCTCGACGGGCCCGGCGACGTGCATTCCGATCTGACGTGATCGACGGCAGCGTCGCGATCGGGGCGCTGTCTTTAAGCGGTGGCAGCCCGTCGTTCTTCTCGTAAAAGTTGAGACGACGACGTAGCCGGTGGGAACGATGCGGCGGCCTCGTCTTCGCCTGACGCGATGTCGACGATGCGCCCGCTTGATGATCGCGTGGAGATTGTGATAGGTATTCGATGCATCCTCATTCCATCGCCACGCGGATTGAACTGGGCGTGGCGCCGATTTTGTAAACCCATAGTACCGAATGTCATTCAACCGCACGGGCCGCGCGGATCGCGGACCCGTGCGCCGATGGACGACGTCGTTCCGGCTCGCCCGGGCGAGAACGTCCGAGGTCAGGGGATCATCGACATGGCAGCAAGAAAGACCCGCGTGGCGATATTGGGCGGCGGCATCGGCGCGTTGAGCGCGGCCTTCGCCTTGAGCGAGATCGATCCGCGCGGCGAGCGCTACGAGATCACTCTCTATCAGCTCGGTTGGCGTCTCGGGGGCAAGACCGCCAGCGGACGCAACGCCAAGCAGGGCCAGCGCATCGAGGAGCACGGACTGCATATCTGGGCCGGCTTCTACGAGAATGCCTTCACCATCCTGCGTGCCGCGCTGAAGGCACTCGATGCACCGCCGAGCGATCCGATCAGGACGATCGATGATGCGTTCAAGCGGCAGAACGAGATCTTCTACGCCGAGTACACCGACGGCCAATGGCTGCCCTGGCCGTTCTGGTTTCAGCCGGATGTCGATGAATCGGTCTATCCCGGCAGGGATAGCCTGTGGGCGCCCGCCGACAACATCGTGCCACCGCTCTCGACCCTGCTGCTGCGGACCATCGCGAGCATCATCTTCAACCTGAACTACTATCTCGAGGACTGGCCGGGCGACCAGAATGCCGAGCTGGCGAAGGCGATCGCCGCCATGCCCGCCGAGCGGCAGGTCCGGCTGGCGGCCGTCTCGCCTGATGGCAAGGGCCATCCGCTGCTGCTGCTGGCCCACCGCGTCGGCGAGAAGCTGCACAGTGACGTCGAAGCGATCCGCCGCGATGCCCAGGGCGACATGGCGGCGCTGCTCCATGCGTTCCGCGGCATCGTCAAGGAGCACCAGACGATCGACGGCCTCGAGGAAGGCCTGCGCCGGCTGTTGATCCTCGCCAATCTCGGCATCTGCATGCTGCTCGGCATCATCGAGAACGACTGCCTGACGGACGGGCTGGAGGTTCTCGACAGATACGAATTCCGCAGCTTTCTGGCGCAGCAGGATGAAGAGGCCGCCAACAACGCCATCGTGACCGCTCTCTACGAATACATCTTCGCCTTTCGCAACGGCTCCCGCGAGCCGTCGCAGCAGCAGGTGTCGGCCTGCTCGGCCGTTCAGGGACTGCTGCGGCTGTTCTTCACCTACAAGGGGGCGTTCTTCTATAAATCCGTCGTCGGAATGGGGGATACGATCTGCACGCCGATCTACCAGCTCCTGGCGCGGCGCGGCGTGAACTTCAAGTTCTTTCACAAGGTCACGAGTCTCGAGCCGACCAAGGACGGTAGCAACATCGCGACCATCCACATCGACAAGCAGGTCGAGTTCGTCGATAGCAGATATGATCCGCTGGTCCTGGTGAAGGACTACTGGTGCTGGCCGTCCGAGCCCAAATGGCAGGAGATCGAGAACGGCGAGTACTACGCGCTGAAGGGCTACAATTTCGAGAACGCCTATGGTCCCCCCAACCCGCCGCAGCCGCCCCCGGCGGCCCGGCTCAGCCTGCAGCTCGGCGAGGATTTCGACCAGGTGGTCCTCGGCATCTCGGTCGGCGCGCTCGATGAGATCTGCCGGCCATTGATGCAGCAGAAGCCGGCCTGGGCCGACATGGTCGGCAATCTCCCCACCGTGCGCACGATGGCGCTGCAGCTCTGGCTCGACTGCGCGGTCGGAGATCTCGGAGGTCCCTATGTGGCGCCTGGACCGTCGCTCGAGACGATGGGACCGATCGTCACCACCTGCAAGCCGCCGCTCGACACCTATTCCGACATGTCGCAATTGCTGCCGGCCGAGGACTGGCCGGCGCCGGGGCCACGTTCGATCGCTTATTACTGCGCCATCATGAGTGACGACAGCGCGCCGAACGACGAGCAGCTTGCCGCGGACTATGTGAAGAACGCATCCAAGGACTGGATGACGTCCTGGCTCGATACGCTGTGGACCAACATCGGCAGCGGCAGCACGTTCCGCTGGGATCTCCTGCACGCGCCGAGTGACATCAGCGGATCGGCGCGGCTCGACTTCCAGTTCTGGCGTGCCAACATCAATCCGAGCGAGCGCTATGTGCTGAGCCTGCCGGGCACGCTGCGGCATCGCATGGAGCCCGGCAAGTCCGGCTACGACAATCTCTTCCTCGCCGGCGACTGGACCCGTGTGCCCGAGATCAACGCCGGATGCGTGGAGGTCGCGGCGATGTCCGGCCTCGCCGCCGCCTCGGCGCTGTCCGGCGTCTACATTCCGATCGTCTCGACCAGTCCGGAACCCTACATCACCAACGCCTACGTCAACTACGCCGGATGGATCACGCTTCCGCCGGCGCCCTATATCTGCAACGACTCGACCTTCTACGGCTTCGCCGTACCGGCCGACCTCGGCGCCTGCCAGCGGTTCCTCGACCGCTCCTTCAACCGCGTCGCGGGCCGCGACCAGTTCCGCGTGATGCTGGACATGGCCTTCGTCAACGTCATCCAGGTGCGCAAGAGCCAGGCGGCCACGCCGCCCTTCGCGGAGCAGGGCACGATGTCCGAGACCGATGTCGGGCTGTGGCTCCTGGTCGGCAGCTATGAGCGCGGCGCGGTGCTGCCGAAAACGATCGGCTTCGTGCCGGCCTATCTGTTCGTCGACAATGCCTGGTCGGTCGTTGCGGGGCAGGAGGTCTGGGGCTTTCCCAAATATCACGCGACCATCGTTCAGCCGATCAGCGCACCATCGAACGATCCGTTCGACGTCTCGGGACTGGCGATTGCCTGCTACGGGCCCGAGGCCCATGCCTCCCAGCAGCGCATCATCCGAATCGAAGGCACGGCGGGATCGACCCCGACCGCGGCGGGCTCTCCGGCGGATGCATTCCGGCAGCTCTGTGCCGGGGCCGACCAAGAGCGAATGAAGCAGCTCGTGACCGGGCCGGGCATGGCGTCGTTCCTGGGCGGCGTCTGGGGCCTGCCGATCCCCGTGTTCTATCTCAAGCAGGCGCGGTCGGCGGACAGTCTCACCGCGGCGAGCTACAAGACGCTGTTGAACGGCGCGCTCGACCTGACGGGGCTGCGCAGCTGGCAATTGCAGTCGGGCAACTGGTCGATCGAGATGAGCGCGCTCGATAGCCTGCCGTTCATTCGCGATCTCGGGCTCGGCACGCCCGTCGACGGCAAGCTCGTGCTGACCGCGACCACGCGCATCTGGGCCGAGATCGATTTCACCGTCGCCAGGGCCTGCCCCATGGCCTGAGCAGGTCGTCACGCCGATTGTCGCCTCGGCGCGTCATCGTCGATGGCGGCGAGCCGCGCCGCCGCCCGGCGCAGGAACGCCGACGCGCCCTGCGCCTCGGCGACCGCGACGGCCTCGCGTAGCGCGGCCGTCACCTGGCCGGGTGCGGTGTCGGGGAGGGCGGCCAGGATCTCGGCGCGCCGCCGATGCAGCGGCGACAGGAAATAGCCGTCGCCATAGCGCCGCGCGGCGTCGATCGCCGCGTCGATCGTCTGCATCGCCTCGGCCGTCTTGCCGACGATCAGTTGCAGACCGGCGACCTCGCCGAGATAGAAGCAGGAGAAATGCATCATGCCGAGCGTCTGGAACGCCGGCAACGCCTCAGATGCCGCCGCCAGCGCCTCGTCTGGAGTCCTGCCGAGATGGCCGCGGGCATGCGCCTGCAGGCTGCCCGCCACCAGCTGATAGAGCGGATAGCCATGGTCACGGCAGATGCGCAGGGCCTCCTCGGTGGCGAGGAGGACATCCTCGTAGTCGCCGCGTGCGAGCTGATAGAAGGCGAGCCACGACAGCGCCCAGGCGAGGTCGAACGGACGTCCGAGCCGGCGCGCATGTGCGATGAGATCGCTGGCGACGGCGGCCGCGCCGGCATCGTCGCCCATCGCATGCAGCACCTGCAGCAGCGAGGCCTGGCCGGCGACCAGCGGATCCTGAGAGGACAGCTGCGGCAGCCGCGCGCCGTCCGATGCCTGATAGAGCTGCACCGCGGCGGCCAGCAGCCGGCGCGCGGCGGGGAGGTCGCCTCTGGCGAAGAGAATGTAGCCCAACGCAACGCCGCTCTCGATGCGATGCTCGGGAAGGCCGGTCTGCTCGCCGATTCCCAGGCACAGATGCGCCATCTCCTCGGCACCATCGAGATCGCCCGCGATGATCAGGAAACTGCAGATGCCGCGCAGCACGGCGAACAGGCCGGCGGTGTTGCCGAGTGCGTCGCAAATCGCCCGTGCCTCGGACAGCGCCTTGCCGACCTCGGGCACGGTGTAGCCGCGCGAGGCAGCGAGGCTGACGGCAAGCCCGATCAGGAGCTCGAGCTCCAAGTCGGCGCGCTCGCCGTCGGCGGATTGATGACGCAGCAGGTCGAGCGCCGTTTGCAGATGTCGCGCCGCTTCGACATGCGCGGCGCGCGAGGCGGCGCGCCGGCCCGCGTCCGCCCATAGCGGGATGGCTTCGGCGATCGCGCCACTCTCGGTGAAATGATAGGCCAGCAACTCCGGCTCGGTGTCCCGCGTCTCGGGAAAGCGATCGCGCAGCACCGCGGCGATCCTGCCGTGCAATGTCTGGCGTTCGCGCCGGAGCAGGGACTCGTAGGCGGCGTCGCGGATCAACGCGTGCTTGAACGTGTAGAGGCTGTCGGGCGGCGCGCCGCTGCTCTCCACGAGGCCGGACTTGACGAGCTGATCCAGGCTCTCGCCGAGCCTGGCTTCGGGCTCCGCCACGATGGCCGACAACAGATCGTAGCTGAAGCGGCGGCCGATGGCGGCACCGAGATTGGCAATCCGGCGCGCCGGCCCCAATCGGTCGAGCCGCGCAACCAGGGAGTCCTGCAGCGAGGCGGGAATGGCCACGCTCGCATGGCCGTCCCGTGCGGGCGCCGCGGAGGCTTCGACGACGTACTTCGCCAGCTCCTCCAGGAACAGCGGAATGCCTTCGCCACGGTTGACGATCTGGCGTAGCGTCGCTGCCGGCAGCGCGGCCGAAGCGGCCACATGGGTGCAGATCCGCTCGGCGTCGCCCTGACTCAATCGCCCGAGCGGGAGCCGCGTGACCTTCGGGCTCGCGGCCCAGGGCGGCTCATATTCGAGCCGGGCCGTGACCACGATCAGCCAGCGGCGTTGTGCGGCGCGCTGGATCGCCCGATCGAGCAGCTCGAGCGTGGTCGTGTCGCTCCAATGCGCGTCTTCCAGCACCAGCAGCGCGGGCCCGGTCGGCACCATCATGTCGATCAGCCGGAGCAGCGTCTCCCGCGTGACCTCCGAGCGCTTCTCGACGGTCATCGTCTGCAGCGGATTGTCCGGTTCGGGCGCGACGCCAAGGACGTCGGCGAGCACGGCGCGCGCGGTGGTGTCGGTGACGCCGTGCGCGTTCATGAAGCGATCGAGCTTGTCGCGACGCGTCGCTGCGCCGTCGGTGCGGTCGAAGCCGGCGATGAGCGCGAGCTGTTCCGAGATCGGATACAGCACGCTGTCACAACGGGTGGGGCTGCAGTGCCAGATCATCTGCAGCTGGGAGACGTCGGCCACGCGCCGCCGCAGCTCCTCGACCAGCCGCGACTTGCCGATGCCCGGCTCGCCATGGAGCAGCACCACCTGTCCGCTGCCGAACCGCGCCGCCGCCCAGCAATCGAACAGACGCGCCAGCTCCTGGTCGCGCCCGACCAGGGGGGAGCTTTCGCCGCGAATGCGGGCGTGGAAACGGCTCGCGACGGCGGCTTCTTCCAGCACCTCGAACGCCTCGACCGGTGCGGCGAATCCCTTCAGCGCGAACGTGCCGAGATCGCGGAAGTCGAACATGCCGCGCGCGATGCGCTCGGTCGTCCGGGCCACGACGATGCTGTCGGGGGCGGCGATCGATTGCAGCCGCGCCGCGAGATTCGGCGTCTCGCCGACGATGTCGACCGGGCGGCCGTCGGCGCGGGGCATGAGGTCGCTGACCACGACGAGGCCGGTGGCAATGCCGATGCGCAGACGCAGTGGTTGGCCTTGCGCGGCATCGAGCCGGCCGACGGCGTCGCGCAGCGCGATGGCGGCGCGGATCGCGGTGGCCGCATCGTCTTCCCCCGCACGCGGATAGCCGAAATAAGCGAGCACGCCGTCGCCGGCATATTGCGTGATGGCGCCGCCATGGCGGCCGATGACGTTTTCGCAGGTCGTCAGGAAGGCGTCGATGACGCTGGTCATATCTTCCGGATCGAGCCTGACGGTGAGCGAGACGGAGCCGACGAGATCGCAGATCAGCGCCGTCACCTGCCGCCGCTCGGCGCGATGCATGCCGAGCAGGCGCGAACTCGTCGTCGTATCGGATGACGGCTGTCGCAACACCCCGCCACACCCGCCGCAGACATCCGAGCCCGGTGGATTGGGCCGGCCACAGGTTTCACAATCCATCTGCGTTCGGGCTCCCGGACACGGCTACGGAATGCGAATGAGCGCGAAGCGCGGAGCTGGCGATGCGGGCGCGATCGCGGCGCCCGTATCGACCGACGTCGCGCGCCGAGCGCGAAGCATCGGTTTGCGGTACTGGCATTTCGCGTGCGACCAGGACCGGCTGATCATATTCAACTCATAGCGCATTCGTGGCAGGGTAGCAACGGTGCCGCCATACTCGCGATGGCTCCGGGGAGCGGGGACGATATCGGACGGCTCCCTCGGGTGTCCTCGATGCTGGCGGGACCGTTCAAGCCTGCGACGATTTGACATCAATGTGAAACATCAGGTCGCCTCCCTTGCGGACGGGCGCGCGTGATCGCGCGATCCCGCGGCGGGCGATCCGTCCGGGTGATGCATCGTGAAGCCCTCGCGAAGCGTGAGGGCGCAGGGAAGGCCGGACCTCGACTGAGGCCCGTGGCCCGCCTGCGAAAAAAATGCAGGCGGCAGGTACCACAGGTCAGCCGGAAACCCGGCCCTCCCTGCGCGATGGCTGAACGGCTGCTTCGCGTTCTCCCTGGTGCGCCGGGCTTTCTGGCCACCATCCCCACGCGAAGCGAAGCCTCAACGTGAGTTGACATCAGCATCGGGATATCAGGACCGCGCGACTTGACCGTGCGTGGCGAATTGTTCGTCGGCGCGAGCAACCCGCGCTGCAATCCACCACGCCCACCGCTCCCCGCCTCGCGTCTCGTGACGACCGCGATACGCCCCTCAGCTCGAGACGGGATGCGGGAATAGAACCATGATTTCCGGAAAAACGAAAGAGAAATGTTTTCGGCGCGGGGACTGGACAGGCCAAATCAGCTTGATCGCGCAGCGGAAATCAGTTTCCCTGCGCATTGAGCATCCAGCGGTTGCGCCGCCCGTCCGAACTCGGGATTTGCTGCTCCGACGCTGACACGTCGTCCTGGACTGACAAAGAGGACGACCGAGGCGCTTGGCCGCGCCGCGCCGTCACGGCCAGTCGGCGAAGTTGAGCATGGTCCGTGACTGGCCTTTGGTCCGCTGCGACGAAACACCCTTGCGCCAGGCGCCCGGTGATTGACCGGTGTGCCTGACGAAGAAGCGGTTGAAATAGGCGCTGTCCTTGAAGCCGAGCGCGAAGGCGATCTGCTTGATCGTCGCGGTGGTGGTTTCGAGCCGGGTCGCCGCTTCCTGAATGACGCGCTGCTGAATCAGCGCGCTCGGTGACCGCTGCAGCACCCGGGTGCACAGCGCGTGCAGGCGATCCGGCGTGACGCCGAGCAGCGCAGCGTAGTCGGCGACCCGCAACTGCTGATGAAAGCGTTCCTCGACGAGCCGGCGAAAGCGGCTCAGGATCTCGGCGCTGGAGCCTTGTGCCTCGCCGGCGCTCTCGTCGGCAAACAGCCGCCAGAAGCGCAGCACGCACAGGGTCAGCTCCGATGACATGATCGAGGCCGCGCCGCGCCGTGAGGGATTTTCGATCTCCGCTGCAATCGCCGCCATCGAGCGCGCGATGACCGCGGCGAACTCAGCCGTGACGGAGAAGGCCAGGACGGCCTCGGTGCCTGCGAGGTCGAGATAGGCGGGCTCGGCCGAGGAGGGCAGGTGGCGGTGCCAGAGCCCGGAGCGCAGCCGCAGGAGATGCCCGGCGGAACCTGCCGCGACGTCGAGATGCTCGGCCCCTCCCGCCGGTACCCAGACCAGCGCCGCACCGGCCCAGATCTGGATTTCTTCTTCGGCGAAGCGCACCGAGGCCGTTCCGGCGGTCAGGCAGAGCAGGTGGACGAACGGCCGCGCGGCATCCGAGCGCAGGGCCCAGCGCCGTGCCTCGAAATGCGAGGGGATGGCTTCGGCCCCGAGCGCTGCCGGGGTGCCACGGGCCGCCGGCGGCAGCGTCCGAGGCGCGGCGTTACGCGCGGTCGTCGCCCCAGAAAAGTGCACTCTTTTACCGGAACTGTCCATTGCGCCACCCAAGCCTGCGGTGTTTCCCTCGTCAAGTCCCGACGACCGCAAACAAAAAACCGCGGACGACGCCGGGGCAGAGGAACGTCACCGATTCACCCGCGCGGTCCGCGCGCGTGAACATGGGAGGAGGACAGAGAGATGACTTCGACCAACCGTCGTCAGGTGTTGCGGATCGCGGGGGCGGCGATCGCAGCCGGCTTTGCCGTATCGGCCGCCCAGGCCCAGCAGGACAAGATCCGCATCGGTTATGCGATCTCGAAGACCGGCCCCTATGCCGGCGGCGCCGGCATCACCACGCTGCCCAACTATCAGCTCTGGGTGAAGGACGTGAACGCGGCCGGCGGCATCAAGCTCGGCGACAAGCGGCTGCCGATCGAGATCGTCGAATATGACGACCGCAGCTCGTCGGAAGAGGCGGTGAAGGCGATCGAGCGCCTCGCCAACCAGGACAAGGTCGACTTCATCCTGCCGCCCTGGGGCACCGGTCTCAACCTTGCGGTCGGTCCGACCTTGAACCGGCTCGGCTATCCGCATCTCGCGGTGACGTCGGTGACCGACAAGGCGCCAGAACTCGCCAAGCGCTGGGCCAATGCCACCTTCTGGCTCGGCACGTCGGCGCAGATCTCCAATGGGCTCGCCGAACTGCTCGGCAAGCTGAAGAGCGAAGGCAAGATCGGCGGCACCGTCGCGATGGTCAGCGTGGCCGACCAGTTCGGCATCGAGCTGGCCGCCGCCGGGCGCGAGGCCTTCAAGAAGGCCGGACTGACCGTCGCCTACGACAAGACCTATCCGATGGGCTCGCAGGACCTGCAGCCGCTGCTCAAGGATGCGATCGCGAGCAAAGCCGATGCCTTCGTCGCCTTCAGCTATCCGCCGGATACGATCGGGCTGACCGAGCAGGCGCAACTGCTCAAGTACAATCCGAAGGTCTTCTATGTCGGCGTCGGCACGGCGTTCCCGCTGTTCAAGGGCAAGTTCGGGGCAGGCAGCGACGGCGTGATGGGCATCGGCGGCTGGAACGCCGACTCGCCCGCGCTCAAGGACTATCTCGCCCGCCACAAGGCGGCGACCGGGCAGGAGCCGGATCGCTGGGCGAGCCCGATCACCTATGCCAGCCTGCAGGTGCTGCAGCAGGCGATCGAAAAGGTCGGCAAGGTCGACCGTGCCGCGGTCGCCAAGGAGATCCGCGAGGGCTCTTTCGACACCATCATCGGCAAGGTGAAGCTGAAGGACGGCCTGCTGCAGGAGGTCTGGAGCGTCGGCCAGTGGCAGAACGGCGAGTTCTACGCCGTGGCGCCGGCCTCGCTGCCCGGCGCACGCGCCGCGGTCGTGCCGAAGCCCGAGTGGAAATAGCCGGAACGAGGTCGTGAGCTTGCGGACGCGCGTCAAGGCGCGCGCGTCCGCGGGCCTCGCGCAAGAGGCACCATCCCATGTTGCTGTTCGACATCCTGCTGCCCGGTCTGGTGCTGGGGGGCATGTATGCCCTGATCGCGCTCGGCCTGACGCTGCAATATGGCGTGGCGCGCATCATGAACCTGTCCTATGGCGAGTCGCTGGTCGCGGCCGCGTTCGGCACGCTGTCGCTCTATTCCGGGCTGCAACTGAGTCCGCTGCTGGCGCTGCTGCTCGCGATGCCCGCCGCGGGACTGCTGAACTGGCTGCTCTACAGGCTGTTGCTGCAGCGGCTGATCCGCCGCGGCAAGGACGCCGGTGCCCAGGAGGTCGACAGCATCCTCGTCACCTTCGGCGTGCTGTTCGTGATCCAGGGCATCATGCTGGTCGCTTTCGGCGGGCAGTATTACAGCTACAGCTATCTCTCCATTCCCGTGACAGTGCTCGGCTCGACGCTCGCGGTGAACCGGCTGGTCGCGCTTGGTTTCGCCGCACTGATCGGCACCGGCGTCTATCTCGCGCTGACGCGGACAAGGATCGGCACGGCCGTGCGCGCCGTCGCGGTCGATGCCAATGCCGCGCGGCTGGTCGGCATCGATGTCGCTTGGCTCGCAGGACTGGCGTTTGCGTTCGGCGGCGGACTGGTCGCGGCCGGCGGCGTGCTGGTCAGCATGTTCCTCACCTTCAACGCCTCGATGGGCGTCGTATTCACGATGAAGGCGCTGGTGGTCGTGATCATGGGCGGCGTCGGCAACGTCATGGGCGCGCTGGCCGCAGGGCTGCTGCTCGGCGTCGTCGAGACCGCGGTGGCGCGGCTGGTCGATCCCGGGCTGACCTTGGCCGCGACGTTTGCGATGTTTCTCGCCGTGCTGCTGATCCGGCCGACCGGACTGTTCGGAAAGGCGGCGTCGTGATCAGCCCCGGCAAGATTCTGGCCTGGTGCATCGGGCTCGTCGGCGTTGCCGCGGCGGTCACGCTGCCGCTCTATGCCAACGGCTACTATCTCGCGCTCGGCATCAGCATTCTCTATTTCACCGTGCTGGCAACCGCCTGGGCCATGTTCTCCGGGCCGACCCGCTACGTCTCGCTGGCGACCGCTGCGTTCTTCGGCATCGGCGCCTATACGGCGGCGGTGACGGGCGAGACGCTGAGCTGGCCGCTGCAACTGATGACCGCCGCGGGTGTCGGCGCTGTCGTCGCGGCCATCACCGGCCTGTCGACGCTGCGGCTGTCCGGCATCTACTTCATCATCTTCTCGTTCGGCCTGGCCGAGCTGATCCGCCAGCTCGTGATCTGGTACGAGGTCAACATCCACAAATCGGTCGGCCGCTATCTGTTCAGCGACATCACCCAGGAGATGCTGTACTGGCAACTCTGCGCGCTGACGGCGCTGGTCTTCCTCGCCGGCTTTCTGCTGACGCGCTCGCGCTATGGCCTCGCGCTGCGCGCGATCGGCGCCGACGAGACCGCCGCGCGCCATTCCGGCATCGATGCGACCGCGGTGAAGCTCGGGGTCTTCATCCTCAGCGCGGTGTTCATGTCGGTGACCGGCGCGATCATGGCGCCGCGCTGGACCTATATCGATCCGGCGATCGCGTTCAACCCGATGATCTCGTTCCAGGTCGTGATCATGGCGCTGCTCGGCGGTGCCGGCTCGCTGATCGGCCCGGTGCTCGGCGTCATCCCGCTTGTGCTGCTGTTCGAGGTGCTGACAGCCGCGCTGCCCAACCATTTCAGCATCGTGCTCGGCCTCATCTTCATCGGCATCGTGATGGTGCTGCCGAGGGGCGTGATCGGGTTGGTCGATCGGGTCTGGCGGCGCGAGCCCAAGGTGGTCGGCGCCAAACCGGAGCAGGGCGGAACGCTGCTCACGGCCGAGACTGTCGGCAAATCCTTCGGCGGCCTGCGCGCCGTCGACCAGGTCAGCCTGGACGTCCGCGCCGGCGAGATCCTCGGCGTCATCGGCCCCAACGGCTCGGGCAAGACGACGCTGCTCAACATGCTCTCGGGCGCGCTCGTGCCCTCGGCCGGCACGATCCGCTTCGGCGGCACCGTCATCAGCGGCCTCGCGGCGCACCGGATCGCGCGGCTCGGGCTTGCCCGCACCTTCCAGTTGGTGCGGGTGATGCCGGACCTGACGGTCGCCGAGAATGTCGCGGCGGCGGCGTTGTTCCGCACGCGCCAGACCGGTGCGGCCGCAGAATCGATCCATGAGCTGCTCGCCCTGGTCGGCCTCGATGGCATGGCGGAGATGCCGGCGGGCGATCTCACTTACATCGACCAGAAGCGGCTGGAGCTCGCCCGCGCGCTGGCGCTGCATCCGCGGCTTGTGCTGCTCGACGAATGGCTGGCTGGGCTCAATCCGACCGAGCTGGAGACCGGCATCAGGCTGATCGCCTCGCTGCGCGACCGCGGCATCACCATCGTGATGGTCGAGCATGTGATGGATGCGATCCGCGCGCTGTGCGACCGCTGCGTCGTCATGAGCGCGGGCGTCGTGATCGCGCGCGGCACGCCGGACGAGGTGCTCGCCGATCCCGCGGTGATCACAGCCTATCTCGGAGAGCCCGATGCTTGAGATCAAGCGGCTGTCGCACGCCTATGGCAAGCACCAGGCGCTCACCGATGTCGCGCTCGAGGTCGCGCGCGGCGAGATCGTCGCCATCCTCGGCGCCAATGGCGCCGGCAAGTCGACGTTGCTGAAGGCGATCGCGGGACTGATCCAGCCGTCGCCCGGAGCCGTGATCCGGCTCGGCGGGACGGACATCGGCTCGCTCGCGCCGCATCTGATCGTCGAGCGCGGCATCGCGCTGGTGCCGGAAGGCCGCGGCGTGTTCGGCGATCTCACCGTCGCCGAGAACCTCCAGCTCGGCGCTTATCCTTCGCGCGCCCGCGACGGCGAGGCCGCGCGGCTGGCGCACGTGCTCGCGCTGTTTCCGCGTCTTACCGAGCGCATGGGGCAGGCGGTGCGCACCATGAGCGGCGGCGAGCAGCAGATGGTCGCGATCGGCCGCGCGCTGATGTCGCGGCCCGACCTGCTGCTGCTCGACGAGCCGTCGCTCGGCCTGTCGCCGCTCTTGAGCCGCGAGGTGTTCCGGGCGCTGAGAACGATCCGCGGCGACGGCGTCGGCATCCTCATGGTCGAGCAGAACGCCCGCGCCAGCCTCGACATCGCCGACCGCGTCTACCTGATCGAGCAGGGACGCAATGCCGGCGAGGGGCCGGCGCCCGAGATGAAGAACAATCCCGACATCCAGCGCGCCTATCTCGGCCAGTCGCGCGCGCCGGCTTCCGCAACCGCAACAACCCCATCGACCTAGGAGCGCCCCATGAACGCGATCAATCTCCTGATTGGCGGCAAGGACCAGTCCGCCACCAATCAGCGCACCTTCCAGCGGCTCAATCCGATCAGCGGCGAGATCGCAACCATCGTTGCGGCGGCGTCGATCGATGACGCGCTGCGCGCCGCCGATGCCGCCGCGGCGGCGTTTCCGGCGTGGTCCCGGCTCGGTCCGGGCGAGCGCCGCAAGCGGCTCAATGCGGCTGCGGATGCGCTGGCGCGCAACGCCCCGGAGTTCATCGCGCTGATGATGGCCGAGACCGGCGCCACCGCGGGCTGGGCCGGCTTCAACGTGCATCTCGCCGAGGGCATGCTGCGCGAGGCCGCGGCGATGACGACGCAGATCGCGGGCGAGGTGATCCCGACCGACGTGCCCGACAACATTGCACTGGCGCATCGCCAGCCGGTCGGCGTCGTGCTCGGCATCGCGCCGTGGAATGCGCCGGTCATCCTCGGTGTCCGCTCGGTGGCGATGCCGCTCGCCTGCGGCAACACCGTGGTGCTGAAGGCCTCGGAGATGAGCCCGGGCGTGCACCGGCTGATCGGCGCGTGCCTGGCCGAAGGCGGTCTCGGTGACGGCGTCGTCAATGTCGTGACCAACGCGCCCGAGGATGCGCAGGCCGTGGTCGAGGCGCTGATCGCCCATCCCGCGATCCGGCGCGTCAACTTCACCGGCTCGACCCGCGTCGGCCGTCTCATCGCCATGGCCTGTGCCAGGCAATTGAAGCGCGCGCTGCTCGAGCTCGGCGGCAAGGCGCCGCTGGTCATTCTCGACGATGCCGATCTCGACGCCGCGGTGAATGCCGCCGCGTTCGGCGCCTTCATGAACCAGGGCCAGATCTGCATGTCGACCGAGCGCATCGTGGTCGACGACAAGGTGGCGGATGAATTCGTCGCAAAGTTCGCCGCCAAGGCCAACAGCCTGCCTTACGGAGATCCGCGCAAGGGCGATGTGGTGCTGGGCTCGCTGGTCAGCGCCGCCGCCTGCGACCGTGTCGGCGGCCTGATCGAGGACGCGGTGGCCAAGGGTGCCGTGTTGGCCGCCGGCGGCCGCGGCAGCGGGACGATCATGCCCGCGACCATCGTCGATCACGTCACGCCGGCGATGCGCATCTATGGCGAGGAGAGCTTCGGTCCCGTCGTCACCATCGTGCGCGTCAGCGGCGTCGACGAGGCCGTGCGCGTCGCCAACGACACCGAATATGGCCTGTCGTCGGCGGTGTTCGGCCGCGACATCGCCCGCGCGCTCGCTGTCGCCAAGCGAATCGAGTCCGGCATCTGCCACGTCAACGCGCCGACGGTGCATGATGAGCCGCAGATGCCGTTCGGCGGCGTCAAGGCCTCGGGCTATGGCCGCTTCGGCGGCAAGGCCGCGATCGACGAGTTCACCGAGCTGCGCTGGATCACGGTGCAGACCGGCGAACGGCACTATCCATTCTGAGACGGCGTTTGCGGCCCGGCCCTGGCGCATCGTCGGATGCAGCCAGAGCCGGTCGTATTCCGCGCGGCCACGCGGAAGCGATTCCATATGTATCCGGGCATCGCGCAAGGGCGACTTCGGCGCGCGCCCTCACGGCAGCGACACGCGCCGTCCGTGAGCACCGACGGTGCGAGGTGCGATCGAAATTCACGTTGCAGCTCCGCTGGTTGCGGCGGACAGGCGCGCTACCTTAAAGAAATTCCAACGGCTTTAGACCGATTCAGTTTGCTGCGGCCCTTCTCTTGCCGGACGTTCGGCTCATCACGTGCAACGTCGATGACGAAGGGTGGGTTCGGGCGCATGCGGCTGTGGGTTCAGGTTCACACGTGGACGTCGCTGATCAGCATGATCTTTCTGCTGATGCTGTGCCTGACCGGGCTTCCGCTGATCTTCCATGAGGAGATCGATCATCTCTTCGAGGATGAGATCGCTGCGCCGGCGATGCCGGCCGACACGCCGCTGTTGCCGCTCGACCGCCTGATCGCGGCGGCCAGGCAGCAGTTGCCGGAGCAGCATGCGCTGTTCGTGAGCCTGAAGCAGGCGGAGCCGCTGATCGTGGTCGCGATGTCGCCGACCGCCATTCTGGTGCCTGGGCAGTTTCATCGGCTCACCGTGGATGCGCGCACCGGCGTCGTTCTCGGCGAGGAAGCGCCGCATCAGGACGTCATGGACGTGATCCTGCGCATCCACCGCGACATGTTCACCGGCCTGCCGGGCGAGCTCTTTCTCGGACTGATGGGACTGGTGTTCTCAGCGTCCATCGTCTCGGGCGTCGTCGTATACTGGCCGTTCATGCGTCGCCTGCAGTTCGGCACGGTGCGGGATCGCTCGGCGCGGCTCAAATGGCTCGACCTGCACAATCTGCTCGGTATCGTCACGGTGAGCTGGGCGCTCGCGGTCGGCTTGACCGGCACCATCAACACGCTGGCGGTGCCGCTGTTCGACCTCTGGCGCGCGAAGACCATGCCGGCACTGCTCGCGCCCTATCAGGGCAAGCCGCTGGCGGAAGCGAAATCGGTCGAGGCCGCCGTTGGCGCCGTCCGCACCGCGTTTCCGGACCGGCTGGTGACGTCCATCACCTTGCCGACGACGACGCGGTTCGGCAGCCCGCAGCATCTGATGATCTGGACCAAGGGCCGCACGCCGTTTACTGCGCGCATGTTCAAGCCGGTCCTGGTCGATGCCCAGGACAGCAGCAAGATGGTCGCGCCCGAGCTCGCCTGGTATCTCACCGCGTTGCAGGTATCGCGGCCGCTGCATTTCGGTGACTATGGCGGGTTGCCGCTGAAGATCATCTGGGCCGTTCTCGATCTCATCACGATCGTCGTGCTGTGCAGCGGACTCTATCTGTGGGCCGCCAAGCGGCGGGGCTTCCGCAGGAAGGTGTCCGGCGTCGTGACATCGGCAGCGCCTGCGGTGGTGTCGCCATGAGCTCCTCGGCCGCATCGGCGACGCCATCTGCCCGCGCCGCGCAACTCTCGACCTGGCAGGTGTTTCGTGCGCCGCTGCTGATCGGTCTGGTTGCCGCAGCCGGGCTCGCCTTCGGACTGTTCGGCGACGGGCTCTGGGACGCGCTGTGCTGGCTCGGACTGTCGATTCCGATTCTGCTGTCGCTCGCCTACGGCACGAGACGGAGCCGCGGCGCGAAGGCCGAAGCGCAAGGCGCTCGGGCCGGGACGCAGGATAGGCCGCTCTGAGCGCTGACGTCCGCCGCCGGTCGGCGGAAGATAGCCCGCATCATTGATCTCGATCCGCGCCGCGGGACTATGCGCGCGGCTCGATGGCAACGACGCGCTCGGCCAGCCAACGATCCCACGCATCTCTTGTCTTACGTGTCTTCTCTCGCGCGACGCGTCATCGCGATGGCAGCACGCTGCGTCGGCTGCGCGCGATCGATCTCGCGCAGCGAGCGCCGACGCGAGCGGCGTCGCTCCGGCCTGGAAACAAGCAGATACAAATGTCTCGATGCCTTCTCCGATCTGCGCGTGGCGCGGCGGAGATGTGGCGCATTTGAAAGCAAAGATTGATTCAAAAGTGGCAATGTGATTAGTTATCATCGTACGATTGATCGAAATTATTTCGATGAGTTCGAGACGATCGGTGTCGTGAGTTGTATCAGCCGACGCGATCGCATCGCTCTTCCCCGCGACATGCGCTTCTTTTGAAGGCTTCAAAGAAGCGGAGGGAAAAGAATCTCGTAGTAGCGACAACCTATTGAGCTGATCGATTCGGCGAAGCTGTCGCTCGTTAGACGAGTTCTACGTCGCGCGACGCCATCCTCAAATACCTGTGTGTTAGGACCACCGACGAGCCGAGTTGGAACTTGGAATGATCGGGGTGTCAGGATGGTCTGTCGCATTTGGGATAAAGACATTGGATTGACGATGTCGTTGGGACTTGTGAGCTCATTGGCGCTCACGCTGAATGTCGGAGGCGTTCAATCGGCCTTTGCGCAGACCAAGCTCCCCGATGTGACCGTCGACGCGCCGAAGCCGAAAGTCCGGCAGACCGCCTCGAGACCGCAGACGACCGCGACGCGGACCGCTCAGCAGCGCCGCGTCGCTCCGCGCAACCTGCCGCCGACCGCCCCGGTGGCCTATGTGACGCCGTCGACAGGAACGGTCGGCGCGCCGCCGTCGCCCTATGCCGGCGGCCAGGTCGCGAGCGGCGGCGGCCTCGGGCTGCTGGGCAACCGCGGCGTCATGAACACGCCCTTCAACCAGACGAGCTTCACCTCGCAGCTGATCCAGAACCAGCAGGCGCGCACGATCCGCGACGTGCTGATCAATGATCCCTCGGTGCGCACGATCCAAGCCGCCGGCGGCGGCGCCGACAGCCTGTTCATCCGCGGCTTCTACTACGACAGCGGCGACTACGCCCTGAATGGCCTCGCCGGCATCGCGCCATATTATTCGACGGGCGCCAATTTCATCGAGCGGGTCGAATTGCTGAAGGGGCCGGCGGCTCTGCTCAACGGCATGACGGTCGGCGGCACTGGCGCCTCAAGCGGCGGCGCGGTCGGCGGTAGCGTCAATCTCGTCACCAAGCACGCGCTCGACACCGACATCACGCAGCTAACGGCGACCTATGCGTCCAAGACGCAATTCGGCGAGCAGATCGACGTCGGCCGCCGCTATGGCGAGCACAAGGAGTGGGGCGTACGGCTGAACAGCAAGTATTCGAACGGCGATACCCCCTGGAACCGGCAGACCGACGAGTTCGGCAACGCCCACCTCGCCGTCGACTATCATGGCGAGAATGTCCGAATCGATGCCGATGTCGGCTATCAGGCGGACAAGCTGAATCCGCCGCTGCGATTCTTCGGCGTGGGTACTGCTGTCACCAGCATTCCGTCGCCACCGTCGTCCGGCACCAATTTCCAGGTGCCGTGGGCGTATTATGCGCCGACCGATTTCTTCTCGACGGTGAAAGGCGAGGTCGATCTCAACGATCGTATCACCGCCTATGCCGGATTCGGCTATCACGACAGCAACATCAACTACCGTTATCCGTCGCCGGTGCTCTCGAGCAACGCTGGCCTGTTGTCCGGGACTCCTGGAACGGGAAGCGAGACGTACAAGACGTACGCCGGGGAGGCTGGCCTGCGCATGACCGCCGATACCGGCCCGATCAACCATGCCGTCAATGTCGGCTACTCCATCACCGACCGCACCTATACCCAGCAGGTGGTCTCCGGCAAGATGCCCAACTGGAGCCTTTACAGCGAGCCGACCAACATCGCGTTGCCAAGCTTTCCGACGCTCCAGGCCAATCAGACCGTCGGCGCAAATCTCTGGAGCATCGGCGTCTCCGACACGATGTCGCTGCTGAACAAGCGGATTCAACTGACCGTCGGTGTGCGCAGACAAACGGCGGGAACGGAAGTCACGAATCTCGTTACTCCAGCATCGAGCCGCCCGTTCGAGGACACCTCGGTGTGGACGCCAGCCTATGCGCTCGTGGTCAAGCCCGTCGAGTTTGTGTCGCTGTATGCCAATTACATCGAGGGCCTGCAGACCCCGACCGTCGTTGCCGCCGGCTATGCCAACAGCGGCACGGTCTTCCCGCCAGGGCAGACCAAGCAGGTCGAGACCGGCATCAAGGTCGACTTCGGCCGAATCACGACCACGGTCAGCGCATTCGATATCTCACGCCCGAGCGTGATTACCACGAGTTCAGGGGGAGTGCTGACTCAAGAGCTGAATGGCCGGCAGCGAAATACGGGCGCCGAGTTCAACGTATTCGGTGAGGTCACGCCGACGCTGCGGCTGTTGGGGGGCGTGGCGTATATTCACGGCGTGCAGGAGAAGACTTCGGGCGGCCTGACGGACGGCAAGCGGGCGATCGGCGTGCCCGAGCTCACCGTGAATCTCGGCGCCGAGTGGGATACACCGTTTGTGCGGGATCTGACGCTCACGGGGCGGGTCGTCTACACCGGTGCACAATATGTCGACGCGGCCAACAAACTCTCGCTGCCGGATTGGACACGCGTCGACCTGGGCGCCCGCTACACCTTCACCTCGCCCTGGAACGGCAAGCCGATCGTGCTGCGGGCGAGCGTCGAGAATGTATTCGACAAGGCGTATTGGGCGTCGGCCTATAGCGGTGTGATCACCCTGGGGGCGCCGCGCACCTATCTCGTTTCCACGACGTTCAATTTCTAGGACGTCGATACGCGTTGGCGATGATGAGGCCGCCGCACGGCCATTGTGCGGCGGCCTTGTTAGTCTGAGCGATGCGGACGGCGTTCAATTACAATCTGATAAAAATTTGCGTAGCTCATCGATCGCGTTGAGGCGTGATCATCTCCGCGGTGACAACGCGATCGGGTCAGCAAATCATCTCGTTGGAGCCGATGCATCCTGATGTTGAATCGTCACCTACGTGTCACCTTGGAGAGATTAAAAACTTCGATCGGCGGTATCCTTTTGACTGTCATTATCAACTGCATTACTCGTAGTTCATCAACGTCGTTTGTTAGTAGGAGTAGCCGGGCATGATGGTCTTCGACAGAGAGGACGTCACCTTCACCGTCGTCGTGAATCACGAAGAACAATATTCGATCTGGCCGACGTTCAAGGACATCCCGAACGGGTGGACGGCCGTCGGCGTGACCGGGAGCAAGAAGGAGTGTCTGGACCATATCGAACAGGTGTGGACCGACATGCGGCCGCTCTCGCTGCGGAAATTCATGCAGGAGAACGCCCAGGCCTCTGCCGAATCCTGAAGCGAAGGAGGCTGGCTGCCATGCGGCTGATCTGTTTGCCCTATGCCGGCGGCAGCGCCATGGTCTATGCGCGCTGGAGGAGAGCTCTTCCGTCCTGGATCGAAATCGTGCCGCTGGAGCTGCCCGGACGGGGCGCGCGGATGGACGAGCCGCTGCAAACGGACGCGGCAGCATTGGCCGATCAGCTCGCGTCCGAACTGATCGGGACGCCGTTGGCGGAGCCTTACGTCCTGTTCGGGCACAGCCTCGGCGGCTTGCTCGCCTTCGAGCTGGCGCACAGGCTGCTCGCGCTCGGCGCGCCAAAGCCGCAGATGCTGCTCGTGTCCGGAACGGAGGCGCCGGCCGTGCGCGACGGCAGCCGCTGGCGCGAGCCGCTCGGTGACGACGCATTGCGCGAGGAGCTTCTCAGGCTGAACGGCACGCCGCCGGAGGCGTTGCAGAGCATGGAGATCATGCGCGGCACGCTGCCGATCCTGCGAGCCGATTTCCTGATGTGCGGGAACTACGTCTATCGGCGGCGCCGGCCCTTGCCGTGTCCGCTGCACGTGTTCGGCGGAGATCTCGACGAGACGCGTGCCGAGGCACTGGAGGCGTGGCGGGCCGAGACCTCCGGCGCGTTCGGTCGCGACATGCTGCCGGGCGACCACTTCTTCATCCATAGCCGACAGGCGGATCTGCTGAAGCTCGTTGCCGCATTGCTGGCACGTCGGGCATGGCCGGGACTCGCCGTTGCTCGCGCGGGGCCTTGAGCGGCGTGCCGAAAGCACGACCCAGCCGGAAAAGCCGGCCGGTGAAGAAACTTCGATGCTGAAATCGACGGGAGACGGGGAGAAGTCATGTTCGCAATACAATCTAAAATAGAACAAGAATCGCTACCGTTCCTTCTGCGGGCCAGCCGCACGCAGCAGCCGCTGATGGAGGCCGTCAGGGAGGTCCGCGACATGATCGAGCGCCAGCTCTATGCGTGCGGCGGAATTCTCTTCCGTGGCTTCCATCTCGACGGCGCCGAGGCGTTCAGGAGCTTCGCCGCGAGCTTCGGCCATCCGCTGCTGTCCTATGAATTCGGCTCGACGCCCCGATCGCAGGTCAGCGCCGGCGTCTACACCTCGACCGAATATCCGCCGCACCAGAGCATCCCGCTGCACAACGAGCAGGCCTATACGCGCGACTGGCCGATGAAGATCTGGTTCTATTGCGAGCAGGCGGCACAGCAGGGCGGTGAGACGCCGGTCGCCGACAGCCGGTCGATCCATCGCGACATGCCGGCCGCGATCCGTAACCGCTTCGCCGAGCGGGGCGTCATGTATGTCCGCAACTACGGCAGTGGACTCGATGTCGACTGGCGACAGGTGTTCGGCACGGAGTCGAAGGCCGAGGTCGAGGCCTATTGCGCCTCCCATGCAATCGCCTGCGAATGGAAGGATGGCGACGAGCTACGGACGCGGCAGGTCTGCCAGGGGACGGCGGTGCATCCCGTGACCGGGGACATGGTGTGGTTCAATCAGGCGCATCTGTTCCACGTCTCCAGCCTCGCGCCCGAGGTTCGGGAAAGTCTTCTCGACATCGTCGGCGATCCGCTCGAGCTGCCGCGCAATGCGTTCTACGGCGACGGCGCGCCGATCGAGGACGAGACGCTGGCCACGGTCAGAGCCGTGCTCGACCGGCACAAGATCGTCTTTCCCTGGCAGACCGGCGACGTCGTCATGCTCGACAACATGCTGACGGCGCACGCGCGCGAGCCATTCAAGGGGCCGCGCAGGGTGATCGTCGCGATGGCGCGAGCCCATCGCGTCAATTGAGCCTGCGGCATCGATCCTCACGTTGTCATCGGACCTTTGGAAAATGCCGACACAGACCCTCGTCGAACGACTCCGCGAGCATGCCGCCTCGCGTGCTGACCATCCGGCGCTGCGCTTCATTGAAGGCGACGATGTCGTCCACGAGCTGACATTCGCTGCGCTGGACCGGCGCATCCGCGCGCTTGCGGCGCATCTGCAGGAGCTCGCGCGTGCCGGCGAGCGCGCCGTGATTCTGCTGCCGAACGGTCCGGATTATGCCGTCGCATTCTACGCCTGCCTCTATGCCGGGGTCATTGCCGTGCCGGCCTATCCGCCGGAGACCGGCAAGGAGCGCTACGCCAGCCGCCTCGATGGCATCCTGCGCGATGCGGCGCCACGACTCATTCTCACCCAGGCGCGGCTTCGCGACGTCGTCGTCGCTTCGGTCGGCGAGACCGATGCTCATGTTGTTGCCGTCGACGAGGTGCCGGTCGATGCCGCCGCATCCTGGCGCGAGACGGACTTGCACGGCGATGCGATCGCCTTCCTCCAATATACGTCGGGTTCGACGTCGCAGCCGAAGGGAGTCTGCGTCACTCACCGGAACCTGGTCGCCAATGAGATCGCAATCGAAGCGGCGCTCGGCGGGACCAGGGACGACGTCTTCGTCAGCTGGCTGCCGCTCTATCACGACATGGGATTGATGGGCGGATTGCTGAATCCGCTGTTCACGGGCTTCACGGCGGTGCTGATGTCGCCGCGCAATTTCCTCGAGCAGCCGCGACGCTGGCTCGACGCCATCCACCGCCACGGCGGCACCTGCAGCGGCGGGCCGGACTTCGCGTTCGCGCTCTGTGCGGACCGGATCTCGGACGAAGCGATCGCGCGCCTGGACCTCAGCCGATGGCGGTTCGCGTTCTCCGGCTCGGAGTTCGTGCGCCGCGCGACGCTGGATCGATTTGCCGCGCGCTTCCGGCCGGCGGGCCTCGATCCTCGCGCGCTGACGCCGTGCTACGGCCTGGCCGAGGCGACCTTGCTGGTGACGGCGGGCGACCGCGCGAGCCGGGCGGTTTGTCACACGCTCGATCCCGCGGCGCTCGCGGGTGGCCGCGTTGCGGAGGCCGGCGAGGGCACGGACCTGATGGCGTGCGGCGCCGTGGCAGACGGCCATGCCGTGCGCATCATGAGGGTCGATGCGTCCGCCGACGCCGGGACGAATGAGGTCGGCGAAATCTGGGTCGCAGGTCCGAGCGTCGCGCAGGGCTATTGGAACAATCCCGAGGCGACGCAGCAGACATTCGTCCTTCGCGATGGCGCGCGCTGGCTGCGGACGGGCGATCTCGGCTTCGTCCGCGACGGCGATCTCGTCGTCACCGGCAGGCTCAAGGATCTGCTGATCGTCCGCGGCCAGAACATCTATCCGTTCGATCTGGAGCAGGCCGTCGAGACCGAGGTGGCCTCGGTGCGGAAGGGACGTGTCGCGGCCTTCCCGGTCGAGATCGATGGCGTCGAAGGCATCGGCGTCGCCGCCGAGTTCGGCAGGGCGGTACTGCGGCGAACGCCGGCCGACGTGTTGATCAAGGCGATCGGCGATTCGGTCATGCGGCAGACGCAGGAATATCCGGCGGTGGTCGTGCTGCTGAACCCGCAAGGCATGCCGCTGACCACCAGCGGCAAGCTGCAGCGGTCCGCCTGCCGCGCCAGGTGGGCGCAGGGCACGCTCGACAGCTTCATGGTGTTCGAGCGGCGACGCGAGGCGGCGGACCCATCGCCGTCACCGAAGCTTGCGACGGCGACCGAACGCCGTCTTGCGCTGATCTGGCGGAATGTGCTGCGGCGCGCGACCGTCGACCGCAACGACGACTTTTTCATGCTCGGCGGCAATTCGGTCGCGGCCGCTCAGATCGCGGCGATGGTGCGCGAGCAGTTCGGGGTCGAGCTCGCGCTGCGCGGCTTCTTCGATGCGCCGACGCTCGTCGCGCTCGCAGCGCTCATCGATGCGGCCGGCGCGGACGCGAAAGTGCTCCCGCCGCTGCAGCCCGCACCGGCGGGGCTGCGCGAGCTGCTGTCACCCGCGCAGGAGCGGCTGTGGTTTCTCTGGAGCATGGATCCGGCCGGCACGGCCTACACCATCGCTTGCACGGTTCATTTCGACGGCCCGCTCGATCAAGCACGGCTGGTGCAGGCGCTGACCGAAATCGTCGCCCGCCACGAGACGCTGCGCACCACCTTCTCTGCCCCGGATGGCCGCGTCGTGCAGGTCATCCATGCGTCGCCGGACATTCCCGTCGCGGTCGAGGATCTGCGGCGCAGCCCGGCGGCGGAGCGCGCGTCGCGCGTCGCGGCGCGGACACGCGAGGAGCTGGCGCGGCCGTTCGATCTCGTCAATGGCCCGCTGCTGCGCGCCGTGCTGATGCAGCTCGCGGACGACCGCCACGAACTGCTGCTGTCGGCGCATCACATCGTCGCCGACGGGCTCTCGCTCGACGTGCTGCTGGCCGAGATCGCCGCGCTTTATGACGGGCTCCGGCGCGGGGCAGGGGCGCTGCCGCCGCCGTCCGCGATCCAATATGCCGACTACGCCGCATGGCAGCGGGATTGGCTCTCCGGCCCCGAGGCCGCGCAGCAGCTCTCCTACTGGCGCGAGCGGCTCGGTGATGCGGATACGCCGCTTGCATTGCCGTTCGACCGGCCGCGGCCGCCCGTACAGAGCTATCGCGGCGACACCATCCACGTGGAGATCGCGCCAGATCTGGTGCTGAGGCTCCGCGCGCTCGCCAGGGAGCATCGCGTCAGCATGTTCATGCTGCTGCTCGCCGCCTATCAGCTGCTGCTGTTCCGCTACTCGGGCCGCTCCGACCTGCGCGTCGGTGTGCCCGTCGCCGGGCGCCGCCAGGCCGAGCTGGCGTCGCTGATCGGCTGCTTCGTCAATACGCTGGTGCTGCGGGCCGACGTGACCGACGGCATGAGCTTCGCCGAGCTGCTGGCGCGGGCGAAGGAGGAGGTCATTTCCGGGCTGGCGCATCAGGATCTGCCGTTCGACCGTCTCGTCGACGCGCTGAAGCCGACTCGCTCCGGCGGCCACAATCCGCTGTTCCAGGTCAAGTTCAACTACATGGCCGCGCCTGCCGGACTTGCGCTCGGCGACGGCCTGCACGCCCAGCCGCGCATCGTCGATCTCGCCGGCTCGCATTTCGATCTCGCGCTCGACATCGTCGACGGCCCGACGGGCATGAATGCGAGCCTGAATTTCGCAACCGATCTGTTCGACGTGACGACGGTCGAGCGGATCGGGAACCAGCTCGTCGATTTCCTGCGGCAGATCGCGGCCGGCACCGACCGGCCGCTGCGCGACTTCGCGATCGCGCGCGGCGTCGAGCAGACCGTCGTGGCGGAGGCGACGAGCTTCCCCGCGACCGACATCCTCGATCTGATCGGCATTGCGCTCGCACGCCGCGATGATCGGATCGCGCTGCGCCAGGGACGGGACACCGTCAGCGCAGCCGAGCTCGTGCGCTGGTCGGACCACATCGCGCATATGCTCGTCGCGGCCGGCGTCACGCACGAGACGCCGGTGGCGCTGTGGATCGAGCGGTCGCCGGCCTTCGTCGCGGTGCTGCTCGGCGTCCTCAAGGCGGGCGGCTCCGCAGTGCCGCTCGATCCGGCATGGCCGGTGGCGCGCGTCGATCGCATCCTTCGTGGCGGCGGCATCGGCACGCTGGTCGCAACCGGCGAGCACTTGGCTGCGGCGAGGGCGCTGGAGTGTCATACGCTCGACGGTGAACTGCGCGGCGATGCGTCCTCCGGCGCGTTCGATGCCCCGCGGCCGCATCCGGCGCAGACCGCCTACATCATCTACACGTCGGGCTCGACCGGTGCGCCCAAGGGCGTCGCCGTGTCGCACGGCGCGCTCGCCAACTACGTTCAGGCGCTGTTGTCCCGGCTGCAGCCGCGCGCCGGCGCCGGCATGGCGATGGTCTCGACGGTCGCCGCCGATCTCGGCCATACCGTGCTGTTTGGCGCGCTTGCGAGCGGCGTGACCTTGAATCTGCTGCCGGCCGATGCCGCCTTCGATGCGGATGCGTTTGCGCAAGCGATGCGCGACGGCGAGATCGGCGTCCTCAAGATCGTGCCGAGCCATCTGCGCGGCCTGTTGCGGGCGCGGCGCTCGGCCGACGTTCTGCCGCGCGACGTGCTGATCCTTGGCGGCGAGGCCTGCGATCCCGGCTTGATCGAAGAGGTCCGCCGGCTGCGGCCGCACTGCCGGATCGTCAATCACTACGGCCCGACCGAGACGACGGTCGGCGTGACGACCCATGAGTGGACGGACGCCGAAGCCAAAGGCGTGCTGCCGGTCGGATTGCCGCTTGCGAACCTGCGCGCCTACGTTCTCGACGATGCGTTGAATATCGTCCCGGCCGGAGTCGCCGGTGAACTCTATGTGGGCGGCGCCGGGCTGGCGCGCGGCTATCGCGGTGCGCCTGGACAGACGGCCGAGCGCTTCATTCCCGATCCGTTCGGACCTGCAGGCGAACGCCTCTACCGGACCGGCGATTTGGTGCGCTGTGATCGAGCGGGCCGGATCGTGTTCCTGGGCCGGCGCGATGATCAGGTAAAGCTGCGCGGCTACCGCGTCGAACCCGCCGAGATCAGCCGCGTCGTCTCCTCGTTGAACGGCGTCGCCGATGCCGCCGTCGTGGCCCGCGCCGTCGACGCCGAGCAGGAACGCCAGGAGCTCGTGGCTTATTGCGTCGCCGCGGCCGGCGTCGTGTTGCAGCCGGAGGCGCTGCGGCAGCAACTCTCGGCGATGCTGCCGGACTACATGGTGCCGTCGCGCATCGTCGTGCTCGAGCGGCTGCCGCTGACCGCCAATGGCAAGCTCGACCGCGCGGCGCTGCCGCAGCCGGACGATGACGCCGTGCCGTCGTATGTCGCCCCGGTCGGCGCGGTGGAGCAGGCCATCGCCGCCGTCTGGCAGGACGTGCTGGGCCGCGAGCGGATCGGCCGCAATGACAATTTCTTCGAGCTCGGCGGCGACTCCATCCTCAGCCTGCAGATCATCGCACGGCTGCGCAAGCGCGGCGTCATGCTGACGCCGAAGCAGATGTTCGCGCAGCAGACGATAGCGGCGCTGGCCGGCGTGGTTGCGACCACCTCCGCGCCGGCCATGACGCCGCCGGCAGCAGCACGCAACGCAATGAACGCCTGCGCTGCGGAGCTGCTGCCGATCCAATTGCGCTTCTTTGCCGAGGAAATCTCCAACCGCGATCACTTCAACCAGGCGGTGCTGCTGATCCCGCGGGACCGGATCGACTGGAGCGTGCTGCAGCGGGCGCTCGCTGCCGTCGTGAGGCATCACGATGCGCTTCGCATGACGTATCGGCGGATCGCGGGTGAATGGCAGGCGGTGCCGGCCGACCTGCCTGCTGCGCCTGAGCTGCTTTGGCTCCGCACGGCAGTCGAGCCGGCCGACGTCAGCGCGATCGCGTCGGGGGCGCAGGCGAGCCTGTCATTGGCATCGGGATCTCTGCTGCGCGCCGTCGGATTCGACATGCGCGACGGCAGCCAGCGGCTGCTGGTCGCCATCCATCATCTCGCCGTCGATGGCGTGTCATGGCGGATCCTGCTCGAGGACATCGCGTCGGCTTACGAACAGGCGGCGGGGCAGGCGGCCGCCGTCAGCCTGCCGCCCACGAGCTCCGCGCCGTCTTCCTGGGCGCAGCGACTGCGCACGCATGCGGCCTCCGATCGGCTCGCAGGCGAACTGCCGTTCTGGCTCGCGTCCTCCCGCGGCAGCGAGTTGCCCTGTGACGACGATCATGGTGGCACCGACGCCGAGGCCGACGCCGAGGAGGTCGTGCTGAACCTCGAGGCGGAGCTGACTGAACGGCTGCTCGATGCCGCGCCTGCGGCCTATCGCACGCAGGTCAACGACCTGCTGCTGGCCGCGCTGGCACGCGCGCTCTGGAGCTGGAGCGGGATCGAAGGCGTCGTGATCGAGCTGGAGGGCCACGGCCGCGAGGATGTCTTCGCGGACATCGATCTCACGCGGACGGTGGGCTGGTTCACGAGCGCATTCCCGGTGCGTCTCGACGGCGGCAGCGAGACCGATCGTGCGCTCATCACCCGCGTCAAGGAGACGCTGCGCGCCATGCCCGATCGCGGGCTCGGCTATGGCGTCCTGCGTTATCTCGGCGCGAAAGAACATCGCGACGCGCTGGCAGCGACGCCGAACCCGCGTATCGTCTTCAACTATCTCGGCCGCTTCGACGGCCAGCTCGGTGCGGCCGCGCCGTACCGGATCGCGGCGGAGAATCCGGGACCGATGCGGGCCGCCGACACGCCGTTGCGGGCCTGGCTCAGCATCAACGGCGAGGTGCGTGACGGGCGGCTGCGGCTCGGCTTCCGCTATGGAAGCCGGCGGTATCGGCGCGCGACCGTGGAACGGCTCGCCGAGCTCTATCGCGCGGCGCTGCATGGTCTCGTCGATCATTGCCTCGGCGGCGCCAGCGGTCTCACGCCGTCCGACGTTCCGCTCGCGGGGCTCGATCAGGCGGCGCTCGACCGGCTCTGCGCGACCATCGACTGTCGCTCCGTCGAGGACATCTACCCGCTGTCGCCGATGCAGCAGGGCTTGCTGTTCCATGCGCTGCGCGACGGCGCTGATGACGTCTATGTCAACCAGCTCTCGATCGAGCTTCGAGGTGTGACGCCGGCGCGGTTGCGTGCGGCATGGCAGGCGGCGAGTGCGCGGCATGCCGTGCTGCGGACCGGGTTCGCCTGGCAACAATTGTCCGGAGCAGCCCAGCAGATCGTCTACCGGCAGCTCGACGTGCCCGTCGTCGACGAGGATTGGCGCAGCCGTATCACGGGCGGGGCTGCGGCGGCGGAGATCGATGCGGCGCTTGCGGAGGCGGCACGGCGCGAGCGCGAACTCGGCTTCGACATTACCCGGCCGCCGCTGCAGCGGCTGCGGCTGATCCGGCTCGGCGAAGACAGGCTGTGGCTGATCTGGACGCATCATCACATCGTGATCGATGGCTGGAGCTCGGCGCGGCTGCTCGCCGATGTGCTGCAGCAGATCAGCGGCGCCGCGCCGTCGGCGGCGCAAGGCGGCTACCGCGACTACATCGCCTGGCTGCAGACGCGCGACCAGGCGGCAGCCGCTGATTTCTGGCGCGAGACGCTGCGCGATTTCGAGCCCACGCCGCTCGCCGACGCCTTGCGTGCGAGCCGCGCGATCGACGCTGCGAGCGGCCATGACCGGCTGACGCTGCGCGTGGACGGTGATCTCGCGGCTCGCCTGCGGCGGTTCGCGACGCAGCAGCGCATCACGATGAATACGCTGCTGCAGGGGACCTGGGCCCAATTGCTGCGGCAATATACCGGGCAAAGCGCGGTCTGCTTTGGCGTCACGGTCTCGGGCCGTCCGGCCGAGCTTGCCGGCGCCGAGAACATGGTCGGCCTCTTCATCAACACGCTGCCGCTGATCGATCGCGCGCATCCGCAGACCGCGACCGGCGACTGGCTGCGCGCCCTTCAGGCGCAGAGCGTCGCGGCGCGCGACTATGAGTGGCTGCCGCTGCACGAGATCCAGCGCCTGGCCGGCAGGGCCGGGCAGCCGCTGTTCGACAGCCTGATGGTATTCGAGAACTATCCGATCGATCAGTCGCTCACCGCGCGCGACGGTGCCGGGCCACAGATCGGGCGGGTCGAACACGTGACACCGACCAACTATCCGATCGCGGTCATCGTGTTCGATGGACCCGAGGGCCTGCGCCTCGACTTCAACTACGATCGCGCGCAACTGGACGACCATGCGGTTCGCCGGGTGAGCGCGTCGCTGCGAGACTGGCTGACGCGGATTTCGGCGGATGCCACCCGTCCGACCGGCAGCCTTCGCATGGTCGACGGAGAGGCGCTGGCGTGCGTCCTGCGCTGGAGCGGAGCTGCGATCGGCGAGACGTCACGCCGACCGTCGTCGATCGGCGCGGCGCCTGGCCTCGTGGCGCAGATCGAGGCGCGGGCGAAGGCCGTCCCGGACGCGGTTGCGATCGTCTGCGGCGACCGCCGAATCAGCTACGGCGAACTGAATGCGCGGGCAAACCGGCTGGCGCGGCGACTGCGCGCGCGCGCGATCGGCGCCGATGTCGTGGTTGGACTGGCGCTGGAGCGCGACGCCGAGATGATTGTGGCGCTGCTCGCCGTGCTGAAGGCCGGCGCCGCCTACCTGCCGCTCGATCCGGACTATCCGGCCGAGCGTCTTGCCCACATGCTCGGCGACAGCGGCGCAAGACTGCTGCTCACGCAAGCCGAGCTGCAAGATCGGTTCACGCCCGCGCTGGCCGACAGCGGAGCCGAAGCCTGGCTGCTCGATCGCATCGACGATGGAGGCGACGCCGGCAACCTCGACCTCGCCATTCATCCGGAGAGCCTCGCCTACGTCATCTATACCTCGGGCTCGACCGGCCTGCCCAAGGGCGTGATGGTGCGTCACGGCGCAGTGACGAATTTCCTGGCGACGATGGCCGAGCAGCCGGGGATCGCATCGGACGACCGCGTGCTGGCATTGACCTCGCTGTCGTTCGACATCGCGGTGCTGGAGCTGTGGCTGCCGCTGACCCGGGGGGCCCGTATCGTGCTGGCCGACCGCGCCTCCGCGCAGGATCCGACGGCGCTGAAGGCGATCGTGGCCAGGCACGGCGTGACCTTGATCCAGGCGACACCGTCGAGCTGGCGCATGCTGCTCGATCATGACGGGGCCGCCGCGCTGCCTCGTCGCTGTCGCGTGCTCAGCGGCGGCGAGGCGCTGGCTCCCGATCTGGCACGGCGGCTCGTCGCGCTGAGCGGCGAGGCCTGGAACATGTATGGGCCGACCGAGACCACGGTGTGGTCTGCGCGCCACCGGCTCGATTGCAATGATCCCATGCCGGTGCTCGGCGGTCCGATCGGCAATACCACGCTCTACGTGCTCGACGCCAATCTCAATCTGGCGCCGCCCGGCGTGGCCGGCGAACTGTTCATCGGCGGCGAGGGACTGGCGCGCGGCTATTGGAAGCGGCCCGGGCTCAGCGCGGAACGGTTCATCCCGGATCCGTTCGGCGGCCCCGGTGCACGGCTGTACCGGACCGGCGACCTGGCGCGCTGGCGTGCCGATGGCGCGCTCGACTATGTCGGCCGCGCCGATCACCAGGTCAAGATACGCGGGCATCGCATCGAGCTCGGCGAGATCGAGGCGCGGCTGCGCGCGCTGCCCGGCGTCCGCGACAGCGTCGTGGTCGCGCAGGATGTCGGTGGCGGTAGCAACCTGATCGGCTATGTCGGCAGTGAGTGCGCGCTCGATGGCGGCGAGCTGCGCGCGGCGCTCGCGACGGCGCTGCCGGACTACATGGTGCCGTTGCGCGTCATCGTGCTGCCGCGGCTGCCGCTGACGCCGAACGGCAAGGTCGACCGCAAGGCGCTGCCGCTGGCCTCACAAGGCGAAGCGGGGGCCGACTATCAAGCTCCGGTCGGCGAGATCGAGATCACGCTGGCCGGCATCTGGGCGGAGCTGCTCGGCCTCGACCGCGTCGGGCGGGGCGATCACTTCTTCAATCTCGGCGGCCACTCTCTGCTGGCGGTACGGCTGCTCAGCCGTGTCGCGCAGGAGTTCGGCACATCGATGCGATTGTCCGAGCTGTTCGCTCATCCGGAATTGGCGGAGTTCGCGCGCGTCCTCTCCATCAGACTGATCGAGCAGCAGTTCGCCGAAGGTGAACTCGAGGACCTGATGACAGCGGAGCTATCATGAGCGGACAATCAGGACAGCCTCTTCTGCACAACCTCGATCCGGAGGCGCTGCGCCGGTTGGCCTCGCGCGCGCGACAGCGCGGCCGCAACGCCCCCACACGCGATACAAACACGATCCCGATCGCCGATCGCGGGGGCTCGCTGCCGCTCTCCTTCGCGCAGCAGCAGCTCTGGCTGCTGGCTCAGCTCGAGAACGGAAGTACCAACTATCACATCGATGTGGCGCTGCGGCTGCGCGGCCGGCTCGACATCGGCGCATGGCGCCGCAGCCTCGACCGGCTGTTCTCCCGCCACGAGGCGCTGCGGACGGTCTTCGTCGCCGAGCAGGGCGAGCCGCGGGTCGCGCTGTTGCCGCCGGACACCAGCCTGCCGCTGGAGGTGCACGATCTTCGCGGCCGGCCGGACCGCGAGACGCGGCTGGCCGATCTGCTGAATGAGTGTACGCGCGCGCCGTTCGATCTTGCGCGGGGTCCATTGATCCGCAGCCATTTGATCGACCTGGGCGATGATGATCATGTCCTTCTGCTCAGCCAGCATCACATCATCTCCGACGGATGGTCGATGGGCGTCATCGTCCGCGAGCTCTCGGCGCTGTATGCCGCCTTCGTCGCAGGCGGCAATGATCCGTTGCCGCCGCTGGCAATTCAGTATCCGGACTATGCTGCATGGCAGCGCCATTCGCTGACGGCAGATCGGCTGCGGCGGCAGCTCGATCATTGGACCGCCGTGCTGCGCGACGCGCCATCCTTGCTGGCACTGCCGACGGACCGGGCGCGATCTGCACCGCGATCCAACGCCGGCGCCGCGGTGCCTGTCGAGATCGACGACGGTCTTTCGGCCGATATCAGGCAATTGAGCATCGCGCTCGGCGCCACCCCGTTCGTCATCGTGCTGGCCGCCTGGGCCCTCGTGCTGTCGCGGTTGGCCGGCCAGCAGGATCTCGTCATCGGCACGCCGACCGCCAATCGGATGCGTTCGGAGCTCGAAGGCCTGGCCGGCTTCTTCGTCAACATGCTGGCGCTGCGGCTCGACCTCTCGGGCGGTCCTGCTGTGGCCGAGCTGATCGAGCGGGTGAAGACGGCCGTCCTTGCGGCGCAGGATCATCAGGACCTGCCGTTCGAGCATCTTGTCGAGGCGCTCCAGCCCCCGCGGCATCCGGAATACACGCCCGTGTTCCAGGTGGTGTTCGCATGGCAGAGCAATGATATCGGTTCATTGGCGCTGCCCGGCCTGGCGGTCGAGCGCCTTGCGACCGAGCAGCACAAGGTCAAGTTCGATCTCGAGCTCGATCTCAGTGAGAGCGGTGGACGCATCTCCGGCAAGATCAACTACGCGACGGCGCTGTTCGACGCCGAGACCGTGCAGCGCTATCGCACCTATCTGCTGGCTGCGCTGCGCGCCATGGTCGCCGACACCAGCCAGCCGGTCGATCGCATCGAGCTGCTGCCAGCCGAGGAACGTGCGCTGCTGCTGGATGACTGGAACCGCACGCGCTCGTTCACGCCGCCTGACTGCTGCATTCAGGATCTCGTTGCCGAGCAGGCGCGCCGCCGGCCGTCGGCGGTGGCGCTGGTCCATGACGAGGTCAACCTGACCTATCGCGAGCTCGAGCTGCGCGCCAATCGCCTCGCGCATCATCTCGTCGCGCTGGGCGCTGGTCCGGACCGGCTGATCGCGATCTGCCAGCAGCGCGGCATCGATGCGATCGTCAGCGTGCTCGCGGTCCTCAAAGCGGGAGCGGCCTATCTGCCGCTGGATCCCACCTATCCGCCGCAGCGGCTGCGCGAGACCGTGGCCGATGCCCGGCCGACGCTGCTGCTCTGTGACGGCGCGAGCGCCAGTACGCTCGGCAGCGTGGCATGTCCGGTCGTGGATGTGGAGAGCGATGCGCCGGCCTGGAGCGGGCTGCCGGAGGGCGCACCGGATGTTGTTGCCCGTGGCCTGACGCCGCGCAGCCTCGCCTATGTCATCTATACCTCGGGCTCGACCGGACAGCCGAAGGGCGTGATGATCGAGCACCACGGCCTGGTCAATCTCGCGCAGGCCCAGATCGGGCTGTTCGACACCGGTCCGCACAGCCGGATCGCCCAATTCGCCTCCTTCAGCTTCGACGCGAGCGTGTGGGACATCGTCATGGCGCTTTGCGCCGGCGCCGAACTGCATCTGCTCGGAAGCCGCGAGCACCGCGATGCGGCGGAGCTGGTGAACTATCTCGCCGAACATCGCATCACCCATGCCACGTTGCCGCCGGCGATGCTGCAGGGCCGCTCGGACCTCGCGCGGCTCTCCGGGCTCGACGTGCTCGTTCTCGCTGGCGAGTTGCCAAAGCCGGAGCTGTTCGAGGCCCTGCCGTCGGAGATCGCGGTCTTCAACGCCTACGGCCCGACGGAAATAACCGTCTGCGCCACCGCATGGCGCCGTCCGCCCGGCTTCGCCGGCGGTGTCGTCCCAATCGGTCGCCCGATCGCCAACGCGCGGATCTATCTGCTCGACGCCCAGGGCATGCCGGTGCCGCGCGGTGCCGTCGGCGAGATCTGGATCGGCGGAGCAGGGGTTGCCCGCGGCTATCTCAACCGTCCCGATCTGTCGGCGCAGCGTTTTGCCGTGGATCCGTTCGGGCTGTCGTCCGACGCGCGGATGTATCGAACCGGTGACCTCGGCCGCCATCTCGCCGACGGCAACATCGAATTCCTGGGCCGCAACGACCATCAGGTGAAGATCCGCGGCTTCCGCATCGAGCTCGGGGAGATCGAGCATCGGCTGAATGCGCAGGCCGGAGTGCGGGACTCGGCGGTGCTGGCGCGGCGCGATGCGCAGGACGATCTCAGGCTGATCGCCTATGTGGTGCCGGCGGACGATGCAGGTGATCCCAGGGCATGGGCTGCGCGCCTGCGCACGCAATTGCAGGCGTGTCTGCCGGACTACATGGTTCCCTCGGCGATCGTTCGCCTCGATGCGTTTCCGCTGACACCCAACGGCAAGGTCGACCGGCAGGCACTGCCGGCGCCGGACGACGAGGCGTTCGGCCGTGGCGCCTATGATCCGCCCCACGGCGAAATCGAGCAGGCCCTCGCTGCTATCTGGCGCGAGCTGCTGGGCATCGAGCGTGTCGGTCGCAACGATCATTTCTTCGAGCTCGGCGGCCATTCGCTGCTCGTCGTCCGCATGATGGACCGGCTGAAGCGCCATGCGCTGACGATCGATGCGCAGATGGTGTTCGCCAAGCCGGTGCTGCGCGATCTCGCGGCCAGCCTGCGGCGAGGCGAGGAGACCGCAATTCCTGACAACCCGATCACGGCGCAGAGCCCGGTCATCACGCCGGACATGCTGCCGCTGATCGCGCTGAGCCAGGGCGAGATCGACCGCGTGGTGGGCCGTGTGCCGGGCGACGTCGCCAACGTCCAGGACATCTACGCGCTGTCGCCGTTGCAGGAGGGAATCCTGTTCCATCATCTGCTCGCGACCGAGGGCGACCCCTACGTGCTGGTCGCGCAGATGGCGTTTGCGGGCCGTGATCTGCTGGATCGCTATCTTGCGGCCGTTCAGGACGTGATCGACCGGCATGACGTCCTGCGGACGTCGTTCCTCTGGGATGGGCTGTCGGTGCCGGCGCAGGTGGTCTGGCGCCAGGCACCGCTAAGCGTCACCGAAGTTGAGCTCGAAGGCAACGAGCCGGCCCAGGTCGAGCTGGCGCGCCGCTTCGATCCGAGGTCCTGCCGGCTCGACCTGACCCAGGCGCCATTGCTGCGTCTCGTTGTCGCCCGCGACCCACGAAATGATCGCCTGCTGCTGCTGGTCATGCTGCATCACATGGTCGGCGACCATACCACTCTGCAGGCGCTGCACGAGGAAGTGCAACTGATCCTGGCGGGCCGCCGCAGCGCTCTCCCTCCACCGATTCCGTTCCGTAACCTCGTGGCCGAGATCCGCAAGGCCGGCGGGCAGGATGCGCAGCAGCGCTTCTTCCGGAGCATGCTCGCCGACATCGATGCGCCGACGGCACCATTCGGATTGATGGAGGTCCGCAGCAACGGCGACGGCGCGCGCGAGGCAAGGCTGCCCGTGCCGGCTACGCTCGACGCGCGGCTGCGCGCGCAGGCGCGGCGCCTTGGCGCGAGCCTCGCCAGCCTCTGTCATGTCGCCTGGGGCCAGGTGCTGGCGCGCAGCAGCGGACGTGATCAGGTCGTGTTCGGCACCGTGCTGCTCGGCCGCATGCAGGCCGGCCACGATACCGGCCGCAGCCTGGGCCTGTTCATCAACACGCTGCCGTTGCGGCTCGATCTCGACGGCACGTCGGTTGAGGACAGCGTTCGCGCAGCGCATGGGCGGCTGGCGGAGCTGATGGCGCATGAGCATGCCTCGCTGACAATGGCCCAGCGCTGCAGCGGCGTCGCGCCGCCGACGCCGCTGTTCTCCGCGATCCTGAACTATCGGCACGGCCGGAGGCAGGATGCGCGGACAGATGCAGAGTCCCTGCAAGGCGTCGAATGGCTCGGTGGCGAGGAGCGCACCAACTATCCGCTGATGCTGGCGGTAGACGACGACGGCCATGGGCTTCACCTGACGGTCCAGGCCGTGGCGCCGGTCGCGCCCGAGCGGGTCGGCGCGATGATGCAGCACTCGCTCGACCAGCTGGCGCTGGCGCTGGAAGCGGCGCCGCACACGCCGGTGCGCAGGATCGACGTCGTTCCGGACGAAGATCGCGCGCGGCTGCTGCTGGCCTGGAACGCGATGGCGACCAACGATGCAAATGCGCTCTGCGTGCACCGGCAGTTCGAGGCCCATGCGGCGCGAACTCCCGATGCGGTCGCACTGGTGCATGGGCAGGAGATGATCAGCTACGGCGCGCTCAATGCGCGGGCGAACCGGCTGGCGCGGCGGCTCCGGGATCGCGGCGTCGGGCCGGATATGGTGGTCGGGCTGGCGCTGGAGCGCGGCGTCACGATGATGGTGGCGCTGCTCGCGGTGCTCAAGGCGGGCGCGGCCTATCTGCCGCTCGATCCGGACTATCCGTCCGAGCGTCTCACGCACATGCTGAACGACAGCGGCGCCAAACTGCTGCTGACACAGGCCACGCTGCATGACCGGTTCGCGCCGGTGCTGGCCCGGAGCGATGCCGAGGCCTGGCTGCTCGACGTGGCGGCCGGCGATGGCCTCGGCCAGACCGATGATCTTTCCGTCGATGGGCATGCGGAGAGCCTCGCCTACGTCATCTACACTTCCGGCTCGACCGGGCTGCCCAAGGGCGTGATGGTGCGCCACGCTGCGGTGACGAACTTCCTGGCGACGATGGCCGAACAGCCGGGCATCGCGGCCGACGACCGCGTACTGGCGCTGACCTCGTTGTCCTTCGACATCGCCGTGCTGGAGCTGTGGCTGCCGCTGGCCCATGGCGCCCGGATCGTGCTCGCCGACCGCGCCGCGGCCCATGATCCGGCGGCGCTCAAGGCGCTGGTCGCACGGCACGGCGTGACCATGATCCAGGCGACGCCGTCGAGCTGGCGCATGCTGCTCGAGCACGATGCGGCCAATACCAGCGAAACCGCTCCGTGGCTGCCGAAAGGCTGCCGCCTGCTGAGCGGCGGGGAGGCGCTGGCCTCGGATCTGGCGCGGCGGCTCAGCGCGCTGAGCAGCGAGGTCTGGAACCTGTATGGGCCGACCGAGACCACGGTATGGTCGGCGCGTCACCGCCTCGATGCGACGAATCCGGTGCCGTTGCTCGGCAGCCCGATCGGCAACACCCGGCTGTACGTGCTCGACGGCGAACTCAACCTTGCGCCGGTGGGCGTCACCGGCGAGCTCTTCATCGGCGGCGACGGACTCGCGCGCGGCTATTGGAAACGCGCTGCGCTGAGTGCCGAGCGCTTCATTCCGGATCCGTTCGGTGGCGACGGCGCGCGGCTGTACCGGACCGGCGACCTCGCGCGCTGGCGAGCCGACGGTGTGCTCGACTATGTCGGCCGCGCCGATCATCAGGTGAAGATCCGCGGACATCGGATCGAGCTCGGCGAGATCGAGGTGCGGCTGCGGGAGCTGCCGGGCGTGCGCGACAGCGTCGTCGTCGCGCAGGAGCTCGGCGGCGGCCGTCAATTGGTCGGTTATGTCAGCAGCGAGGCCTCGCTCGATGGCAGTGACCTCCGCGCCGCGCTCGCAACGGCGCTGCCGGACTACATGGTGCCGTCGCGCGTGATCGTGCTGCCGGAGCTGCCGCTGACCCCGAACGGCAAGATCGACCGCAAGGCGCTGCCGCGGCCGGATGCGACGCTGCCGCGTGCGCGGCGCGTCGGCCCGCGCAATCCGACCGAGGCGGCGCTCGCGACGATCTGGGCCGAGCTGCTGCACAGGCCGGAGGTCGGCGTCACCGACAACTTCTTCGAGCTCGGCGGCGACTCGCTGGTGGCCGTCCAGCTCGTTGGCCGCATCAAGCGCGATCTTGCGCGGGAGCTGCCGCTGAAGCGGTTGTTCGAGCTGACCACGGTCGAGGCCATGGCGTCCGCGCTCGCCGCGGAACCGCCGACGAACAGGCGCAGCGACGACATCGCCGCCATGTTCGATCTGCTTGAGGAAGTCGAGTTCGCCAATGAATGATCAGTCCGGACTTCAGGCCCAGCAGCTCAGCGAGATCGCGCGCCGGTTGGCGCGTCTCGATGCGCCGAAGCAGCGCGCCTTCCTGACGCAGTTGGCGGCCAAGGGCATCGATCTGTCGATTTTGCCGATCGCGCGCCAGCATCTGCAGCGCGCGCCGTTGTCATTCGCGCAGGCCCGCCTCTGGTTCCTGTGGCGGATGGATCCGGGCGGCTCCGCCTACAACATGCCGGTCGCGATCCGCCTGCGGGGCCGTCTCGACGCCGCTGCGCTTCAGAAGGCGCTCGACGGACTCGTCATGCGCCATGCCGCGCTCCGCACCACGTTCCGGCAGGACGGCGGCGAGCCGGAGCAGATCGTAGGCCAGCCGGCGCCGGTCGCGCTTCGCCGTATCGAGATTGCGGGCGACGATCGCGAGCAGCAGGCGCGCCGGCTGCTGTGTGAGGAAGCGGCGCTGCCGTTCGATCTCGAATCCGGACCGCTGCTGCGCGCGGCGCTGCTCGGGCTCGGCGAGCACGAGCATATCCTCTCGGTCACGCTGCACCACATCGTCGCCGATGGCTGGTCGATGCAGGTCCTCACCGAGGAGTTCTGGCAGCTCTATCGCGCTGCCGTCCGCGGCGAGACCGCCTCACTACCGGCGCTCGAGGTCGACTACGCCGATTTCGCCGCCTGGCAGCGACTGTGGCTCGGCGCCGTGGAGGAAGAGCGGCAGCTCCGGTACTGGACCGACCGGCTGCACGACACGGCCATGCTGCAACTGCCGTTCGATCGCCCCCGATCGGCCCAGACCGACCAATCCGGCGATGCCATACGCCTGTCGCTCGGCGCCGAGCTTTCCGATCGTCTGCGCGGGCTCGCCCGACAGCATCACACGACGCTGTTCGTCGTGCTGCTCGCGGCGCTGAAGCTGGTGCTCTATCGCTACAGTGGGCAGGGCGACATCTGCGTCGGCGTTCCGCTCGCCAATCGCGACCGGTCGGAAACGCGGCGGCTGATCGGGCTGCTGGTCAACACCCAGGTGCTGCGCACGCGCATCGACAGCCGGAGCACGATCGCCGACGTCATTCACGCCCTGCGCGAGGCCTCGCTCGAGGCCCAGGATCACCAGGATCTTCCGTTCGAGCGGCTGCTGGACGTGCTGCAGCCGCAGCGCAGCCAGAGCCAGACGCCCCTGTTCCAGGTGCTCTACAACCATCAGCATCGGCGCGAGCCGGCACATGCGCCGGCTGCGTCCGAATTGCAGATCGAGACGATCGCGGCAGAGATCGAGACGGTGAAATTCGATCTCGCTCTCGACAGCGAGGAGGCGCCGTCGGGAGACGTCTCGGCGCTGTTCTCCTTTGCCACCGCGCGGTTCGACCGGTCGACCATCGCACGGCTCGCCGGGCATTGGCTGACGATCCTGCGGGCAACGGTCGCGGATCCCATGCAGCGGATCGCGGCGCTGGAGCTGTTGTCGGACCGGCAGCGCGACGACGTCAGGCAGTGGAATGCCTGCGCGCCCGCACTCGCGGGGTTCCAGCCGGTGCACCGGATGCTCGCGCGGCACGCAAAGGAGAGGCCGGGCGCGACAGCCCTGGTGTTCGGGGCCGAGACGATCAGCTATCAGGCGCTCGATCGCCGCGCCAATGCCATCGCGCAGCATCTGTTGGCGCTCGGCGTGCGACCCGGCGAGCTCGTCGGGCTCTCGATGCAGCGCTCGCGCGATCTCGTCGCAAGTCTTGTTGCCGTCCTCAAGGCCGGCGCGGCCTATCTGCCGCTCGATCCCGATCATCCGCCGGCGCGGCTCGCCGCCACCGTTCGGGATGCCGGCGCGCGCGTCGTGCTGGTCGATGCGGCGGGACGATCGCAATGGCCGCCGATGCCGGGCATCGCGGTCGTCGATCCCGGCGCGATGCCGGCCGAGACGACGGAGATTGATCCGGCGGTCGATGTCCATCCCGCGAGCCTCGCCTACGTGATCTATACGTCCGGCTCCACCGGCGTGCCGAAAGGCGTCGCGGTCGCGCACGGACCGTTCGCGATGCATTGCGACGCCACCGCCGGTCTCTACGAGATGGACCGGCAGTCGCGCGAACTGCACTTCCTCTCCTTCACCTTCGACGGCGCGCATGAGCGGTTGTGGACCGCGCTGAGCTGCGGCGCGACCTTGGTGATGCGTGACGCCGATCTCTGGTCGGCGGAGAAGACGCTCGACGTGATGGGCGCGGAGCGCGTGACCAATGCCGGCTTTCCGCCGGCCTATCTGCAGCAACTCGCCGACTTCGCGGCGTGGCGCGGCGATCCGCCGCCCGTGTCGCTGTATTCGTTCGGCGGCGAGGCCATGCCCAAATCGGGCTTCGACAAGGTCAGGCAGGCGCTGCGGCCGCGCAAGCTGATCAACGGCTATGGTCCGACGGAGACAGTGGTCACGCCGCTGGTCTGGAAGGTCGACGTCGATGCCGAGATCGACTGCGCCTATGCGCCGATCGGCCGCCCGGTCGGCCGGCGCTCGGCCTATGTTCTCGACGGCGATCTCAACATCGTTCCGGTCGGCGTCACCGGCGAGCTTCATATCGGCGGCGAGGGGCTCGCGGCCGGCTATTGGAATCGGCCGGCGTTGACGGCGGAGCGCTTCATCCCCGATCCGTTCGGCGCACCGGGCACGCGGCTGTATCGCACCGGCGATCTGGCGCGCTGGCGCCCCGATGGCGTCATCGACTATGTCGGCCGGTCCGACCACCAGCTCAAGATCCGCGGCTTCCGCATCGAGCCGGGCGAGGTCGAGGCGCGGCTGACGCGGCAGGCGGGTGTTCAGTCGGCGGTGGTGGTGGCACGCGAGATCGGCGGACGCCAGCAGCTCATCGGCTATGCCTGCGGCGAGGATGGCCTCGACGAGACCGGGCTGCGCGCGGCGTTGTCCGAGGAACTGCCGGACTACATGGTTCCGGCCCGCATCGTACTGATGTCGCGGATGCCGCTCACGGCGCATGGCAAGGTCGATCGCGACGCCTTGCCGGCGCCCGAGCAGTTGTCTGCTGAGGCCGACTACGTCGCACCGCAATCCCCGGCTGAACTGGAGCTGGCGGCGATCTGGGCTGAATTGCTCGGCCATTCGCGGGTCGGGCTGACCGACAACTTCTTCGAGCTCGGCGGCGATTCCATCATTTCATTGCAGGTGGTCGGACGTGCGCGCCAGCGCGGGCTTGCCATCGAGCCGCGCGACCTGTTCCGGCATCAGACGCTGCAAGGGCTGGCGCGGGTCGCGCGCCGCGATCGGGCGGCGGTCGTCTCCGCCGAGCCGCTCGCGCGCGATGGCGATCCGGTGCCGCTGTTGCCGATCCAGCGCCGCTTCTTTGCCGAGGACGCCGGCGAACGGCATCACTGGAATCAGGCGCTGATGCTGGTGCCGTCGGCACGGCTCGACTGGCGGGTGTTGGCGCCGGCGGTCGAGGCCGTGGTGGCGCATCACGAGTCCCTGCGACTGCAATTCCTCCAGAGCGACGGCGCGTGGCAGGCGAGATATGGCGCGATGCCGGCGAGCGCCGATCTGCTCTGGACCCGCGCTGTTCAGGACGCGGCGGAGATCACCTCGGTTGCCGCCGCCGCGCAGGCAAGCCTGTCCCTGCAGGGGCCGTTGCTGCGCTTCGTCGGCATGGACGTCGCGGACGGCAGCCAGAGGCTTCTCATCGTCGTGCATCACCTCGTCGTCGACGGCGTATCCTGGCGTGTGCTGCTCGAGGACATCATGTCGGCGCATCGACAGGCGGCGCAGGGCGCGGTTGCGATTGCGTTGCCCCCCAAGAGCCAGTCCATGGCGTCGTGGAGCAGGAGGCTTGAAGACTACGCGGTGAGCGAGGAGCTGTCCGATCAGCTCGACTATTGGAGACAGCGCAGTGCCGCCGGCGGCCTGCCATGCGACGAGGATCACGGTGAGACCGATCGTGTCGCCGATGGCGAAGACGTCGTCGTGTCGTTCGATGCCGACATGACCGGGCAACTGCTCAAGCAGGCGCCCGCTGCCTACAGGACCCAGGTCAATGATCTGCTATTGGCGGCGCTGGCCCGCGCCGTCAACCGCTGGTGCGGACTCGATGAATGCCTGGTCGAGCTCGAAGGCCATGGCCGTGAGGATCTGTTCGAAGGCATCGACCTGTCGCGCACGGTCGGCTGGTTCACGACCGCATTTCCGCTTCGCCTCGCCGGTGGCGCGGGCGACGATGCCACGCTCATCAAGTCGATCAAGGAGGAACTACGGGCCATCCCGGCGCGTGGGCTCGGCTATGGCGTGCTGCGCTACTGCGGCAGCCCTGAGCAGCGCGCCGCCCTGGCGGGCGGCGCCGAGCCGCGGATCGTGTTCAACTATCTCGGCCAGTTCGGCGCCGGCCCTGACCCTGCCTTCGCGCTCGCGCCGGAAGGCGCGGGTCCGTCACGCAGCGCCGGCGCACCGCTTGGCCGCTGGCTCAGCATCAACGGCCAGGTGCTCGACGGCCAGCTGAGGCTGACATTCAGCTTCGGCCGCCGACGCTATCGCCGCGCGACGATCGAGCGGCTGGCCGCGTGCTATTCCGCGGCGCTGCGCGAACTCGTCGCGCATTGCACGAGCGGCGTACATGGCCTCACGCCGTCGGACGTTCCGCTGTCGGGCCTCAGCCAGCCGGAGCTCGACCTGCTCGGAGCCTCGCGCGATTGGCGCGATATCGAGGACATCTATCCGCTGTCGCCGATGCAGCAGGGCATGCTGTTCCACGCGCTGCGCGACGGCGACAGCGGCAACTATGTCAGTCAGATCGCCGTCGACGTCAGCGGCGCCGATGCGGCGCGTTTACGCGCGGCGTGGCAGGCGGTGACCGCGAGACACGCGGTGCTGCGGACCGCGTTCGTGTGGAAAGAATTGTCGGGCGCACCGCAGCAGGTCGTCCATCGGCAGGCTCCTGTTCCCTTCGTCGAGGAGGATTGGCGCGACCGTGTGGACTCGATGGATCAGGCCGCGCGTGACGCGGCGCTGGCCGAGGTGGCGGCAGCCGAATGGCGCGCCGGTTTCGACCTGTCACGGCTGCCGCTGCAGCGGGTCCGTCTCATCGATCTCGACGGCGGCGTTTTCCGCCTGATCTGGACCCATCATCACATCCTGCTCGACGGCTGGAGCGCAGCAAGGCTCATCGGCGAGATCATGCAGCATGTCGGCGGCGCCTCGCTGGGCGCACCGCGCGGCCGCTATCGCGATTACATTGCCTGGCTGCAGCGGCAGGATCGAGAGGCGTCGAGCATGTTCTGGTCGCGCTCGCTCTCGACGCTCGGCGAGCCGAGCCTGCTGGCCGATGCGCTGGGCGGGCCGGCCGCACCTGCCGACGGCCATGCCTCGATCGATCTCGTGATCGATGCGGTGAAGACCGAGCGGCTGCAGGTCGTGGCACGGCGCGAGCGGGTGACGTTGAACACGCTTCTGCAGGGGGCATGGGGCCAGCTGCTGCGACGTTTGACCGGCCAGGATGTCGTCTGCTTCGGCGCCACGATCTCCGGCCGGCCGCCCGAGATCGCAGGCGTGGAAGAGGCGGTCGGCCTGTTCATCAACACCGTGCCCGCGCTCGAGGACGCGAGACCTCAAACGCCGGTCGGCGACTGGCTGCGCAGCTTGCAGGATCGCAACGTCGACCTGCGCGAGCATGGCTGGATGCCGCTGCACGAGATCCAGCGTCTTGCCGGCCGCGCCGGCCGGCCGCTGTTCGACACCATCTTCGTGTTCGAGAACTATCCTGTCGACGCGGCGCTGCGCGATCAGGCCGGCGGGGGGCCGCGCGCCAGCGGCGCCGAGCAGATCTCGATCACCAACTATGCGCTGACGGTCGCGGTGTTCGTGACCGACGCCGGCATCCGGCTCGGCTTCCGTTACGATCGCAGCCGGTTCGACCAGGTGCAGATCGAGCGGATACAGGCGGCGTTCGCCTGCCTGCTCGGGCGCATCGCCGACGACAGCAGCCGCCCCGTCGCGGAGCTGCATGGCTTGGATGCCGCCGCTTTGCACCGGGTGCTCGGCTGGAGCTCGGGACCCGCCGCGCCGACGGTGAAAGACGGCTTCGTCGACGTCGTGACGCAGATCGAACAGCAGGCCGCACGGTCGCCTGCGGCCATGGCCGTGATCTCCGATCAGGAGAGGATCAGCTACGCCGAACTGAATGCGCGTGCGAACCGACTGGCGCGACAGATCAGGCAGGCCGGCGTCGCTCTGGATGCCCCGGTCGGCTTGGCGTTCGAGCGCAGCCCCGACCTGGTCGTGGCTGTGTTGGCCGTTCTGAAGGCCGGGGCCGGCTACCTGCCGCTCGATCCGGATTATCCCCACCAGCGGCTCGCGGCGATGCTGGGCGACAGCGGCGCGCGGCTGGTGCTGACGCAGCCGCAGTTGCGTGATCGGCTGACGGAGATCATGGCAGGAGCGGGCGCCGAGTTGATCGCCGTCGACGACAGACGCGCCTCGCAGGACACGGACACCGGCAGCTTGGATCTCCAGAGTCCGACCCACGCCGAGAGCCTCGCTTATGTGATCTACACGTCAGGCTCGACCGGCGTGCCGAAGGGCGTGGCCTGCACGCGTGGCGCGCTGGCAGCGCGGCTCGCCTGGATGCAGCGGGAGTACGGGCTCGATCCCGGCGAAACGCTGTTGCAGAAGACGCCGTTCAGCTTCGACGTCGCGGTGTGGGAAATCCTGTGGCCGTTGACGGTCGGTGCGCGGCTTGCGATCGCGGCGCCGGGGGCCCATCGCGAGCCGAAGCGGCTGGTCGATGCGGTCACTGCGCATGGTGTGACCACGCTGCATTTCGTGCCGCAGATGCTCGCGCAATTCGTGGCTGAGCCGGAGGCTCAGCGATGCGTGACGTTGAAGCGCCTGTTCTCCGGTGGCGAGGCCCTGCCGGTCCCGCTGAAGGACCAAGTCTACGCGGTATTCCCAGCAATCCGGTTCGACAACCGCTATGGGCCGACCGAAGCGCTGATCAATGCCAGCTTCTGGAACTGCCGCGCGGCGAGCGGGGCGCGCGTGCCGATCGGCTTTCCGATTCCAGGCACGATCCTGCGCATTCTCGACACCGACCTCAATCCGGTCGCCGGGGGCACGACGGGCGACCTCCATATCGGCGGCGACGGGCTGGCGCGCGGCTATCTCGGGCGCGCCGGGCTGACGGCCGAGCGCTTCATCCCCGATCCGTTCGGACCTCCCGGTGCCCGGCTGTACCGGAGCGGCGATCTGGCGCGCTGGCGCAGCGACGGCGCCATCGACTATGTCGGCCGGGCCGATCACCAGGTAAAGGTTCGCGGCTTCCGTATCGAGCTCGGCGAGATCGAGGCGCGGCTGCTGCAGCAGCCATCGGTTACTGCGGCCGTCGTCATCGCGAGGGAGTTCGGGGCTGGCCGGCAACTGGTCGGCTATGTCTGCGGTGACGGCACGCTCGATGGCGAGGTGCTGCGCAACGCGCTGTCCGCGACGTTGCCGGACTACATGGTGCCGGCGCGGATCGTGGTCCTCGACCGCCTGCCGCTGATGGTGAATGGCAAGGTCGATCGCAACGCGCTGCCGGCGCCGGAGGCGCCCGCTGCAGCGATGCGGATTGCGCCGCGGACGCCGGCCGAGGCTGCGTTGGCAACCATCTGGGCCGAGCTGCTGCATCAGCCCGATGTCGGCATGACCGACAATTTCTTCGAGCTCGGCGGCGATTCCATCATCTCGCTGCAGATGGTCAGTCGTGCGCGGCGGGCCGGCCTTCTGATCGAGCCACGAGACGTCTTCAAGCATCAGACGCTGGAAGCCCTGGCGCGCGACGCGCGGCAGGTCGTCCGGTTGGAGACGACGGCGGAGCAGGGTCTCGTCTCCGGGCCACTCCCGTTGCTGCCGATTCAGCTCCGTTTCTTCGAGCAGGAGCTGGAGGCGCCCGATCACTGGAACCAGGCCTTGCTGCTGCGGCCGCAGCAGCGGCTCGACTGGGACGTGCTGCGGCGCGCGGCAGTGGCCGTCGTCACTCATCACGATGCGCTGAGACTGCGCTTCGAACGCATCGACGGCATCTGGCGCGCCGAGCACGGGCCGGCGCCGGCGGTCTCCGACCTGTTTCGGTCGTGCGAGCTGGCCGATGGCGAGGCGGTCACCGCGCTCGCCGCTGCGGTCCAGGCGAGCCTTTCGCTCGCGGAGGGACGTCTGGTGCGGATGGTCGGCATCGATCTGCCGGAGGGCGGGCAGCGCTTCCTGATCGTGATTCATCACCTCGTGACCGACGGCGTGTCGTGGCGTGTGCTGCTGGAGGATCTCGCGGCTGCCTATGAGCAGCTCATGCGTAGGCAAGAGGCGACGCTGCCGCCCAAGACGCACGCCTATGCCCAATGGGGCGCAGCGCTGCGCGCGTACGCGGCCTCGGATGTGCCGGCTGCAGAGTGGGATCATTGGTCCGGTCTCCGGCAGACGGAGGACGTGCCGTGCGATTTCGATCATGCGGATCGGGATACGATTGCAGACGCCGACGACGTACCGCTCGCGATCGACGCCGAGCTGACCGCGCGTCTGCTGGGCACGGCGCACGGGGCGTACAGAACCCAGGTCAATGATCTGCTGCTGTCGGCGCTCGCGCGTGCGCTGTGGCTGTGGTCGGGCCGGGAGATCATGGCAATCGAACTCGAGGGTCACGGCCGCGAGGATCTCGGTGGCGGGCTCGACCTGTCGCGAACCATCGGCTGGTTCACGACCGCGTTTCCGGTACGACTGGCGGCTGGATCGCAGCCGCCTGCGGTGCTGATCAAGGCGACCAAGGAGATGCTGCGGTCCGTCCCCAGCCGGGGACTTGGCTACGGCGTCCTGCGCTACCTGGGTTCTGATGCCCATCGCGCGGCGCTGACGACGGGCGTGCAGCCGCGCATCGGGTTCAACTATCTCGGACAGGTCGATGGCAGCGCGGACGAGACGGCGGTGTTCTCGATCGCGCCAGAGAGCGCCGGCCCGTCGCGCGCCGCGTCGAGCCCGTTGCGCCACCATATCGCGATCAACGCGAGGGTGCTCGACGGTCGTCTGGAGCTGTCGTTCGGCTTCAGCGGGAAGCGTCAACGCCGCGAAACGATTGCGAGCTTGGCGGACTGTTTTGAGGCGGCGCTGCGTGAGCTGGTCGATCACTGCACGAGCGGCGTCCATGGCGTGACGCCGTCCGATGTGCCGTTGTCGAAGCTGAGCCAGGCCGAGCTCGATGCGCTGGCGCTGGATTGGCGCGGGGTCGAGGACATCTATCCGTTGTCGCCGATGCAGCAGGGCATGCTGTTTCACGCGTTGCACGACGACGGCACGGGGGTCTACGTCAATCAGGTCGCCGCCGAGATCCGCGGTCTCGACGCCGGCAAGCTGCAAGCCGCGTGGCAGGCGGTCAGCAAACGCCATACCGTGCTTCGCACCGGTTTCCTGTGGCGTGAATTGCCGGGACCACCGCAGCAGGTCGTGCATCGCAATGCCGACGTTCCCTTCGTCGCGGAGGATTGGCGGGAACGGGCGGCGCAGCTCGCTCCGGCCGCTTTGGATGCTGCGCTCATGGCGGCTGCAGACCGCGAGCGCGCCGACGGCTTCGATCTCTCGCGGCCGCCGCTGCAGCGCGTGAGGCTGATCCGGATCGCCGACGACCGGCATTGGCTGATCTGGACTCATCATCACATTCTGATGGACGGCTGGAGCTCGGCCCGATTCATCGCCGAGGTGATGCAGTACGAGGGGCAGGGGGCGCTGCAAGGACAGCCGCCGCGCTACCGCGACTACATCGCATGGCTGCAGGCGCAGGACCACGGTGCTGCGGCCGAGTTCTGGCGAGCGGCGTTGGCCGGGCTCGACGAGCCGAGCCTGCTGTCGCGGCCTGCGGTCGACGCTCGCGTCGGCCATGGCTCGCTCACCATGGCGGTGGACGCCGATCTCAGCGAGCGGCTGCAACGCTTCGCGACCCGCGAACGGGTCACGCTGAATACGGTGGTGCAGGCGGCATGGGCGCAATTGCTCCGTCGGTTCACCGGCCAGGATACGGTCTGCTTCGGCGTGACGGTGTCGGACCGGCCCGCTGGGCTCGCTGGCGCCGAGGAGATGGTCGGCCTGTTCATCAACACCTTGCCCGTGGTCGATGCCGAGGATCCGCAGCGGCGGGTTGGTGCGTGGCTGCGCGACCTGCAGGATCGCAATCTCGCCTTGCGGGATCATGGCTGGATGCCGCTGGCCGCGATTCAGCGGATCGCGGGCCAGGCAGGGCGTCCGCTGTTCGACAGCATCCTGGTGTTCGAGAACTATCCGGTGGACGAGGCCTTGAAGACCCGAGACGGCCGCGTGAGCGTCAGCCGGACGAGGATCCTCGAAACGAGCAACTACCCGCTGTTCGTGAGCGTCGGCCTCGAAGCAGAGCTGCGGCTGGTATTCAATTTCCAGCAGCAACATTTCGACGAAGCCCAGATTCGGCGGCTGCAGAGGGCGTTCGTGCAACTGCTCGCGGCCATCACTGGCGATGCCGAGCAGGCGGTCGGCTGTCTTGCGGCTGATGATCCCGCGGACATCGCGCTGCTGGCGCGGGTCAACGCAACGGCCGGGGCCGCGATAGCGCCGGATGTCGTCGCTCAGTTCGAGGCCCAAGCAGGGCGCGCGCCCGATGCGATTGCGCTCGTGCACAATGAGGAGACGATCAGTTACGGCGCACTGAATGCGCGCGCGAACCGGCTGGGCCATAGGCTCAGGGAGCACGGCGTCGGTCCCGATGTGGTGGTGGGACTGGCGCTGGAGCGCAGTGTCACGATGATGGTGGCGCTGCTCGCGGTGCTCAAGGCGGGCGGAGCCTATCTGCCGCTCGATCCGGACTATCCGGCCGAGCGTCTCGCGCACATGCTGTCCGACAGCGGCGCGAAGCTGCTGCTGACGCAGGCGACGCTCCACGACCAGCTCGCGCCAGTGCTGGCGGACGGCCACGCCCAGGCCTGGCTGCTGGACGAGGCGGCTGGAGAAGATTCGGTCGACGTCGGCAATCTCGACGTCGCCATCCATCCAGACAATCTGGCTTACGTCATCTACACCTCCGGTTCGACCGGCCTTCCCAAGGGCGTGATGGTGCGCCATGGCGCCGTGACGAATTTCCTGGCGACGATGGCTGAGCAACCGGGCATCGCGCGCGATGACCGCGTGCTCGCTTTGACCTCGCTGTCATTCGACATCGCGGTGCTCGAGCTCTGGCTGCCGCTCATTCATGGCGCCCGGATCGTGCTGGCGGATCGCGCCTCGGCCCACGATCCGGCGAGGTTGAAGGCGATCGTCGCCCATCATGGCGTGACCCTAATCCAGGCCACGCCGTCGAGCTGGCGCATGCTGCTCGATCATGACGATGGTGCGCGCGGCTGGCTGCCTCAAGGCTGCCGCTTGCTGAGCGGCGGCGAGGCGCTGGCGCCCGACCTGGCGCTTCGGCTGCTCGCGCTCGGAGGCGAGGCCTGGAACCTGTTCGGGCCGACCGAAACCACGGTGTGGTCGGCGCGCCATCGGCTCGACGCACGCGATCCCGCACCGGTCCTCGGCGGCCCGATCGGCAGCACCACGCTGCATGTGCTCGACGGCGATCTCAACCCCGCCCCCGTCGGCGTGACAGGCGAGCTCTTCATCGGCGGCGAGGGCCTGGCCCGCGGCTATTGGCGCCGAGCGGCGCTCAGCGCCGAGCGCTTCATTCCCGATCCATTCGGCGATCCCGGTGCGCGGCTGTACCGCACCGGCGATCTGGCGCGGTGGCGCGCCGACGGTTTGCTCGACTATGTCGGCCGTGCCGACCATCAGGTGAAGATCCGCGGCCACCGCATCGAGCTCGGCGAGATCGAGGCGCGGCTGCGCACGCAGCCCGGCGTGCGCGACAGCGTCGTGGTGGCGCAAGAGCTCGGCGGCGGCCGGCAGCTCGTCGGCTATGTCAGCGGCGACGATGCGCTCGACGGAGCCGAGCTGCGCGCGACTCTCGCGTCGGCGTTGCCGGACTACATGGTGCCGTCGCGCGTGATGGTGCTGCCGCGGCTGCCGCTGACACCGAACGGCAAGATCGATCGCAAGGCGTTGCCGTTGCCCGATACGCGGCTTGGGCAGGGACAGCGCGTCGTGCCACGCAATCCGACCGAGGCCGCACTCGCTGCGATCTGGGCCGAGCTGCTGCACCAGCCGGACGTCGGCGTCACCGACAATTTCTTCGAGCTCGGCGGCGACTCGATCATCTCGCTGCAGATGGTCAGTCGCGCACGCCGGGCTGGTCTCGAGCTGGAGCCGAGAGACGTGTTCCGGCTGCAGACGATCGAGCTGCTCGCGCCGGCCTGCGTGGCGGCGCGGAACGACCAGCCCGCAATCACTCGCGCGCGCGGCGCATTGTCGGGGCTGACGAGCGAGGAGCTCGCGCAGCTCGGTGTCGACTGGGACCGCATCGAGGACGTCTACCCGCTCTCGCCGATGCAGCAGGGCATGCTGTTCCATAGCCTGCGCGATGCCGGAAGTGGCGTCTATGTCAACCAAGTCAGCGTCGAGATCCGCGGGCTGGACGTCGAGCGGCTGCGCACCGCGTGGCAGGAGGTCTCTGCCTGTCATCCGATGCTGCGTACTGGATTTCTGTGGCGCGAGCTGTCCGGCGCACCGCTGCAGGCCGTCCATCGCGCGGCGAGTGTGCCGTTCGCAACGGAAGACTGGCGTGGGCAGGCCGTCGATGAGGCGCGGCTGTCGTCGGCGCTGGCCGCGGAGCGCGGCGCCGAGTTCGATCTCGCGGTGCCGCCACTGCAGCGTGTCCGCTTGTTGCAGCTCGACCACGATCGTCATCGCCTGATCTGGACCTACCATCATATCCTGATGGATGGCTGGAGCTCGGCTCGCTTCATCGGTGAAATCCTGCAGCGCTATGCCGGGCGTGCGCTCGTCTCTCAATCGGCGCACTATCGCGATTATGTTGCCTGGCTGCTGGCCCAGGACGCGCAAGCCGCCGCGCGCTTCTGGCGAGGACAACTCACGGCCTTCGACCAGCCGACGCAACTGGCCGATGCCTTCGGCGCGCGGCGCTACGACGCGCACGGACACCGGCGCTGCTACACCCGGCTCGACAAGGATGCGACCGCGGCATTGAAGGCGTTCGCCCGGCACGAGCGCATCACCCTGAACACGCTCATCCAGGGCGTCTGGGCGCTGCTGCTGCAACGCTACACCGGCCAGCAGACCGTTACATTTGGAGTCACCGTCGCCGGCCGTCCGGCGGGTCTCGACGGGGCCGAGCAGATGATCGGCCTGTTCATCAATACGCTGCCCGTGATCGAGACGCCTTCGCCGGCCGCAACGATCGGTGACTGGCTGCGCGCCATGCAGGACCGCAACGCGGCGATGCGCAACTTCGAGCAGACGCCGCTCTACGACATCCAGAGCTGGGCCGGGCGTGCCGGCGAGACCATGTTCGACAGCATCATCGTGTTCGAGAACTATCCCGTCGACCGAGGCCTGCTGCAGGGCGACGGCTCGCTTCAATTCGGCGAGCTGCGCAACGTCGACGTCACGAACTATCCGATGGACCTGTCCGTCATGGTCGAGGATACGCTGCAGGTCGAATTCACCTATATGCCGAGCCACTTCACGCCGGAACAGGCGGAGCAGGTGAGGGCGCAATTCGAACATCTGCTCGCGGCCATGCTACGAGGTCCGGAAGCCAGGCTTGGCGCGATCGATGCGTCCACCGCTCAGGATGTGCAGCGCGCAGATGCCTGCAATGGCCGGGCGGCGTCTGCCGCGATGCGTCCACTCGTCCACGAGATGATCCGCGATCATGCACAGCGCGATCCGGAACGTGTCGCCCTGACGATCGGCGGCCGGAACCTGTCCTACGGTGAGCTCGATCGTCGCGCCAACCGGATCGCGCACCACCTCGTCGAGGCCGGGCTCGGGCCCGACCAGCGCGTCGGCGTCGTCGTCGAGCGCAACGAAGCGACGATGGCCGCGCTGCTTGCCGTGCTGAAGGCGGGCGGAGCCTATGTCCCGCTCGATCCCGAGCTGCCGCCGGACCGCATCGCTCATGTGATGGGCGATTCCGGGATGAGGATGCTGCTGTCCGGCGCGCGTGACATCTCCGCTATCGAAGGCGTTCAGGCGATCGATCTGGCCTCGTTCGATTTCGCCAGCGGTCCGAACCATGTGCCGGATCCACGCCTGCATCCGGAGAGTCTCGCTTATGTGATCTACACGTCCGGTTCGACCGGGCGGCCGAAAGGCGTCGCCGTCGCGCATGGACCGCTGGCGATGCATTGCCGAGCGACCGCTGCGCTCTACGAGCTCGACGAGCACGCAAGCGAGCTGCATTTCCTGTCGCTGGCCTTCGACGGCGCGCATGAACGGTGGCTTACGGTGCTGTCGCAGGGCGCTCGGCTGGTCATGCGCGATGCGGAGCTGTGGACGCCCGAACGGACCGTCGCCGAGCTTCATGCGCAGCGGATCACGCATATCGGCCTGCCGCCGGCCTATCTGCAGCAGGTCGCAGAGTGGGTGGAGCAGGCCGGCAATCCGCCGCCCGTCAGGCTGTATTCGTTCGGCGGCGAGGCGATGCCCAAGGCCGGCTTCGACAAGGTCAGGCGGACGTTGAAGCCGCAGATCCTGATCAACGGCTATGGTCCGACCGAGACCGTCGTGACACCGCTCGTGTGGAAGGTCGACGGCAACACGGCGTGCGACAAGGCCTATGGGCCGATCGGCATTCCCGTTGGCCGCCGCACCGCCTACATCCTCGATGGCTCGCTGAATCTCGTTCCGGCAGGCGCAGCCGGCGAGCTCTACATCGGCGGGTTCGGGCTCGCGCGCGGGTACCACGCCAAGCCAGGCATGACGGCGGAACGCTTCGTGCCGGATCCATTTTCGGCGGACGAGGGCGCACGTCTCTACCGCACCGGCGACCTTGCGCGATGGGATGCGAGCGGCACGATCGAATATCTCGGACGCAGCGACGATCAGGTCAAGGTCAGCGGCTTCCGGATCGAGCTTGGCGAAATCCAATCGGCTCTGCTGAGCGACCCAGCGGTCGCGCAGGCTGCCGTGCTCGCCGTGGTGGGTGCGGGAGGAAATCAGCTCGTGGCCTATGTGGCGCCACGGGCGCCAGGCGACGCCGCCGCGGCTGCGGCCGAGCGGCTGTCTGCAACGCTGACTGCCGCGCTGCGCCGGACTTTGCCGGCCTACATGATTCCATCCCGCATCATCGTGCTCGAGCGCTTGCCGACGCTGTCGAGCGGCAAGGTCGATCGCAAGGCGTTGCCCGCGCCTGATATCGCAGCCGGGCGCGCGTTCATTGCCCCGGAAAGTCCCGCCGAGGTCTCGATGGCGAAGCTGTGGGCGGAGATCCTCGGTGTTGCGCAAGTCGGCGTCACCGACAACTTCTTCGAGCTCGGCGGCAACTCGATCCTGAGCCTCAATGTGATCGCGCGCCTTCGCCGTGCCCCGATCCTCGATGGCGAGATCAAGCTGCGCGATCTCCTCCAGAAGCCGACCATTCGCGCCTTGCTCGGCACGCCCGCAGCATCATCCATGCGGCCGTCGGCGCTGCTGCCCCTGAGTTCGCCGATCGATGGCACGCCGCCGGTGTTCTGTCTTCACGGCGGCTTCGGCACGGTGTTCGACTACGCGCCGCTGGCGCGGCGTCTGGAGGGACGGAGGCAACTGATCGGACTGCAGTGCCGGACGCTGATCGAACCGTCCTTCACCGACGAGTCGCTGACGGCAATGGCCGTGGACTATGTCGATGAGATCGCGCGGAAGCAAAGCAAGGGACCCTATCATCTGATTGGCTGGTCGCTTGGCGGACTGGTCGCGTGCCTGGTTGCTGCTGAACTTGAGCGGCGCGGTGAGCGGGTCGAGCGCCTGGCGCTGATCGACAGCTTCGTTCCGCATGGTGACGAGCAGCCGTCGCCCGGGCGGCATTGGACCGACGACTTGCTGACGCTGCTGTCGGTCGCGGCGCCGGGCGTGCAGCCTTCAGCCATTGCGTCGCAGGTGACGGCGATTCGTTCCGGCGATGCGCCGGTGACGGACGAGGTGATCCGGCGCCTGGTCGTCGATGCAATCGGCACGGCGCCGCTGCAGCCGCGCGACGGTCTTCTCGGCGTCGACGACATCGTCTCGGCCTTCAGGGTCGGGCGCCACCTCGCGCAACTGGCTCGGGCGGCCGAATGGCCGGCCGATCTCGTTGCAGCGCCCGGCTGCTGGTGGACCTCCGGCCGGCTTCGACAGCGCGATCGGCTCGCGGCGGGACTGCCGCAGGCGGCAGATTTGGGCGTGGTCGGCGACGACCACTTCTCGATCCTTAGCAACGAATCCTTCCTGGCGGCGCTCGGCGCGTGGCTGGAGCCGGACCAGGCGGCGCAGACATCACCGGCTCTGCAGCCGGAACCGGCTGAATGAGGTGACCATGGGCGTTCATCCTGATATCGCGGCACTGCTCGAGATGATCCAGCTCGGAACGGAATCGGGCGCGCGCATTCCGTTTCCGCAACTTACGCCGGCGCAGGCGCGTGCCGATTTCGACGCCTCCTCGCCGCTGCTGGATGTCGATCCGCCGCCGCTCGCCTTCGAGAGGCAGCTTGCGCTGCCGATGCGCGACGCGACGGAGATTGCCGGGCGCCTCTATGCAGCGCGGCCGTTGGACGTCGCCGATCCGATGCCCGTGCTGCTCTACATGCATGGCGGCGGCTTCGTCGTCGGCAGCCTCGACTCGCACCAGCCGTTGTGCCGGGGCCTTGCCGATGACAGCGGCGCGGCAGTGCTGTCGATCGCCTACCGGCTGGCGCCGGAGCACCGGTTTCCGACGGCATTCGAGGACTGCGTCGATGCCCTCGCTTGGATCGGGCGCGAGGGGCCTGCACTTGGCCTCGACCCGCGGCGGGTCGCGATCGGCGGCGACAGTGCGGGGGGCACGCTGGCCGCGGCGTTGGCGATCGCCGCGCGCGACGACCGGGCCTTACCGCAGCCTGTCCTTCAGGTCCTTGCCTATCCCGGGCTCAGCCCGCAGCAGGTCTCGGACTCCTATGAGAAATACGGTTCGGGTTATCTGCTCGAGCGCGAGACCGTGGACTGGTTCTTCGACCATTATCTCCGCCATGACGCCGATCGCCACGACTGGCGATTTGCGCCGCTGGCCGCGTCCGATCTCACGCGCGTCGCGCCCGCGCTGATCGTGCTCCCCGAGTTCGATCCGCTGGCGGACGAGGGGCGGGCCTATGCCGCACGCTTGCGCGCGGCCGGCGCCGCCGTGGATCTGAAGGTCTATCCCGGCATGATCCACGAGTTCCTGCGCATGGGCAACGTCGTTCCGGACGCTTTGCACGCCCGCGCCGACATCGGCGCCAAGCTCGCCGCTGTCTTCGCCACGCGAATGGGAGCCGGCAATCCATGATGACGTCATCCAATCCAGGCGTTGCCAGCGTCGGAAGCCTGCTGCGGCCCTATTGGCTGCTGCTCGCCGCAGCCATTCTGCTCGGTCTCCTCGGCGGCGCCAGCGTTGCGGGCCTGCTCGCCGTGGTGAACCGCGGCCTCTACGCAGGGGCAGGCGACGTCGGTGGCCTCGTCGCCTCGTTCGCCGGTCTCTGCATTCTGATCGTGATCGGGTCGGTCGGCTCTGACATCAGCGCGAATGTCGTCGGCCAGCGGATCGTGGCCTCGTTGCGCAAGTCGCTGGCCGCCAAGATCCTGATGGCGCCGATCGACCAGCTCGAATCCTATCGGTCGCACCGCCTCATCCCGGTCCTGACCAAGGATGTCGACGCCATCAGCGATTTCGCGTTCTTCTTTCCGGCCTTCCTGGTGTCGGGCGTCATCGTCGCCGGCTGCCTGATCTACTTGGCGGTGCTGTCGTGGCCGCTGTTCCTGGTCACGGCAGCCTTGATCGCGCTCGGGTCGTTCGTCCATTACCTCGCCCGCAAGCGCGGAATGATGGGCTTCACTCTCGCGCGCCAATACGAAGACGACCTGCAGAAGCATTACCGCGCGATCTCCGAAGGCGCCAAGGAGTTGCGCCTGCATCGCCCGCGCCGGCGCCACGTCCATGTCGATCTGATCGGCCGGACGGTCGACCGGATCGGCAACGTGCAGATCAAGGCCATCAATCTGCTCGTGACGGCGCGCGCGCTCGGGACGGTTCTCCTATTCCTGGTGATCGGGACCGCTCTGGTGCTGCGTCCACTGCTGTGGCCCGACAGCCCGGCCTCGGTGTCCAGCGGCTTCGTTCTGGTGCTGCTGTTCATGCGCGGACCAATCGACCAGTTGATCGGCATGCTGCCGTCGCTCGGCCGCGCGCAGGTCGCGATGCGCCGGATCGCCGAGTTGTCGGACCGTTTCACCGCCGCAGAGGCGGAACTGCTCGATGATCCGCAGGATCGAACCGCCGACCAGATCGAATCGATCGAACTGCGCGGCGTCTCCTACGCCTTCCCCGCGCTGTCGTCCGAGCGCCCCTTCACCATCGGGCCGATCGACCTTCGCATTCGCCGCGGCGAGATCGTCTTCATCGTCGGTGAAAACGGCAGCGGCAAGACGACGCTGATCAAGCTGCTGCTCGGACTCTATGTGCCCGACCGCGGCGTGCTGCTGCGCGACGGCAGCCCGGTCGTCAACGAGACCCGCGACGATTATCGGCAGCTCTTCACCACAATATTCTCGGACTATTTCCTGTTCGACACCTTGGCGCAGCAGAGCAGTCAGCGGCCGGAGCTCGCGCAGCGCTATCTCGACCGTCTCGAGCTCGCCCACAAGGTCTCGATCGATGGCGGCGCATTCTCCACCACCGACCTGTCGACGGGCCAGCGCAAGCGGCTCGCCCTGATCAATGCCTGGATCGAGGGACGGCCGGTGCTGGTGTTCGACGAATGGGCGGCCGACCAGGACCCGGCGTTCCGTCAAATCTTCTACACCGAGCTGCTCGCCGACCTCAAACGTCTGGGCAAGACGATCATCGTGATCTCACACGACGATCGCTACTTCCACTGCGCCGATCGGATCGTGCGCCTGCGCGACGGTCGGATTGACGCCAGCGACGCCGCTGAACGCCGCGAGCCGGCACAAAGGCAACGCACGCTCACGACCGTTATGCAGGAGCCCGCTCCGTCGCTTGGAGCATCGAATCCGTGAGCCGCATCTTTGTAGTTAATCTAAAGGCAGCGCTACAAGCTTTGTTGTCTTCGTCATGCCGGCCGATCTACATCCTGAGCGGGAGTGGACAGAGATGGCGCCCGTGCAGATCAATGAGAGGGAAGGAGTTCGCATGAGCGCGACTGCGAGCGTTAGGGGTAGTGTCCGGACATTCCCTGTCGCAACCGATGCGACAATGTCGGTCGTTCGCGACGATGACGGGCTCCGGGTGATCGCGGACGGCGCGCCATTGCTGTCGCTTCGGCCGGATGGCGAACTGACGCGTCTGATCGTGCACGACGGGATCGATGATTGGCGCCGGGTGTCGCGCGGAGTGGTGGCAATGGCCGAAGCGGTCTTCGGCTGGGCGCCGTCGCTCGAGAGGCTCGTCATCACGCTTGACGACAAACCGGCAGCAGCATCGGCCTTGGCGAAACACGGCGTTGCGGTCGCGACCGACGGCAGGCTGGCGCTGTATCCGGACATGGTGATGCAGCTTCGCGGGAACTGGCTGACGGACGCCGCGCGCCCGGCGTTTCCACTGTCCTACGCTATGACCGACGGCAGGCGCCATCCGCGGCGGCCGCCCAAACCGGTCGGCACCGTCTACGCCCGCTTCATTCCCTGGCTGTCCGACGTCGTCAGTTTTCGCGTCGTCGACATCGCTCACGATCTCCCGCTGGTCCACCGCTGGCTCAACGATCCGCGGGTGGACTCGTTCTGGAATGAAGCGGGGGATATCGACAAGCACCGACAGTATCTGTCGCGGATCATGTCGGACCCCCACATGGTGCCGCTGATCGGCTCCTTCGGTGATCAGCCGTTCGGCTATTTCGAGCTCTATTGGGCGAAGGAAAATCGCATCGCGCCGTTCTACGATGCGGCGGACTATGATCGCGGCTGGCACGTGATCGTTGGCGAGGACGGCTTCCGGGGCCGTCGCTTCATCACGGCCTGGCTTCCCTCGCTCATGCACTACATGTTCCTCGACGATTGCCGCACCGAGCGTATCGTCGGCGAGCCGGCGGCGGCGCATTCGCAGCAGTTGCGCAACCTGGATCTGGCTGGGTTTGCCCGGCTCAAGAACTTCGATTTCCCACACAAGCGGGCAACCCTGGTCATGTTGCTGCGCGAGCGCTTCTTCGGCGACCGGCTGTGGCAGCCGGCGACCAATGAAGCACCCACAGAAGCCTAGCGCGGACGGAGCATCACCATGTCGTATCATCCTGCCCCTGACTATGATGTCGTCGGCATTGGCTTCGGGCCATCGAACCTCGCACTGGCGATCGCGATCGACGATTGCGCGAGACAGCAGCGCTTGAAATGCCGGTCCCTGTTCCTGGAGAAGCAGCAGGACTTCAAGTGGCATGGCGGCATGCTGCTGCCCGGCAGCAACATGCAGATCTCCTTCCTCAAGGACCTCGTATCGCTTCGCGATCCGACCAGTCCGTTCACCTTCGTCAACTACCTGCACAAGTCCGGGCGGCTGCTCGACTTCACCAACTGCAAGACGTTCTATCCGAGCCGGATCGAGTTCAACGACTACCTCCGTTGGGTCGCCGGTCAGTTCAGCGGCATGGTTGCGTATGGAGAGACGGTCGAGGCTGTCGAGCCCGTGCACGCCGGCCAGTCCGTCACCGCGCTTCGCGTGCTCACGCGCATGGCTGACGGGAAAGAACGGTCACGCGTCACGCGGCACCTCGTGGCCGCCGTCGGCGGCGTGCCGCACATCCCGTCGGTATTCCGAGCGGTCGCGATCGATCCGCGCGTCGTGCACACCAGCGGCTATCTCGGCTCGTCGCTTGCGGCAGGATCGAACGGCCGGTCGCCGCGGGTGGCGGTCGTCGGCGGCGGGCAAAGTGCGGCTGAAGTCACGCTCGATCTCAGCGAACGGGTTCCCGACGCCCACATCGATCTGGTCTTCCGCGGGCACGCCCTCAAGCCGGCCGATAGCAGCCCGTTCGTGAACGAGATCTTCAACCCGGACTACACCGATTATTTCCATTCGCGGTCCGACGGGCAACGCGAGACGATCGTCCGCAGCTTCCGAAATACCAATTATGCGGTGGTCGACCCCGACCTGCTCGATCAGCTCTACCGGATGACGTACCAACAGCGTGTCGCCGGGGCTCGGACGCTGACGCTCCATCCGCGCAGCGAGATCGTCGCAGCTCATGCCGTCCCGGGGGGGATGGAGCTCGAGTTCGTCAACAAGGACGAGGAGGTCCGCCGCCGGGCAGTGTACGATGCCGTCGTGCTCGCCACCGGCTACGAGCGATCTCCGGTCCCGGCGTGTCTCGATCCGATCAGCCGCTACATCGAGTCGGCGTCGCTCGATCGCGACTATCGTCTGCAGACAAGCCCGGCGTTTTGTCCACAAGTCTATGTCCAAGGCTGCGCCGAAACCTCGCACGGCCTGAGCGACACGCTGCTCTCGGTGTTGCCGATGCGGGCTCAGGAGATCACGAAGTCGCTCGTGTCGACAACGGGGAGAGACCAGGATGCAGCGCCGTCTCACGACCGGGCGGAGCGCGTGTACTCGTGATGGAAAGTCGAGTGCAGAGCGACGATGAGCGCGCCGCGCGCGGCGTCGTGGAATGAGGCGAAAGGATATCGTCGCGGCGACCGGGCCGTCCCTGGCGTGTCACGGTCGAATTGTCATCGGGGGGCGCCGTGCCTGCATTTGCCGGATTGCCGACCTTTCGGGTCGGCCGGTGGGCACGGTGGAGTGCAGGATTGGAAATGGGTGAGCCGCATCTGCCTGAGCGGGTCGTAACCTTGCTGGTATCGAGTGAGTACGCGCGGCTCGTCGGCCGGACCATGTCGGAGCGGCTCGACTACATCGTCGACATCGCCTCGCTGCATACGCGTGAAGAGCTGGTGCGGCGGCTGGACCTCGGCCGCGTGGTCGTGCGGCAGGTCGAGAAATGGCTCGCGTTCCACGGGCGCCGCGTGCGGCACCCGAATGAAAGCATCGATATCGTCATGTGCGGATTGGAATTCCGGAAGCGGCGCATTCGTCGCTCCCGGGTGACGGTACGATCGCGGCGACTGAACGCCAAGACGATCCCGAGGGAGCCGGGCCGAGGCAGTTGAGTTGCTCGGGCTCTGCAGCGCGGCGAGGCCGCCGACCACGCTTGCCGGGGACTGACGGGACCGCGACGTACGCGGAATGCGTTACGCCCTTATCGCGTCGCATCATGGAAAATGAGACTCGTCGTCAAGGTCGAGGCCAGGCGGGTTGCACGCGCGCTCGGCTCATCCGGTAGCCTCCGCGGTCGATGGGGACTGACCGTCGCTCGTCAGAGATGACGCGAGGCGCCGGGAAGGTCCGCTGCCAACATGGCCAGAGAAACAGTGGCCGGCACACGCTCGTGTGCCCCAGCAATGGGCGACAAGGGAGGAGTTCGATGCACATGCGAAGTGTAGGTATCGCCGTGTTCACGGCGCTTTTGCTGTCCGGCACGGCATTCGCGCAGGAAAAGATCAAGGTCGGCGTCACGGCGACGCTGGAGGGCACCTATACCGTGCTCGGTGAGGACGGGATGCGCGGACATGTCACCGCGTTGAACGTGCTCGGCAAGAAGGTCGGCGACAAGGAGCTGGAATTCGTCGTCGCGTCGACCGACGCCACGCCGGACTCGGCCGTCCGTGCCGTGCGCAAGCTGATCGAGCAGGACAAGGTACAGATTCTGCTGTCGCCGCTGTCGGGCGACGAGGGCATCGCCGTCAAGAACTTCGCCAAGACGCACCCTGAGCTGACCTTCGTGAACGCCGCGTCCGGCGCACAGGAGACGACCTATGTCGATCCCGCGCCGAACTTCTTCCGCTTCAACATGGACGGCGCCCAATGGCAGGTCGGCCTCGGCAAATATGCCTACGAGACCAAGGGCTATCGCAAGATCGCGACCGTCGGCGAAGACTATTCCTTCATCTACACCCAGGTGTTCGGCCTGGCGCTGGAGTTCTGCGGCCTGGGCGGCAAGATCACCAGCCGGCAATGGGTCCCGCTCGGCACCAAGGATTTCGCGTCGGTGATTGCGGCGCTGCCCGATGACGTCGATGCGATCTATCTCGGTCTCGGCGGCGCCGATGCCGTCAACTTCCTCAACCAGTATCAGCAGGCCGGCGGCAAGGCGCACCTGATGGGCGGCTCGATCATGATCGACCAGACCATCCTGTCGTCCAAGGGAAATGCCAAGAACGCCCTGATCGGTACGATTGCGGCGTCGGGTCAGGCCGATACCTGGGAGGATCCGCGCTGGCAGAAGTTCGTGAAGGCCTATCAGGACTCGTTCCCGCCGGAGAAGCGCTTCCCGAGCCCGTCGCTGCTTGCCACCAACTACTATGGTTCGACCATGGCGTTGATCCTGGCGCTGCGCGAGGTCAATGGCGATCTGTCGAACAACCAGGCCAAGCTCAAGGCGGCGCTGGCGAAGATCGAGATCGATGCTCCCAACGGCAAGATCAAGCTCGACGCCAACCGCCAAGCCATCGGCACCAACTTCGTCACCGAGGTCGTCGACGACGGCAAGGGCGCGCTGTTCAGCAAGGTGGTGAAGGTGATTCCCGACGTCAACCAGACGCTGGGATATGATGCCGCCACCTTCGCCAAGATCGGCCTGCCGAGCCGCACCGTGCCTGAATGTAAGAAGTACTGACCTTTCTGCAGAGGGCGACGCGGCTCGAGCGGGCTCGGGCCGCGTCGTCGCGTCCCTTGCTTTCTGCCAAGCGATGATCGACGCTGACGAACAATAAGAACCATTTCGGTGAGGAAGTGATGAGTAGGGCGCTCGCCGTCTTTCATGCTCGCTTCGGCCGTGCGACGGTTTATCAGCTCAATCGGCCATTCAATGTGCATGCCCATCGCGAGGGACATCTGATCTTTCACGTTGGCGGGACGCCGGCCGATATTGACGTCTGCGATCAGCATTATCAGATCGGCGAGAACTGGATCGTCGCGGTCAATCCGTGGGAACCGCATAATTTCCTGCCGAACGATGTCGGCAACGGCGCCATCTTCTTCGTGCTCTACGTCAATGCGGAGTGGTTCACGCCATCGGCCGCGCGCGAGCAGGGCTTGCGGTTTGGTCGTACCTGCTTCCGGCGGACCGCCGCGCTCGATCGCTGCATTCGCCGCGCCGCAGCGTTGGTATGTGGCGCGCCATCGCTCGGTTGCCTCGACGGCGAGCTGCGGCAGCTGATCGACAGTTGCTACGAGGAAAGCTGGCGCGTTTCGGAGCAGATGCCCGAACGGCCATGCGCGGAAGTGACGGATTTTCGTGTTCGCAAGTGCATCAAGCTGATGTCGGACAGTCCATGCGCCGAGATCGAGCTCGATCAGATCGCCCGCGAATCCGGACTATCGCGGCCGCATTTCTATCGGCTGTTCCGCAGCCAGACCGGAGTGACGCCCAATCTCTATCTGAATACGCTGCTGATGGAGCGGGCGCTCGATGCCGTCGTGGCAACGGAAGCACCGATTGCCGACATTGGGTTCGATCTCGGATTCACCTCCCAGAGCGGCTTCACGCGCTTCTTCGCCGGCAATGTCGGCATGGCGCCGACCGACTATCGCCGCGCTGCAAAGGTGCTGCGCGCCTGATGTGCTGCTGCGCGTCGCGCGAAAAGAGACTGTCGATCAAGTGCGCACTCTCGTCTGCCGCTACACTCTGGGCAACGTGATCCGCAAAAGGATCCGACGAGGGAGGACGAGCGATGGCCGGCAGACCCGGCGATCTTCGGCTGAATGCGCCTTTCCGCTGTGACGACGGATCCGTCCCTCTTGTCGTGAGGGCGGGCTGATGAGCCGCTTCATCGAGCGTCACCCGATCTGGTCCCTCATTCTTCTTCTCGCCTTGGCGCTGCTGGCGTGGCTGATCTTCGCCGTCTGGCCGCCGGGGCTCGAGGAGGCGATCGGCCGCAAGAAGGTGTTCCTGAGTGCGGTGTTCAATGGCATCACGCTGGGCGGACTGTATTTCCTGGTCGCGAGCGGCTTCACGTTGATCTTCGGCCTGATGCGAAACGTCAACCTTGCGCACGGCTCGCTCTATCTGCTCGGCGGCTATGTGGGCTACGGCGTGTCCGCCGCGACCGGGTCATGGATCCTCGCCTTCGTCGCCGCCTTCATCCTCGTCGCGGCCATCGGCGTTCTCCTGCAGCTGCTCGTCTTTCGTCGCATGGAGGGCCAGGACCTGCGCCAGACCATGGTGACGATCGGCCTCTCGATCGTGTTCGCCGATCTGATGCTGTGGGCGTTCGGCGGCGACTTCTATCAGATCCAGACGCCAGCCTGGCTGATCGGGCCGGTACAGCTGCCGCTGATGACGGCGATGAAATCGTCGGGCGAGGCCGTGTTCCTGCAGTATCCGCTGGTGCGGCTGGTGATCTTCTGCGGCTCCGTCGTGATCGGCGTCGCGATGTGGCTCGCGCTCAACCGCACCCGCGTCGGCATGATCGTGCGCGCCGGCGTGGATGATCGCGAGATCCTGGCGGCGACCGGTGTGCAGATTCAGCTCGTCTTCGTGCTGGTGTTCGCACTGGGCGCGGGGCTGGCCGGCATTGCCGGCGTGGTCGGCGGAACCTTCCAGTCGATCTCACCCGGCGAGGACACGCGCTTTTTGCTGGCCTCGCTGGTCGTCGTCATCGTCGGCGGCATGGGATCGATCCCGGGAGCCGCGCTCGGCGCGCTGATCATTGGGCTCGCCGAGCAGCTCGGCTCGGTCTACATCCCGACCTATGCGATCGTCGTGACCTTCCTGATCATGGTGCTGGTGCTCGCGCTGCGGCCCCAGGGCCTCCTGGCGAGGCGATGAGATGTCGCTGATCCAGGAGGCAAGTGCGCGGGAGAGCATGCTGGCAGGCGGCGCCGCACGGCAGCCGGCCGCATGGTCGGCCACCGAGCAGCCCTGGGCCTGGGCGGTCTCCGCGCTGCTGCTGATCATGCCGCTGATCGCCAACGGCTTCTTCCTGATCGAGATCTTCGGCACGACCCTGATCCTCGGCACCATCGCGCTGAGCCTGATGTTCCTCGCCGGCTATGGCGGCATGGTCAGCCTGATGCAGCTGACGATCGCGGGCTTTGCCGGGTACATGGTCGCCGTGTTCGGCGTCAGCGGCAACGCCAATATCAGCCTGGGATGGCCGTGGTGGTTGGCGACGCCGATGGCCCTGGTGCTCGCGGTGCTGTTCGGCACGCTGGGCGGCGCGCTGGCGGTACGCACCGAGGGCATCTACACCATCATGATCACGCTCGCGATCGGCGCGGCGTTCTATTATTTCACCAATCAGAACTGGGCGATATTCAACGGCCACACCGGCATCAACACGATCGCCACGCCGCATTTTCTCGGCGTCGATTGGCGCATGGACGTCGCGTTCTATTACCTGACGCTGGCGGTGGCCGCACTGGGCTATTTCGCTGTGCTCTATCTGTCGCGCGCGCCGTTCGGCCTGGCGCTGCAGGGTGTGCGCGACAATCCCAGACGCATGGCCGCGCTCGGCTTCAACGTCAATGCACATCGCATCGCCGCCTATGCGTTCGCGGCCCTGATCGCCGGCATGGGTGGCGTGCTGCAGGTCTGGAACTATCGGCAGATCTCGCCCGGATCTGTCGCGGTCGAGCGCTGCATCGACATTCTCATCGTCGCCGTCGTCGGCGGCATTACCCGGCCGGTTGGGCCCTATATCGGCGCCTTCATCTTCGTCATCCTGCGCACCTTCGCGCTCGACTTCCTGGTGAAGGTCGGGCTCGACGGCAACCGGTTCCGGCTGCTGATCGGGCTCGGCTTTCTCGCTATCGTGTTCTGGTCCTCCGACGGCGTCATCGGGCTCTATGAGCGGTGGCGCCGTCGCAGCGGGGCATCGGAGCCGAGGTCGCGCCCCGGAGGTCACGGCCATGGATAGGGTCGCTGACCGGCTCTCGGCGCTCGGCTCGACTGCAGCCCTCGAATTGCGCGGTGTCACGCGGATGTTCGGTGCGCTCGCCGCGCTGACCGACATCACGATCACGGTGCGGCCCGGCGAGCGGCGCGCGGTGCTCGGCTCGAACGGCGCCGGCAAGACCACCCTGTTCAACTGCGTGACCGGCGACTTCCTGCCGACCTCAGGCACGATCCGCTTCTTCGGCGAGGACATCACCGCCTTTCCGCCCTACGAGCGGATCCGCCGCGGGCTGCGCCGCACCTACCAGATCTCGGCGCTGTTCCTCGGCCTGTCGGTGCGCGACAATGTCTATCTGGCATGCCGTGGCGTCTCGCGCGCGCGCTTCTCGATGCTGCGTCCCAGCGCCAATGACGCCCTGATGCAGGCGGCCGAGCGCCTGATCGAGGCCGTGCATCTGACGTCCGTGCGTGATCAACTGGTTTCGGAGCTCGCCCATGGCCAGCAGCGGCAGCTCGAGATCGCGCTGGCGCTGGCCGGCGCGCCCCGATTCATCCTGTTCGACGAGCCGGCGGCGGGTCTGTCGCCGACCGAGCGGCGCGAGCTGGTCGAGATCCTGACGTCGCTGCCGCCGCACATCGGTTACATCATCATCGAGCACGACATGGACGTGGCGCTGCGCGTCGTCGAGAGCGTGACGATGATGCACAACGGCCGCATCTTCAAGGAAGGCGCACCGCAGGAGATCGAATCCGATCCGGAGGTGCAGGAGCTCTATCTCGGAGGCGGCCATGAATGACGTCCGCCGCTCCGCGCCTGCGCTCGAGGTCCGCGGCCTCGACGTGTACTACGGCCATTCGCATGCGCTGCAGGGCGTCGATCTCCGGCTCGACAGCGGCGTCTTCTCGCTGGTCGGCCGCAACGGCATGGGCAAGACGACGCTGTGCAAGGGCATCATGGGCCTGCTGCGGCCGTCCGCCGGCACGGTGCGTCTGCGCGGCAATGATATCACCGGGCTCAATCCGGCGCGCATCGCGCGGCTCGGCGTCGGCTATGTGCCGCAGGGGCGGCGTCTGTGGCGCTCGCTCAGCGTCGACGAGCATCTGCGACTCGCCGCCGGCCTGCGCCGCGGCGCCTGGACCGTCGAGCGCGTCTACGAAACATTTCCGCGGCTCGCCGAGCGCCGCAACAATGGCGGCGGCCAGTTGTCGGGCGGCGAGCAGCAGATGCTGGCGATCTCGCGCGCGCTGCTGACCAATCCGCAGCTCCTGATCATGGATGAGCCGACAGAGGGCTTGGCGCCGGTCATCGTCGCCCAGGTCGAGGAGATGCTGATCCGGCTCAGCCAGGACGGCGACATGGCGGTGCTCGTGATCGAGCAGAACATCGGCGTTGCGACCGCGATCTCGTCCCGCGTCGCGATCATGGTCAATGGCCGCATCAACCGTATCATCGACTCGGCCCGGCTCGCCGCCGACCGCGAACTGCAGCAGCGCCTGCTCGGTGTCGGCCAGCATGCCGGCGACGAGACCGATCTCGGGACGGGCGAAGTTCAGGAGAGGCCCGCCGCACGTGCGGCGGTATCAACGACGCCGAAAGCTGCGCCCGTAAAGGTTTACGTCTCTAATCCCGTGCTGCCGACGCGCTGGTCGCAGCCGGTGCCGATCGCGCAGATCGAGGCCAAGGCGCGCACGCTCTCCACCAGCGTCAGCCGACTTGACGAGGCCGCGCGCCAGGGCCGTGAGCGCGCCGCGCCGATCACGTCAGGTCCGCCCGCGGTGATCGTCGCCGGCACGCTCGACACCAAGGGTGACGAACTGCGCTTCATCCGCGATCTCGTCGCGAGCCACGGGCTGCGCACCCGGCTGGTCGACGTCTCCACCAGCGGACGCCATACGAGCTGCGACGTCTCGGCCCAGGAGATCGCACTCAATCATCCGCGCGGCGGTCCCGCCGTGTTCGGTGCCGATCGCGGCGCATCCGTCACCGCGATGGCGGATGCGTTCGGGCGCTGGCTGCGCCGGCAGGACAATGTCGCAGGTATCATCTCGGCGGGCGGCTCCGGCGGAACGTCGCTGGTCGCGCCGGGCATGCGCGAGCTCCCCGTCGGTGTGCCCAAGCTGATCATCTCCTCTGTCGCATCCGGTGACGTCGGCGCCTATGTCGGGCCGGCCGACATCGCGATGATGTACTCGGTCACCGACGTTCAGGGTCTCAATTCGATTTCGCGCGCGGTGCTGAGCAATGGCGCGCATGCGCTAGCCGGCATGGTGATGGCCCGCCAGCGGAAGCCCGCTATCGCTGACAGCACCCGACCGCAACGTCCCGCGATCGGCATCACCATGTTCGGCGTGACCACGCCGGCGGTGCAGAAGCTCACGGCCGAGCTGCGCGACGACTACGAGTGCCTCGTCTTCCACGCCACCGGCGTCGGCGGCCGCTCGATGGAGAAGCTGGTCGAGTCCGGCATGCTCGCCGGCGTGATCGATCTCACCACGACCGAGGTCTGCGACCTGCTGATGGGCGGTGTGTTTCCGGCAACCGAGGATCGCTTCGGCGCGATCATCCGCAGCCGCGTGCCCTATGTCGGCTCGGTCGGCGCGCTCGACATGGTGAATTTCGGCGCGCCCGAGACCATTCCCGAGCGCTACCGCGGCCGCAAATTCCACGTGCACAATCCGCAGGTCACGCTGATGCGGACGACGGCCGCGGAGAACGCGCAGATGGGGCGCTGGATCGGCGAGCGGCTCAATCGCATGGATGGATCGGTCCGGTTTCTCCTGCCGGAAAAGGGCGTCTCCGCGCTCGATGCGCCCGGGCAGCCGTTCTTCGATCGCGAGGCGGATGAGGCGCTGTTCCGCAGTCTCGAGCAGACCGTACGGCAGACCTCGAGCCGGCGCCTGATCCGCGTGCCGCATCACATCAACGACAATGAGTTCGCAGCAGTGGTCGTCGGCGCCATCCGGCCGATGCTTGGGCGGCTGCCGGCGCGGCGCAGACAGGCGAGGTGATGGTCATGCCGAGATATGAGCGCGCACCGCTGCTGAAGAAGTTTCGCGACATGGTGCGCCGTGGCGTGCCGATCATCGGCGGCGGCGCCGGCACCGGCCTGTCGGCCAAATGCGAGGAGGCCGGCGGCATCGACCTGATCGTGATCTACAATTCCGGCCGTTATCGCATGGCCGGCCGCGGCTCGCTCGCCGGACTGATGGCCTATGGCGACGCCAATGCCATCGTGGTCGAGATGGCCAGCGAGGTGCTGCCGGTGGTGAAGTCGACCCCGGTGCTCGCGGGCGTCAACGGCACCGACCCGTTCCGCGACATGGATGTGTTCCTCGATGAGCTGAAGGCGCTCGGCTTCTCCGGTGTGCAGAACTTCCCGACCGTCGGCCTGATCGACGGCACTTTCCGCGCCAATCTCGAGGAGACGGGCATTTCCTACGCGCTGGAGATCGACATGATCGGGCGCGCGCATGACAAGGACCTGCTGACGACGCCTTACGTCTTCAATGAAGCCCAGGCCGCGGGCATGGCGATCGCGGGTGCGGACGTCATCGTCTGCCATCTCGGTCTGACAACCGGCGGCTCGATCGGCGCGCAGACCGCGCCCAAGCTCGAAGACTGTCCCGGCCTGATCGACAGCTGGGCCTCGGCCGCGCTCAGTGTCAACCCCGAGATTCTAGTTCTGGCGCATGGCGGCCCGATCGCGGAGCCGTCCGACGCCGACTTCATCATGAAGCACACCAAGAACTGCCATGGCTTCTACGGCGCCTCCTCGATGGAGCGGCTGCCGGTGGAGCGCGCACTGACGGAGCAGGTACGACATTTCAAGGCAATCAGCGCGCGGCCACGCCGCGTCTGAGGCGACAACACGAGATCCGGCAGCAGCGGCGCTGAGGCGCCGCATTCGCCGGACGAGAGACTGAGGGAGAAATGAGATGTCCGGGGCTCTGATCGGTGAGCTGATTCTTTGGCTGATCATTGCGATCATCGTCATCGTGGTCGCGGTCTACATCGTCAACTGGCTGTATCACCGCTCCTCGAAGGAGGTGTCCTTCGTCCGCACGGGCTTCCTCGGGGAGCGCGTCGTGATCAATGGCGGCGCCTTCGTGCTGCCCTTCATTCACGACTATACGCCGGTGAACATGAACGTGCTGCCGATGGGTATCACGCGCGCGCGGCAGGACGCCGTCATCACGCGCGACCGCATGCGGGTCGACGTCGAGGCCGACTTCTACGTTCGTGTCCAGCCGACGCGCGAGGCGGTGTCGATCGCGGCGGCGACGCTCGGCCGTCGCACCCTCGAGCCGGAGCGGCTGCATGCGCTGCTGTCCGGCAAGTTCATCTCGGCCATGCGCTCGGTTGCCGCTGAAATGACCATGGAGCAGATGCACGAGCAGCGCGGTGACTACGTGTCCCGTCTCAAGGCGGCCGCGGCCGAGGCGCTGGCCCAGAACGGCCTGGAGCTGGAATCGGTGGCGATCACCGATTTGGACCAGACAGATCTCGAATTTTTCAACCCCTCGAACCGGTTCGATGCCGAGGGCCTGACGCGGCTGATGGAGGACATCGAGAGCAAGCGCAAGCTGCGCAACGACATCGAGCAGGACTCGATGATCAAGATTCGCACCCGCAACCTCGAAGCTGAGCGCGAGGCGCTCGATATCGAGCGCGAGAGCGAGACGGCGCGGCTGGAGCAGGAGCGCGACATCGAGATGCGCCGCGCCCTGCAGCGGACGGAGGTGGCGCGCGAGCGGGCGCTGCGCGAGACCGAGGCCGAGCAGGCACAGATCATGGCGCGCGAGGCGATCGAGAAGGCGCGGATCGCGAACGAACTGACGATTGCCGAGGCCCGAATCGCTGCCGAGCGCGACACGCGGCAGCGCGAGATCGAGCGGACGCGTGCCGTCGAAGAGAGGGAGCTGCTGGCGCGCGAGGACATCGAGAAGGCGCGGATCGCCAACCAGCGCGCGATCGACGCCGCGCGCATCGAATCTGAGCGCGAGGTGCGCCAACGCGATATCGAGCGGACCCGCACCATCGAGGAAGCCGAGATCGCCGCGCGCGAGGCGGTGGAGAAGGCCAGGATTCAGCAGGACCGCGTCGTCTCCGATGCGCGCATCGCCAATGACGAGGAGACACGCCGCCGCGAGATCGAACGCACCCGCGCGATCGAGCAGGCGGAGATCGCCGCGCGCGAGGCGACAGAGAAGGCGCGCATCGCGCAGACCATGATCGTCAATCTGGAGCGCATCAGCTCCGACGAGCGCACCCGCGCCACCGAGATTGCCCAAGTGCGCAACATCCAGGAGGCTGAGATCGAGGCGCAGAAAGCGGTCGAGGCCGCCCGGATCGCGCGCGAGCAGGCATTGTCTGCGGAACGGATCGCCGCCGAGCACGCCACGCGCAGGCTGGAGATCGAGCGCAACCAGGGCATCGAGATCGCCGGCATCGCCGCGCGCGAGGCGACGGAGGCCAGCCGTATCGCGCAGGAGGAGCGGGTGCGTGCGCTGGAGATCGCGCGCGTCAGGACCATCGAGGAGGCCGACATCGCCTCGCGCGAGGCGATCGAAGCGGCCCGCATCGCCCAGGAGCTGGCTGTAACAGCCAAGCGGATCCAGTCGGAGAAGGAGACGCGCAGCCTGGAGATCGAGCGCACGGAGGCCGTCGAGGCCGCCGATCTCAAGCGTCGGGAGGCGGTCGAGCGGCGCCGCATCGAGGTCGAGCTGGCGCTGGAGGCCGAGCGCATTGCTTCGTCGCGGACGCGCGAGGTGCTCAACATCGACCACAAGAAGGCGATCGAGCTCGCCGACGAAACCCGCGTCATCGAGCTCGCCGCCAAGCGAGCCGAGCGCATCGATGCGGATCGTCAGGTCAAGGAAGCCGAGATCGTCGCGCGCAGGCAGGTCGAGACCGCCGATGTCTCGCGCGAGCAGGCGCTGGAGGCCGTCCGGTTGGAGCGTCGCCGGGCGATCGAGCAGCTCGAGGTCGCGCGCGTCCAGTCGCTGCAGGAGGCCGAGATCGCGGCCCGTGAGGAGGTCGAACGCGCCCGCATCGCCTCGGATCGTGGTCTCGACGAGGCCCGCATCGGCCGCGAGCGCGAGCTGCGTAAGCTCGAAGTGAACCGCGAGAAGGACGTCGAGACTGCGCTGATGGAGAAGGCCATCGCGCTGTATCAAAAATCGCTGGAGGAATCCGCGGCCAAGGTCGCGGCCGAAGAGGCGCGCTCGCGTGCAACGGAAGCGGCGGAGAAAGTCGTCACGGCGCGCGAGAGCGAGATTGCCCGCCGCCGTAAGACGGTCGAGGTGCTGCTGGCCGAGAAGCAGGCCGAGGAGACGCGGATCGCCGCAGAGGCCGAGCGGGTTCGTGCCGCGGTCGAAGCGGAGGCGCAGAAGCTGCTCAACGAGGCCGAGAACGTCCTGACCGACCAGGCACGCTACTCGCTGTTCCGGCGCAAGCTGCTCGACCGCATCGAGGGCATCGTGCGCGAGAGCGTCAAGCCGATGGAGAAGATCGAGGGCATCCGCATCCTGCAGGTCGACGGCTTGAACGGAAATGGCGGCAACGGCAATGGCGGCCGCAGCGCGACCGACGAGGTGATCGACTCCGCGCTGCGCTACCGCGTCCAGGCGCCGCTGATCGACTCCATTCTCTCCGATATCGGCGTCGAGGGCGGCAGCCTTGCCAAGATGCCGGGCCTGATCCGCGAGGCCAGGGACATGCAGGGAATCCGGAAAGAAACCTCGGCGCGCAAGGAGACAGGCGGCGGCGCCGGATCGGGCGAGGGCAGCCCGTCCGAGCCGCCGACCGATCGCGGTCCGCGCAAGAAGGGTTGATGCGAGATGGCGAGGGTTTACGTCTCCACCGTCGTGAGTGCCCGCAACGATCGGGTGTGGGCGCGCGTCCGCGACTTCAACGGCCTGCCGAACTGGCATCCGGCGATCGCCGAAAGCCGGATCGAGGGCGGCGAGCCCGCCGACAAGATCGGCTGCGTCAGGGATTTCCGGCTTCGCAACGGCGACCGCATTCGCGAGAAGCTGCTCGGCCTGTCGGACTACGACATGTTCTGCACCTACTCGATCCTGGAATCGCCGATGGGCGTATCGAACTACGTCGCGACCCTCAGGCTGACACCGGTCACGGACGGCGACAAGACGTTTCTGGAGTGGACCGCCGAGTTCGACTGCGCGCCGGAGCGCGAGGCTGATCTGGTGGCTTCGATCGGCGGCGGCGTGTTCCAGGGCGGCTTCGATGCGCTCAAGCGCGCGTTTGGGGGCTGACGCCGTGCCGCACGTGGTCAAGAGCACCATCATCGATGCGCCGACCGAGGCCGTGTGGGAGGTGCTGCGCGACTTCAACGGTCATGATCGCTGGCACCCGGCGGTGGCGACCTCTGCGATCGAGCGTTCGCAGACGTCCGACAAGATCGGTTGTGTCAGGCGCTTTCGTCTGAAGGACGGCTCCGAGCTGCGCGAGCAGTTGCTGGCGCTGTCCGATCTCGAGCAGAGCTTCAGCTACTGTCTGCTCGATACGCCGGTCCAGCTGTTCAACTACGTCGCCCATGTCCGGCTGCTGCCGGTCACCGATGGTGATCGCACCTTCTGGCACTGGGAGAGCCGCTTCACGACGCGGCCCGAGCTGGCCGAGGCGCTGTCGCGCATGGTGGCAGAAGACATCTACCAGGCCGGCTTTGAGGCGATCCGATCGCATCTGAAGCAGGCGGCATGAGGACGAGGTGAATCGATGCCAGTCACGGTGAAGACGTTTCAGGCCGCGAGCGAAGCTGCGTCTGCGCTGTCGTCGGACCGCGCGGCGCGCTACCTGGGCGGCGGCACGCTGGTCATGCGCGATCTCAATGAGGGCGACGTCTCGATTGCGACGGTCATCCGCGCCACCGACCGGACCTTGCAGGGCATCGATGCGGCAGGCGCGCGCATCAGGATCGGCGCCGGCGTCACCTTCGCCCGCGTGCTGGCCGAGCGCGATCTCGCCTTCCTGCATCCGGCGGCGCGCTCGATCGGCGGCCCGGCGGTGCGCAACATGGGGACCGTCGGTGGCAATCTGTTCGCTCCGGCGCCGTTCGGCGACTTCACGGTGGCGCTGCTGGCGCTCGACGGCATCGTCTCGCTGCAGGGCAGCTTCGGCGTCAGGGACATGCCGATCGAGGAGTTCCTGCAATCGCGCGACCGCCAGGCCGGTGCGCTGGTGGTCGGCGTGTCGTGCATCCGTCCTGCGTCGGCGGATGCGTTCCGCTATCGCAAGATCGCCCGGATCAAGCCGAAGGGCGGATCGGTGATCACGCTTGCGGCGCATCTTCCACAGAGTGGCGGCCGCGTGACCGGCGCGCGGATCGCGCTGGGATCGATGGCCCCGACCGCCATCCGCGCCAAGGCGGCCGAGCGCGCGCTCGAAGGGCGGCCGTTCGACGCCGGCGCGATCAGTGCCGCCGCTGCTGCGGCGGCCGAGGGAACGGCACCCACCGACAATTCGCTGGCCAGCGCGTGGTATCGCCGCGAAGTGGTCGGCGTCCATCTGCGGCGGCTGTTGTCGGGACAGGAGAGCTAGAGCATGGCCAAGACCCCACTTCAGTTCCGGCACAATGGTCGCGATGTCGCGCTGTTCGTCGACGGCGGCACCAATCTGCTGGTCGTGCTGCGCGAGATGATCGGCGACCTCACGCCGAAATTCGGTTGCGGCCAGGGCGGCTGCGGCGCGTGCACGGTCCTCATCGATGGCGACGCGCACCTGTCTTGTCTGACGCTCGCCGAAGCCGTCGAGGGCCGCGCGGTCGAGACGCTCGACGGCATCAAGAGCGGTCCGAATTTGCATCCGCTGCAGCGCGCCTTCGCCGAGGGTTTTGCCGCGCAATGCGGCTATTGCACGCCGGGCATGCTGATGGCGGCGAAGGCGCTGCTCGACAAGATCCCGCAGCCAAGCCGCGAGCAGGTGGTAGAGGCGATTTCGGGCAACATCTGCCGGTGTACCGGCTACGAGCCGATCATCAATGCGGTGCTGGCGGCGGCCGCGTCGCTGCGCGCGAGTGCGTGAGGAGAGATCGCCATGCTGGAACTGCGCAAGGACATCTTCGCCGACGAGCGCGACGACAATCTCAACGAGGTCGGCAAGGGCACCCAACGCCAGGACATGCTCGGCCATGTCACGGGGACCTCGACCTATTTCAACGATCACAAGCTGCAGGGCATGCTGCATCTGAAGGTCGTGAGGTCGACGCAGCCGCATGCCCGGCTGCGCCGCATCGAGACCAGCGAGGCCGAACGGAGCGAGGGCGTGCGGCGGATCATCCGCGGCAGCGACGTGCCGCGCAATCTCAACACGCTGCTCAGCCTGATCAATTTTGGCAAGGACGATGAGCCGACGCTTGCCGTCGACAAGGTACGCTACCGCGGCGAGCCGATCGTCGCCGTCGTCGCCGAGACGCCGCGCGCGGCGGCCGAGGCGGCGGCCAGGGTACGCGTCGACTATGAGATCTTGCCGGCGGTGTTCGACGTCGAGGAGGCGCTGAAGCCGGGCGCGCCCACCGTCAACGAGACCTATCCGAAGAATACGTTCACCTATCACGACCGCTACGACCACCAGAAGTTGCGCTTTGGCGACGTCGAGCGCGGCTTTGCCGGCGCCGATCATGTCTTGGAACAGCGCTACCAGATGTCGCCGATCGAGCACGCGCCGGTCGAAACCAACGGCTCGATCGCCGCGCCCGACACCAACGGCCGCTACGTGGTCTATACCTCGACCCAGGCGCTGTTCTTCTCGCTCGACACCTGCGCCAAGATCCTCGATCTGCCGTCGAACACATTCCACTTCATCGGCGGCACGGTCGGCGGCGGCTTCGGCGGCAAGGTCGACACGCTGACCGAGCCGCTCGCCATTCTCGCTGCGATGTTGACGGGGCGCCCGGTGCGCTACGTGCTCGGACGAGAGGAGGAGATGCAGTTCGGGCCGCCCCGCGGTGCCGAGCGCATCTACATCAAGGACGGAGTCATGCGTGACGGCCGCATCGTGGCGCGCCAGATCCGCGGCTATTTCGACTCTGGTGCTTATACGCGGCTGTCGAGCTACGCGGTGGTCAAATGCGCCGCGCACCTGCCGGGGCCCTACACGATCCCGAACGTCCATGGCGACATCTACTGCATCTTCACCAACCGCACGCCGGCCACCGCGATGCGCGGCTTCGGCATCACCGGCATGGACTTCGCGCTCGAATGCCAGATGGACAAGCTCGCGCATCTGATCGGCATGGACCCGATGGAGTTTCGTATCCTCAACGCCTATCGCGACGGCGACATGAAGGCGCATCGCCGCGAGGCCAAGAACACCGCGCTGATCGAATGCGTCCAGGTCGCGGCCGAGAAGGCCAAATGGCCGATCCGCGAGGAGTTCCGGCGCATGTCCTCGCGCAAGGATGGCGGCGGGGCGCGGGCGGCTGTTCCCTCCACGCCACGAGAGCCGGTGAGCGCGCGGCCTGCGCCGGCGCAGCAACGCACCAGCTACGATCGTGGTCTCTCGGCGCCGCCACAGCCCGAGCCGCCACCACCTCCGCCAACGAGCCCGGCGCCTTCGCCGGGGCACGGCGCGACGCGGTTCTCGTCGGTGTTCGGCACGAGGAGGCGCTGACATGACGAGGCACCGCGGCCGCGGCATGGCGGCGATCAACTATCCCATCGGCATGAATCTCGGCGGCGATCCGAGCCAGGCGCTGGTGCATTCCAACCCCAGCGGCAAGTTCACGGTGGCGCTGTCGTCGATCGATCTCGGGCAGGGCATGAAGTCGGTGACGCGGCAGATCTGTGCCGAGACGCTCGGCGTGCCGGTCGAGGACGTCTATGTCGACACCGCCGATTCCGACACCGGCCCGCATTGCATGGGCTCGTTCGCTTCGCGCGGCACCCATCGCGTCGGCAATGCCGTGATGGCGGCGGCCAAGGAGGCGCGTGGCGTCATGATGGAGGCCGCGGCCGAGGAGCTCGAGGTCAACGCCAGCGATCTCGAAACGGATGGTCGCGGCAACATCCACGTCAAGGGCGCGCCGCATCGCTCGATCTCGGTGAAGGACGTCGCCATCGCCGCGCAGTTCCGCCAGGGCAAGACCATCTCCGGCCGTGGCATCTTCCTGGTGCCGCTGTCGGAGGTGGATCCCGAGACTGGCGAAATGTCCCCGGCGACCTGCTACGCGCATGCCTGTCTCGTCGCCGAGGTCGAGGTCGATGACGAGACCGGCGAGGTCGGCGTGGTCAGGATGGACAGCGCCTATGAGCTGGGACGCGCGCTCAATCCCCGCCTCGTCGAGCAGCAGCTGGTCGGCGGCGCCTGGATGGGCATGAGCCACGCGCTCTACGAGACGACGGAGCCGTACTACCCGGACCCGAAGCAAGGACCGCGCGACTTCGTGGAATACCTGATGCCGGGACCTGGCGACATCTGTCCGCACGACATCGCCGTGCTGGAGCGGCCGGCGCCCGACGGACCGTTCGGCGGCAAGGGCCCTGGCGAGATGTGCGCCAATCCCGTGCTTCCTGCCATCGCGAATGCGATCTTCAACGCCGTCGGCGTGCGCCTCGACGAACTGCCGATCACGCCAGAGAAAGTGCTGCGCGCGATCAAGGCCCAGGGCGGCGCCCGGCCGCAGACGCGGCGGTGACGCAGCATGGTGGTCCGCAGCAACATCGTCGGCATCGACTCGCCGCAGGCGCTGGAAAAGGCACTGCGCGCGGCGTACTACCTCGCCGATGACGGGCTCTCCACCGCGGCCTATCTCGCGCTCGCGCTGGGCAAGCCATTGCTCTTGGAAGGCGCGCCCGGCGTCGGCAAGACCGAGGCGGCGAAGGCAATCGCCGCGGTGCTCGGCCGCAAGCTGATCCGCCTGCAATGCTACGAGGGTATCGACGCTGCTGCGGCGCTCTACGAGTGGAACTATCCGCGCCAGATGCTCGCGATCCGCCAAGCCGGCGAGGAGAGCATCGACATCTATGGCGAGAGCTTTCTGATCGAGCGGCCGATGCTGGCCTGCCTGCGCGCGCCCGATGCGACCGTGCTGCTGATCGACGAGATCGATCGGGCCGACCAGGAGTTCGAGGCGTTCCTGCTCGAATTTCTCTCTGATTTCCAGATATCGATCCCCGAGCGCGGCACGGTGCGCGCCGCGGAGCGGCCGATCGTGGTGCTGACCTCGAATCGGACCCGTGACCTTCACGAAGCGCTGCGCCGCCGCTGTGTCTATCATTGGATCGACTATCCCGATGCGGAGCGCGAGGCGCGCATCGTGATGATGCGGGCCTCCAGTGTTGCCGAAGCGACCGCGCGGGCCGTGGTGGCTGCAGTGGCGAAGCTGCGGCGCGAGCCGCTGAGCAAGGCGCCCGGGATTGCCGAGGCGGTCGATTGGGCGGAGGCGGCGACGCTGCTCAACCGGACCGGCGCGCGCTGGCCCGATGCGTTCAAGCGCGCGATTGGCGTCGCGCTGAAGGATGAGGAGGATCTGTCCTTCATCGCGCCGCGGCTCGACGCGCTGCTCGCGGAGGCGATGACATGAGCGAGCCCCGCCTGCCGCAGGCGACCGAGATCTTCGTGACATTCGCTGCGCTGTTGCGGCGAAACGGCTTCGCAATTGCGCCGGAGCAGACCACCGCCTTCCTCGCTGCGATCGAACTGCTGGGGCCTGTCAGCATCGAGGATATCCGTCGTGCCGGGACGGCGACCCTCGCGCCGCCTCCCGAGCGGCTCGCGACCTACAATCTGCTGTTCGACGTCCATTTTGGTGTCGCCGAGGCAACGGCCTTCAGCGAGAGCGACAGGCAGGACGATGTCGTGCGTCTCCAGGAGGAAGGGGACGGCGCTGTCGATCCCGATCTCGCCGAGGAGCAGAACGAGTCAGGTCTGGCTGCGACGCGCGTTGAAGCGCTGGTCGCCCGCCGCTTGGCTGCGACGACGGGCGGCCATGCCCTGCAGCGCCTCGCGCGTCAGGCGCGTGCAAAACTGCCGAAACGGCGTGGCCACCGGCGCATGCGCGCGCGGCGCGGCAGCTTCGTGGACCTGCGCCGGACCCTGCGCGAGAGCATAAGGCGCGACGGTGAGGTGCTGTCGCTGCGGCGGTTGAAGCGGCGACCTCGATTGCGACGATTGCTGCTGCTGATCGATGTCTCCGGCTCGATGCAGGCGCGGACCGAGGACAACATGCGGCTCGCCCACGTGCTGGTGCAGGCCGTACCCCAGGCCGAGGTGTTCACGCTTGGCACACGGCTGACACGCGTGACGCGGCCCTTGCGGCTGAAGCGGCGCGAACAGGCGCTGCTCGCTGCCTCCCATCTCGTCAGCGACTGGGACGGTGGCACGCGTATCGGCGAGGCGCTGCAGGCCTTCCTCGCGGTGCCGCGGTTCTCGACCTACGCGCGGGGCGCCGTCGTGCTGGTCATCTCGGATGGGCTCGAGCGTGGTGACCATCACGTGCTCCGTGACGCCGTGTGGAGGCTGTCGCTGCGCGCCTGGCGCCTGAGCTGGCTGACGCCGCTGGCGACGGGGCCCGGCTTCAAGCCGCAGACCGAGGCGTTGCAGGCGATCGCGCCATTCGTCGACGACATCGCAGCCGGCGGGTCGGACGAGACCATCGTCGCGCATGTTCTGTCGCTGGCACAGAGGAGGGCGGCATGACCGGTTATGTCGATGCGCATCACCACATCTGGCGTCAGGCCGATCTGCCCTGGCTGGTCGGGCCGATGCAGCCGCGGATTTTCGGCCCCTATGAGCCGATCAGGCGCGACTACACGATCGAGGAGTATCTCGACGACATCGCCGGCAGCGGCGTCACGCAATCGGTCTACGTCCAGACCAACTGGGCCAAGGACGGCTTCGAGGACGAAGCCGCCTGGGTGCAGCGAACTTCTGAGCAGCACGGCTTTCCGCACGCGATCGTCGCCTATGCCGATCTGAGCGTCGAAGATGCGCGGCCGCAGTTCAACCGGCTGGCGCGCTATCCCCTGCTGCGCGGGGTCCGGATGCAGCTGCACTGGCATGAGAACCCGCTCTATCGTTTCGCTTCGTCCCCAGACCTTTGCAGAGATACCCATATCCGCGCCAATATCGCGCGGCTCGCCGACTACGGCTGGTCCTTCGACCTGCAGGTCTTCGGGCCGCAGATGGCGGGCGCCGCAGCGCTCGCCGAGAGCTGTCCGTCCGTGACCTTCATCCTCCAGCATGCCGGCATGCTGGAGGATCTGTCCACGCGCGGTCGCGATCAATGGCGAGCCGGCATGCAGCGGCTGGCGAGCTGCAGCAATGTCGTCAGCAAGCTCTCGGGCCTCGGCACCTTCATTCGCCGCAACGATCCGGCGCATGTCGCCGACGTGGTGCGGGAGACGGTCGGAATGTTCGGCCCCGAGCGCTGCCTGTTCGGCTCGAACTTTCCGATCGAGAAGCTCTGGACCGACTACCGCGTACTGGTGGGGGCCTATGAGGCTGCCATCCGGGACCTCGACGAGCATCCGCGCGCGCAGGTCATGGGAGGGACGGCGCAGCGCGTCTATCGGCTGGGATGATACCGCCTGCAACGACAACAAAAGCAACAGGGAACGCTCATGGCGCTGGAAATCAAGGTTCTCGACTATGGTGATATCGAATTGGAATCGAGCTTCCTTGTGCTCGGCCGTGATTGCGGCCGCACCCGCCGGGTGCTGACGCTCGGCTTCCTGATCCTGGGCGGGCCGTATCCGGTCGTGGTCGATACCGGCTATCGCTCCAACCAGATCATGGAGACGCTGGGCATGCGCGGGCTGCAGTACCATGAGAACATGATCGAGAACCAATTGGCGCGGCACGGCGTGCGCATGGGCGATGTCCGCTACGTCTGCCACACCCATCTGCACATCGATCATGCCGGGAAGGACGATCTGTTCCCGATGAACACGACGGTCGTGCTCAACCGCCGCGAGCTGGAATACTCGGTGTCCGGCCTGATGCATCCGCAATATCCGGCGCCCGACATCAAGCATCTGATCGACCGGCTGCACACCAAGAGTGCGCTGCGTTTCCTCGACCTCGAGCTCACCGGCCCGGTCGAGCTGATGCCGGGCGTCTATTGCGACGCTGCGAATGCCCATACCGAAGGCTCGATGAACATCCACGTCCACACTGCCGATGGCATCGCTACCATCTGCGGTGACGTCATCTACGACTTCAACGACCAGATCGTGACGCCGTTCAACGAGATCCAGGATGGCGAGCCGCGCACCACCGGCAATCACGGCACGACAAAACGCGCCGAGAAGGCAGCGATCAAGAAGCTCCTGTCGAGTTCGCGCTATCTGCTGCCGGTGCACGATCGTCCCGCCAAGATCGAAGGCGGTGTGGTGGTGGGACGGCTGCACGACCAGGTGCCGGGGCCGCTGGTGCAGTCGCTGCCGCAGCGGCACTGGTTTCCGGCGTGAGCAGCACAAGGTGCCCCCATGACCCACGTGACGTTGCGCAGTGAGTTCGAAACTCTGATCGATCCGTATGCGCCGGTGGCGCAGGTCGCGACCGGCTTCGAGTTCACCGAGGGGCCGATCTGGCATCCCGTCGAGCAGTTCCTGCTGTTCTCCGACATGCCGGCTGATGTCCGCCGCCGCTGGGACGCCAAGCGTGGCGTGGTGGAGATGCGGCGGCCGTCGAACAAGTGCAACGGCATGACCTATGATGCCGAGCTCAATCTGATCGTCTGCGAACACGCGACGTCGTCGCTGGTGCGCGAGCGTCCCGACGGCCGCCGCGAGATCCTGGCATCGCATTTCGAGAACCAGGAGCTGAACAGCCCCAACGACGTGTGCGTCCATTCCAGCGGGACGATCTACTTCTCCGACCCGTGGTATGGCCGCATGCCGGTCTACGGCGTGGAGCGGCCGCGCCAGCTCGGCTTCCAGGGCGTGTACCGGGTGCCGCCGGGCGGCGGTCCGCCGCGGCTGCTGGTTGACCGCCATCTGTTCGACCAGCCCAACGGGCTGTGCTTTTCCCCGGACGAGAAGCTGCTTTACGTCAACGATACGGTGCAGGCGGTGATCCGCGTGTTCGACGTCGGCGGCGATGGTGCGCTGGCGAACGGGCGCGTCTTTGCCAGCGGCATCCGCTCCGAGCTCGAGCCAGGCGTGCCCGACGGCATGAAATGCGACCAGCGCGGCAATGTCTGGGTCACCGCACCCGGTGGCGTCTGGGTCTATGCGCCTACGGGCGAACTGCTCGGCAAGGTGCGCGTGCCGGAGCTCGTCGCCAATCTCGCCTGGGGCGGTCCCGAGTTTCGCACGCTCTATCTCACCGCGACCCATTCGGTCTATGCGATCGCGACCAAGGTCGGTCCGCGCCACGAGCCGTATATGAGCGCGCGAAGTCGAGGGGCGTCAACGGCAGGTCTGGCGATGTCCAGCGCGACGTCCGCGCCATCGGCGCCGCAGCTGGCATCTGGCGACATGCAGCTCGATCCGCGCCGCTGCGCGATGATCATCCAGGATCTGCAGAATGACGTCATCATGGACGGTGGCGCCTTCGCGGATTCCGGCGCGCCCGGTCATGCCAAGCAGCAGCGCGTGGTCGACAATGTCGGGCGGCTCGCCGAGGTCGCGCGTGCGCGCGGCGTCGTCATCATTCATGTCTGGTTCGTGGTCGAGCCGGGCGCGCCCGGCGTGACCTTGAACGCACCGCTGTTCGAGGGGCTGGTCGACAGCAAGGCGATGGTGCGCGGCAGCTGGGGCGCGGCACCTGTCGCCGGCCTGGAGCCGCGCAGCGGCGACTTCGTGGTCGAGAAGATGCGCATGAGCGCGTGGGAAGGCACGCGGCTCGAGACGATTCTCAAGGCCACCGGGCGCGACGTCATCATCAACACCGGCGCCTGGACCAACATGTCGGTCGAGCACACCGCGCGCACCGGCGCGGACAAGGGCTACTTCATGGTGGTGCCGGAGGATTGCTGCTCGACCATGAATGCGGACTGGCACAATGCGTCGATCAACTTCGCCCTGCAGAACGTCTCCGTCGTCACCAGGGCCGATGCTGTCATCAAGGCGCTGGGGTAGGGGATGCCCAAGCTGTTTCATCTCGTCGCCTCGCCGCGCGCGGACTCCGCGTCCAGCGCGGGAGCGCGCGCCTTTCTCGATCGCTTCCGGCAGGCGCGGCCGGGCTGGGACATCGACGAGATGAATCTGTGGCGCGAGTCTCTGCCGGAGTTCGACGGCGAGATCCTGCAGGCGAAATATGCCCGCATGGGCGGGCGCGCCTTCACCGACGGCCAGCGCGCCGCGTTCGCGGCCGCCGAACGCATGGCGGTGCGGCTCGATCTGGCCGAGCGCGTCGTGATCTCGACGCCGATGTGGAATTTCGGCATTCCCTACAAACTCAAGCACTGGCTCGACATCATCAATCAGCCGGGCCTCACCTTTCGCTTCGATCCGTCGCGTGGCTACCTGCCGCTTCTGAAGGATCGTCCGACGCTGGTGATCCTCGCCAGCGGCGGCGACTTCACCACCGGCATCAGCCGGGGGCGTACCGACCTCGCGACGCCCTATCTGCGCGAGGCGCTGCGCTTCATGGGCCTTCGCGACCTGCACTTCGTGGCGATCGGGCCGACCAGCGGGCCGGCGGCGCACACCGGCGTGGCGCGTGAGCGGGCGCACAGGCGGCTCGTCGAGATGGCCGCGCGATTTTGACGAGGCAGCCGCGCGGCGCGCATCAGGTCCTAGCAGCAAGCGGTGCGGCCTTCGACCGGCGACCGTTATCCTCTAGCCGCGCTCTCGACTGATTCGGCCGCGAATTCAAGCGACAAGCTCGACTGTCGCTCCGGTCGCGTCGATCAGGTGGACACGTTCGATCTCGGTGCGGGGCAGCAGGGCGCGAATCTCAGGCTCCGACATCAGGCTGAAGGCGGTCGAGAGCGCGTCTGCCGCCGTTGCATTGCCGGCGACCGTGGTCACGCTGCGATAGCGCTGCGCACAGCCGCCGTCGTGCGGATCGAACAGATGATTGAAGCGGCCTCGCGGATCGAAGCGGAAGCCATAGGCGCCCGATGTCGATACGGCGCGATCGATGATCGGAAGCAGTGCAGCGGTCCGGTCGGGAATGTCCGGATCGGCGATTGCGATCTCCCAGGGCCGTGCATCCGGCCGTGCGCCGATGGCGCGGGCTTCGCCCATGTCGACCAGGCTGTGCTGCACGCCCTCGCTGCGCAGGAGCTCGACGATCCGGTCCGTGACATAGCCCTGCGCGATGCCATTGAGGGTGAGCGCCATGCCGCGCGGCATGACGATGCGATCGCGGCTGACGCTCAGCCGCTGATGGCCGACCCGCGCCAGCGCCTCTTGCACGGCCGCTTGCGGCGGCCCGTCGGGATTGGCATGCGGGCGCGAAAAATGATCGGCATAGAGCGTCCACAGCGGTTGCACCGTCGGGTCGAAGCGGCCGTCGGTCATCGCGGCGTAGCGCTGCGAGCGTGTGAGGATGTCGACCAGCTCGGGCGCGGGGTCCACCAGCACGCCGGTGCGGTTCAGCGTCACCAGCGCCGATTGCTCCAGATACAGGCTGAACAGGCGCTCGAGCCGCCGGGCTTCGCCGATCGACACCGTGATCAGCCGTTCGGCTTCCTGCCGGTCGCGGTGATGAAGCTTGATCGTGGCGACGGCGCCGAGCAGCGTGCCGCGCCATTCGACCGACCCGCTTGTGCTGTCGGCCGCCTGCGCCCAGGAAGGAGCAACCGCGAGGCCCGCTAATGCGGCGCTGATGCGGATGAAGCGCCGGCGCGAGAGGTGAAGTGTCATCGCTGGACTCCCGTGGTTTGCTTCGAACCCGGCTCGGCCAGACCGGCGTTGTCGTCGGCCGAGCTCAGCACGTAGTCGCGGGGCACCTCGGTGAAGCCGACGATGCGGCCGCCGTGCTCGGCAGCGAACCGCTCGGCCGCGGTCCGATCCGAGAACGGCACCGCCTCGTCGCTGCCCATGCCGCTCCTGACCCGGCTGCCGATCACGAACACCGCCTTGCGCGCCTCGACCCAATTGTCGGCGCCCGGATTGTCCCAGCTCGCGGCTTTGCCCATGTCGGAGACGTAGATCGCCTGGATGTCCTTGGGCTCGTCGGGCAGCATCGTGAAGGCGATGGCGTCACGCGCGGAGGAGAACCACACCGGTTCGATCAGGCTGGCGGCGAAGATCTGTCCCTTGGGGCCAGAATGCTCGAGCAGATTCATGCCGCAATAATGCCCGATCGCCTCCGCCGTCAGCTTGATCGGCGGCGGCGGCGCGGCCGCCTGCCTGTCGTTGCAGGCGGCAAGCGCAAAGGCGGCGATGAGCAAGCCGGCGAAAGCGAGGCGTTTCATAGCTCCCTCCGGGAGAAGGCCAGCGCGGCGCCGGCGAGCGGCACCAACGTCCAAAGCACCAGCGCTGTGAGCAACACCTGCACCGACAGCGTGCTGCTGCCGGCGAGCCCGGCCATGCCGGAGAACAGGCTGACATTGGCGAAGCCGGTCAGGTTGAACAGCCGGTAGGCGTCGGTCGGGTTGAGCAGCAGCAGCGCGCTGAGCACGCCGCTGGAAACGTTGCGGCCCTGATCGATCACGAGAAGGCCGAGCAGCGCCATGTCGTAGATCAGGACGAGCACGAGCCACAGACCGATGCTGACCCCCGCTGCGGTGCCGCGGTCGCGCACCACTGCGCTGACGAGATAGCCGATCGCGACGAACACCGCGCCAAGCAGAACGGAGGAGCCGATCATCGCGGCGAAGGCCGCGAGCCCGTCACTGTCGAAGTGACTGCCGGCGATCAGCAGCGCTACGGCAGCGGCGCCATAGCCGAGGCAGGTCGCGAAGGCGAGCACCGCGAGATGACCGAGGAACTTGCCGAGCAGCACCTGCCAGCGCGCCACGGGATAGCTGAGCAGCAGCAGCATGGTGCCGCGCTCCATGTCGCCGACGATGGCGTCGTGCGAGATCAGAAGCGCGATCAGCGGGATCAGGAAGATGGTCAGGCTCGACAGGCTGACGATGACGACGTCGAGCGCGCGCGCGCCCACGGTGCCGGTCGGTGCGCTGCCGAGAAAGGTCAGCGACAGCGCGAGCCCTGCCAGCAGCAGGGTCGACGCCAGCACCCAGCGGTTGCGGATCGCCTGCTGGATTTCCTTCGCGGCGATGGTGATCACGGCATTCATTGCGAACGCTCCGCGTGGCGCAGGAAATGCGCGTAGAGCTCGTCGAGATTGGGCGGGATGAGCTCGAGATCCTGCACGGCGGTGCCGTCGGCCGTCGCACGGCGCAGCAGAGCGATCTTCTCGTCCGGCGCTGCGTCGATCTCGACGATGTGGCCATTGACCCGACGATAGGAGGTCGCCTCCGGCAGCCACGAGGGCCGGCCGGATGGCGGCAGCTCAGCGACCTTTACCCGGATCCGGGTCGGCAGTCGCGCGAGGCGGCGCAACTCGTCGAGCGTGCCGTCGGCGACCTTGAGTCCCTTGTTCATGATGATGACACGGCCGGCCCGCTCCTCCAGCTCGGTCAGCGCATGCGATGACAGCAGCACCGTCGTGCCCTCGGCGGCGAGCTTCTGGATCACCTCGTAGAACGTCTGGCGCAGCTCGGGATCGAGACCGGTGGTCGGCTCGTCCAGCAGCAGCACGCGTGGCCGGCCGATCAGCGCCTGTGCCAAGCCGAGGCGCTGGCGCATGCCCTTCGAGTAGGTATTGACGCGGCGTCCGGCAGCGTCGCCCAGCCCGACGACATCGAGCAGCGCCAGCGCGCCCTTCACAGGCTCGCGCTTGAGGCGGGCGTAGAAGCTCTGCGTCTCGCGGCCGGTGAGCGCGGCATCGAAGGCGACGTTCTCCGGCAGGTAGCCGAGGCGGCGCCGCGAGGAGAACTCGCCGGCGGCTGGATTTTCACCGAGTACGGCAATGGTGCCGCGGGTGGGGCGGATCAGCCCGAGCATCATCTTCATCAGCGTCGTCTTGCCGGCGCCGTTGTGGCCGATCAGCGCGACCATCTCGCCGGCGGCGAGATCGAACGAGACGCCCCTCACGGCTTCGACCTTGCCGTAGTGCTTGATCACGTCGGCGACATGGATCGTCGCGGTCATCGGGGCCCGCTTTCTGCAGCGGCGCGGCGCGCCGGCGGCGATATCAGGGGATGGCGGTCGACGACTCCGCCGGGCAGGATCGCGGGAAACTGCGCCTGCGCCCAGCGGATCACCTGCACCGCCGGGCTGTTGATCAGGACCTTGGCGGCCGGCGCGGTCCACAATACGCGGTCGATCAGATCATTCGGCCGATAGGCGGTGTCGGCAATGCCGTCGCCGTTGAGGTCGAAGCCCGGGTTGTCGCTCCAATAATTGCCGCGGCCGTCTTTCGACCAGTCGAGATGGCGGGTGCCGACATACTTGATCTGGCTGGCATTGTTGACGAAGGCATTGCCCCTGATGTCGTTGCCCTCGGAGCCGGCGGTAAAGTGAACGCCGATCTCGCACCCTTCGAACCAGTTGTCGGTGATATGGTTGTTGTTGGTGTTGTAGATGAACACGCATTTCTCGGGACCGGGACGGGCGCCGGCGGTCGGCGTGGCCGTGCTCGCATCGGCCTGCGGCACGCCTTCGTCGGTGCCGCGGTTCTCCGCGGTGGCCCAGCGCTCTGCCGGCTGCAGCCCACCGATCACGCTGTTGCCGGCGATCTGCGAGCCGTTGGCCGCGTTGAACAGCAAGCCGCGGTCGCGGTCGTGATCCGAGACGTTATCCCTCACGACGAGCGCCTTGGAGAACATCATCGCATAGCCGATGATGTTGCGGGTCGAGACGTTGCCGGAGATTTCGCTGTCGTTGGTGTACATGAAGTGGACCGCGAAGCGCAGGTCGCTGAAGCGATTGCCGCTGAAGACGTTGTTGCGGCTGGTGATGGCGAACACGCCATCGCGGCCGTACCGGAATTGGTTGTCGATCACCTTGGCGCCCGGCGCGTTCCAGACGGAGACGCCGTTGCCGGTGACGCCGCCGCGCGTCGCGCGCAGGCCGATGATGCTGTTGTGACGGACCATGGCGTTGGCTGATCCGTGCAGATAGACGCCGAACAGATTGCCTTCAATGCGGTTGTTCTCGATCACTGCGTCGTGCGCGGCCTGCTCGACGAAGATGCCGGAATCCATCTTCTCCAGCGCGCGGCCGGATCCGTCGATGGCGAGGCCGCGAATGACGGTGCCCGGCGCCGCCACGGTGATGACGCTGCCCTCGCCACCACCGCTGATCACGGCGCCCGGAGCCCCAGCCAGCGTCAAGCGGTGGCTGATCCGTAGCGGTCCGCGATAGGTGCCGGTGGCGAGCGCGATCTCGTCGCCGTCGGCGGCGCGGTCGAGCAGGGCCTGCAGGTCGGTGGTGTCAGTTCCGACCTGCAGAGTCGCCGCCTGGGCGCGGAAGGGCAGGCCGGCGACGACGAGCGCCGCCAGCCCCAGAGTCTTGATATGGCGCATGCGCCGCATCCCTCACGCGTTCCGCGGCGAGACCAGCATGCGTCCGCGCATTTCCATGTGCATGGCGTGGCAGAACCATGTGCAGAAATACCAGTACACGCCGGGCTTGTCGGCGATGAACGTCACCGACGAGGTCTGCTGCGGATCGATCTCCATGTTGACGCCGTAGTTGACGATGCAGAAGCCGTGCACCAGATCCTCGACGTCGTCGATGTTGGTGACATAGACCGTCACCTCGTCGCCCTGCTTGACCTCGAACTTCTCGAGCGCGTAGGCGGGCGCGCTGGACCACATATAGACGCGCACCTTGTTGCCGTCGCGGATCACCTTGGCGTCGCTCTCCAGCGTGACGCCGTCGGCTGCGGCCTGCTTGCGGGCGTCGGCAAAGAACGGGTCGTCGCGCTTCCAGATCGAGGTCACGCGGCCCTCGAGCTTGGAGCGGTGCACGATCACGGCGTCATGCGGCTCAGCGAAGCTCGGGCCGTCATGCACCAGCTCCATCTTGTCGCCGGAGATGTCGATCAGCTGGTCGTTCTCCGGCTTGAGCGGGCCGACATTCAGGAAGCGATCCTTGGAGAACTTGTTCAGCGACAGCAGCCATTTGCCGTCGGCTTCCTTGGTCTCGCCCATCGAGGCGTGGTTGTGGCCCGGCTGATAGTGGACGTCGAGCTTCTGGATGATGGGGTTGACCTTCTCGCCCTTGAAGGCGCGCTTGGCGAGATCGAGGCTCCATTTGCAGACCTGGCTGTCAAGGAACAGCGTGGTGTAGGCGTTGCCCCGGCCGTCGAAGGCGGTGTGCAGCGGCCCGAGGCCGAGCTCCGGCTCGGCCACGACGACGTCGCGCGGCTTGATCTTGTCGTCGAACAGGTTGTCGATCAGGCGGACGTCGATCACCGTGACCGTCGGCGCCAGCTTGCCATTGGCGACGACGTGGATGCCATCGGGGGCCGTGTTGAGGCCATGCGGACTGTTGGAGACCGGCACGTAGCGCGTGTAAGGCGATCCTTTGCGGCCGTCGATCACGGGAACGCCGTTCATCTCCTTGAAGTCGCCCTTCTTGACGGCCTCCTCGATGCGCTTGATGTTGAAGATCGTGACCCAGTCCTGTTCGCTTGCCGTCATCTCGGCCAAGGTGACGCCCTTCTCCGAGTTGTAGCAGGTCGAGAACGCATATTTGCCCTGGTAGTCGCAGTCGGTGTTGTCGAGATTGCCGTCGACGATCACCTGCCAGGCGACCTTCATGGTGTCGCCGTCGACGGCCGAGAACATCGACCAGTATTTCGACTTGTCGTCGAGCACCTTGCCGTCGTTCGGCAGCGGCACCTCATATTCGCCGTTGCAGAAAACGTAACCGGTGCGCGGGAACTTCTGCGGACGCATGCCGTGGATGGTGTACTGGTTCGGCAGCTCGATGATCTTGTCGCATTTCATCACGTCGGTGCGAATGCGGGCGAGGCGGGTGTTGGCCTTGTCGTTGATGAAGATGTAGCGGCCGTCATATGTGCCGTTGGTGAACGACATGTGCGGATGGTGGCAGTCGCCGTTCATCCAGATGCCGAGCCGGTCCTTGAGCCGTTCGCGCGTCTCGGGCAGCAGCCCCTCGGTCATGATCTTGCGGCTCTCGTTGGTTTGGCCCCAGCCGGTGGCGCTGCACCGGTTGAAGACCGGAATGCGCATGAGCTCGCGCATCGAGGGCATGCCCACGATCCGCAACTCGCCGGTCTGGCCGCTGGAGAAGAAGACATAGTACTCGTCGAGCTGGCCGGGCGCGACCTCCGCCTTGCCGGCGCCTTGCGCCGGTCGCGACTGTGCGGCGGCCGGCGTGGTCTCGACGCTCTTGCCGAGGCCGATGCTGCCGGCCACGCCGGCCGCGCCGAGCGCGGCGGTGCCGACGATTTGTCGGCGGCTGAGTTTCGTCTGGTCGTCGTCGTGCGCCATCGTCGTCTCCTTATGATGGATGAGTGAGATCGTTGGATTGAGCCGGCGCCGTCGTCGGCCGACCGGCATGGGTGATCACGGTCTTCGGACCGGATTTGGCGGCGCGCATCGACGGCGATGACATCGCCTCGAACTTCTCGCGCTTGAGCCGGACCTGGATCATGTGCGGACAGCGCTGATCGTCGTAGTAGAGCTCCTGGCAATGCATGCAGTAGATGCATTCATTGACATTGATGTGTCCCTCGGGATGGATCGACTGCACCGGACATTCCTTGGCGCAGCGCTGGCAGGGCGAGCCGCACTCCTTCCAGCGACGCAGCCATTCGAAGGTGCGGATGCGTCCGGGAATCGCCAGCGCGGCGCCCAGCGGGCAGAGATAGCGGCAGAAGAAGCGTTCGATGAACAGGCCGATGCCGAGCAGCGCCGCGGCATACAGCACGAACGGCCAGCTGCGCGAGAATTTCAGGATGACCGCGGTCTTGAACGGCTCGACCTCCGCGACCTGCTCGGCGAGCGCGACCGAATACAGCGACAGGCCGAACAGGCCGAGGAAGATGATGTATTTGATCGGCCACAGTCGCTCATGCAGCCCCCAGGGCACCGTGATCTGCGGCACCTTGAGCCATTTTGCCACAGTGTTGGTCAGCTCCTGCAGCGCGCCGAACGGACAGAGCCAGCCGCAGAACGGCCCGCGGCCCCAGAACAGCAGTCCAGCCGCCGTTGCCGCCCACAGGATGAAGATCAAGGGCGCCGCGAGGAAGAACTCCCAATGGAAGCCGGTCAGCAGCGCGTTGACGAAGGTGACGACGTTGACGACCGAGAGCTGGGCGTTGGCGTACCAGCCGAGCCAGACCAGCACGAACAGCAGATAGGCGCGGCGCACCCAGGTGTAGAGCCGGGGACGGCGCACCAGAACGTTCTGGAAGAAGAAGATCCCTGTGAGCGCGGCCAGCGCCAGCGCGGTGATGCCGATGGAGACCGTCTGCGAGCGCCAGATGCGCATCCATAACGGCTCCTCGGTGTCGTCGGCGACCGGTTGCGCCGTGGTCGGGGCGGGACGCGCGGACGTCGCCTTCGCTGCCGACACAGCGGGGCGCGTCTGCTGCTTCAAGTAGGCGTCGGGCACCGTGTAGTCGACATCGAATGTCAGGAACGCCTTGTCGTGGCTGCCTGTGCTTCGTTGCACCAGGAGCTGGAGCTGCCATGGCTCGGTCGGGTCGAGCGTGAATTCGGGCGGCGTGATGAACAGTCCGATCTCGCGCAGGGCAGGGGCGCCGGCGGCGGTCAGCGCACCGAGTCGCATGTGGTTCTTGTCGCGGAACCGTGTGCTTCCGCCCTCCTGCAGCACCTCGATACGGTCGAAGATGCCGCCTCGGACATAAGCGGAGCCCTTGAACGAGTAGACGCCGTCGCCGGCGACGACGATCGCCTGCTGTCCGGGCTGCAATCGCTGCTTGAGTCGCTGATAGCCCTCGTCGCCGAGCAGGCTGCGGCCGATCGTGGGCACGCTGGCCATGGCCACATAGAGATCGATGAAGGTGTCGCCGGCATCGCCGGGCTCCGGATTCTGCGCGGCCGCCGCATTGCCCGACTTGGCGAACGCGTCGTTGACGTCGCCGATGCTGAGATGCAGGCGCCGCACCGAGCCGTCGCCGAGCAGACTGCTCCAGTCGCGGATCTCGCTCTTGTCGGGATCGACCGTCTTGGTCACGCCGGGCTGCGCTGCGGCGGCGGTCGCCGCTGAGCCGGCGCCGATGCGGCCGCTGCGGATCAGGCGCGTGGCGGCGCGCACGATGCTGTCGTGCATCACCAGCACGGTGACCGTGGCACCTGAGACGATGTCGGCCTGCGGCGCATGTTCCGCGCCTTGCGCAATCGGCATCATGTCCTTGCCGAGCAGGCCGTTGAGTGCGGCAACGATGCGTGGCTGGGGAATGCCGATCAGCACGATCGGCTCTTTGTGATCGACCAGCTTCAGCCCGGAGATGACGCCCTTGGGATCGATGCCGACGAGGATGTGGATCGGCTTGCCCGAATAGCCGACGGAATTGGCGAAATCGGAGTTGAGATAGACGTAACCCTTGAGCTGATCGCCGCGATACACCGGCATGATCGGCGGCTCGCCTTGCGGCTCGCCGAAACGATCCGCATCCGGGAACAGCTCACCCGGCGTGATCTTCGAGAGGTAGGTTGCGAGATCGCCGGCCGCATGTGCTGCGCGCGGGGCCGCGATCGCGCAGAGCCCGATGAGGATTGCTACCAGGATAGCAGGCATGCGCCACCGATTGGTGGCGACATCACTCGCAACCATGATCACCTCAAGCGGAACGGACGGCCCGCGAAGGGGCCGTATTCCAGTCAGGACTGTTTCGGGGAAGGAAGGATCGTCGCCATTGACAATCCCTGAGCAAATAGAGCCAGGCTAAATTGACTCCTTATCGTGCCGGTTGTCTAGTGGGTCGCAATCCGACGGACGTTGCGCTGGATCAAACAAGCCAGGACAATCAGGCGGACCATCATATGTTGTTGACACGCACGCTCTCGCTCAAGTCGGAACCGGCCGGGAACCTGCATTCGATCGACGAGCTGTTCGCGCTCGCCAATGCGATGGAGCAGGAGGCGGCCGATCGCTACGACGAGCTGTCCGGAGAGATGCAGCGTCAAGGCCGGCTCGATCTGGCCGCTGTCTTCGCGAGGCTGGCCGCGGCCGAGCGCGAGCATGTCGACAGTGTCGCGCAATGGTCGCAAGCGCGAACGGGGCGTGCCCCCGATGCGTCGCTGGTGCGCTGGCAACCACCGGAGACCTTTGAGCCCGGCGTGGCACGCGAAATCCAGGACTCGCGGCTGATGACGCCGTACCGCGCGCTGTCGATGGCGGTGCGCAACGAGGAGCGGGCCTTTGCGTTCTGGTCCTATCTTGCGGCATTTGCCGATGATCCCGAGGTCAAGAGGGCGTCCGAGGCGATGGCGCGAGAGGAACTCGGTCATGTCGCGACGCTGCGCAAGGAGCGGCGCCGTGCCTATCATCTTGAGACCGACGCCAGGCGCGCGGCGTCGGTGGCGTCGGACGCCGGCACGATCGACGCCGGCCGGCTGGAGCGTCGACTCGCCGAGTTGCTCGACGCGATGGCTGTGCGCGCCGCTGGCCGCCCGGCGGATCGCGTGCGCGAGCTTGCGCAGGAAGCCGCGGCAATGGCATCGGAGGTTGCGGACCTGTTGCGCCTGCCGGCTGGGCTCGCGCAAGCCGATGCAGCCGTGCTGGCGGAGGCGCTCGCGGACGCGTATCTGGAGCATGCGGAGCGAGCGACCGAACCGGACCGGCTCGATCTGATGCAGCGGCTGGCGTCGCAGGCGATCGCCCGGCTGGCCTGGCTGCGGTCGCTCGGTTGAGTCCGACTCCAGAACTCCGCGAAAGAGGCGAAAGACAAGGGTCGCCCAGCCAAGCTGGACGACCCGATCATCATGAGGCTCAGTTGCGGGTCGGCGCCGGCACGGCGGTGCGGTTCGCTGGCACCGTGACGGGCTGGAAGGAGAACACGTCGCGACTGCGCGGATCGACGGTCACCTTGAGCCAGCGCACGTCGTTGTTGCCGTTGCCCTGATTGTCGCCGAACGTTTCGACGCGAACGAAGTTCTCAAGCCGCTGGCCGGCACTGTTGAGGAAGGGCTGGTCGATCCGGAAGTAATGGGAATCGCCGTGGACGTAGGCGACCGGCTTGCGGAACGCCTCGACTTCGGTGCGCAAGGCGGTCAGAAAGCTGACGAAGCCATCGGGCTGCCCGTCGGTTTCGGCGAGCGTCCTGGGATCGCGCAGCGGCGCGCGCGTCGGATCGGCCTGGTCCCAGCCCGGGTTGCCCTGGGTGATGAACATCACCGCGGCGGAGTTGCGCCTCTTGGCTTCCGCGAAGGTCTGTTGCATCCACAGAATCACGGCCGCGTTGCGCGCGTTGTATTCGTCCGGATCGGGATTTGTGTCGCAGAGATTGTTGCAGGATCCCTGGATGTTGAGGGTCGCGTAGGTGACCCGGCCAACGGTCCAGCGGCGATTCTCGACGCAGCCGACCTTGGTGCCGTTGGCGCTCAGACACAGCGGATCGGTCTGCACCTCCTGGCGCAGCTTGCGCTGGCCGAGCGAAAACGGCGTCGAGAAGAACACCTTGCGCTCGTAATCGAGCCGGTCGCGCGAGTTGAAGCCGCCATTCGAGGGGCGATCGCAATCGACCCAGTCATTGTCGCCCGGGGTGAACATCGCGGGCGCCTCGAGGCTGTTGAAGAAAGCGAGCGCCTGGGCGTAGAGGCCGGCGTCGCAGGCGGAATTGGAGCCCTGCTTCAGGTCGCCATCGTGCGCCGTAAATTTCAGTCGATGGGCGTTCATGTCGGCGATCAGGTTGGGGACGCCGACGGTGGCCTGCAGCGTGGAGTAGGGCAGGTCGCCCCACAGGCCGATGGCGTAGCTGTCGTCATCGTCGTCGAAGCCATGGTCGTGCGCAAGGCTCGGCGCGGCAGCGGAAAACGCCAGCAAAGACACCGTGACGGACAATGCGAGCAATTCATGAAAGGCAGATTTGAAAGATGATCGAAGTGACATTCTGCAAGATCCCCCAAGACCTCGGTTGCACCGCGCCGCTTCGTTCAAGCGGCGGCGGGACGATGCGGAGGCTCGATAACGGGGGCGTGACGATCGGCTGACAATCCGCTGACGGCGTCACGATGTTGCAATTCGGTGCACCATCAATGTCGTCGCCGCGCACAATGCGCAGATGGCCCGCCGCAACGTGTGCGGCGGGCTGTTCTTGACAGCGGCAGACTCCCGGTCGATCAGCGGTCGTCGCCGTATCCGTGCTCACCGTGGTCGTGATGATGCCAGCCGCCGTCGTGATCGTGATCGCCATCGTTATCGCCGAAGGCGAACAGATTCATCAGGTCGCCGATCGCAGGACGGTTCTTCGGCACATAGCGGTTGTCGTCCCGGTCATGGATCGGATTGGGGAGTCGGTCGCGGCTGACGGCGGAGATCGTGGGCAGCCGCCAGTTGCGCTCGATGAATTTCAGCAGCGAGACGTGATCGTAATAGGTGTGGTCGACATGACCCTTCTTGGCCAGCGGCGAGACCAGGACGAAGGGAATGCGGGTGCCGTCGCCGAGGAAGTCCACCGGCTGGACATAGCCGGAGTCATAGTAGCCACCGCCCTCGTCCGTCGTGATGAAGATCGCGGTCTTGGCCCAGAGCTGCGGGTTGGCCTTGACGCGATTGATCAGGGCCTCGAGGAATTTTTCGTAGAGGTCGGTGGTCGAATCGGCGGGATGCCCGGCGAGCGCCTCGAACGGACGCACGAATGACACTGCGGGCAGCGTGTTGTTCTGCACGTCCTTCACGAAGGCGCCGTAGTTCTGCAGCTTGGCTTCCTCGGCGGGGTTCTTCATGATGTTGTTGAAGCCGGTGAGCGGGTCGCAGATGCCGCAATAGGAGTGGAACAGCAGCGGCACACCGTCGACGCTCTTGGCGAAGGTGGTGGCATCGTCACCGCGGTCGGCGCTGTAGTATTTCCAGGACACGCCTTTTGCGGTCATCACGTCGGCGATGGTCGGCGCGCTCTGCGGCGGCAGCACGAATTTGTCCGAGCCGAGGGCATTCGGCTTGGCGCTGGTCTGGTTCCAGAACATGCTGTAGTTGTTGACGAGATAATAGTGGTTCGGCGCGCAGTTGTTGCTATAGACGCCGTTCTTGAAAAGCTGCTCGTTGACGGCGGCGACGCCGGGCGCGCTGGGGTCCGAGCAATTGACGTAGGAGCCGCCGCTGTAACCGTCCTGCTTGTAGTAGTTGTTGGTGCCGGGAACCGGATCCGGATTCTCGATCTGGTTGGCGTAGGGCACGGCGGGGGCGCCGTTCAGCGTCTCGGGATTGGTGAAGAACGCGGCGTGGCCGGTCACGAGCGCCTGGAAGTTGGCTCCGGTGCCGCCCATGATCGCCTGATGATAGTTGTCGCTGATCGCATACTCGTCGGCGAGCTGCTTGAAGAACGCTGCGTCACCGGGCTGGGCCTTGCCGGCGGCGTCGGTGAACGGGTTCATATTGTAGAAGCCCATCGAGATGGCGCCTTCCATCGGGTTGAACCCGCCGGCCGGATAGGGCTGACCGTTCGAGCCGGTGCCGATGGTCTGCTCGACCCACACGAATTTGTCGTGCTTGCCGCCGTCGATGTCCTGCCACATCTGGAAGAAGCGGTGCACTGGATCTCCGGTGTAGGCCGCATAGGAGACGTATTTCGAAATCTGGTACGGGCCGTTGGGAAGATTGGCCGGGAAGCGGGTGTCGAGGACGTTCTGCGGCAGGCCGATCCCGTAGGTGGTGTAGGGCTGCGGCAGTGTCGCATAGGCGCCGGTGGACGCGGTCTCGGCAGTGTAGCGAACCTCGTCGCGGCCGATCCGCTGCTCCGCCTTCTTGAAATGCCGGCCCGGCGTGCCGTCTTCGTTGACGATGCCCTTGCTGAGCAGATTGTCGATCGTCTGACCCGCCTTCGGCTTGTAGGTGCCGAACAGATTGTCGAAGGTGTGGTTCTCGCCGACGATGATGATGACGTGCTCGATCGGCGTACTCGTCGCCGGTTCGGCGAAGGCCGGCGCGACGCTGGTCGCGGTGAAGACGGCGGTGGTCGCAAGGGCGAGCGCCTTGGACCGTGTGACTGTTCTGGTCATGAGATCTCCGGACGGAGGAGGGTGGTGGCGCGCGCATGCTGATGGCCGCTTGCCTGCGACGATCTATCGCGGCAACAAATTGCAACGTGGTGTCGGTCTTGCTTCGGTTTTGTGAAATGCGCCGAGCAGCGCGGATACTGGACACGCACGTCACAGCACCAGCTTGGCAGCGCGTGTGCCGCCAGGAGCTTGACTCCATTGCTGTCGGGAGCCAGCGCTCGCCGGGCTATGGACCGGTGATACTGGTCAGAGCTGGCCGGGCACCCAGCTCAGCGCGAGGGCTTGGCCTTGCGCGATCTGGCTGGCCGACATTTTGGATGCGACGGCGTTGCGAAGCCGCAGGAAGTAGCTGCGCTGGGTCGACTTGGCATGTCCGGCAGCAAGGTTCAGCCATTTGTAGGCGAGCACGACGTCCTGTGGAACGCCATGACCCTTGTCGTACATCAGGCCGAGCATCGCTTGGCCGAACGGATTGCCGGCTGCGGCGGCCTGACAATAGAGATCGCTCGCGACCTCGTAGGCCTGCGGGGTTCCAAAGCCGTTTTCATACATGAAGCCGAGCATCGCCTGAGCGCGTGGATCGCCGCGCAGGGCAGGCGGGGTCAGCATGCGCACGGCGCGGACGAAGTCGCCGCGCGCATAGGCGATGCGTGCGGTGCTGACCGAATCGGCGCGAACGGGCGAGGCGAGTGCTCCGAGCAGCAGGATGGCTGCGGTGCAGGCGATGGTGAGGCGCCCCATCGTCGGCCGGATCACTTGGCTGGGGTCAACGGGTGGTGCGGACACGCAAATCATCCGTGATGCTCGCTCCGACTGATCCGCGGAGCTTGGAACGGAGTTCTTCTGCCACCTGATGCGCATCGCTGCCGTCGCGGATGATCTGCGGCCGGATGAAGATGATGAGCTCGGTGCGCGTACCCTTCTTGCCCTGATGCGAGAACGCGTCGCCAAGAACCGGAATCTCGTCGAAGGCCGGAATGCCGTTGCGATTGCCGGTCTGCTGCTCGCTGATCAGGCCCGCCAGCAGCACGGTCTGGCCGTTGGCGACCGAGATGGCGCTCTTGACCTTGCGCTGCGACACCGTCGGCGTGAGACTCGCGGCGGTCTGGGCCGCGACGTTGCTGATCTCCTGCTCGACCTCGAGCCGCACATTGCCGTTGGCGGCGATGCGCGGCACGACGCGCAGGATGATGCCGGTGTTGCGATAGTCGATGGTGTTGACGACAGTATTGCTCGACGACAGTACGGTCGCGCTGCCGGTCGATACCGGCACGACGTCGCCGACCTGCAGGGTGGCGGTCTGGTTGTTGATCACGACCAGCGAGGGATTGGAGAGCACCTTGACGCTGGTGACGGTATGGAGTGCGTCGAGGATCATGTTGGGCGAGGCGTCGTGTCCGATCAGGAAGTTGAAGCCGGGCAGAGCGCGGTTGATCAAGGCCGTCGTCGCCGCGGATGTCGTCGCTGTGGCGACCGACGTGGCTTGCGTATTGGTGATCGATCCTTTGTCGGTCCCGAGGCCGAGCACCTTGCTCGAAAGATAGGCCTGCACGCCGTAGGACAGCTCGTTGGTGAGCGTCACTTCGGCAATCGTGGCGTCGATCCCGACCTGCAGCACCGGCTGGTCGAGCTGCTGCAGCGTGTTGGAGATGATGCGGTAGTTCTCGCGGTCGGCATAGATGAGCAGCGAGTTGTTCACGGTGTCCGGGGTGATCCGGACATTCGGCATGATGGCCTGGCCTCCGCCAGCACCACTGCTGCGTGGCTCCAGCCCGGTCGAGGACGGCGTACTGCTGGAGGACGATGTGCTCGAAGATGACATGCTCGAGAGACCACCGGCTTGGGACCGGCTCGTCGGATTGGCGCTCGAACCCGATGATCCCGCTGCATTTGTGTTGAAGGAGAGCCGATCGGCGACCGATGTCGTCGTGCCGTCGGACCCCGGCGCGGTCTGGCCGTCGGCGCCGTCGGTGGAGGACGAGCCGGCGCCGCCGAACATGTCGGTGAGCACCTTGGCGAGCTGGCGCGCGTCGCCGTAGCGGACCCGGTAGACGTGGACGCTGGTGCGCCCGGAGTCGGCCTGATCGAGCCGGCGGATCCAGGTTGCCGCGCTCTGCAGCAGCGCTGGCTTGCGCGTCACGACCATGATCGCGTTCAGGCGATTGACGACCTGCAGCTTGACGAGATTCTGGCTCAATCCGTTCTCACCGGAGTCCATGATCTTCTCCAGCTCCGCCATCAAAGGCTCTGGCGCCGAATTGCTGACCGGGAAGATGCCGACGGACTGGCCGCGCATCCAGTCGACGTCGAAGCTCATCACCGTTTCGATCGCGGAGCGTCGCTCGGCTCCTGTGCCCTGGATCAGAAGCAAGTTCCGGGTAGTGTCGGCGCGCACGCTGCCGGCGCGAGTCGCGAAGCTGTCCATCAGCTTGAGGATCGTCTGCGCACCGACATATTGCAGCGGCACGACGGAGACGCCGTAGCCGGGCTCGGCGCGGCCGGCCTCGCCGTCGACGCGTCCGGCGCCGATGGCGTCGCCGAGCGGGGTCAGCTTGTAGCCGCCGCCTTCGCGGACCAGCACGACGCCGGACAGGCGCAGCGCGCTCTCCAGCACGAACAGGATGTCGGATTTCGGCACCGGCCGCGCCGACACCAGGCTGACGCTGCCCTGCACGCGGGGATCGATCGCGTAGCCCGCGCCGAGGATGTCGCCGATCACGACCTTCGCAACCACTGCGATCGGCGTGTTCTCGAAATTGAGGTCATAGCCCTTGCCATCGGCCGCCGGAAGCGGCCTGACCTCGGCGACCTCCTGAACCGTGGTCCCCTGATATGTCCGCGCGCTCGCGCGCTCGACCTCGGGGCGTCCCTGGATCGATGCGACCGGTCCACTGTCGCGCGGCAGGATATCGAGCGAGCGCACCTTGTCGATGACGTCGACATCGGCCGGCGCGCTGGCCTGGGAATTGAGCGTTGCCATGTTGCAGGAGGCGAGCAGCACCGCAATCGCCAGCAGCGAGGCAGGTCTGACAACCGCAGCGGACTGGCTTCGATTGCCGATACGAAACATGGACTTACCGATCTACTCGTGTTGACCGGCCGAAACGCAGCAGCGCCTCGTTTAGACCGCGCAGCCTGCATAGCGGTCCAATATGACACTTATGTATAATTGGCGGCTGCCGCCCGACCTTTGCGCCGCATGTGTGTCGGAAATGTCGGCGCCTCCGGCATTCGTACAGCCGTCATGTTCGCGATCAATAACGTGGGTCACCAGTAGCGGCGTGCCGAGACGTTGGGGCCGGCACGGGCGCCACCCGGATCACGCCATGAGCGGTACACTGTCGACCCAATTTCATGCCTATCTTCGCGAGCGCCATCCCCAGGCGGCGGGCGAAGGCGGAGCTGCGGGCGAAACGCAGATCGCGCTCTGGGACAGGTTCGGCCTGACCGCCGACGTTTTCGCGGAGGAGGTCGCCGGCTTCACCGGACTGCAGCGCGTCGCGCTGCGCGAACTGATGGCGGCACTCCCCGCGGTGAGCGAGTTCTCCGACCGCTTCCTCCGCGAGGTGCTCGGCTATCCATACAAAGATTCTGACGGCGCCGCCGTGTTCGCGATGGCCGATCCGACCGATCAGGCCGTGCGCCGGGCCGCCGAACTGGTGCTCGGCCCGCAGACTCTCTTCAAGGTCGCCTCGCATGAGGATATCGCCGTCGTCCTCGACCAGCGGCTTGGCGATTCCGACGACGCCGAGATCTCGCCGGCACAGGAGATCCGTGACGACGACATCGAAAGTCTGCGCGATCTCGCCAGCGGCGCGCCGGTCGTCCGCGCGGTGAACGATCTGATCGAGAAGGCGGTGGAGATGCGCGCCAGCGACATCCACATCGAGCCGTTCTCGACCGGCCTCGTGGTCAGGCTGCGTGTCGACGGCCTGTTGCGTCCGATCGCAGCGCCCTCAGGCGTGCTGCCGCAGGCAGTGATCTCGCGCATCAAGATCGTCGCCGGTCTGAACATCGCCGAGCGGCGCCTGCCGCAGGACGGCGCGGCGCGCATTCGCGCTGGCCGGGCCGAAATCGACGTCCGCGTCGCGGTCATGCCGACCCAGCACGGGGAATCGGCGGTGCTGCGCATCCTGCCGAAGGATCGCTCGCAGCTGGTTGCGAGCCGCCTCGGCCTCGCGACCCGCGACGACGCTGCACTCCGGCGCCTGATCACGCTGCCGCACGGCATGATCGTGATCACGGGGCCCACCGGCAGCGGCAAGACCACGACCCTGGCGACGATCCTGTCCATGCTCAACACGCCGGAGCGCAAGATACTCACTGTCGAGGATCCGGTGGAATATGAGATCCCCGGCATCAATCAGTCTCAGATCAAGCCGGCGATCGGGCTGACATTTGCGAGCGCGCTGCGCTCCTTCGTGCGTCAGGATCCCGACGTCATCATGGTCGGCGAAGTCCGAGACAGCGAGACGGCGCATGTCGCTGTCCATGCTGCGCTGACCGGCCATCTGGTGCTGACGACGCTGCACACGGAAACCGCCGCGGCGGCGGTGCCGCGCCTGCTCGACCTCGGCGTCGAAGGCTTCTTGTTGCGGTCGACCCTGCGCGCGGTGATCGCGCAGCGGTTGGTGCGCCAGCTCTGCGATCACTGCAAGACGCCGAAGCCGCTCGATGAGGACACGTGTCGCCAGGACCCACGCCTCGGTCATCTTGGCCTCGTCCCCGGCGACATCACCTGGCACCCGAGGGGATGCGAGCGATGCGGCCAGAGCGGCTATCGAGGCCGGGTTGGTGTGTTCGAACTGCTCGAGCTGAGCAGCGGTCTGCGCGAGCTGATCGCGGATCGTGCCGACGGCCTCGCGATCGATCGGCTGGCGATCCGGGAAGGCATGACGACGATGCTGGACGACGGCGTTGCCAAGTGCCGCGCCGGCGTCACCTCGGCCTCCGAGCTGCTTCGTGTCCTCGTTGCGCGGTGAGGTGGATCGTGCCGAGCTACCGCTATCGCGCTCTGACGCAGTCTGGTGAAATCGTCGTCGGATCTCTCGTCGCGCCGTCGCGCAGCGAGGTCGAACGGCGCATCTCGTATCTGCAACTGCTGCCGATCGAAACCGTGGAGGAAAAGAAGGAGCGGACGGGGGCTGCGTCCGGGTTCTCGTTCGGCGCTCCGTCCGCGGCTGAAGTGACCACTTTCACGCGCGACCTGGCCCTGCTGCTCAAGGCCGGCGCGCGGCTCGACGACGCGCTCGACCTGCTGTCCGGCGACTCCGACATCGGCCGCCTCCGTCCCGTGGTGGCGCGGCTGCGCGCGGCGATCATGGCCGGCGAAAGCTTCGCCGACGCGGCGGCCGCCCAGCCGCAGCTGTTCTCGCCGATGTATGTCGCGCTGATGCGCGTCGGCGAAGCGTCGGGAACGCTCGATCACGTGCTGACTGCGCTGGCCGGCGAACGCGAGCGTTCCGAGGCGACGCGACGCAAACTGACCGACGCGATGCAATATCCCGCCTTCGTCTTCCTCGCGGCGATCGGCGTGATGCTGTTCTTTCTCGTGGCCGTGCTGCCGAACTTCTCTGCCGTGCTGCGCGACTTCGGCGGCCGTGCCGATACCGCGCTCGGCTTCTTCATGACGATGTCGGATCTGCTGCGCGCCAATGCAGTTGCGATCACGCTCGGCTGTGCGGCGCTGCTTGCGGCAGGCTGGTGGCTGTTGCGTCAGCCCGCGGTTCGCGCCGGCCTGACCAGTGTGCTGGCGGTGACGCCCGGCATCGGCAGCCTCCTGCTGTTCTATCGGACCAGCCTGTTCTGCCGCAATCTCGGCCTGCTGCTCGGCTGCGGCGTCAATCTGAGCGCCGCCCTGCGCATCCTCGTTGACGTGATGGCGGTGACGTCGTCGCGCGCGCCATGGTCGGCGGCGGCGGATCGCGTCCGTCACGGCGGCAAGCTGTCCCAGGCGCTGTCGGCCGACAACATGCTGCCGCCGATGGCGCTGCGCATGCTGCGGCTCGGCGAGGAGACCGGCCAGTTGCCGACGCTGTCGACTCGGATCGCCGAATTCTACGAAGCCAAGCTGCAGCGGGGACTCGACCGTGTCGTCGGCATCGTCGGTCCCGCCGCCATTCTGCTGATCAGCGTGGTCGTCGGGGGCCTGATCGTCTCGATCATGACGGCCCTGCTTTCGGTGACGCAACTGGTCGGCTGACCGACATCAAGGAGAACGATATGAGATCAGATACGCAGATCGAGCCGGCCACGAGGGCCGGGCGCGAGCAGGAGCGCGGCTTCACGCTGGTCGAGATGCTGGTCGTGATCACGATCATCGGACTGATCATGGGGCTGATCGGTCCGCGCGTTCTGAACTATCTCAGTGAATCCAAGACCAAGGCGGCGCGGATCCAACTGCAGAGCTTCTCGGCGGCGCTCGATCTGTTCTATCTCGATGCCGGCCGCTACCCCTCGACCTCGGAAGGTCTCGGTGCGCTGGCGCAACGGCCGGCCGGACTGAGCGCCTGGAACGGCCCCTATCTCAAGGGCGGTGCCGTGCCGAAGGATCCGTGGAATACGGCCTATGTCTACCGCGCGCCGGGCGACCACGGCCCGTATGACATCCTGTCCTACGGTGCCGATGGCCAGGAGGGCGGCAGCGGAACGGCGGCGGACATCGTCCTGGGAACGCCGACGCAGACGAGCGCGCGCAGTGAGTGACGACGGCCAGCGCGGCTTCACGCTGCTCGAGATGGTCTGCGTGCTCGCGATCGTCGCGCTGCTGGCGTCCGTCGCGCTGCCTTATCTGCCGCGACAGACGTCGCGGCCTCGGCTGCAGGCCTATGCGCTGCAAGCTGCGGTACTCCTGAAGTCCGATCGTGCCTCGTCGATGCGGACAGGTACGCGCGTCGACACTGAGATCGACACGTCGCGCCGCTTGATCCGCTCCGGTAGCGGCGCGGCTGCGTTGAAGCTGCCCGACGACGTCGCGTTCCTGGCGACGTTGCCGCGCAGCTGCCAGCATCGGCCGGTGCTGGCGACGATCAGCTTCTTTCCTGATGGCCTGTCCTGCGGCGGCGCGATTACCTTGTCGCGCGCCGATCTGAGCCTGGAGATCAGGGTGAACTGGCTGACGGGGAGGATCGACATTGTCTCGCGCGCGCTTGCCAATGGTTGATATAGGCGACCGGAGTGACGCAGGCTTCACGCTGATCGAGGTGCTCGTCGCGCTTGCCATCGTCAGCGTGTCGATCATCGCCATCGGCGCCGTGGTGTCGCGCAACGCGGCCAGTGTTCGCAAGCTCGAACAGCATGTCACCCTGGTCACCGACATGAGGCTGGCATTGGCAACGGTGCTGGCTGATCGCAGCCGGCTGCAGCCGGGCAGGATCGATCAGCGCTCCGGCTCTGGGGCGGTGGTGCTGCAAGTCAGGCCGCTCGGTGGTGATTGGAATGAGCCGGCCGGGCAGACCGGGTGGATTCCGGAGGCAGTGACCTTGCGTGTGAAGACCGGCTCGGGCGCCGTCGCCGATGTGCAGACGGTTCGCCTCGCGCGAGGAGCGCGCTGATGCGCGTCCCACCCGATCGACCGAAACAGCAGGGCTTTGCGCTGATCGAGGCGCTGGGCGCGCTCGCGATTGCCGGAATCGTGTTGTCGGCGCTGGCTGCGGTGACGTCGCAATGGCTGCCGGCATGGAAGCGCGGATTGGATCGCGTGCAGCGCGCCGAGATGGTGGCCGCCGCGCTGCGGCGGGTCGGCGATGATTTCGCTGCCGTGCAGTTTGTTTCGGCCAATCGCGAGCAGAAGGGACCGCTGTTCGTGGGCGACGAGGTCTCGGCGATGTTCGTGCGCGCCGAGTTTGGTCCGAATGCGGGACATGGCCTAGATATCGTGCGCATCGGCGAGGAAGGGGGCAGGGGCGAGCGCGCTCTGCGGCGATCGCGTGCCGCGTTCGAGCCCGTGTCGGTCGGCCAGCCCGTGACCGAGCATTTCAAATTCGTCGATCCCGTGGTGCTGCTGTCGGCGCCGTTCCGGATGTCGTTCGCGTATGCCGACAGGACGATGGCCTGGACGACGGAATGGCGCGATGCGACCAAGCTGCCGTCCGCCGTCCGCATGACGATCTACGACGACAGCCGTGGCGGCGCGGCCGTACTCGTCAGCGCAGTCCGTATTCAGGTCGATGCGCCGGGGGGCGGTTTTGCCGATACGGGAGCGGGCGGCACCGCGAACCAGCCAGCCGTGGCCGAGCCGGCCCAACCGAACAAGAGCGAGCCGGTCGACTGATGCCCGTTCGCTTCTTCAGCTATGGCTCTGCCGACAGGCGCGGCGCGCAGGATGGCTTCATCCTGATCGCTGCGCTGTGGATGCTCGCGGCGCTGGCGGCCCTCGTCGTGGTCGTCTCGCAGCAGCTGGGCAGCTCGGCGCGGTTGCTGCGGCTCGAAGACGAGGCGGTCGAGGCCGATGCGCTGATCTCGGCGGCCATCGAACTGTCGGCCTATCGTCTGCTGCTGTCCAAGGATGAGGAGCGGCCGCGGCAGGGCGGTTTCCGCCTGGCCCTTGCAGGCAACGACATCGCAGTCTCGTTCGTCAACGAAGCGGCGCGGATCGATCTCAACACGGCCTCGAAGGACATGCTCGAAAACCTCTTCGTCACGCTGGGCGTCGACCGGGATGCTGCCAAGGATCATGCTGAGCGGGTGGTCGCGTGGCGCTCCAAGCCGTCCGATGCAGCCAGGGCCCAGGCGGAGGAGGCGCGCTATGCGGCGGCCGGTCTCAAGCGTGTCCCGCGCCTGGCGCCGTTCGCGCATGTCGGCGAGCTGTCGCTCGTCCTCGGCATTCCCGCATCGCTCGTCGATCGGGTCCTTCCGCTGGTGACCGTCTTCAACGGCTCTCCCGGAATCGATCCGACGATCGCTGCGCCGGAGGTCGTTGCAGCGTTGCCGGGAATGACGCCGCTGATCTTGAAGGATTTCCTCAACGCAAGGGCGTCGCTGTCACAGGATGCCGATACGCTGGCCCAGACGCTCGGTCCTGTTGCGAAGGAGGCCGCCAAGGGCAAGAGCAAGGCCTATCGGCTGCGCATCGTCGTCAGTCCGGCGGGCGGGCTTCGTCATGCGGCGACGGCGGTGATCGTTCCCGGCGAAGGCGAGGAGCCTTATCGGCTGCTGGCGCGCCAGGACGAGGGGCCGCAACCGAGGGGAGCGCTTCAGGCGCGGAGAATGCCATGAAGCTGACCGAAGCGATCGAGCGCGGACTGACGGTGTGGACGGCGAGCGTCGCGACGGCGATCGAAGCCGTGGCCGATCGGCTGCTCAGACGTCCGCAGGTCCTGGTCCGCCATGACCGAACAGAAAGCGTCGTCTTGACGATTCAGGCGCAACCGAAGGCGAAGGTGAAGCCGATGCCGGCGCCGGCAAGGGTGAATCCGGCGGCCGGCGCTGCGCAGGCCGGGCTCTCGCCGGAGTGGCTGCGAACGTTGCGCGGCGCCGCGCTGGAAATCCATCTGGCCGCCGAGAGCGTCCTGGTCCGCCCGCTCGACTTTCCGAGGCAGGCCGAGCCGTTTCTCGATGGCATGATCCGGACTCAGATCGGCAGGTTGACGCCGTGGAATCTCGATCAGGTCCTCTACGGTTGCAGCGCCCCGCGCGCAGCCGGGGATCGGATCGCGCTGACGCTCGCGGCGACGCCGCGTGCTCTGGTCCAGCCCTTGCGTGACTTGGCCGATGAGGTCGGCGCCGCCAGGCTCGTCATCACCGCCGATGTCGGCTCAGCCGATGGCGGCCAGATCCAGATCTTCAAGACGTCGCTGCGCTCGTCGCTTGCCGGCGGGCGCGATCTCGGGCGCGTGCTCAAGCTCGGCTGGCTGTCGGTTGCTGCGACCACGGCCGTGCTGCTGATCGCGACGACATTGATCGGCGGATATCTCGATGGCGAGCTCGAAGATGCGCAGGCGCAGGTCACGCGGCTGCGCGCGGCGCTGCGGCCCGCGATGGGCGCCACCGCCGCCGACGGGCTGCTCGCCAAGCGCAAGCAGACCAGTCCCGCCAGCGTCATCGTGCTCGACACGCTGTCGAAGATTCTGCCCGACGGGACGTATGTCGTCGAGATGCATGTCGAGAACGATCGGCTGCAGATCTCCGGCCTGACCCAGGACGCCCCCGCGCTGATCCGGCTGATCGAGCAGTCGCCGCAGTTCAGCCGCGCCACCTTCTATGCGCCGACGACGCGCACCGCCGGGGAAGCGGGCGAGCGTTTCCATATCGAGGCGCGCATCAACGCCTATTTCGGGGACCGGGCATGAACTGGTCGACATCGCTGCGCCGGATCTTCGTGAACTCGCCGGCCGCTTCTGCGATCCTCTATGCGACGACCATCGTCGCGCTGCTCTGGCTTGGTGCTGCAGCGGTCGCCGATCTCGTCGCCAAGCGCGACCAGCTCAATGACACCAACGCGCAACTGGCGCAGTTTTCGGGACGCAAACGGCCGGCCAGCAGTTCCTCCTCGGACAGCGCGACGGCTCCGGGCGGATCGGTGTTCGTCGAGGGACGAACGGTCACCATCGCGGGCGCGGCGCTGGTGCAGCGCCTCACGGAGGCGATCAGCAAGGCCGGCGGCAGCGTGCTGTCGACCCAGGTCGAGCTACCGGCGGCGCGCGGCAACGAGAACCTGATCAGCGTCGTCGCCAGCTGCGAGCTCGAACAGCCGGCGCTGCAGCAGTTGCTCTATGATCTCGAAGCGGGATTGCCGTTTCTCTTCGTCGATCAGCTGCACGTGCAGCAACCGCTGGCGGCCGCGGCCGGCGGTGTGGGGCGGCTGACGGTGCTGGTCACCGTGTCGGGCCAATGGCAGGGAAAAATGTGATGCGATCGTTCGTCGGTTCAGGTCTCGTCACCGTTGCGACCGTATGCGTGCTTGCAGCTTCGCTCGGCCGTGCCTGGGGTGAGACGGCGGATGGTCTCGAGCCCGCTGCGCCCGCGCAGGCCGCGCCCGGCGCCTCCGACCCACCGGCCGTTTCCGAGGCGCCCAGCGCGCAAGTCCCGGGGCGCAGGAGTGCCAACCCGCTGTGGGATGTTCCGATCAGTGCTCTCTCGGCGACGCGCGACCGTCCGATCTTCTCGGCCTCGCGCCGGCCGCCACCGGTTGCCGCACCCGTCATGGTCATGCGAGCGCCGCCGCCTCCGCCGCAGCAAGAGCCGGAACGACCAAACCTGCAGCTCGTCGGCACGGTGATCGGCGACGAGGAGAGCTTCGGCATCTTCGTCGATGCCTCGTCGCAGGCGTCGCTGCGCTTGCGGGTCGGCGCCTCGCATGAGGGATGGGTGCTGCAGTCGCTGCGACCGCGTGAGGCCTCGCTGCTGAAGGCGCCGGAGACCGTCACGCTGCAAATGCCGCAGCTCGGCACAGCCGGCAGCGGCGACGTGCAGGCGGGACCGATGACCCCGCCTGCGCCGCCGGGCGGACGCGAGCGGATGGCGCGGCGGGCGCGTTGAGGTCACGGCTTACCGCATTCAGAAGGTCACGAGCAATTCGCTCCCGGTGGCCTGCAGAGCGAGTACGGCAAGCAGGCCGAGGACGAGGAACGGGCCGAACGGCAGCGCCGTTTGGCCTGTCAGCCGGCGGCCCATGATGAAGAGGACGAGCGCTGCGGCGAGTGCCGTCGTCGCGGCGATGAGCAGCAGGATCGGCATATTTGGCAGGCCGGCCCAAAGCGTCGCAGCCATCAGAAACTTGACGTCGCCGAGGCCCAATCCTTGGCGGCCGCGGGCCATTGCGTAGAGCAGCCGCAGCAGCAGCAGCGCCGAGCCGAGGGCGAGGGCTGCGGCGCAATTCCACAGTGCCTCGGGGAGATCGACAAGCGTCGCCAGTCTTGCGAAGCCGCTGGCGGCGACCAGTGCATTCATCCAGTCCGGCAGCAGCCCGCTGCGCAGATCTGTCCAGATCAGTCCGGCGCAGGTCAGGAGCAGCACGACGATCGTAACGATGTTGATGGCGTCGGTCACGCAGCCCTGGAATTCGCGGGGTCGGATCGCCCGAGCATAGGCCAGCTCAGGCTGCGAGCGATAGTCCCGCCATCATCAGGCCGATTGCGGCGACCCAGCCACCGACTGCGCGCACCGCGATCCCGCGCCAGCTCGATGCCGGCTCGGTCTCGGGACGCCTGAAGGTGACCGCCAGCGCCATCACGAGGGTGATGGTGACGTAGCCCGCACTGGCGAGACCGGCGGCGTAGAGGAGGCGGTCGGTCTGCGGCACGAGCTCGCCGGCATTGGCGGCGCCGCGCATCACGCCGAGCACGAATGCAATCACGCTCAGCAGGACCACGGGAATGCGCAAGGCCACCGCCAGCAGCAGCCCGAGAATCAGAATGGTCGCGGCATCGCCGAGTGGAGACACCGCCGTTGCGCCAGAGCCGGCGGCGAGTGCAAGCCCCGTGCACAAGCCGAGCGGGAACACCACGACGAGCCAGCGTCCGCTCGCCGTACCGAGCGAGCCGGCCAGCAACCCGAGGGCGACCCAGACCACGACGTCCTGCAGCGCGAGCAGCGGGTGCAGGGCGCCGGCGTAGAAGTCGCCGAGCCGGGCCGACACGATATGGGCATCAGCGAGCTGCGCTTGCGTCAGCAGCAGCGCCGATGCGAGCAGGGCGGTCCGGCGGTACGTGCTCATGCCGCGACTCCGAGGCTCGCGACCAGGAAGTAGCCGCCGAGCGCGGCGATGGCTGCTCCGACGCCTTGGATGATGCGCTCGCCGCCGGGCCAGCGCGCGAGCGCGCCGATGGTGATGCCGCAGGCGTGGAGAAGACCGGTCGCGACCACGAAGCCGCAGCCATAGGCCAGGGGATTTGCCGCCGTCGGAAGCTCGACGCCGTGCGCGTGGCCGTGAAAGATGGCGAAGATCGCAACGATGATGGCCGCAACTGCAAACGGGACACGGATGCGGATCGCGACCGCGAGCCCGAGCACCAGCGCCGACAGCGCGATGATGAGCTCCGGGACGGGCAATCCGACCTTGAGGATTCCCAGGATGGCCCCGAACGCCATCACCAGCGGGAAGACGACCGGCAGGATCCAGATCGCCGCGCCGCCGAGCTGCGCGCCCCAGATGCCGACTGCAACCATCGCGACCAGATGATCCAGCCCCGTCAAGGGATGCAGCAGGCCGCTGGCCAGCCCGCCGCCGACGCCCGTCTGCTCGTGGGCAAGGCTCGGATTCGCTGTCAGCAGCGAGAGCAGCGCCGCACCCAACACGGCGTGCAGGAGTTTGCGCGCGATCATGTTCGTCCCATTCGTCATCATGCGGCCGCCAGAACCCGCACCAGGCGGCCCAGGAACCAGAACATCGATACCGAGCCGATTGCATAGGCCGGCAGCTCGGCGCCCCAGCGCGGCAGCGCCGCGCCGAGGCGGCGATGTGCCCAGATCAGCGCCAGCACCAGCAGCACGAACAGGACCTGTCCGATCTCGACGCCGACATTGAAGAAGAGCAATGCCGCAGGCAGGATCCGTCGTTCGAGCCCGAGGCCTGCGAGCGCACTGGCGAAGCCGATGCCGTGCACCAGACCGAAGCTGAAAGCGACAGCCCATGGGTAGCGGGCGGTCAGCCCGGTCTCGCCGCGCTGCTGTTTGACGATCTCGACGCCGACAAACACGATGCTGAGCGCGATGCAGGCGTTGAGCGGCCCTTCGGCGACGCCGATCCATCCGAACGCCGTTGCGGCCAGCGAGGCGCTATGGCCGATCGTGAAAGCCGTGATCGTCTTGAGCAGGCGCCAGCCGCCCTGGACGATCCAGATCAGCCCGAGCACGAACAGCAGATGATCGGCGCCGAGCAGGATGTGGTCAATGCCGAGATTGACGTATGTCTTGGCGAGCTCGAGCCAGGTGTCGAGCGTCGGCGCATCGGTGCCCAGCACGGTCACGACCGGATTGGCCGCAGAGATCGTGTAGCTGCGCGTCTCTCCAGCGAGCGACGTCACGCGGATGATGGCGGCCGACATGTCCTCGCCGAGATTGGCGATCGTCATCTGCCCGACGAGGCCCTTGTCGCCGCAATTGAGCTCCGGCAGGCGCAGGTAGCAATGCGGAGGCATCTTGAGATCGATGCGGTTGACGCCATCCTTCGGCAAGGTCGTCCATCGCCCGATATACGCGCCGGGGCGCATCTCGCGAAACTCGAGCACGGCGATCGTCGCCTGATGCGCAGCCGCCGGCCGCCCGGGCAGCAGCGCTGCGAGCGCGAGCACGATGGCGATCAGGGCGCGCGCGCCGGTCACGGCTCGTACCTGATCGTGTAGTTGGCCTTGAGCCGGCTCACCGCCTCCCAGGCCCGTTTCCGTGTCTCTTCGGTGTGCCAGATCTTGGCCGCCTCGGCGCGGATGTCCTCGAGCTTCGCCGGAGCGCCCGGCTTCCGGGCGTCGAGACGAACCACGTGCCACCCGTCCTTCGACTGCAGCAGGGTCCATTCCTGGAGGGGCGCCTTGAGCAGGCCGTCGCTGAAGCCGTCGCCGAAGCCGGCGGCCAGGCTCGGCACCGGTCGGTCGAGAATCGCGCGCGTCTGATCGCGCAGCTCCTCGGATTCGCGCTGCTCGCGAATGTCGTCCAGATAGCGCCGCGCCGTCGCCTCGTCGCTGGGTGGCGTCATGAAGAAGCTGACACGCTCGGGCTCGTCGAACCGGGCATGATTGTCGGCGAACCAGGCGCGCAACTGCTCCTCGCTCGGCTGTGGCACGCGCACCTGATCGAAGATCAGATATTGCAGCTTGAACGCGACACGGTCGCGGATCATCTCGTCGCCGCGGTCGACGCCGAGCGTCTTGCCTTCCCGATAGAGGATTTCGCTGGCGACCCAGGCCTCGACCATCTTCTGCAGCTCGGCCTCGCTCGGGGTCCGCTGCTTGTCCTCGTCGAACGTGTCGATGAAGGACTGGCGCAGGGCCTTGGTCACGGTGATGACCTTCTCGTCCTTCGCCGGCGGGTGGATGATGGCATCGGCCGCGAAGATCAGGCCACCGAGAACGAGGAAGTGCAGGAGTGGCTCCCTGCTGAGCCGGCGCAGGGCGGTCACGGATGATGATCGCGCAGGGGAAGAGCTGTTGCCATCTTGCTGATTGGAGCGTGCAGAGGCGCTCTCGAAGGTCTGCGCCGCATTCGACATGGCAGGGGCTGACATACGTTCTTTACAACTCGGACCGCGCTCGTTGCGCGGCGCGTATATGCAACGGCACACTTGCCGTTGTCACCGGGCAAACGTCAGTGTCACAAAAATTTCGCAACGACGGCCGACCGCGATGTTCGTGGGGAAGACGCCAGCAAAAATAAATCCTTCAACAAACTGTCTCCGAGTTTTGGTTTGGTCGCGCCGCGAATGACGACGGCGCATCGGTCGCGTTGTCATCTCGGTTTGGAGATCGATCGAATTCTTTAGGGGCGACGATAATGGTTCCATCTACCAAGACAATCCTGCTGACAGCGGCCTCGGTCTCGCTGGCCCTGTCACAGAGCGCCGACGCTGGGGAGCGTTGGGGGGAAACGACCAAGAACAATCCGTATGTCGCGGGCGACATGCACAACCACAACACCTGCACCGACGGTTCGGTTGCTGCCGGCTATGCGATCGACCGCTCGGTCGGCAAGGGCACCGCGGCGGCTGGCGGCAACAATTTCGATCTCGACTGGTTCACGCTCGGCAACCACGGCGGTTCGGGCAACCGCGATTGCCGCTTCAGCGATGCGAGCGCCAACATCCCGGGCGACAATACGACGACGTATTGGAGCCAGACGCTCGGGAAGACCATCGACGGCATTACGATCACCAGCCTGAAGGGCACGCCGAACGGCACCGATACCGGCGCCAAGATGTGGCGCTGGCAGTCGATCAAAGAGATCGAGTACCCAACCATCGTCAATCGCACCGCGACCTACAACAAGGTGCTGGTCGAGGGCCTGGAGTGGATCCTGCCCGGTCACGAGCATGGCGACGTCGCCGTGATCGCCGGCCAGAACCCGCGCGGTTACGGCAATGCCGACAAGATGGCCGAGTTCGAATATCGCTTCGACCGCGCCGACACCGACGCCATCGGTCCGGTCGATGCCAGCAACAACCCGGTCTGGGCCGGCAAGGACAATGTCAACAATTCCGGCACGGCCGGTCACCAGAAGGCCGTCGCCGGCATCGCCTGGCTGCAGGCGAACCACCCGCTGCAATCCTATGCTGTGCCGACCCATACCGAGCGGCAGGGACCGTTCAATCCGAACGGCTCGGCCGGCTACAACATCGAGCACTTCCGTGACTTCAACAACGCCGGCCCGACGGTCGCGTTCGGCATCGAAGCCCCGGGTCACATGGCCGAGGGCGGCGTGAACGGCGGCTCGGGCTCCTATGGCTCGGGCGCAGTCGGCGGCGGCACCTACGGCATGCAGGGCGTCTACACCGCCAAGGTTGGCGGGCTGTGGGACGGTCTGCTCGGCGAAGGCCGCAACTTCTTCCTGTTCCAGAGTTCGGACTGGCACAGCCGCGGCGTCTATGGCGCGCGCGATCCCGGCACGACGGCGGACTTCATCCCCGGCGAGTACACCAGGCTGTACGTGCCGAACGAGCGGCGCTTCTCCCAGCAGTCGATCATCGACGGCATGCGCTCGGGTAATTCCTACTCGGTCAACGCCGACATCATCGGCTCCGACATGGAGTTCCGTGCGAAGGGTGAGTGGGACGACGACTGGAAGACGATGGGCGAGACGCTCGTCGTGCGCCCGGGCGAGAAGGTCACGCTCGAGATGGAGATGACCGTTCCGGCCTCCAACAACAGCCCGTACGGCTTCAACAACCCGCTGCTGCTGCCGGTCGGCATCAAGCAGCCGTTGAACAAGCCCTATCTCGACCACGTCGATCTGATTACCGGCGACATCACCGGTCCGATCGCGCCGGGCGCCCCTGGCTATGCGGTGGCCAATGCCAAGGGTGTCGATGGTGCGGCCATCGTCTACAACACGTCGGCCAAGATCGCGAAGCAGATCCCGGCGACCAAGATGCGGAGCCACAAGCTGCGCGACGGTTCGACCCGCCTCAGCTTCACGACCACCTTCATCGCCGGCCAGACACCGTTCTACATCCGCGCCCGCGGCACCAACATCCCGCCGGCGACTCCGAACGTGTCCGACAGCGCCGGCAATCCGCTGCTCGATGCCAACAACGCCACCGTCAGTTGCACAGATCCGGCATGTCCCTCGCACCTCGGCACGGTCGGCGGCGTCAAGAAGGTGACCAACGACGTGCAGGCCTGGTCGAACGTCTGGTTCTACGCGAACCCGATCTTCGTCCGAACCTACAGCACGCCCAAGCTGCTGGTCGAAAAGAATCAGGAGCTGGCCCGCAAGCTGGCTCACGAGCATCACCACTGGCACGATTGGGACCACTGGGGTCACTGGGGCCACTGGGGTCGCTGGGCGTTCAACCGCGACTGATTGATCGGCACCAATCCGGCGGGACATATCGTCCCGTCGGATCCTGCTCACTCCGAGCGCCAGTTTGCGAACCGGCGCTTCGTCTTTGAAACCTGCTTTTCCCTGGGGTTCGTCGAGGTGATGTCGCGTTTGTCCGCCGTGAGTCTCGCCGTTCTAGTCCTCACGATCGCAGTCGCATCGGCGCATGACGAGGAGCCGACGCAGGAGGTCTGCGACGCCGCAGTGGCGGAGGCCCGCGCACAGGCGGCGACCCTGCCGGCGGACGACGTGTCGCGCTATTTCGCCGAGCGGGACATTCAGCAGGCGCTGGTCGAGGCCGGCAATGGCGAGTTCGATGATTGTGTCGAGAAGGCCGAGAGGGCCGTGCTGGAAGTGCGCGACCGGCCCCACAGCCTGAGGCCCGGCGAGCGGCTCAACATTCTCAGTGCCGACGAAATGCCGACGCGCTGACGGGCGCGCACCGCTTCTCCACTCTCGTCATCCGGCTGTCATGCAAGTCGGCAAATTGTCGGTCCCGTTGCGGCGCGTGCAAGGCCTTGAGACATGGACCAGATCGAAGCTCTTTTTCCGATACCGTTGTTGCGTTCGCCCGGGCTCTTGAGCGCCGAGCTCAAGGACGCGGCGGTGGCAGCCATCCGCCATTCGAAGATCGAGAACAACCTGCGATCCGGACAACTGTTCCACACCGAGGTCGCCGATCCCCGCGCCAATAATCTGTTTCAGACCATCGCCGAGCTCGCCGTGCCCAAGCTGATCGATTTCGGCGAGCTGCTGTTCGGCGAGAAGCTGCGCTGGACGGTCAAGGAGATGTGGACGAACATGCTGGAGACCGGCGGCAACCAGACCCTGCACGCCCACGCCAACAGCTTCATCTCCGGCGTCTTCTATCTGACGCCGTCTCACCCCGGCAGCCGCACCGTGTTCGTGCGGCCGCCCGGCGGCAGCGACTTCTCGTTCCGCCATCACACGCGCAGCGCCGCGGTCGGCCCGTTCAATGCCGGCAAATACGTGCTGCCGGAGGCGGAGCCCGGCGATCTCGTGCTGTTCCCAAGCTATCTCTACCACGAGGTGCCGCGCAATCAGGGCGACCAACGTATCACGATCGCTTTCAACGCGATTCCTGATCATCTGGATTGCTGGGGCTACCGCGTCAGCTTCGCGTCCTGACGCTCTATCGTTCGAACTCGCGCGACAGCAGGTCGCGCGCTTCGCGTCGCGACGGCGCGGCGGAGTCGATTGCCCGAAGCAGGCGTTCAGCAGCCGCGCGATCCGATGCAAGCAGCGCTTTTGCCATGCTCATCAGCGGCGCATAGGCCGGCTCGAACTCGGCGCTGGCGCGAATGGAATCGAGGAGACCGGGTGCGGCGGCTGCGATGAGCGCCGGCCCGCGCGGTTCGCCGGTCAGCGCCGCGCCGACCTGGATGAATTGGTTGCGGGCCCGCCAATAGGCGCCGAGTCGTTGCTCCCACATTCCGCGTTTCGAGTCTTCCAGCAAATCGGCCGCGTCGGTCTTTGTCTGGCTCAGGACCGTCAGCAGCAATTGCCATGGGGCCGCCGAGAGAGCGTGGACGTTGCTGCGCGCGTCGAACGTGACGAATGGGAAATCGTCGGTGTTGCGCGGTCCCGGACCGGCGAAGCTCGCGAGTGCTTTCGCGCCGGCGACATACTGGCCCAGAAGGTCGATCGGCTGATCGAAGCCGAGAGGTTGAATGATCGGGTGAAGCTTCCGGTCGGAGAACCGTGCGGCGACGAGTTCGGGGGCGATCGGGCTCGGGGCGCCTGATCCGATCAGAGCCAGCATCGGCGTGCGCACGCTGTAATGGTTCAGCCAGGCGGACCCTTGTGGAAAGACTGCGAGAAAGCTCCTGATGATCGCGCGCAGCGACGGCGCATCGAGCTGATAGAGCGGCAGCCACTGGCAGAACACGCCCTCGGCCGCCAGTCGCCGCTTGACGGCCGCGAAATGTTCGACCGTGTACAGCGCGCCGCTGCCATCGAGCGCCGGGTGGAACAGGTCGGCCACGATCACGTCGTAGCGTCCGTCATCGGCGATGATGAAGCGCCGGGCATCGGCAACGGAGATCGGCGGCCTTTCCTTCTCGGCCGCGGGGTTGTCGAACCAGGGCAGCAGCGCGACGACTTCGGAAGAGAGTTCGACCGCGCGCACGTCGAGATCCGGCATCTGCGCGGCGCCGAGCACGGTCGCGCCGGTGCCGACACCGAGGAAGAGGGCCTTGCGCGGCGCTGGATGCAAGAGCAACGGCAGCATGGCCTGGCGGAAATCGGATCGGACCGAACTGGTGCCGCCCATGCGAAAGTGGCCGTTGACCTCGAGATAGCGTGCTCCTGAGGCGTCGTCGACGACGCTCGCGGTCGCCATCGGTCCCTCGCGCACGGCCAGAAGCTTGCCGCCCGGCGGGACCCTGATGAGCAGCGGGGCGGGAAGCCACAACAGCGCGAGTGCAAGCAGAGCGGGCGCCGCCGCCCAGCGCAGCGCAGCGCGTCGGGGCTGCAGCAGCAGAAGATATCCGACGGCAACGAGGACCAATGCTCTCCAAGTGCCGAAAGCGGGAATCAGCAGCTGTGCCGCGACCAGCGGCGCAATGGCTGCGCCGAGGCTGTTGATGCCGACGGCCCAGCCGACCGATCCTCTGACGTCGCGGACATCCTGCATGAGCTGGCCGAACAAGGCGCCCATCGCCATCGCAGGCAACAGGAACAGCGCCAGCGCAATGCCGAGCTCGCCGACGACGCCGAGGCTCGCAGCGCTGTCGGCGAGGCCGCCCAGCAAGGGCGTCATGAGCGCCGTGCCAAGGCAGACGAGCGCGGTGCCGCTGATCAACGCGGTTCTGCCGCGCGCAACCGTGGGCCCCACGCGCTGCCAGATCATGCTGCCCATCGCGGTGCCCAGCAGGTAGGCGGCCAGCAGACAGGCGAAGCTATAGACCGTGTCCTGCATCATCTGCGCGGCCAGGCGCACGACCAGGACTTCGAACGCGATGCCGAGCAGGCCGGTGACGAACAGGGTTCCTGTCAGGCGGAGGCCGGCGACAGCACGCCCGCGATCGTCGCGCGCGCGAGCGTCGACCTGCGGGGCTCGGCCGAGGCGAAGCGCTGCGAGCGCGCAGGCCGCGTTGACGGCTGCCAGGCAAAGCAGCGTCGCCGACAATCCGAGCGCGGGGATCAGCACGAAGGTGGACAGCAGCGTGCCGGCGACGGCGCCGGCGGTGTTCGCGGCGTAGACGCCGGCGCTGACGGGCCGCGTGCCATGCGCCGCGGACGTCATGCGTTCCAGCGCGGTCAGCGTCCCGCCCATCACCACCGTCGCCGGCAACAGCACCAGCGTCGGCAGCAGGAAGCTCGCGCTCCACAACAAGATGGGGGAAGGCGCCGTGCCGAGAAGCGGCGCGAGGGCGCGCGCGCACGCGGGAAGCAGCCAGACCGCACATAGCCCCCACAGGCCGATGACCGTTTCGAGGACGGCATACACCCGGTACGGATTGGCGGCGCGGCGGATCCGGCCATCGAGGATGAAGGCGCCCACCGCCAGCCCGGCAAAAAATCCTGCGATGGCGCCGAGCACGGCCATCATCTCCGTGCCCAGGGCGAGGGCGAGCTGGCGCGTCCAGACGATCTCATAGCCCAGCCCGGCGAGGCCGGATGCTGCAATCAGCAGCTTCAGCGTTCTCAGCCGAGCCATGCTCTGGCGGGCGACGAGATCGACGCCGGAAGACCGGACGCCTTGCTTCTCCGCGACCAGATCATTATCGCGCGGGTCTGCGTGGCGTGCCTCGGTCAAGATCTGGTACCTGCAATTCCCGTGATCGGTCTTCGGATGCAGCGCGCCGTGCGGGATACTGCTCCGGGCGCGGGATCAAGCTCGGCTGCATGGGCCGCCAAGGTCGAGATCGTTTCCTTGTGTTCGTGTTTCGTGACGGTGGTTTGACAGAAGCTGTGGGAGCACGCGGCTCGGCGCAGATGGTTGTATCGCATGAGACCCGTCAGGGAGCGATGACCAGACGCAGCCGCGATCTGCGGAACGTTGTGGTTGAATTCGGTAAACCATCGATCCTCTCCGATCCGACATTGTTGTGCTGCGCACGAAAAACGGGTCGAAATCGGTGGAAACCGGTGTAAATGCGCGGTGATCGGGTGGCTCTGGTACACTTCTAATGGCTGATGTCTCGAATAAAACAGTGGAATCAACGTCTTGGCGCTTCTCCGTCGCCCCGATGATGGATTGGACCGACCGGCATTGCCGGGTGTTCCATCGGCTGCTGTCGCGCCGGGCGCTGCTCTATACCGAGATGGTCACGACCGGTGCCGTGATACATGGCGACCGCCAGCGGCTGCTCGGCTTCGATCGAAGCGAGCATCCGGTGGCGCTGCAGCTCGGCGGCTCCGATCCCGGCGATCTCGCGACGTCAGCCAAGATCGGCGAGGAGTTCGGCTACGATGAGATCAATCTCAATGTCGGCTGCCCGTCGGACCGGGTGAAGGACGGCCGCTTCGGGGCCTGTTTGATGGCCGAGCCTGCGCTCGTCGGCGCCTGCGTCGCCGCGATGAAGCACGCCGTTCGCATTCCCGTCACGGTGAAGTGCCGCATCGGCATCGACGATCAGGATCCGGAAATCGCACTCGATATGCTGGCGGACGCGGTCGTCGACAGCGGCGCAGACGCGCTGATCGTGCACGCGCGCAAGGCGTGGCTGGACGGCTTGTCGCCGAAGGAGAACCGTGACGTCCCGCCGCTCGACTACGACAGGGTGTACCGGCTGAAGGCGAGGCTGCCGCACGTGCCCGTCATCATCAATGGTGGCATCGGCAGCATCGAAGCTGCGCAAGGTCATCTCGCGCATGTCGATGGCGTGATGCTCGGGCGAGCGGCCTATCAGGAGCCATGGCGGCTGCTCGATGTCGATCCCGTCCTGTTCGGCGACGTCGCGCCGCATCGAACCATGAAGGACGCATTGGCGGCGTTCGAGCCGTACATCGCGCGCCAGCTCGGGCAGGGCACGCGGCTGCACGCGATCACGCGGCATCTCGTCGGCGCCTATCACGCGGTGCCCGGCGCACGCGCGTTCCGCCGCCATCTCGCCGAGCGCGGCGTCAAGCCGGGCGCCGGCATCGAGGTGCTGCGCGAGGCGGTCGCGATGGTCGAGGAGCGCCCTGCGGTTGCTGCGCTGGCCTGAGGGGCTCAGGCCAGCGGCGGCAGTTCGACCACGGCCTGTCGCGCGACCGGATTGCAGGCTGCCACGAGGCTCAGCCCCTCAGCTGCGATCGGGAAAGCCGTGCAGCATCAGCCGGTCGGAGCGCACTTCCCAGCGCTCCAGCCGGTCGAGGAAGCTCATGCCGAGCAAGTTGGTCTTCATCTGGCCGTGCGGCACCACCAGCGCCGGAACCGAGCGTTCCACCAGTTTGCCGATCGCGAGCCGGTCCAAGGTCAATCGCGCCGCCTTGGTGTGGCCGCCAGCGGTCTCGACGTCGACGTCGTAGGCGAGCAGTTCGAGCGGCAGGCCTGCGGCCTTGGCGGTCTCGTAGGTCAGAACCACCGATGTGGCGCCGGTGTCGACCACCATCGGCGCGGTGACGCCGTTGATCTTGGCGCGCAACGCGAACTCGCCGCCTCTGGTGCGCTCGATCTCGACCGCGTTGGTCGGAGGACTCGCCTTGGCCCTGAGCGCGCGGCTGCGCAGAACCTCCGACACTGTGTCGCTCGCGAGCGCCGCCTGCTCGGGATCCTTGTAGACGATCACGGCGCCCGCGGTGAGCACCATGGTGACGAAAACGAGCACGACCTTGTTCATGCCGCGCCTCCCGTCGGCACGGAGGCGCTCAGCCGCGCCGACGCGCCAGCGCGGGCAGGCCGGCGTCGTGCATGCGGGACGGCAGCCCGTCCATCAGCGCCAGCCGCTCGTCGGTCGACATGCGGCCCCAGCGGGCGATCTCCGGCAGCGTGCGTCCGCAGCCGAAGCAGAGTTTCGTCTTGGGGTCGATCATGCAGACGGCGATGCAGGGCGTATCCTGGCTCATGGCGCGAGTTTGAAAGGTTCTGCCACTGTCGTGCAAGTGCAATCATCTCACAGTCCCGTTCCGGCATTCATGATCGGCTTGCGCACCCGGCGCTTCTCCTGAGCGGGGGCGATCGCATGCTCCGGCTGCAATGGCGGTGCCTCGTCCGACAGCGGAGCGAGCGCCGACATCACCCGCTCCGGCGGGAAGGTGACGATCACCTCGGTGCCGATGCGGACCTTCGATTTCAGCGTGAACGTGCCACCATGCATCTCGATCAGATTCTTGGCGATGGGCAAGCCTAGTCCCGCGCCCTGTTCGGCCGACTTGATCGAGTTGGAGCCCTGGCCGAACGACGCGAGCACGATCGGAATCTCGTTCTCGGGGATGCCCGAGCCGGTGTCCTTGACGCTGAGATATTGTCCGCCCGAGGCCGTCCAGCCAGCCTTCAGCCAGATGTCGCCACCCTGCGGCGTGAACTTGATGGCGTTGGAGAGCAGGTTGAGCACGACCTGGCGGATCGCGCGCTCGTCGGCCCACAGCCGCGGCATCTTCTGCTCGAACACCTCGTGAATGGTGATGCCGCGGCTCGTTGCGCGCAGCTTCAGCAAATGGTGGCAGTCGGCGATCACGTGCACCAGCGCCACGGCTTCCTCGTTCAGCTCGTAGCGGCCGGCCTCGATGCGCGAGAGATCGAGGATCTCGTTGATGAGGTTGAGCAGGTGGACGCCCGAATTGTGGATGTCGGCCGAATATTCCTTGTAGACCGGCACCGCATGGACGCCGAAGATCTCGCTCTTCATCACCTCGGAAAAGCCGAGGATGGCGTTCAGCGGCGTCCGCAGCTCATGGCTCATCTGCGCAAGGAAGCGCGACTTGGCGACGTTGGCGGCCTCCGCGCGGTAGCGTGCCTCGTCGGAGATCGCCTTGGCCTGCTCGAGTTCGCCGATCAAGGCGTCCTTCTCGGCGCGCGCTTCGAGCGTGGCCAGCGTCGTCGCATGCAGCTGATGGGCGAGCAGCACGAAGTAGCCTTCGGCGGCGACGGCGAACCCGGCGAGCAGGTAGTTGTCGAACGTGCCCGACAGCGCGAGGCTGAGGGTGATGGCGACCGTCATCGGTGCGGTGACGGCGACGGCGGCGACGGGCAGGTTGGCGGCGAGCATGCTCGAGACCGCGATCACCAGCAGCATCAGGAACATCATCAGCGTGCCCGACACCGCCGCGAGCGCCGGATGGATCAGGATCGCCATCCAGCAAACGCCGTAGAGCAAGTCGAGCAGCACGAAGCGCGTGCGCCAGCGCCGCGTCGCCGCCAGCGACGGCTGGTCGGCGAGGAAGTTCGAGCAGTTGCGCACGATCGCGGCATGAATGCAGAGCACGCCGAGCGTCCATGCGCCAGCCGCGATCGTATGCAGCCAGACGCTGAGCATCAGGCCGGTTGCGACCACCAGCAGCACGACGATGTAGGAGGCGGAGATGCGGGTCTGTGCGTATTGGCGCAGCAGCTCGCGATCGAAGGCCGGACGTGTTCCCGACGTCGACGTTAACCGGTCGCGCGCCTCGCGCACCCGCTGCTGCGCGGCCCGGCGCTGGCTTGCTGGTGCAAGCGCCGGCGGATCTGCCGGAAGCTCGACGACCTCAGGCTTTTCAGCGGGTTTACTCATCAAACAACACAAATCCTGCCCGCGAGGTACGGGCTGCTTTCTGCATTGTCTATAACTGGGCCCAAATCCTTAAGACGGATTATAGACAACGAAAAATTTGCGTTAACCGCGCGTTAAATTAACGATTGTGGCGAGGCTCAGCGGAGCTGCATTCGCAGGCGGCGCCAGCCGATCACCACGCCCGTGATGCTGAAGACGAGGCCGATCGCGCAGAGGCCGACGATGAGAACCGTGCGCAGCGCCGCATGGGCGAGCAGGGCCGGAAAGTCGAGCGTGTGCAGCGCCTGATAGAGCCACCGATAGGCGCGTCGGGACGGATCGAGCTTCTCGAGCACCGCGCCGGACGCGGCGTCGACATGATACCAGGTGTCGCCGCAGATCACGCGATGGACCGGCGCGCCCGGCACATCGGAGACGAACGGATAGTCGTCGCCCGGCTCGACTTCGGTCGAGCGCCCGCAATCGCCGCGCAGGCGCGACACCGCGGCATTGACGTCGGCCGGCTGCAGGAAACGGCCGACGATGCGTGCTGATGCGCCGTCCAGCACCGAAATCTGCTGCTGGCTCGGCGCGCGCCGGATGCGCTGATAGAGGCGGCCGCCGAAGGCGAACCACTCGATCTCGCGGACCTCGCCATGCACCGCCGCGAGCGCCGCCGTCGCCAGGCCGGTCCAATCCGGTGCGCCGACGAGAATGGCTTGCTCGGACGGCGTCAGATGGCCGGTCGTAAATAACCTGCCATGGTCCATCGACAGCCAGCCGCTGACCATCCAGGTCAGCACGAACTGCATGCAGATCAGGCCGGCCCAATGATGCCAGAGGTGCCAGCCGTGGTAGCGCGAGCACAGCCGCGCCTTCCGATATCTCAGCCGCATCGGGCCGAGCAGCGCGCCGCTCACGGCGGCGATGACCGCCGCGAGCGACAGCCACCACACGACGGCGTTCCAGGCCGCCCAGTCCTTGCGCAGGACGGTCGGATAGATCCAATGGACGACGCTGCCGACGTAGTTCCAGGCGCGTTCGGACCGTGTCGTGTCGAGCACGACCTCGCCGGTGATCGAGGACACGTAGAGTTCGGTGCCATTGGGATCGTTGAGCGCGATCCGGTGCAGCGGACGATGCACGTCGAAACGGTTCGGCACCGTCCATTGGTCGTAGTGCTCCAGTGAGGCGATGGTGGCGCCATCGGCCTCGAGCCCGCGCCGCCGGGCTGCCGTGCGCGCGATCGACAGCACGAGGTCGGGGGCGCTCACATCGGCCGCGGCCAGCGTGTCTGCACGAATGGCCGCGCTGCGGCCGGCGGCCGAGATGACATAGACCGGACCATCCACGCGCTGCATCAGCCGGATGCGGTCGGGATGATCGATGCCACCTGCGACGAGGGCCTCCGCGGGACCGTGCAGCGACAGGGCGGTGTCGAGCACGGGCAGCGCGGCGAAGCGCTCGCTCTCGGTCTGCGCCGGGAACGGCACGTAGTGCATCACGATCCCGGTCGCGAACCACAGCACGAACAGCGGACCCAGCGGGATGCTCAGCCAGCGGTGCGTGAGGATCAGCGCCCGGATCATGCGGCCATCAGAACTTGAACGAGGCTTCGACCTCGTAGGTGCGGGGCGCGCCGAGGAAGATCTGGTCGGGATAGAACGGATCGCTCCAAGCCGCATAACGTTTGTCGGCAACGTTGCGGACGCGGAAGGCGAGCCGCGTGCTGGTCGCGGTGGCGAACAGCGGCACCCTCGGCAGGTCGACGAACGCGAACAGATCGGCGGTGGTGTAGGCGAGCAGTTTCACCGTGTTGGCATCGGTGCTCCAGCGATCGCCCACGTGGCGCACGGAGAAACCAAGCTCGACCGGCCACCAGCCGGGATTGAGGAAGCGGTAGGAGCCGCCGCCATTGACGATGACGGCGGGAATGTTGGGCGGCGTGTTGCCCGAGAACGAGCCGCCGCCGGCGAGATCATAATCGGCATAGCGGGCGCGGACATAGGCGACGTTGCCCCAGAGCCTGCTCTCGGGTGTCGGCCGCACGGCGGCTGCGACCTCGATGCCCTGAGATTTCATCTTGCCGGCCAGGTTGAGCTGCTGGCCGGCCTGGGCGCTGTAGACGTTGTTGCGTTCGATATCGAAGGCGGAGAAGGTCCACTCCGCACGGCCGTTCCACGCGAGCTGCTTGACGCCGGTCTCATAGCTGCGGGAGTCCGAGAGCGTAAGGTTCTGGGTCGGACTTAGCAGGAAGATGCTGTCGGCGGAGATGTCGGTGGCGGTCGCATATTGGCTGTAGAAGGTGGTGCCCGGCAGCGCTTCCCAGGTGTAGCCGATGCGGCCGGTGACCGGCTGCCAGCTCTTGGAATAGGGGAAGCCGCTCTTCACGACGCCGTTCTTGTCGATCGAGTTGCGGTCGAGCGAGAACGGGTTGTAGCGCAGGCCGCCGACCAGCGCGAAATTGTTGGTGAGCTTCAGCCGGTCTTCGAGATTGAGTGCCACGCTGTCGATGGTGGCGGTCTGCAACTGCGTTCCGAGCGGGCCGTAGACGCCTCGGTCGAAGCCGGTCAGCGGAACGCTGTCACCCGGGAAGATCGCCGCGCCAGGCCGCGTGAAGTCGGTATGCGAGCTTTCCACCGCTGTCACGAGCCGGTTGGCCAGACCGAACAGGTTGGCGTTCCAGGTGAGGTCGGTGGTGTTGCCGACCATGTTGTGGTTGTGGTGGACGAAGAACCGCTCGCGATCGACGGTGTTGGTGGTCGCGTTGAACGCCGAGACCTCGTTGTTGTACCAGTCGCGGCTGGCGTTGTAGTTGTAGACTTGGCTCCGCAGCCTGACGTCGTTGCTCAGGTCCCATTCGAACCCGCTGCGGACCCACGATTCCTTGATCGTCTTGTGGCCGTCGACCACGTTGTAGTTGGTCGACAGCGTGCGGCCGTCGATCGTGACGGCGCCGAGATCGGTGCCGTTGTAGGCCGACACCTTGGTGCCTGAGACGATGCCGCTGGTCGCGTTGGCGCCGCTGAAGGTGACCGGCACCAGCGGCGTGCCCTCATAGGGCTTGGCCTTGTAGTCCTTGAACTCGGCGGCAAAGAAGGTCTTGAAGCTGTCGGACAGCCGGTAGTCGAGCTGGCCTGAGACATGGATATTCTTGAACTCGGTGTCGTCGATGAAGCCGACCTCCCTGGTCCGGCTGATGTCGAAGCGATAGTCCAGGCCCTTGACGGTCGTGCTGCCGCCCGAGCCGAAGCCGCTGCGGAACGTGCCGCGCTGGTCGAAGCCGACGAAGGCTTCGCTCTCGATCGGGCCGGTGTGCGGGGTCTTGGTCACGAAATTGACGGTGCCGCCGACCGCGCCCTGGCCCGAGATCAGCGAGGAGGGGCCCTTGAGAAACTCGACGCGGTCGAGGTTGAACGTCTCCATCGTCAGCGCGGTGAAGCCGGTCGGGCCGATGTTGATGCCGTTGTAGAGCACGTTGACCTGATTGCCCTGGAAGCCGCGCATCGCGAAGCCGACATCGTTCGGGGCATCACCCGCGCTGACGCCGGCGGCGCCTTTCACCGCGTCGACGGTCGTGTGGTAGCCCTGCTCACGCAGCGTCTCGGCGCCGACCACCTCGATCGAGGCCGGCAGCTCGCGTACGGTGAGGCCGAGCCGGCTCCCGCTCGCGGGCGTCGCATTGCCGTTGAGCGGCGTGGTGGCCGCCGTGTTGGACGAAGGCCGCGTCGGCGCTGCTGCGGGCGTGGGCGCGGCCATGCGCCGGGACGCCGGAGGTGTGGTCCGACGGGCGGCTTGGGTCGAGGAGGGCGCGCGGCCGGCCGCCGGGCGCTGCCGCGGCGCATCGACCGTCACGTCCGGCAGCAGGGTGTCTGCGGCGGCCTGCCTCCCGTCCGGAGGGGAGGTCTGTTGGGCATAAGCCGCCGGCACCGCCGACCAGCCTGCCACCAGCAGCCCCGCAAGCGATATCGGACCCCAGACGTCGCGCGCGCTCATTCCGCTCCCCATCGCAGCAGCCGGCTTCCCGGCCATCTGCGCCCCCAGCCAACGTTCATGATCACCACGACGAGAGTTAGCCCAGCCCAATGGATATGTAATGTTATAACATTACATATCCATCTTTCTCTGAGTGGGTGTCTCGATCGGGCAACACATGCGAACGATTAGCGATTGCAAGGGGTATCAGCGAGTCGCAGATGGCGCAATGGCGCCCGTCCGCGGCGGACGTATCCCGCCGCGTGTCTGCGGCAATACATGGGGGAAGGCAGATGAGCCGGGGCCTGCCAAGGTCCCGGATCGGAAATCTGCCGCCGCAGCACACGCGCAGCGGCAGATCGATCAGTCGGAGAGCGGCGGGATCACTTCTCCAGGCGGGCCAGCAGGCTCGACGTGTCCCAGCGCTTGCCGCCGAGCTTCTCGACCTCGGAATAGAACTGGTCGACCAGCGCGGTCACCGGCAGATGGGCGCCGTTGCGGCGCGCTTCGCTGAGGCAGATCGACAGGTCCTTGCGCATCCATTCCACCGCAAAACCAAAGTCGTATTTGCCGTCGTTCATGGTCTTGTAGCGGTTCTCCATCTGCCAGGACTGGGCGGCGCCCTTGGAGATGGTCTCGATGACAGCGGGAACGTCGAGGCCGGACTTCTTCGCGAAATGGATACCCTCGGACAGGCCCTGCACGAGGCCGGCGATGCAGATCTGGTTGACCATCTTGGTCAGCTGGCCGCTGCCGGCCGGTCCCAGCAGCTTGCACATCCGGGCATAGGCCGCGATCACCGGCTCGGCGCCGGCATAGGCGTCGGCGGTGCCGCCGCACATCACCGTCAGCACGCCGTTCTCGGCGCCGGCCTGGCCGCCGGACACTGGCGCGTCGATGAATTTGAAGCCGGCCTTGGTGGCTGCGGCGTCGAGCTCACGTGCCACTTCAGCCGAGGCGGTGGTGTGGTCGACGAAGGTCGCGCCCTTCGCCATGCCGGCAAATGCGCCGTCCGGGCCGATCGTGACCGCGCGCAGGTCGTTGTCGTTGCCGACGCAGCACATCACGAAGTCCTGGCCTTCCGCGGCCTGCTTCGGCGTGGGGGCTGCCTTGCCGCCGAACTTGTCGGCCCATTCCTTCGCCTTGGCCGCGGTACGGTTGTAGACCGTGACCTCGTGACCGCCCTTCTTCACGAGATGTCCTGCCATGGGGAAACCCATGACGCCGAGACCGATGAAAGCGACTTTAGCCATATGAGCTACCTTGACCTTGGGGTTCTGCCGACAGCCTTGAGAGGGCCGGGCTGTTCTTGAAAGGAACACATCAGCATCCGGCGCGGGTCGCGGCGGTGCTGGACGCCGCACCATAACGGCTTGAGAGGCGGGGGCAACGGCTTCGTGACGGATACGAAAGCGGCGCCGCGTGCTAAAGAGGCATCATCATGACGGCTTGCAAAGCCGTCATCGCGCAACGAAATCCAGTCAACCAACGAACCAGCCAGGGGAGTGTCTCGCATGGGCGTCAGCGTCGGCGTGCTCGATCATTTCAACATCCGGACCCGCAACCTCGCCGAGACGGTCCGCTTCTATGAAGACGTGCTCGGGCTGGAGAACGGCGCCCGGCCGAACTTCGCCTTTCCTGGCGCCTGGATGTACAGCGAGGGCCGCCCGGTGGTGCACCTCGTCGACATCTCGCCGACCTCAGAGGCACAGAAGCCGGACTCCGGCGTCGTCCACCACGTCGCCTTCGTCAGCCGCGGCTTCGCCGGCATGAAGGCGCGGCTCGCCGCCAAGGGCATGCCGTTCGAGGCGCGGCAGGTGCCGGGCGGGGAGCTGTGGCAGATCTTCGTGCGCGACCCCAACGGCGTGATGATCGAGCTCAATTACGAGGCAGCGAAGGAGCGGGCCGAGGATGCGCCGGTCGAGACCGCCTCCGACATCGGAACCATGGTGGCGTTTTGAGCCGGTCGGCCTTATGAAGCAGCGCAACGCAGGGCCGGAGCGGTACCGTCGCAGACGACGGAAGATCATGTCCGGCCAACGGGATAGGGCGCGACGATGTGGCGCGTTCTGAACTTCTTCAGGAGACGCGCCGTGAGCGTGACGCAGCAGCAGGTTATCGAGGCACTCAAGCGGGTCCGCTCGCCACGTGGCGTGGCGCTGCCGGACGCCGGCGTGCTGTCGCCGATCACGGCCAATGACGGCAAGGTGTTCTTCTCGATCAATGTCGAGGCCAGCGAGGCCCGCGCCTGGGAAGACACCCGCGCGAAAGCCGAAGCCGCCGTGCGCGCCATACCCGGCGTGACCATGGCGATGATCGCGCTGACCGCGGAGCGCAAGGCGGGCGCTGCCGCCCCGCCGCCGCGACAGGGCGGCGTGCAGCCGGTCGCGGCGCATCGTCCGCATCAGCACCAGCATCCGGCGGACTCGCCGATGTCCCGGCAGGCCGCGATCCCGGGTATCGCGGCCGTCATCGCGGTGGCCTCGGGCAAGGGCGGTGTCGGCAAGTCGACCACCGCGATCAATCTCGCGCTGGGCTTGCGCGATCTCGGCCTCAAGGTCGGGCTGCTCGACGCCGACATCTACGGCCCGTCGGTGCCGCGGCTGACCGGGCTGCAGGAAAAGCCCAAGCTCACCGACGACAAGAAGATGATTCCGCTGTCGCGGTTCGGCCTGTCGATCATGTCCATCGGCTTTCTCGTCGACGAGGACAGCCCGATGATCTGGCGCGGCCCGATGGTGATGTCGGCGATCAACCAGATGCTGCGCGACGTCGCGTGGGGCACGCTCGACGTGCTCGTCGTCGACATGCCGCCGGGCACCGGCGACGCCCAGCTGACCCTGGCGCAGAACGTGCCGCTGAAGGGCGCCGTGATCGTGTCGACGCCGCAGGACCTGTCGCTGATCGACGCCCGCCGCGGGCTTGCGATGTTCCGCAAGGTCAACGTGCCCGTGCTCGGCATCATCGAGAACATGAGCTACTTCCAGTGCCCGCAATGCGGCACCCGCTCCGACATCTTCGGCCATGGCGGCGCGCGCCACGAGGCCGAGCGGCTCGGCGTGCCGTTCCTTGGTGAAATCCCGCTGCACATGGACATCCGCTCGACGTCGGACGCCGGCAACCCGGTGGTCGAGAGCGAGCCGAAGGGTCCGCATGCCGCGATCTACCGGGCCATCGCCGCGTCGGTGCGGGATCAGCTCAAGGACGCGATCGCCGCTGCTTGATGCACTGCAGCGAAGCGTGTGCGACTATTGGACCGTTTGTCATTCCAACGTCGCGTTTTCGCTTAACCGGTTCCGTGCTAAAGCCCGGCCCGGATCGCCTTCGACCGTGTGCGGCCAATCGCATCGGCGGATAAATGCTTTTTCAACGGGAAAACGCCCCCAACAAGGAGATGCCTTAATATGAAGCGTCGTGATTTTCTGAAGGTCTCGGCCGCCGGTGCCGCCGCGTCGGCAGCGGTGGCCTCGCCTGCGATCGCGCAGTCGATGCCCGAGATCAAATGGCGGTTGACCTCCAGCTTCCCGAAGTCGCTCGACACGATCTATGGCGGCGCCGAATATATGGCGAAGCAGGTTGCCGAGATGACGGACAACAAGTTCCAGATCCAGGTCTTCCAGGCTGGTGAGCTGGTGCCGGGCCTGCAGGCGCTCGACGCGACCTCCAAGAACACCGTCGAGATGTGCCATACGGTGTCGTATTATTACGTCGGCAAGGACCCGACCTTCGCGATCTTCGCCTCGGTGCCGTTCGGCCTGAACGCCCGGCAGCAGAACTCCTGGCTGTATCAGGGCGGCGGCAACGAGCTCGCCAACGAGTTCTTCAAGAAGGCCGCCAACGTCATTGGCTTCCCCTGCGGCAACACCGGCACCCAGATGGGCGGCTGGTTCCGCAAGGAGATCAAGACCGTCGCCGACCTTTCGGGCTTGAAGTTCCGCATCGGTGGCATCGCCGGCCAGGTGCTGCAGAAGCTCGGCGTCGTGCCGCAGCAGCTCGCGGGCGGCGACATCTACCCGTCGCTCGAGAAGGGCACCATCGACGCCGCCGAGTGGGTCGGTCCGTATGACGACGAGAAGCTCGGCTTCCAGAAGGTGGCGAAGTACTACTACTACCCGGGCTTCTGGGAGGGCGGTCCGACCGTCCACGCCTTCGCCAATCTCGACAAGTGGAACGAGCTGCCGAAGCACTATCAGTCGATCCTCGCCAACGCGACGGTCAATGCCAACACCTGGATGGCCGCGCGCTACGACCAGGTGAACCCGGCGGCGCTGAAGCGCCTGGTCGCCGGCGGCACGCAGCTGCGGCCGTTCACCAACGAGGTGCTCGAGGCCTGCCTCAAGGCGACCAACGAGCTGTGGGGCGAGATCTCGGCCAAGAACGCCGACTTCAAGAAGGTCATCGACGCGATGCAGGCCTACCGCTCGGATGAATATCTGTGGTGGCAGGTTGCCGAGTATACCTACGACAGCTTCATGATCCGCTCGCGTACCCGCGGCTGATCGCAAACTTCAGATCGGCGGATCGACGTCAGCCCGGCCTCGCGAGAGGCCGGGCTTTTGCGTTGCGACAACGTTTCGCAATGGCACTCCGACGCACTTTGATCCACACTGGAACTGAAGCCTCACAAAGAAGGCTGCTCAGGAAACGAACACAATGACCCCCAGGGAGGGAAGAACTATGAAGCGGAGAGACTTCATCAAGGTGACCGGGCTTGGCGCCGCTGGCGCGGCCGCGATCGCAGCGCCGGCCATCGCACAATCGATGCCGGAGCTGAAATGGCGCATGCCGACGAGCTGGCCGAAATCGCTCGACACCTTGTATGGCGGCGCCGAGATCATGGCCAAGGTGGTCGGTGAGGCCACCGACAACAAATTCCAGATCCAGCCCTTCGCCGCCGGCGAAATCGTGCCCGGCCTGCAGGTCCTCGACGCCGTGCAGAACGGCACCGTCGAAATCGGCCACACTGCGTCGTACTACTATTTCGGCAAGGACCCGACGTTCACCTTCGGCTCGTCGGTCCCGTTCGGGCCGAACATGCGCATCAACCAGGCCTGGTACATGCTCGGCGGAGGACGTGAGATCCTCAACGAGTTCTACGCGAAGTACAATGTCGTCTCGCTGCTTGCCGGCAACACCGGTTGCCAGATGGGCGGCTGGTTCCGCAAGGAGCTCACCGGCGTCAACGATCTCAAGGGGCTGAAATTCCGCGTCGGTGGCTTTGCCGGCCGCGTGCTGCAGAAGCTCGGCGCGGTGCCGCAGCAGATCGCCGGCGGCGACATCTATCCGGCGCTGGAGAAGGGCACGATCGATGCGGCCGAGTGGGTCGGACCGTACGACGACGAGAAGCTCGGCTTCGTCAAGGTCGCGCCCCACTACTACTATCCGGGTTGGTGGGAGGGCGGACCGATACTGCTTTCCTTCGTCAACCAGGATCGTTGGAATGCGCTGCCCAAGAACTATCAGAAGATCCTCGAGCATGCCGGCCATTATGCCAACAACTGGATGATGGCGAAGTACGACCAGAGCAATCCGGCGGCGCTGCGCCGGCTGCTCGCCGCCGGTGCCAAGCTGCATGCGTTCTCGCCGGAGATCATGCAGGCCTGCCTGAAGGCTGCCCGCGAGCTGCACAACGAGGTCGCGGCCACCAACCCCGACTTCAAGAAGACCTATGAGTCGCTGTCGGCCTTCGCCGGCAATGGCTACTCCTGGTTCCAGGTCGCCGAGATCGGCTACGACGCCTTCATGGCGCGCAATCCGCTGAGCTGAGACCGGCGCCGTATCGCGTCAGGAGCCAGCGACAAAACAAAACCCCGGCGCGTTGCGCCGGGGTTTTTCGTGGGCGGAGCGATTGCGCGTCGCGGCCATCACTGCTTCGGCGGTCCGACATCGATCTGAGGCGGGCCGAAATCGAGCGGCGGCGCGTCGATCTGCGGGATCTCGATCTTGATCGAGTTCGGATCAACGGTGGAGAGCGAGCCCTTGTAGTGCATGACCATCGAGGGGAACAGGATCACCAGCATCACCATGATCAACTGGATCACCACGAACGGCACCGCGCCCCAGTAGATCTGTCCCGTGGTCACCGGCTCCATCCTCTTGCCGGTGACACGGTCGAGATAGGACTCCTTCGGTGCCACTGATCGCAAATAGAACAAGGCAAAGCCGAACGGCGGATGCATGAACGAGGTCTGCATGTTGACGCCGAGGATGACGCCGAACCAGATCAGGTCGATGCCGAGCTTTTCGGCCGCGGGTCCGAGCAGCGGGATGATGATGAAGGCGAGCTCGAAGAAGTCGAGGAAGAACGCCAGCACGAACACGAAGGCGTTGACGAAGATCAGGAAGCCGACCTGACCGCCGGGCAGCGAAGTCAGCAGGTGCTCGACCCAGACATGGCCGTTGACGCCGTAGAAGGTCAGCGAGAACACGCGCGCGCCGACCAGGATGAAGACCACGAAGGCCGACAGCTTGGCAGTGGATTCCACCGCCTGGCGGACCAGGTCGAAGCTGAGCCGCCGCTTGATCGCACCAAGGATGATCGCGCCGGCGGCGCCCATCGCGCCGCCTTCCGTCGGCGTCGCGAGCCCGATGAAGATCGTACCGAGCACCAGGAAGATCAGGAACAGCGGCGGCACCATCACGAAGGTGGTCTGCTGCGCCATGCGGGACAGGAAGCGGTATCCGGTGGTGCGCTCCAGCACCCAGTTCACGACGGCGACGGCGAAGGCGAACACGATGCCGTAGAACATGCTCAGCACGACGAAGTCGGCGCCGTGATATTCCGAGCCGCGCATCATGAACCAGCCGAACACACAGCTCGCCAGAAACAGCACGCCCAGCGATTTCAGGCCGCGGTCGCCTGAGTCCTCCCGAAAGCCGATCGCATCGGCCGGCAGGCCGGGGGCCGATTTCGGGAAGATCATGCTGGTGAGGAAGGCATAGGCTGCATAGATCGCCGACAGCACGAGGCCAGGGATGAAGGCGCCTTCGTACATGTCGCCGACGGACTTGCCGAGCTGGTCGGCCATGACGATCAGGACCAGCGACGGCGGGATGATCTGCGCAAGCGTGCCGGAGGCGGCGATGATGCCCGAGGCAAGCCGGCGGTCGTAGCCGTAGCGCAGCATGATCGGCAGAGAGATCAGGCCCATCGAGATCACCGAGGCGGCGACCACGCCGGTGGTGGCCGCGAGCAGCGCGCCGACGAACACGACCGCATAAGCGAGGCCGCCGCGGATGGTGCCGAACAGCTGTCCGATGGTGTCGAGCAGATCCTCGGCCATGCCGGATCGTTCCAGCACCAGGCCCATGAAGGTGAAGAACGGAATCGCCAGCAGCGTGTCGTTGTTCATCACGCCGTAGACACGTTCCGGTAGCGCCTGCAGGAAGTCCGGCCGGAATTCGCCGAGCCCGATGCCGACGAGGGCGTAGAACAGGCCGACGGCGCCGAGCGAGAACGCTGCCGGATAGCCGAGCAGCAGCATCACGACCAGCGACCCGAACATGATCGGCGCCATATTGGCGATCAGAAACGCTTCCATTGGATGATCCCCCAGCCCGCCGCTTACTTCTTCTCGATCGCTTCGACGAGGTGCTCGACCTCGGCCTCGATGCCGTGGGGCTTCGAAGCGTGGGGATCCGGGATCAGCCCGCGCATGACCGCGATGCGCTTGATCAGCTCGGACACGCCCTGCGCCAGCAGGAAGGCGAAGCCGAGCATGATGAGGGACTTCGCCGGCCATTGCGGCAGGCCGCCAGCGTTGCTCGATTGCTCGTTGATCTCGATGGAGCGCAGAAAGAAGGGCACGCTGGTGATGATCATCACGATGCAGAGCGGGATGAGGAAGAGCACGTGACCGACGACGTCGATGGTGTCACGCAGCCATTTGGGCATCATGGCGTTGACGATGTCGATGCGGATGTGCTCGTTGTCGAGCAGGGTCCAGGGGGAGCACAGCAGGAAGACGGCTGAGAACAGCACCCATTGCAGCTCAAGCCAGGAATTCGACGAGGTGTCGAGCGTCTTGCGGACGATGGCGTTGATCGTCGAGATGATGACAGCGAGCAGGATCAGCCACGCCAGCCGCTTGCCGGTCCAGGTCGTGAACGCATCGATCCCACGGCTCAATTTCAGCAACGCTTGCAACGCAATCCTCCCCCAAATGTCTTGCGACGTCCCATGGCCCGTTCTGGCTGCGCAGCACATGGCGCAACGGCCTATCCGGCCCGGCAGGCTCAAAAACGGGGGCACCATTTCAGCGCCTCGTGTTGCCGTCAATCGGAAAAATGGGCAAAAATGAGCGTTGCCGCAACATGTTGCAGGAGTGGCGACGCCGCGCCACAGCTGTCGCGGGTCGCCGGGGCCTGGCGATCGCCGGCCGGCGAATGAAGGTCAACGGGCCGAGCGTGAGGGCGGGGGACTCTTGGGTGCGGCCGACGGACCACGTCCGGCGCGCAGCGGTCTTACAGCACCACCACGCCGGAATGCTTGGCCTTGTTTTCGGGTTCGACGTGGATGGTGATCCAGCTGTGCTCGTCGTCCTCGCGCAAGGCTGCCTCGATCCGGTCGCAGATTTCGTGCGCCTGGTTGACCGACATCTCGCCAGGCACCACGAGGTGGAACTCGATGAAGGTCAGCTTGCCGGCATGGCGGGTCCGGACATCATGCGCCTCCAGCGCGCCGCCGGCATGCTGACTGATGATCAGGCGAATGCGCGCCAGCGTGGCGTCCGGGACCGCTTCATCCATCAGCCCGCTGGTGGATTCCTTCAGCACCTGCCATCCCGACCACAGGATGTTCACGGCGACCAGCACGGCCAGTGCCGGATCTAGGATCGGCAGCTGCAACATCACCGCGAGGCCGAGGCCGACCACGACGCCGCCCGAGGACACGACGTCCGTCAGCAGGTGCCGGCCGTCTGCCACCAGCGCCGGCGACCGCAACCGCTTGCCCCGCGTGATCAACAGCCAGCACCAGACCGCATTGATCGCGCTCGCCAGCGCATTCACCGCGAGCCCCTCGACGGGTGCGGAAAACGCCCGCGGATCGAAGAAATTCCCGTAGGCCTCGTGGATGATGAGCAGCGCCGCCACGACGATCATGACGCCCTCGATCACCGCGCTGAAATACTCGACCTTGTGGTGGCCGAACGGATGGTTGGCATCCGCGGGCTTGGCGGCGATGCGCACCGCGACGAGCGCGACCACGGCGGTGACGACGTTGACGATGCTCTCGACGGCATCGGAGTAGAGCGCGACCGAGCCGGTGATCCAATAGGCGAGATACTTCAGGCCGAGCACGATCGTTCCGACCACGAGGCTGCCGATGGCGAGCTTGAGCGATTGCGAGGCCATGATGTCCTGATCCGATCCCGCGCTGGGGTACCCAACGCTGCGGCGGAACGCAACCAGGGTGGACGCGGTTCGGTGTCGGGAAGGGACTGATAACCCCGGTTTTCTGTGGCCGCCGCGACTGCGTCTATCGGCGGCGTGGCCCCGATCGAAAACTGATCTGTGGACAACAGAAAGTCGCGCCCACGGACATGGGCGCGACCGTGTCGCGGCAAACGCCGATCGCAATGACGCCGCCGACTACTTCTCTTTGATGACCGTGGTGGTGCTGGTCGAGCTGCCGACCGTGCCTTCGTCCTCACAGACCTTGGTCTGGCGGATGCGGTCCTCGGCTTCCACGCGGCTGGTGAACGCCATCGGTCCGATTTGCGTGACGACCTCGCGGTCGGCGGGGCGCGTGGTGGTGATGGTGCAGCGATGGCTCGGTCCCTGCACGATGTAGTATTCGTCAGCGAGCACTGGCGCGACCGATCCGATGATCACTGCGCCGGCAAGAAGAAGGGGTGCTTTCATCGTCGCCTCTCTTTTCAAGAACAGCCAAAAGGGGAGCGGGATTGATGAGGAGTTTTCTGCCTCGTCGTTCGATGCTCCGTGTTTGCAACTCGGCCGGCTGGTCGCAGTTCCGGCGGTTCAAGCGGAGCCTGTATTGACGCGGTGCAGTGTCGGCGGCGATGGACGCGAGATCTCGTCAGGGCGCAGCGACACGCGCGCGGTGGCGCGCTTGCCACTGCCCCAAGCGGTCGCGCCGCGGTTGGCAGGCGAACCGTCGATCATGACCTCGTCTCCGCCTGGTGGCGTCGGCGGTTCAGAGCAGCCTGACGGTCACCTTCGCCTTGCCGGTGTTGTTCGGATAGAATGCATCGTACACCCAGGGCAGCCCGATCACCGCGTCATTGACGTAGAGGAACAGCTCACCGCCGCGCTCGGCCTTGAAGCGCGCTTTGTAGGCTTGAGGTGTCGTGTTGGGGGCGGGAACGGGGTCGAGGAAATATTCGTCGACGCCGGTCTCGCCGACCCTGGCGATCAGCCGATACCAGGGACGGAAGAGAACGCGGCGCAGCAGGATGCCTGCGCGGAACGTCCAGCGGGCGTAGCCCCGGACCGTCGAGGTGCGATAGCCGGCGGGGGTGACCGGACGCCCGGCATCCTCCCACGGGTCGGTCATGGTGACGACGATCTCGTAGGAGAAGCCGGGACGGACGCTCAACCCGGTGGGAGCGCAAACCGCATCGGTCGAGAAATCCCTGGCATCCTGCGGAATGCCCTTGTCGACCGCGACGAGCTCGCGGGCAGGGGTGCCATGGCAAAAGGCGCCCATCGAATCCGCGGCGTTGAACAGGAAATGGCTGATCAGCGTGGCTGCGAGCCAGACGGTGCCGATAGCGAGCAAGAACGGGCCGACATGCCGCTTGCCGTTCCTGATGGCAAACTGATAGGCGCGATTGGTCCGGAGCGCGTAGATGGCCCGATGCAGCGGGCCGGACGGCATCGGGGGCGATGCCCGTTCGCGCCAGATCACGCGCATCCGGTCGCCGATGCGGTCGCTGAGGAATGTCCCGAGCGCGGTCAGCATGACAAGGATGATGATCCCGCCGGCGAACCATTCGGGGTTGGCGGCGTACCAGTCCGTCCACCAGTGCAGCGATGTCGGCAGGAACGATTCGATCAGCCTGACTGCTTCGGAGACCATCCTGATGCGCGAGTCGTATTCGTGCGTGCGATCGAGGTCGTGGAACAGCCAGAAGGCCGCGAGGTGCAGCGAGGCCGCCAGGGTTGCGAAATAGGCGAGGCGCCTGAACCACACCAGATTCCACAGCTTCTCCTGAGCCGCGAACCGGGCGGCCGCGCCGGCCGGCGTTTCGAACGTGGTCGGCCCGAGCGGCGTCAGCGTGCCGTCGTAGCGGACGATCATGTAGTTGTCGGGCAGCCCGATGGGCGCATAGGCATTGCAGCCGCTGTCGATGCGGTCGAAGACGCTTTCGTGAATCTTCGGCATCGACACCTGGACGCCCGCCGCCGGGTCGTTGCAGAGCTCCGACACCTTGCGCGGGCCGTATCGATAATAGGACCCGAGCCCGGAGCGCGAGTTGTAGAGGCGTCCGTCCTTGTCCTGCGACGTGACGATCGACTTGATCGCATCCGGATCGGCCTCGGGCGCGGTCTTGAAGATCAAGCCCCGTTTGACGGCCTCGCCGACGAGCCAGGTCAGGGGGACGTAGGAGACGGAATCGTCCGGATAGCCGCCGCCGACATTGGCGTGCATGCCGACGAACCAGACCTGCACCAGCCTCTCGTCATCGATCGTCCTGGCATCCTGCGGCTTGGTCTCGCCCGCCTCGGTCCAGAGCACCGGGTGGAAGGTCGTCCTCTCGTCGTCGAGCGCGAGCGCGTGGCGCGCGCATGTCACCCGCGGACTGAGCACGCGATTGGGAAGCTCGAGCGGCCACACCCAGTTGGAGATGCCCCGCGTCATCTCGTCGATCGGTAGCCCATAGGCTGCGACGGTGTCCCACAGCCCGATGAACTCGATCGCCGGGAGGCTTTTTCGCTCGATGAGGTCGAGAGATTTACGGCCCATGATGCGGTCGATCACCGGCACCAGCACATGATCGCGAATCCAGCGGAGCGGCACTTCGATCCGCCAGATCGAATGGTACCCCTTGGCGCGATAGGCGCGATAGGCCTTCACGGCGCCGTCGTGCAGCTCAGCCTCGGTGTCGGCAACGATCAGCCCCTGATCGAGCATCAGCGCGGCGAGCACCCGCACGGTGAACGCGCCGCGGCTGAAGCCGAACAGATAGATCTTCGAGCCGTTCGCGTGGTCGTAGTTGCGGCAGACGAACTTATAGGCATCCAGGATGTTGCGCTTGAGGCCGAAGCCGAACGCGCCGCCGAGCAGGGCGAGCGGAACGAACGACGATGTGCCGACGCCGTCGTCATACTTGGCCGCCTGGGCGTTGCCCTGCAGGTCGAGCGCCTGGAACATGCGCCAGACGTTGGTTCGCCACACGCTCGAGGCGGCGTTGCCGGTCCCGTCGGACAGGATGATGATCTTGGGACTCGCCATGCAAAGGACCCCGCTCGACATTGAGAGCCGAGGAGCGGAAGGGTAAACTGAAGGAGAGAGAAATCAACCTGAGATGGTGTGAGGCTTTCGGCGGCGTGGCCGGATGATGCGGAGGGCGCCGCTGCAGCGACGCGGCGACCCGAGGACGAGAAATGCACTGCCCTGCTACCGAAATGCCGCCGTCACCGAAATGCGGTTGCCGTGGCCGTTCGTCGCCCTTCAGGCCGAGTTGATGCGCTCGACGAGATGCGCGCGCGAGGGCGCCGGGTCGAAGCGATCGCCGAAATATTGGGTCTCGTGCGCTACTCCGCCGTCCCGGAATTCCATGACGCTCACCACGTAAGACGGCACGCCATCATAGGTCAGGACCAGTTCGGTCACCCACAGATCGCCGCTCCCGATGATTCGGCGCACTGCGAAGCGCTTCCTGCTGGGCTGCACGAAGCGGCTCTCCTGAATGTTGCGCCGGCCGTGGATGCGTTCGCCCGATTGCGGATAATCCAGCACGGCATCGTCGCGATAGATGTCGTGCTCGGCTTCGAAATCATTCACGTCCGATGCATCCCAATGGTGCTGCAAGGCAGCGCGCTTCGCTCTGTCATCCATGGCAATTCTCCCATTCAGGGGCGCGTCCTCATTGCATAGCGTGCCCCTGGCCACTACGGTCTACAAGCCGGAGAATGGAGCATCCCTCGTCGCCGCCGACGCATCATAGGACGATGTCCGACGCGTCACTACGCTGATCCAAACGGGCGTGGAGAATATCAGCGCTGGTAGTACAGCCGGTGGAGAAAGTTCTCAGGACAGAGAGCTCCGCGCGCGACGAGGCGCAATCACGCCGGCCGCGTCGCGATCCAGATCACGTGACGGGCGCCGCCGCCGCGGCCGGTGGCGCGGATGTTGATCTCCTCGGCGGCGAAGCCTGCCTTGCGCAGGCGCGGGGCAAAGCGATCGTCGGGGTGGGACGACCATACCGCCAGCACGCCGCCGGGGCGCAGGGCGGTGAAGGCGGTGCGCAAACCCGAGGGGTCATACAGCGCGTCGTTGGATTGCCGCGTCAGCCCCTGCGGGCCGTTGTCGACGTCGAGCAGGATCGCATCATAGGTGCCGCGCCCTGCGGCGATCAGCTTCACGACGTCGCCCTCGTGGATGTCGACGCGCGGATCGGAAAGGCTTGCGCCGGACAATTCGGCCATCGGCCCGCGCGCCCAGGCGATCACCGCCGGCACCAGCTCGGCGACGGTGATACGGGCCTGCGGACCAAGCACCTTCAGTGCCGCCCGCAAGGTGAAGCCCATGCCGAGGCCGCCGATCAGCAGCCGTGGAGCCGGCTCGGCCTTGATGCGGGCGCAGCTCAGGGTTGCCAGGGCCTCCTCGGATCCGTGCAGCCGGCTGTTCATCAGCTCGTTCGAACCGAGCTTGATCGAGAACTCCTTGCCGCGCTGCATCAGCCGCAGCGGCTCGCCGCCGCCGGGCACGTCTGCGGTGTCGATCAGCTTCCAGGGAATCACGGGCGTCTCGCGTCAGTTCGGTTGCGGCATTCCAGGCGACAGAGTCGCCACGCTGGAGCCTGCTTACCATGTTGCCCGCATCCCATGCCAAGGGGCAGTCGCCACTCTCGCGACGACCTGCATCGCGTCGTTGCGCGTCATTGCGGTGGGGACACCAGCATCCAGGCGCCCGCGGCACTGCAAGCAATGCCGGCCGCGCGCGCGATCCATCGTCCGACCGGAGTCAGTTTCTCAAACAGCACGAGCAGGGTCAGAATGGCAATCCACATCACGCTCATCACCCCGCCGACGAACAGCAGCGCCATCAGAGCCCAGCAGCAGCCCACGCAATAGCCGCCGTGTCGAAGCCCCAGCAGCACGCAGCCCTGCAGGTCGCCGCGAAAGCCGTCGTGACGCATCAGGAACAGAAGCGGCGACTGGCATTGGGCAAGGCAGGCGCTCTTCAGCGGCGTCCACTGATAGATGCCTGCCGCGATCAGCACGATGGCGCCGAGCAGATGGTTGTCGATCGCCATCCGCGAATCCAGCAGCGCAGTCCGCTCCACAACCCATTGCAGGCCGGTCGCCACGAGCGAAAAGCCGCTCCAGGCGAGCAGATAGCCGGCCGCAAACCAGCCGGTCGCCGCGAACGGCTGGCCCTGCGCGCGGCCGTGTCGACCCACACGGGCGTACATCAGGATCATGGGCGCCGCCGAAGGCGCCATCATCCCGACCATCATCGCCGCCCACATCAGGAACACATAGGCGAACTCGATCGCGCGCCACGGCTCGCTGGCCGGCAACATGATTCCGATGCCGGCCGGGATCATGCGGAAGCCGGTCATGTCCATGCCGCCCATGTCCATGTCGTTGGCAAGCCAGAGAACATAGGCCCACGACAGGGCGACCATGATCGTGATCGCGCCGCCGACGATCCAGCGATCGCGCCGCAGCACGGCTTCCAGGGCGCTGCCGGTCATCTGCAAGGCGGGTTGCCGGCCTTGCGCCACGTCGAATTAGGCCTGGTTGGACCAACTGATCGACGCGTACAGGCCGTTCTTGCCGGAATTGTCCCAACGCATGCCGTGATCGTTGTAGGTGTTGCCCGCCGCGCCGACGGCGAGCGCCATCCTGTCCGGGCTGACGGGATGGCCGATGTTCACCCACATCTCTCCGCTCGGGTGCATGGTCGGCAGCGGATCGACGGACATGTGCAGAATGTCGGCGATGTCGGCGGACCGCGTCTTGCCGTCGATCCGGAAGGTGATGGCGACTTTGCGCACGCCGAGATTGGTGCTGATCAGCGGCGTGAACGCAGCCATCGGGCCGCCGGCAGCTCCGGTGAAGATCGCGGCCATCGCCTCCGTCTGCGGATCGTCGGCGCGCTGATCGACATAGGCGGCGATCGACCAGTCTCCATCCGCCATCACGCCGGGCGCATGCAGCATCACCGCCGCGTTGAGGCCATCGAGCGCGACATCGCCATAGCGGCCGGTTTCGATGTGGAACAGCAATGGTACGTTGCAGAACCCCTCGGTCGGTTGCGCGGTCAGGGGAGGGGCGGCCGACATGAGGCACGGACACAGCAGGCTGCAGCTGCAATTCTCGAAATAGTCACCGGACAGGTGCCATGCGACTGGGTCTGCCATCGCTGTCTCCCGCTAGGCCGAACCGACAAATTGCTTTCGAATGCGCGATCTGCAGCTGAAAGCTACGCCGCGTGGGGACGTGCCGCAAGCCGACAAATGATCAGTCTCCGCGTCGTGACTGCGCCTCGGGCCGCTCCGCTCATACGGTATGCGTGATCGTCGGCTGAATGGCCGGCCAACAGGCCGGCTCCGATTGCGATTGATCGCAGGGCCCGATGGTTATGGACTCCGACTACCCGCCCGTCACGCTCATGTGCCGGCTGACGCTCGGACGGTTGTGGCGGCGGTCGATGATGAAGTCGTGGCCCTTCGGCTTGAGGCCGATGGCGCGGTCGATCGCGGCGCTGAGCTCCTCGTCGCTGGCCGAGGCACGCAGCGGCTTGCGCAGGTCGGAGGCGTCCTCGTGGCCGAGGCAGGTGTGCAGGGTGCCGGTGCAGGTGACGCGGACGCGATTGCAGCTCTCGCAGAAATTATGCGTCATCGGCGTGATGAAGCCGATCGTGCCGCCGGTCTCGGCGACGCGGACGTAGCGGGCCGGGCCGCCGGTGGTCTCGTCGAGGTCGGTCATGGTGTAGGTCTGCGCCAGACGCGCGCGCAGCAGCGACAACGGCAGATACTGGTCGAGGCGGCCCTCGCCGATCTCGCCCATCGGCATCACCTCGATCAAGGTCAACGCCATGCCCTTGCCGTGCGCCCAGTCGATCAGCGAGGGGATCTCGTCCTCGTTCATGTTCTTCAGCGCGACGGCGTTGATCTTCACGGCGAGACCTGCGGCGCGCGCCGCCTCGATGCCGGCCAGCACGCGCTCGAGATCGCCCCAGCGGGTGATGGCGCGGAACTTGTCCGGGTCGAGCGTGTCGAGCGAGACGTTGATGCGACGGACGCCGCAATCGGCGAGCTCGGCGGCATATTTGGCGAGCTGCGTCGCGTTGGTCGTCATCGTCAGCTCGTTGAGCGCGCCGCTCTTCAGATGTCGCGACAGCGAGCGGACCAGGCCGATCACGTTGCGCCGGACCAGCGGCTCCCCGCCGGTGAGCCTGAGCTTTTTGACGCCCTTGTGGATGAACGCCGAGCACAGCCGGTCGAGCTCTTCGAGCGTCAGCAGGTCGGCCTTCGGCAGGAAGGTCATGTCCTCGGACATGCAATAGAAGCAGCGCAAGTCGCAGCGGTCGGTCACCGAGACGCGCAGATAGCTGATGCGGCGACCGAACGGGTCGGTCATCGGGCGCGTCAGGGCGGTGTCACTCAACGTCTCTGCGGTCATGGAAAGCCTTGGCTGGTGGCGGCCCAGGTGGCGGCGATGCCACGCGGCGGCCGCGCAAGCGCGGCCGGATGTCGGTCTCACGACAATCTAATCATGATCGCCGCGCCCCACAATCATCGACGTGGATCCGTCGATGCTGCAATGCAGCTTCGCCTTGGCAAGGGGACGCGCGGGACGACGGTCCGCTATTGGCGTCCCGGCGCGGGGGCGGGGAAGGCGGACCCGGTGGCCGCCGGTGCGTCCGGCGCAGCGGCGGACTTCTGCGGCTTCGGCTTCTTCGGCCGCATGCGCTTGACGGCCTTCGGCGGCGCGCCGGGCATCGGCTGCAGCTCGGCGACGACCGGGCTCGGGTCCATCACCACCGGCGGCGAGGTGTTGAAATCGCCGGAGTTGCGGATCACCTGCACCGGGATGGTCGCGGGCTGGTACTTGTCCATCGTGAAGGTGACGCTGAAGCCCGCATCGGGCGCCGGCACCGAGACGGTGCACGGCGTCTTGCAGCCCGGTCCGAGCGAGGTCTTGGCGTCGGCGCCCGGCGGCACGGAGTCGAGCTGCACCGGAACCTCGGGCGCTGCCATCTTGAAGCTGTCCATGGAGAAGGACGAGCAACCGGCCAAGCCGGCTCCCGCAACCGCAATTGCGATGACACGCCGCATCATGATGTCCGCCCCACAACCCTGCGGCCATCGGCCGCAATCCCAGGGCGACCATAGGAGCGTCAGAACAGCGGCGCAACTGCGGTCAACCCTATTCTCAACAGAACGTTAACGCACCGCAAGGTGCGGATTCAGGTCGACAGGGCAGTGGGTTAGGGTGCGATGCGGCAGTGGAATCGCAAGTTGGCTCAGGCGATCCTGAGCGATGGGCTGAGGGCGGCAACGGCGGCTGGCAGCTCGCGCATGTGGTCGATCAGGTGGTCCGGATTGAGCTCCGCGATCGGTACGTCGGTATAGCCGAAGGTGCAGCCGATCACCGGCACGCCGGCGCGGCGGGCGGCGCCGACGTCGGTGCCGGCATCGCCGACCATGATCGCGGCCCCGACCTCGCCGCCGGCCTGCGCGATGGTCTGGCGCAGGATCGCCGGATCCGGCTTGGCGACCCCGAACGTGTCGGCACCGCAGATCGCGGCGAAGCGGGAGGACAGGCCGAGCTGGTCGAGCAGCCGCTTCGACAGCCATTCCAGCTTGTTGGTGCACACCGCGAACTGGCAGCCGCGGCCGGCAAGCTCGTCGAGCGCCGCCTCCAGCCCCTCGAAGGGGCGCGATTCGATGGCGATGTTCTCAGCGTAGAAATCGATGAAATCGGTGGTGAGGCGGCCGATGTCATCGGTGCTGGCGAAGCGACCCTCCGCCTCCAGACCGCGCTCGATCAGCTTGCGGGCGCCGTGGCCGATCATCTTGCGGGCCGAGGCCAGCGGCACCGGCCGCAGACCCTCGCGCTGCAGGACGTGATTGAGCGCGCTGATGAGATCCGGCGCCGTGTCGACCAGGGTGCCGTCGAGATCGAAGACGATGGTGCTGGAGATGGGCATCGGTATCCGCTAGCGGCCGGCTCATGTCCTTGCAAGAGGCCCGCAATGGCATTTTGTCCGATTTCGTGGCCGGCGAGAGCTAGGCCCCGCGTCAAAACATCGCTAGATATGCGCCGGCTTTCGGCCCCCGCCCGTGGGGGCCCTGGGTGCGAAGGGCGGGTTCCTTGGTCGACATGGATGCATTGAAGCGGCAGGCAGCGGCGCGTGCGCTGGAGGAGGTCGAGAGCGGCATGAAGCTCGGTCTCGGCACCGGATCGACTGCCAAGCATTTCGTCGATCTGCTCGGAGAAAAGGTGCGCGCCGGCCTCAAGATCGTGGGCGTGCCGACCTCGGAGGCGACAAGGGCGCAGGCGCAAGCGTGCGGCGTGCCGCTGACCACGCTCGATGAGATCGACCGGCTCGACATCACCATCGACGGCGCAGACGAGATCAATCCGGCGCTCGACCTGATCAAGGGCGGCGGCGGCGCGCTGCTGCGCGAGAAGATCGTCGCCAGCGCTTCGGATCGCATGATCGTGATCGCCGACGACAGTAAATGGGTGGCGCAACTCGGCCGCTACCCGCTGCCGGTCGAGGTGGTTCCGTTCGGCCTCGCCGCGACTCAGCGCGAGATGAGTGACGCCTTCGCCACGGCCGGCGTGTCCGGGCCGATGAGCCTGCGCAAGTCCGCAGACGGCCACGTTTTCGTCACCGATAGCGGCCACTGGATTATCGACGTCCGCCTTGGGGAGATCATGGATCCCCCGCGCCTGGCGGGTCTTTTGAGCGCAATTCCGGGCGTGGTCGAGCATGGGCTGTTCATCGGCCTCGGCAGCACGGCGATCCTGGCAGGCGCACAGGGAATTCGCGTTATCCAGCGGCCCTGAGCGCGGCACGAGGCTGCGCTCATGGCGGCAACTCACAGGAGACTTGGAATGAAGAGCGTGTTCAGAATCTTGCCGGCCGCCGGAATCGTGCTGGCCTTGGCCTCGGCAAGCCCGGTTGCGGCGCAGGGCCAGGCACCTGCGCTGAAGCCGGCCTCGCCCGCCTGCATGGCCGGCGCGCGCGAGATTCTGGGGATGAAGAACGCGGCTGCGATGTACGCCAATGCCGTCCCCGGCATCGTGCAGCAGACCAAGCAGGCGCTGCTGCAGTCCAATCTCAACTACCAGAAGGACCTCGACGAGGTCGCCGTGGTGGTCGCGCAGACCTACGCCGGCAAGGAGAAGGAGATCGGCGAGAAGATGGCGCAGATCTACTGCAACGAGTTCTCCGACCAGGAGATCGCCAACCTCGTCGCCTTCTACAAGTCTGCCATCGGCCAGAAGCTGCTTGCGGCGGAGCCGAAGGCGATCCAGATGAGCATGCAGGCGATGAACCTGTGGGCGGCGGAATTTTCCGACACTGTCACCGCGCAGTTCCGCGCCGAGATGCGCAAACGCAACAAGCCGATCTGAGGCTTGCGGCCGAAAGGCCAGGTCGGGGGAGAGATGGCTGAATTCGACGTCGACCTGTTCGTGATCGGTGGCGGCTCGGGCGGCGTGCGCGCCGCCCGCATCGCGAGCGGCTATGGCGCCCGCGTGATGGTCGCCGAGGAATATCGCATGGGCGGCACCTGCGTGATCCGCGGCTGTGTCCCTAAGAAGCTGTTCGTGATCGGCTCGCATGTCCGTCAGGAGATCGCCGATGCCGCCGGCTTCGGCTGGACCATCCCGACCGCGACCTTCGACTGGCCGACGCTGATCAGGAACAAGGACAAGGAGATCGCCCGGCTCGAGGCGGCCTACACCAGCAACGTCGAGAAGTCTGGCGCCAGGATCGTCAAGACCCGCGCGGTGCTCGAGGACGCCCACACCGTGCGGCTGATGACCGGCGAGACCGTCCGCGCCAAATACATTCTCATCGCGACCGGCGGCGCGCCCAACCACGGCACGCCGATTCCCGGCATCGAGCACGTCATCTCCTCCAACGAGGCGTTTCATCTCGACGAGCTGCCGCGCCGCATCGTGATCCAGGGTGGCGGCTACATCGCGCTCGAATTCGCCTGCATCTTCGCCAATTTCGGCTCCGACGTGACCGTCGTCTATCGCGGCGACAACATCCTGCGCGGTTTCGACGAGGACGTCCGCAAACATGTCCGCTCCGAGATGGAGAAGGAAGGCATCACCATCCTGACCGGCTGCACGGTCACCAGCGTCGACAGGCACGGCCAGGACTACACCACGCATCTGTCGAACGGCTCCAGCATCGCCTCCGACAAGGTGATGTTCGCGATCGGCCGCCATCCGGCGGTGGCCAATCTCGGCCTGGAGAAGGCCGGGGTCGCCATCAATCCAAGGAACGGCGGCATCGCGGTGGACGCGTTCTCGCAGAGCTCGGTGCCGAGCATCTACGCGATCGGCGACGTCACCCATCGCTTCAACCTGACGCCGGTCGCGATCCGCGAGGGCCACGCTTTTGCCGACACCGTGTTCGGCGGCAAGACCGTGCGCGTCGACCACGCTGACATTCCGACGGCCGTGTTCTGCCAGCCTGAAGTGGGCACCGTCGGTCTCACCGAGACGCAGGCGCGCGAGCTGTACGACCGCGTCGACATCTACAAGACGAACTTCCGCCCGATCAAGGCGACGATGTCCGGCCGCGACACCCGCGTTCTGATGAAGCTCGTCGTCGATGGCGCGACCGACCGCGTGCTCGGCTGCCACATCGTCGGCGACATGGCCGCCGAGATCACGCAAGCGGTGGCCATCGCCATCAAGATGAAGGCGACCAAGGCCGATTTCGACGCCACCATCGCGCTGCATCCCTCCGCCGCCGAGGAGCTGGTGACGATGCGCACGGTGACCGAGCGCCACGTGCGGCCGGCGGCGGAGTAGGGCGTCAACCGCTTTTGGGGCTCGTGCCCGGCCGGCGTCCGTAGCGACTGCGGTGGGCCAGTGCTCACGGTCTGACGACGGTCCACACCGTGGCCGATCGGACTTGCTGCCGTTGGAACCGTTCAGCGGTTGGAGAGCGACCAGCATGTCCCAGGATGATTGCCTTGCGACCTATCCGCCGCTGAACACCCTGAAGCCCGTTGCCGAGAACATCTGGATCGTCGACGGGCCCGTGATCCGCTTCGGCATTCCCGGGCTGAAATTTCCGTTTCCCACCCGCATGACCGTGGTGCGATGCGCCTCCGGCGATCTGTTCATCCACTCGCCCACGCCGTTGACGCCGGCGCTGCGGGCCGAGATCGACCGGGAAGGCCGGGTGCGCGACATCATCGGTCCGAATCGCATCCACTATTGGTGGATCCCCGACTGGCAGGCGGCCTTTCCCGACGCGGCGATCTATCTTGCGCCGGGCATTCGCGCGCAGGCGAAGGGCCGCATCGAATTCCAGGGCAGGCCACTGGATCGCAGCGGTGGCTATCCCTGGGATGATGAGATCGCGACCTTGCCCGTCCTCGGCAGCTATATGACGGAGGTCGTGTTCTTCCATCGCCCTTCGCGCACGCTGATCCTGACCGATCTGATGGAGAATTTCGAGCCGGCCAAGATCGGTGCCGGCTTGGCGCGCTACCTGAGTTGGATCGGGGGCGTCGGTCCGCCGCATGGCGGCCTGCCGCGCGATCTCCGGCTGACATTTACCTGGCGGCACCGACCCGAGTTGCGGGCCGCGGTCGAGACCATGCTGGCGTGGCATCCCGAGCGGATCGTGATCGCCCATGGCGCCTGGCACCGGACGAACGGCACCGAGATCCTGCGCGAGGCATTCTGCTGGTTGCTGCGGCCTTGAACCGCCGGCTGGGCTTCACGAGACCGGCCTTCGTGATGCCGTGCTTTTCTCTTCCCGCGACGGACGTATAAGCTCGTGCGATTGAGGTTGGCGCCAGGCATCCCTCGGCCGCGGAGGAGCTGGTGACGATGCGCACGGTGACCGAGCGCCACATGCGGCGGTCGGCGGAGTAGGTGGACGACCGCGACGCGCGGCCGGGTCAGGGGCCGGCTCGCCGGTAAAGCGCAAGGGCGCCGGCAAGGCTCAGCAGCGCGCCGCCGCAGATGCGATCGAGCCAGAGGGCACCGGAGCGCTTGAGGAAACGCATCGCTTGCGAGCCCGCGCTCGCGTAGGCGAGCATGATCAGGACATCGAGCATCGCGAAGGTGAGGGCCAGCGTGAGATATTGCGGCAGCTGCGGCGCGGACGGCACCACGAACTGCGGCAGGAATGCCGAGAAGAACAGATAGCCCTTTGGATTGGTGATCGCGACGAGGAAGCTTTTCAGAAACAGCGCGTGCGGCTGTCGTGACCCGTCCTTGCCGTCTGCGGACGCCGCAAGGTCGATCGACCCGCTGGACCGCAGCAGCATCAGCCCGAGATAGGCGAGGTAGGCCACGCCGGTCCACTTCACGACCGAGAACCAGAATTCGGAAGCGGCCAGCAGCGCGCCCAGGCCGACCGCGACGGCGCCGATGAGGATGAAGTCCGAAGCCACCGCGCCGGCGATGCCGGCCCAGGCGCGGCGTACACCGACACGCGAGCCGTTGGTGAGGGCCAGCAGCACCGTCGGACCGGGGGTCGCGATCCCGATGAAGGCGACGATGGCGAAGCTGAAGAGCGTAAGAGCGTTCACGTCAGAATAGCCTCGTTGGCGGAAGACGCGGCAATAGGGCGCGGTTCGGCCGCGAACGCAAGACGTTCCTTGGAGGCGGCCAGCGATCGTCTTCGCTGACGCACGCTCGACCTGCCGGATCGCCAAGAGGCTTGACTCCCTCCGGAAAACGCCGGGCGCGATTGCCCGTTCAGCGCTCCACCCGCGAGGCGGTCAACTTCGTCGCGACGTAGGGCAGCGCGAACAGATACAGCCCCGTGCCGAGCAGCACGATGAGCGGAATCAGCGCCAGCAGGCCGACCCACAGCGGGGCTTGCGTCTGCGTCATCGCGGCGATGTTGACGATGACGGCGACCGTGAAGGCGATTGATACCCAGCGATGGACCTGCCGGACGGTGTTGTTCCAGTTCAAGTGCTTCTCCCCTGATGACGTCGTGATGCGCACGCCTCAGCCGAGGCGCGCGACGCTCTGTTCGAGCGCATCGAAGAATTTCGGCCAGCCGTAGCGTGCGCCCTGATAGGCGCGGGTCTGGTCGGCTGCGAAGCCGGTCTGCTCCATGCGCAGGTGCGTGCCCAAGGCGGTCGGCGTCAGCGTCCAGGTCACGACGCTGTCGAGGCCGGCCGCCGCCCAGGTGTAGGACAACGTCTTGTGCGGCTCGATGGTCACGACCTGGCAGTCGACGACGCCCCAGTCGGCCTTCAGCTTGAAGCGATGATCGACCGACGGCGCAAAGTCGTTGGTCATCAGCCACTCCGCGATCAGATGCGGCTGCGTCAGCGCGCGCCAGAGTTTTTCGGGCGGATGCGCGAATTCGCGCTCGACGACGACGGTGCGGGTTTCTGGCGCGGGTGAGCTCATTGATCCATCCTGTTGAGCAGAGTGTCGAGCTGGTCGAACCGGCTCTCCCAGAACGCAGCCATCCGGCTCGTCCAGTCGAGCAGCGGCGCCAGCGCCTTGGGTTGCGCGCGGTAATGCGTCTGGCGGCCTTCGTGACGCTCCCGCACCAGGCCCGCCTGCTTGAGCAGGCCGAGATGCTTCGACACCGCCGGCTGCGATACGCCGGCCTTGGCCGTCAGCGCCCCGACGGTCTGCTCGCCATGCCGGCACAGGCCTTCGAAGATGGCGCGCCGCGTCGGGTCGGCAAGCGTTCGGAACAGCATGTCGGGAGAGCGCGGCATTCGATCCATAACTCATTGGTTATGGATTGACGCATAACCGGTTGGTTATGGATTAGTCAAGCGGAATCCTTCGCCGGTCAGGCGCGATGGCGTAGCGCCTCGCACAGAACCGCGAAGGCGGGTGTGGTCTGCCCGACGAGCTCGCTTTCGATCTTCTCGGACCGCGGCCCGATCCGGTGCAGCAGACGCTCGCCGGCCTCGGTGGGAGCGACCGATCGCGTCGTGCGCGACAGCAGCCGCACGGCGAGCAAACAAGACTCCGCCGCCGAACACGCCTTCGTGACGAGCTCCGGGATCACGGCACAAGGGACGGCCAGGGGACGTCGCGGTGCTACCAGCCTGACAGCAGTAGCTGGAGGTGACGGAGATGCAGGCCAACGAGACCCCGCCGCGGCGCAAGCTGTCGATCACGCCGCAGGCGGCGCTGGCGGCGAGCGTCCTCGCCATCTTTCTGCTCCTGCACGTTGTCGCCGGTGCGATCCTGCGAGGTGCTGCCATGCGGGACGGCACGCAGGCGAAGCCGGTTTCGACGCTCCCATCCCACGATTGAAGCTCGCTCATTTCAACCCTCATCAGCCGGAGATATTCATGCCCGGGCTTGCCTCTTTCTTGTTGCTCAGCGCCGCCGTGTTCTCTGGCGCCTTCGTTTCCGGATTGGCCGGATTTGCCTTCTCGGCCGTGGCCGGCGCGATCCTGCTGCATGGTCTGCAACCGCTGGAGGCGGTGCCGCTGATGATGGCGTGCAGCGTCGGCGTGCAGGCGACGAATCTGTGGGCGTTGCGCAACAGCATCCGGTGGAAGGACAGCCTGGTCCTGATCCTGGGCGGGCTGCTCGGCGTGCCCTTGGCGCTCTGGCTGCTGCACAACGCGGACGCCCGGCTGTTTCAGCAGGTGTTCGGAGCGACGATTGCGATCTACGCCGCCACCATGCTGTTCAAGCCCGGCCTCGGCAGCGTTCGACGCATGAGCAGACATCGCACGGCGATCGTCGGATTCGGCGGCGGTCTGATCGGTGGCCTGACCGCGATGCCCGGAGCACTGCCGACCATCTGGTGCGAGATGCACGGCCTGCCGAAAACCGACCAGCGCGGCCTAGTGCAGCCCTTCATTGCCGTGATGCAGATCGCCTCGCTGGGGATGATGCTGGCCCGGCAGGACCTGTCGTCGAGGGTGATCGTCGATCTCGCGCTGAGCATTCCGGCTCTGCTCGCCGGCACGGCGCTCGGCATCTTCGCCTTCCGCAGGGTCAACGACACCTTGTTCAGGAGGCTCATCCTGAGCATTCTGCTGCTGTCCGGTGTGCTGCTTGTTGTCTGACCCCCGGCCGGCTCAATCGCGCCGGCGCCGACACGCCCTGCGATGAGGGCCGGCGACGGCCGTCACCCGACCCAGCCGGTCGCGATGGCATTCGCCCAGTCGTGCATGCCCTTGCGTCGTGCGAGTGCCGCCATCGGCGCGGGATCGTACGGCACATAGCGGATTGTCAGCGACCACCGTCCAAGCCGTTGCTCCGCGATCGCATAGCAGGCATCGGGCGTCCCGGTCTCGACGTGGTAGCCGTGCGGAGGGCGGCCGCGATAGCCGGGTAGCCCGACGCTGCCGGGATTGACGACGAGCCGGCCATCGCTGAGCCGGACAATGCGCGGAATGTGGCTGTGTCCGCACAGGATCAGCGAGGCATCGATGCCGGCGGCCCGTGCTTCGATACGCGCAAGGGGGCTCTGACGCAGCGTGCCATAGGCGGTGACCTCATCGAGCCAGAACACGGCGTCGTCGTCCGGCGCGGCATGGCACAGGAAGACGTCGTCGTGATAGATCAGCGTCGCCGGCTGCGCCGCCAACCAGCCGACATGCACCTGATCGAGGGCGCGGACGTCGCTGCGCCCCGTGTCTCCCGCACGATAGAGATCGATCATGTGCCGGTCCTGATCGCCCCGGATCGACGGAAAGTCCCGCGCCATCAGCATCTCCGCCGTTCGAACCGGTTCGAGCGGGCCGCTGAGATGATCACCGAGATTGACGACCTCATCGATGCCGAGCGCCGCAATGTCCTTCAGGACCGCGGCCAGCGCGTCGGAATTTCCGTGAATGTCGGCAATGGCCGCAAACCGCATGGGAGCCTCCGTTCAGAGAACGGCCGGCAGGGATTTTCCATGCGGGACCCGTTCGCTTTAGCTGCATTTTGAGACGCGCCCGCAAGCTGATGGTCAAATCGGCGCTTGACGGTGTTGATAGCATGGGCCGTCGGGGGCGAACAACCTGTAGGCAGCAGGCGTGCAGCTCGAGCCGTGTTGCCGCTGATCTCTGAAACGCTATTCTCCGGCGCCGCCCTTGTTGTCGTGCGGTAGCGACCGCAGAGCGGTTTGGAATATCTCGGCTGCTTCGTTGGAGCGGTTCTGCAAGCACCATTCCAGCCCAAAGATTTCTCTTTACGAATATCAGAAATCATGCTCTATTGTGCGTATCCCGCCTCGGTACGGAGGGGCGTAGCGCGCGATCGTCACGACACGCGGGGCGGGGAGCGATGGCCGTGGTTTTGCCGCAGCGTGTCCCTGGATGCGCGGACGAACGGCGAGGCCGCGGACGCGAAGTCGCAGCGTGCTGGCACCCCGACGCTGGTGCTACGTTCGCGACGGCGCTTGCGCGCCGCGCGGGCAATGGTGGCCAACAAGCCCGGCGCACCAGGCAGACTGCGTATAAGCGTTAAGACCATCGCGCAGGGAAGGCCGGGCGTTCTCGGCTGCACCTGTGGTACCTGCCGCCTGCATTTTTTTCGCAGGCGGGCCGCAGGCGTCAGCCGACGCCTGGCCTTCCCTGCGCCCTCCGACTTGATGAGGGCAAACGAGATGAGCATGACTCGGGCAGGATCTGTCGCGGGAACGAGAAAGCGCGGCTTTTGCAAGAGGCCGACCACGCACTCAGATGTCATCGCCCGGCTTGAACGGGCGATCGAGTACGCCGCGGCGTCTCGATTCAATCGTTGCGATCCCTGGACGACTGGACGTCCGGTCAGCCGGACGATGACCGCGTGGGCGCTGTCGCGTGCAACATCGAAATATGTCGCTGGGGTGCGACCATCTCCACCCTGCGGAATATTTTCCACGCTTGCCAAGCTCTATCCAACGGTCCAAAAAATCTCCAACCACCCGGGACGAAACGACAGGAAGCGGAGACGGAGTTGACCATCAAGGGCAAGGCCTACATTGCCGGGATCTATGAGCATCCGACCCGGCATGCACCCGACAAATCCACCGCGCAGCTGCATGCCGAGGTCGCCAAGGGCGCGCTCGAGGATGCGGGTCTCAGCGCGAAGGATGTCGACGGCTATTTCTGCGCCGGCGATGCGCCGGGCGGCGCGTGGCCGATGGTCGACTATCTCGGGCTGAAGGTCCGGCACATCGACTCCACCGAGACCGGCGGCTGCTCCTATCTCATCCATGTTGGCCATGCCGCCGAGGCCATCGCCGCCGGCAAATGCTCGATCGCGCTGATCACCTTGGCCGGCAAGCCGCGCACCGGGCCGATGCCGCCGCGTGCCGCTGGCGCCGAGGCCGATTTCGAGATGGCCTATGGCGCCACCACCCACAACGCCTATGGCATGTGCGCGATGCGCCACATGCACGATTACGGCACCACGTCGGAGCAGCTCGCCTGGATCAAGGTCGCGGCCTCGCATCATGCGCAGTACAATCCGCATGCGATGCTGAAGGAGGTCGTCACGGTCGAGGACGTGATCAACTCGCCGATGATCTCCGATCCGCTGCACCGCATGGATTGCTGCGTCGTCACCGACGGCGGCGGCGCGCTGATCGTGACCACGCCGGAGATCGCCAGGAGTCTGAAGAAGCCGCTGGTGCGTCTCATCGGCCATGGCGAGGCGATGAAGGGGCCGCGCGGCGGCAAGGACCTCGATCTCACTTATTCCGCCGGTGTGTGGTCCGGCCCGCGCGCCTTCGCGGAAGCGGGCGTGACCCCCAAGGACATCAAATACGCCTCGATCTATGACAGCTTCACCATCACCGTGCTGATGCAGCTCGAGGATCTCGGCTTCTGCAAGAAGGGTGAGGGCGGCAAGTTCGTCGCCGACGGCAATCTCATCTCCGGTGTCGGCAAGCTGCCGTTCAACACCGATGGCGGCGGCCTCTGCAGCAACCATCCCGTCAACCGCGGCGGCATGACCAAGGTGATCGAGGCCGTGCGCCAGCTGCGCGGCGAAGCCCATCCCAAGGTGCAGGTGCAAAACTGCGATCTCGCCATCGCCCATGGCACCGGCGGCCTGCTCGGCGTGCGCCACGCCGCCTCGACCTGCATTCTGGAGCGCGTCTGATGTCCGAGGCGAAGAAACTGCCGGCCCCCATCACCAATCCCGAGACCAAGGCGTTCTGGGATGCCGCGGCCGAGGGCAAGTTCATGATCAAGCGCTGCACGGCCTGTGGCGAGGCGCATTATTTTCCGCGCTCGATCTGTCCGTTCTGCTTCTCGGACCAGACGGTGTGGGAGCAGAGCGCGGGCGAGGGGGAAATCTACACGTTCTCGATCATGCGGAAGTCGCCGACCGGCCCTTACGCGATCGGCTACGTCACCTTGAAGGAGGGCCCGTCGCTGCAGACCAATTTCGTCGATTGCGATTTCGACGCGTTGAAGATCGGCCAGAAGGTGAAGGTGGTGTTCAAGCCGACCGACGGCGCCCCGCTGCCGTTCTTCACGCCGGTTTAGGAGAGGGAGCAAAGATGCATCCACGCGTCATTGCGAGGAGCGAAGCGACGAAGCAATCCAGAGTCCTTGCGCAGCCCTGGATTGCTTCGCTCCGCTCGCAATGACGGATGCGGAACGAGCGGTGTGCTCCACGACGAGTGCGTAGGGTGGGCAAAGGTGCAGAGCGCCGTGCCCACCGTTCTACTAAGAAAGGCGGTGGGCACGCTTCGCTTTTCCCACCCTACAAAGAACGAGGTTTGGGGAGGCAACATGCCGATCAACTACGATGAGCTGATGGCGATGAAGGCGATCGGGCAGAACTACGCCTACACCGATCGCGAGGTGATGCTCTACGCCTACGGCATCGGCATGGGGGCCGATCCGATGGACGAGAAGGAGCTTGCCTTCGTCAACGAGGCCACGGCCGAGCCGCGTCCACTGAAGGTGGTGCCGACCTTTGCCTCCGTCGCCGCCTGGGGCGCAAGCCCCGGCGACATGAAGCTGAACCGCGTGCTGGTCGTCGACGGCGAGCGCGACATCACCTTTCACAAGCCGCTGGCGACCGCCGCGAAGATCACCGCCGATTCCTCCGTGCTCGCGGTGTCCGACAAGGGCAAGGACAAGGGCGCCGTGATCCGTCATCAGACGATCCTGCGCGACGAGAGCGGCGCTCCGTTGGCGACGCTGGTGGCCTCGCGCTTCGCCCGCGGCGATGGCGGTTTCGGCGGTCCCTCGGGCGGCATCCCGGAGCCGCATCCGGTGCCGTCGCGTGCACCCGACCGCAGCGTCGAGATTTCGACGCGGCCCGACCAGGCGCTGATCTACCGCCTGTGCGGCGACCGCAACCCGCTGCACTCCGACCCCGAGTTCGCGCGCCGCGCCGGCTTCCCGCGGCCGATCCTGCACGGCATGTGCACCTATGGCCTGACCTGCCGGGCCGTGCTGCAGACCTATGCCGACTACGACGCGTCAGCGTTCCGGCAGCACGCGGCGCGGTTCTCCTCGCCGGTGTTTCCCGGCGAGACCGTGACGGTCGATCTGTGGAAGGACGGCGACGTGATCTCGTTCGAGGCGCGGGTGAAGGAGCGGAACGTCACCGTGATCAAGAACGGCAAGACCGTGCTGGGTTGATTATTGCCATGTGAGGCACGTCTGTTAGTTGCCGTCAAGCCCGGCCATGACGGGCAACAAAAGACACGGCGCAGGAGGAGACACCCATGGGACTGCTCGACGGCAAGGTGGCGCTGATCACCGGCGCAGGTGGCGGTCTCGGTGAGGCCTATGCAAAACTATTCGCACGCGAAGGCGCGGCGGTGGTCGTGAACGACCTCGGTGGCCCGCGCGACGGCTCCGGCTCGGACCTGTCGATGGCCGAGCAGGTGGTGGCGGCCATCACCGCTGAAGGCGGCCGCGCCGTCGCCAACGGCGCCGACGTCTCGACCATGGCCGGCGGCCAGTCGGTGTTCGACGATGCCATCCGCCATTTCGGTCGGGCCGACATCCTGGTCAACAATGCCGGCATCCTGCGCGACCAGACCTTCGCCAAGTCGAGCGAGGCCGACTGGGACAAGGTGGTCCAGGTGCACCTCAAGGGCACGTTCTGCTGCACGCTTCCCGTGTTCCGCTGGATGCGCGACAATGGCGGCGGCGTCATCGTCAACACCTCCTCGACCTCGGGCCTGATCGGCAATTTCGGCCAGTCCAATTACGGCGCCGCGAAGGGCGGTATCTGGGGCCTGTCGAACGTGCTGGCGATCGAGGGACGCAAGTACAACATCCGGGTGTGGACCTTGGCGCCGGGCGCACTGACCCGCATGACCGCGGACCTGCCGCGCTACAAGGAAAACCCGGGCGCGGCGCTGACGCCCGAGGGCATCGCGCCAGCCGTGCTCTACATGGTCAGCAGACTCTCGGGGGATCAGACCGGCAAGGTGCTCGGCGTGTCCGGTCCGCGCGGCGTGCGCGAGTTGCGTATGATGGAAATGGACGGCTGGAAACCGCCGTCGTCGGCGTGGAAAGCGGAGGACATCGCCGCCCATGCAGAGGAGATATTCTTTTCGGAGGCCGATATAGCCAAGTCCGCACGGCGGTTTTGATGTATTCAGGTCGTCATTCCGGGCCTGCGCCTGGCGCGTCCGGAATGACGCCAGAGAGATTGGAGACCAGACGAGATGAAGCTCACCGCCGCCGCCAAAGGCACCTTCGCGATCGCGCCGACGCCGTTCCATGATGACGGTCGCATCGACGAGGCCTCGATCGACCGGCTGGTCGATTTCTATGCCGAGGCCGGCTGCGACGGCATCACCGTGCTGGGCATCATGGGCGAGGCGCCGAAGCTGGACGCCGCTGAATCCGAGCAGGTTGCAGTGCGCTTTGCCAAGCGGGCCAAGAACCTGCAGATCATCGTCGGTGTCTCCGCGCCGGGTTTTGCCACCATGCGCGCGCTGGCGCGCGCCTCGATGGATGCGGGCGCTGCCGGCGTGATGATCGCGCCGCCGCCGAGCCTGCGCACCGATGATCAGATCACGGGCTATTTCAAGCAGGCCCAGGAGGCCATCGGCGAGGACATTCCGTGGGTGCTGCAGGACTACCCGCTGACGCTGAGCGTCCAGTTCACGCCGGCCGTCATCCGCAAGATCGTCATGGACAGCCCCTCCTGCGTGATGCTCAAGCATGAGGACTGGCCGGGCCTGGAGAAGATCTCGACGCTGCGCGCGTTCCAGAAGGACGGCTCGCTGCGGCCGCTGTCGATCCTGTGCGGCAATGGCGGCCTGTTCCTCGACTTCGAGATGGAGCGCGGCGCCGACGGTGCCATGACCGGCTATGCCTTCCCTGAAATGCTGGTCGACGTGGTCAAGCTGTCGCAGGCGGGCAAGCGCGACGCCGCGCATGACCTGTTCGACGCGCATCTGCCGCTGGTGCGCTACGAGCAGCAGCCGGGGGCAGGGCTCGCCGTGCGCAAATACGTGCTGCAGAAGCGCGGCGCGATCGCCTCCAGCGCGCAGCGCAAGCCGGCCTCCGCGATCACGGCCGCGGCCAGGGCCGAGGTCGACTATCTCTTGTCGCGCGTGGCGCGTTACGACGCGCGTGCCAATCTGCAACCTCGTGCCACCGCCGCGGAGTGACCATGGCTGACGCTGCCGCCGTCCGTCCCGCCTCGACCGTGCTGCTGCTGCGCGACAGCGCAGTCGCGCGCGAGATCGAGGTGTTCATGATGGTGCGTCACCATCAGATCGAGTTCAACTCGGGCGCCCTGGTGTTTCCCGGCGGTAGCGTCGACAGAGGCGATCAGGAGATCGCCGGCAGGCCGGAGCTCTATGCCGGCGACGAGGGTCTTGAAGCCGAGGCGCTCGGCTTCCGCATCGCCGGGGTGCGCGAGACCTTCGAGGAGAGCGGCATCCTGCTGGCGCGGCTGCGCCGATCGGACGCGCTGATCGATGCCGCTGCCGCTCGCGACATCGAGGCGGCGCATCGTCTGGCACTGTGCGAGGGCAAGATCAGCTTTCTCCAGGTTCTGGAAGCTCACGGTCTGGTGCTGGCGCTCGATGCGCTCGTTCCCTACGCCCATTGGATCACGCCCGAGGGCATGCCGAAACGCTTCGACACCTGGTTCTTTCTGGCGGCGGCGCCGCCGGACCAACTCGGCGCCCATGACGGCCGGGAATCGACCGACTCCGTCTGGGTCTCGCCGCGCGAGGCGCTGGCTGGCGGCGAGGACGGCCGGTTCAAGCTGCCGTTCCCGACCACGCGCAACCTGATCCGGCTCGGCAAGCAGCCCGCGGTGGCCGACGCCCTGGCGGCGGCGCGGGACATGGACATCGTCACCGTGATGCCGGTCATGACCAAGACCGCCGAGGGCGGTCGCCAGCTGCGCATTCCGCGCGAGGCGGGCTATGATGGGGAGGTGTTCGAGTTCGGTGCGGCCGGTTAACCGCACAGGCTATTTTTCGTCCGGCGGATGATGCGCGGACGAAAATTGTTCTCTATATGTTCATTTGGCCGCCCAGCGGCTCGTATATAGTGCGGTTCCGACCATCGGATCCCATGAGTAGATTACCGGACCTCGACACGGCCTGCAGCAGCCTCCGATCGATGACGATCGGGCGGATGATCTTTGGCAGCTTTTTGCTGCTGCTTGCCGTTATCACCGCGACCAGCATGGCGAGCGTGATCGCCATTCGGCATATCGATTCGACCTTTGCCGAGTTGCAGCGGCTGCAGGGCGTCGGCGATCTCGCCGAGGAGATCGACCAGCGCATGAACGAGCTGCGGCTCGCGGCGCGCGATTTCGTCACCGATCCCGGCTCGCGCTCCGACCGTGCCATGGAGGCGGCGACGGAGCTCAGCGCGCTCCTGAAGAAGACGCGCCTGCAGCTCGCACCGGAGCAGCAGGCGACCATCGACGGCGTTGCCCAGCGGCTCGCCAATTACCGCGAAGGCATCGACCGCATCAGCGCGCTGATCGCGCGGCGTGCCGAGCTGCTGTCGGGTTTGCCGGCGGCGCGCGAGAGCTTCGAGGACGCCATCGCCGGCCTGACTGATCGCGCCACGGCGCGGGCCTTGTTCCAGGTGCAGAATCAGGTCGGCGCGGCGCTGCTGGCGCGCGACCCGGCTGGCGCCGAGCAGGCCGCCCGCAGCATGCGCGCAATGCCGATCGAGGACAGCGCGCTTCGTGCGGCCGCCGACCGGTATGCCGAGGCGATCATCGCCATTGCCGGCACCGAGGACGAGATCGCGCGCCTCGACAAGGAGGTGCTGGGCATCGAGGGGCGACTGATCGGCCGGGTCACCGAGTTGCTGCGCGCCCTGAGCGCAAGCCAGGGCAAGGTGCTGTCGCGCGACTTCGCCCGCACCTTGGCGGAGACGAAATGGCAAAGCATCATCTTCGGCACGGCGGGCGTTCTGATCGGCATCTTCGCTGCGTCCTTCGTGGTCCGGCGCACCGTGCGGCCGCTGGCCTCGATCGCGCGCTCGATCAGGGCGCTGGCGGCGGGCGAAAAGGCGGCGTCGATCCCGCAGACCGACGTTCAGAACGAGATCGGCGACATCGCGCGGGCGGCGGAAGTCTTCCGGCAGACTTTGCAGGATGCCGACGCGGCGCGTGAGGCGGCGGTCCGCGCGCTGGCCGAGCAGCGGCTGGCCGAGGAGAGCTATCGCAAGCTGTTCGAAGCTTCGATCGACGGCATCTATGTGACCACACCGAGTGGTCTCGTGCTCAATGCCAATCCGGCGCTCGCGCGCATCATGGGCTACGAATCCGCGAGCGAGCTGATCCAGAGCGTCAACGACATCGCGGATACGATCTATGTCCATCCCCTGGCGCGCGAACGCTATCAGCGGCTGATGCGGCGCGACGGCATGGTGCGCGAGTTCGAATACCAGGTGCGGCGGCGCACCGGCGAGATCCGCTGGCTTTCCGACAGCGGCACGGTGGTGCGGGATGAGAACGGCGAGGTGGTTCGCTACGAAGGCGTGGTCCGCGACATCACGGATCAGAAGCGCGCCGAGGACGCGATCGCTGAAGGCCGGCGATTGCTGCAGCAGGTCATCGACACGGTGCCGGCGGTGATCAACGTCAAGGATCGCGAGCTGCGCTATGTCCTGATGAACCGCTACATGGCCGGCATCTTCAACGTCGAGCCCGAGGATGCGCTCGGCCGCACCACGGGCGAGCTGATGTCGCGCTACGGCGCGAACAAGACGGACTCGAACGACAAGCGCGTGCTGGCGACGAAGGCCGGCCTCGGGTTCTACGAGGAGGAATACCTCGATTCATGCAACGTCATGCGGCAATGGCTGGTCAACAAGCTGCCGCTTCTCGACGCCGACGGCGAGGTCGACAAGATCGTCACGGTGGCGCTCGACATCGGCGAGCGCAAGAAGAGCGAACTGGAGATGCGCAAGGCCAAGGAGGCCGCCGAGACGGCGCTCCGGAACCTGCGCGACACCCAGGCCTCGCTGATCGAAGCCGAGAAGCTCGCGGCGCTCGGGCGTATGGTCGCCGGCGTTGCCCACGAGGTCAACAACCCCGTCGGCATCAGCCTGACGGTCGCCTCCGCGCTCGAGCGCAAGACCGAGCGCTTCGGCGAGGCGGTCACCCGGGGTGAGCTGCGGCGGTCGAGCCTCAACGAGTTCATCGAGATGAGCCGCAGCGCCGCGGGGCAGCTCGTCGCCAACCTCAATCGCGCGGCCGAACTGATCCAGTCGTTCAAGCAGGTTGCAGCGGACCGCAACTACTCCGATCAGCGCACCTTCGATCTCGCCGATCTCACCGAGCAGGTGGTGATGAGCCTGCGCCCGGGTGTGCGCAGACAGAACCTGACGGTGAACGTGGATTGCCAGCCCGATCTGGTGATGAACAGCTACCCCGGGCCTTACGGGCAGGTCCTGACCAATCTGTTCCTCAATGCGGTCGCGCACGCGTTTCCGGACGGCAGGAGCGGTGTGATCGAAATCAGGGCGCGGGAGTCCGGCCGCGACAATGTCGAGATCGTCTTTTCCGACAATGGCTGCGGCATGTCGCTCGACGTCCGCCGCCGCGCCTTCGATCCTTTCTTCACGACGCGCCGCGACCAGGGCGGCACCGGCCTGGGCCTTCACATCGTCTACAGCATCGTGACCAGCCGGCTCGGCGGCCGGCTCGATCTGGACTCCGAGCCTGGCGCGGGCACGCGCATCCAGATCATTCTGCCGCGGGTCGCACCTCTCGAGCAGGCGGCCGAGTAGGGAGATCTGCGTAACCCCCCGGATTGACTCTCACGAAGCCGAGATCGAATCGAAATCTGGCCCGGTTGATGCATTTCCATCCCGCGCACCCTGGGGTGGTGCAGGAGCCAGATGGACCAGATGGAAATGAGCAAATGGATCGTGTCCCGCGGCCATGGGCCGCATCGCGCTGATCGTGCCGACATCAGCAACACGGGTTCGAGGCGGCAGGCGGTCGCGCGATGGAAGCCGCCTGTCCAAGTCAGCAGTGCGGCGCTGTTGATCGCACTCGCCGCGCCACCGTCACTGGCGCGTGATCGCGGCCAGTATGCGAACTCGTCGCCGGAGATCAAGGCATGGTTCGACGGTCTGCGCAGCGGCAAGGGCCCATGCTGCTCTGACGCCGACGGCAGCGCCGTCAGCGATGTCGACTGGGAGAGCAGGGGCGGTCACTACCGCGTCCGTATCGAGGGGGAATGGCTCGATGTTCCCGACGACGCAGTCATCACCGAGCCCAACCGTGTCGGCCGCACCATGGTATGGCCGATGCGCGGCTATCAGGGCCTTCAGATTCGCTGCTTCATGCCGGGCAGCATGACGTAGCCGTGCGGGGCGGCGGTCAGACGTATTTCTTGTCGCGCTCCAGGAGCTCGATGGAAATGCCCTGCGGCCCGCGGATGAAGCAGATGCGAACACCGGGGCGGATCGTGGTCGGCTCGGTCGTGAAGGTGACGCCTTTGGCCTTGAGCTCGGCGGCCGCGGCGTCGATGTCCTTCACGGTGAGGCCGAAATGATCGAGGCCCTGGTGCGGCGTCACAGGCGGCGCGTTGACGCCGTCGCCCGGCTCGACCTTGGCGATGAACACGCTGGCACCGCCGAGCCTGACGTCGATGCGGCCGGGATTGCGGATGATCTCGCCGCCGAGAATGTCGCGAAGCCAGCTGGCGGTGGCTTCCGGGTCCGGGCTGCGGAGATGGATGTGGTCCCACGTGACATTCAACATCGTCGAGATCTTTCGAAAGAGTGAACCGCCCGCGGCGGGGCGGCGTTTCTTGAGGTGTCGGCAACTGTGCGGATGTCTACCGGTCTGTCAGCGGCCGCGCCAGCCCGGCCGACCGACCGGTATCCGGGCCTGCCCTCCAATTGTCGGCTTTGCATGCAACCCTATCGATGCTTGCCGATTGAAGCTTCCAGATGCCCCCGCCGGGCAGCCGATGGTGCAGACATGAGCGCGGGTCTCTCTCGTTTATTGGGACGCAAGCCCGATGCCGCGGCGTCGCTGGCCATGCGCCGAAGCGACGGAGCGTCCATCCCTTTGGGGGCCGCCGTGTCGGGGTTGGCGATCTTCGCGCTGGTCATGTTCAGCACAGTCGGGTGGCTGATCATGTCGGTCGAAGAGGAGGAGGTGGCCGACCCCAGCCTCACGCGGGTCGGATCGGCCCCCCCGAGCAGCGGCTACGAAGGAGACGAAGACGGGACTGAGACGTCGCGTCGGCTCTCGCCCGTGGTGCCCAGTCTGGCGGATGCATCCAATCCGCACCCCGATTCGTCCCCCGTGGTCGGCTCCGGCCGGAACGTCATGGACGCGAATGCCAGCCTGTCGCCGACGATGCCGCCTGCGTCATCCCCTGCGCTCGACCCGGCGGCTCTGTCCGGCCTGCGGATCAGTTCCCAGTCCTGGCGGCGCGGCGGTCTTGGATCGAAGGCGCTGGTGACCTTCACGCTACGGAATGCCAACAGTTTCGCAATCAAGGACATCGAAATCACCTGCGCCTTCAGCCGGCGGGACGGTGGTCACGTCACCGACCGCCGACGGATCGTGCCCGGCCAAGTCGGGTCGCGCAGCCGGAAGACCTTCGTGGCGGTCCATGTCGGATTCGTCAACGTTAACGTCAGCGCGGCCAAATGCGCGCTGGTTGCAGCGACGAAAATCTAATTATGTCGCGCTAGTCTCCCGCGGTCTTTGAACCCGAGCGTTCGACGCGGGAACATACTGTCATGATCCTCCGTTAGGTGGATGTCGGCGCAGGTGCCGACGGAGCGGTAAATTATGCCCATTCTGCGTTACTTTATGTTCGTCGGTGGAACTCTGCTGGCGCTGCTCGTCCTGGCGGATGCCGTGCTTCCCAGCGTGCCATTGCCTGCAAGCCTGTCGTCTGCGTCGGATCTTCCCCCGGTGCGCATTCAGTCCACGAGAAAGTGGCCGGAGCGGATCGTGATGGACACCTCGATCGCCACGCCAGCTCCGGTGAAGCTCGCGAAGGCGGAGCAGCCTGCAGCAGAAGTCGCCAAGAGCAGTCCCCGCGACGCCTTCGCGCAGATGAGCGCCGTCGAGGCCAACCCGCAGGTTGCGGCAGTGAAGGCCGCCGAGAAGCCTCGCGCGACGCGGATTGCCGACACAGGCAAGCCGGCTGCAGAGGTGAAGAAGCGAAGGACCGCAAGAGCTCATCCGGGCAGACCGATGATCCTGGTCGCGCAGCAGCCGCGTGTCGGCTCTTTCGATTGGACCTGGTAGTATCGATCGCCCGCAGCCCCTGGTCGATCCAAGCAGTCCCGCTGCAATCGCGCCACGGGGCGGTTGAACTCGCGCGGGCTGTTGCGCCGTTTTTCACGCCGCCACGCTGCCTTGATCTTGCGCAAAGTGCGCTCCTTCCGGAACGCCTAGCGTCTCTGCATGGGACCTGGGAGCGTTTGCCCGGGGACCCAGGAGACGCTGAATGACGACTACCACGCCCACCCTCTCAATCTCGCCGGAGAAGGTCGCCTTCGTCGTGACCAAGATCCACAAGCACGAAATGGAAGCGACCGAACCCGAATTGCTGGCAGATTTGGCAGATGACGACGCGGCGCCCGGTACCGCTGGGCGAGGCCTGAACACTGACAGGTCGGAGCTCGTCAGCTTCATCAGGGGCCTCAATGTCGACGAACAGATCGATCTGGTCACGCTGATGTGGCTGGGCCGGGGCGACGGCTCGCTGGACAATTGGGATGAGCTTCGTGCGCAGGCCGCTCAGGCACACAACAATCGCACCGCGACGTACCTGATCGAAACTCCGATGCTCGGCGACTATCTGGAGGAGGCTCTCTCGGAGTTCGGCCTTTCCTTGGAAGATTTCGAAGAAGGCATATAGCTGGAGCAGTTTCTCCCGATGGGCTCGCCAGCACATTCTTCGCTGCAATTCGGATGATGGAGTAATCTCATGGACAAGATGAAGGTCGGAACCGGTGATTGGATCGTCGTATGCGACGGGCGCAAGGCGCTGATCCTCGAGAACGTCGGTGACAGCATGTTTCCGAACCTGCACACCAAAGAGGTCCGTGAGCAGGAGAACGACCGCACGAGCGCTCAGGGCACCGACGCTCCCGGCTCGGTGCAGCAGTCATTCGGCAATGCTCGGAGTTCAGTGGATCAGACGGATTGGCATGATCAGGCTGAGCGCGCCTTTCTCAAGCAGCTTGCTGATCGCCTGCATCATGCTGTCATTTCAGGCGAAACCAAAGCCGTCACGATGGTGGCGTCGCCGCGCGCGCTCGGGATCATCCGCGCCGACTATTCCGACGCGGTACGAAAGGCGCTGCATGGCGAGGTCCACAAGGATCTGGTCAAGCTTCCGGTCTACGAAATCGAAAAACAACTGCTCGCCTGAGTCGGGCTTTCTCATGCCAATGACTGTCCGGAGACCCTGTTCGCGGTCTCGGTGACCGCGACGGGATCAATGTGTGCTTTCATGCGACGGTGTCGATTCCGGCGCAGCAGGCACCAAGCTTGCGCCCAGGTGCGCAGCTCCTTTTTCGACGATCTCGTAACCGCAATCATCCAGCCAGGCGATCAGGCGATCGGCCATGGCGTAATCCCAGGTCGGGTAGGAGCGTGCGATGACCTGGCGTGGTGTGAGCTTGCGAGACATTGGTAATCCTTCCCTGATCTCATGCTGCTCGATGAAACGTCGAGCGTTGGTCTTGTCATCTTGAACCCCAGAACGGGATGCGCAGTTCCTGCGCCGCCCGAGCGCTGCCACTTGAGGAGCGCTGATCGTTCACAGCGCCCCGGCGGAAGGGGCTCCATTCATCGAGCGCCGATCAGGTGTGGCCGCGCGTCATCGGTCACGAGAGCCGCGGTGCGCTCCGGCTTCTTCTCCACGATCTCGTAACCGCAATGATCGAGCCATGCGATCAACCGGTCCGCCATGGCATAGTCCCAACTGGGATAGGATCTGGCGATGACTTCGCGGACTGAAAGCTTTCGTGTCATGATGTCGATCTATCGCTCCCTGCATTCGCCACGGCCCGTCCGGCACGCATCCGGACGATCCAAGGCTGGCCGGCAGTTCGTGCCGCCGGCTCCTGATGTTGTTTGGCTCGTCACGTTTCTAAGCGCGCGCGCCCCAACGCCTTGATCAACTGGCGTGGAGAGGTGACTTTTTCGCTTCCGGCTCGCCCAGGCTGCGCAATCATCGCCCAACATGGTGAAAACCTTCTCGCTACGATGGTTTCCCATTCCCGTGCACGGATATGGCGCAGTCGTGCGCGTAGTAGGGCTGGAGTGTGGTGGCGACGCGGTGTTTCGTCACAGGCTGGCGGCGACGATCTCCGACGAAATCTCAGCCCGAGCAGGCGGGGACAGACGGAGGAACGGTTTGGCACCTTCATGGTTTCCGCTGGGGCGCGGTCGCAGGGGCTCGTCGCCTCAGAGCCAATGGAGCGAAGCGATGAGGCTGATGTTTTGGGTCGTGCTGCTGACCGGCCTTGCGGCAGGGGCGGGCCGGTTGGTCGCCAATGAGTCCTGCGGCCCTGGGTGCCACGTCGCGCCGAATGGCGGCTGCGTCGTGAATGGCTGGGAGGTAGGAGCGCCGGTGTGGAACGAATGCCCTGCGGGCGCTCGGCCAAGGCCGCCGTGCGGAACCGCGTTCAAATGGAGCAAACAGGCGAAGGCCTGTGTCAGCAGGTGAACATACGATGGCTGATCATCGGCGCGGGAGCGTGGATCGGACTGCCGGCTGCCGCGAGCCTTGCCGGGCCTTGTATCAGGAGGCAGACGAAGCTGCTGCCGTTGGCGACACGGGCGAGACGTCCAAAGTGAACAGGCGCTGATCCCCAGCGGTCTCCGAATGCGCCAGCACCTGTTCGAGCAAGGCGATGACCGCGACCGCCCGCGCCCGTTCGTTGGTATCGTCGTAGCTCGTTGTCGCAAGGACGGTCCCGTTGGCTTCGCACATCGCCTTGATCTCAACAATCATCGTTGCATCCCTTGCCGTTCCGGAGGCCTGAGATTGGCGGCAATCATGTTAAATTCGTGCAAAATGGTCCGAATAAACCGCTGGTAGAAGGGTACCGCGAAGCAACGGGCCGACCGATGACCCGGCGCGCTCAGACCGGGCTATGGATCACGTCGCGCGGTGCGCTGGTGCCGAAGGCTCTCCGTAACCATGTTCGCGAGGGCGCCTCGATGAGCATGTAGGTGACCCAGGCCATCGCCGTCGCAATCGCAACGAACAGACCGAGCCGCAGTGCGAGCTCAAGAGCGCCAGGAGCATCTGACTTTCCGATCATCGCAAGCCGAATGAGAAAGGGATGCAGCAGATAGATCGAATAGCTGCATTCGCCACCAATGATCAGGGCTCTGGACGACAGCCAAGCGGCATGACCGTACCGACTGGCTGCGACGAAGACGATCGAAAATCCTGAGATCTCGATGAGACGTACGGCAAGTTCGATCGCGAACGACCAGCCGGGCAGACGAGGCTGCAGAAACAGCAGCACAGGCGCACAGATGAGGCTCGCCAGCGAAAGCCAGAACAGGAGCCTCACGCAGCGTCGCTCCCGATCACCGACGCCGGCATCCGCGCGGTTCCTGTAGATCATGGCGGCAAGGCAGCCGGCCAGGAACTGAGCGATGTGAAGATAGGGAGAGTAGTAGGTCAGCCACTGCATCCCGTTTTGCGTAAGGCTCGGCGCGGCGGCCCGTAGCAACGCATCGCCGAAGGTGAAGGCGGCCGCGATCGTCAGCGCGAACGTCACGATGTTCGCCAGCGCGATCCAGATGATCGTGGGCAGCCGGACGACGGCTGCAAACAGCAGGCAGACGAATGGAAACAGCAGGTAGAAGAACAGCTCCACGCTGATGGACCAGAGGTGCTGCAGCGACGGCACGACTGCGACCAGCATGGTGCCGTTCTGCACGGGAAACCAGGCTTGCGTCATCGTGAGGATGAAGCCGAGCGACGGGGCCGAGAGACCTCGCGCGATCACGACGTATGCGACGACTGCGAGCGTAATCACGGCGTACATGGGGTAGAGCCGGGCGAAGCGCGCGATGGCAAATTCGCGAAGAGCGCTTCCGAGCGGTTGCGACTGGAAGCGTGCGGCATAGTTGAGCCACAGGACGAATCCGCTCAGCACGAAGAACATTGTCATTCCGATGCTGCTGACTTGTGCGATGAGCTCGGGCAGCAGGCCTTGCGCCAACGACGGGGCGCCATGGCCGACGGCGACCGTTGCGGCCGCGACGAAGCGTAAGCCGGTCAGCGAGCCGATGAAGCGTTGCTCGTTCACTTTGAGGGATGGTCCTGATGCTTGGGAGGCGCTCCGGCTGTTGTAGAAACAGCAGGGCCTGGAGGCAACCCGACGCCGGCCGGAGACGGGGATTGCCGCCCGCTCGAGCGACGATCTGGCGTTCAGGCCAGAGATGACTCTGCACCGTGATCGCTCCGACGTCCGCCGTGGCGGCGTTGCACGTTGCTGTCAACGAACTGAAAAATATAGAAAAATTAGCCTTGGCATCGGCGGCCAACGGTCGAGCGATTTCCCGGCGCGGCAGACGATCGGCGGGAAGGTCGGGCAACAGGCCGACAGAGTTTGAAGAAATCCGGGTAGAGCAGCTCCTGCAGCGGATCGTGCCTGTTGCGAAAAGCCGCCGGGACTCCTCGATCCGCGGGAGGTGACGGCCAGGGCCATGGTCGCACCTGCGTGGGGTGCGGAGCCCCCGTCCGGGCGGGGGCCGGGACCGGATTGCAAATGGACTCGCAAACCGGCGGCGGCTAGTTATTTGTCACCCTCCGGCTGGTCATTTTGCATGACGCTGAGCGCTTGAACGAGGACGGAAGCCGCCTTGCCCGCTGCGCCATCTCAGCTCACCGATCAAACCGTCAACACCCAGCTGACGACGAATTGCAATGCGCAGGTGGCTGCAACGTTCGACACGAATGACAGCACCTGGGTGACCTTCTTTTTCAACGGTACGATCCCGTGCTGGAGAGCGCTGGTGTCGATTGGCGAAGTAGAGGTCGAACTGACCGAGGACATTGCAATTGCAGGCATTGTCCTGCGCAAGGGGCTGACGGTGACCATGCACCCGATGGGTCGCTACTACACGGTCACGATGAGCGGGGAGATTGTCGATTCCGGAAAGGAGAGCAGCTTTACCGGATTCGTGCTCGGCTCGTTCATCCGGTCCGCAGCGATGAAGCGAGCGATGCAGATGCTTCGGAAACAAGTCAGCCGCTGAGCGACGCCCGGCTTCGCCCGAAATGTAAACACCAGAATGTGACCGGGCGTTGGGGGAAGACTGTGATCTGGCCCGATTGACCACCGTCGCGAACCCTGTTACACGCCACAACCTCTGATAGATTTCAATCATTGGTAGCTTAGTCGATTTTCCATTCGTTTCAGCCGCGCCGGCAGTTGCGTACTGCGGGTTTTGATCTGTGTTTTATAAAAGGAGATAGCCATGGCTCATCATGAAGGCGTGCGTTTTTCGGCTCCTGCCGTCGTTACCACTCCCACAAGCCCCAACACCGAGGTCGTCGCGACGCCGACGGGCGATCAAAACAACACGACGCAGCTCGTGTTCGAGTATCAGGGACGCATTCCGGTCTGGACGCCGGTGGTCTCGCAGGCACAACCTCAAGTCGTTTTGGCGGCTGACATCACGATCGGCGCAACGACTTGGCGCAAGGGCATCACGATCCAGTATGCGGCGCTGGGATCGACCCAGTACACCGTGACCATCATCTCGGGCGAGATCGTGGACGATCGTGGGCTCTACTTGCTCCAGGGCGTGACGCTCGGCATCTTCCCGATCGGTTTGGATGTCAAGGCAACGCCATCCGCGACCGCGCGGACCGAGGAATATCCGCGCGCGGCCTTCACGGCGCTGCCGACGGTGAACACCCCGACCAGCCCGAACAGCAACGTGGTGACGACGCCGAGCGGCGACACCAACAACACGACCTACGTCTCATTCCAGTACCAGGGACGAATTCCGGTCTGGACGCCGATCGTCTCGCAGTCCCAGATCACTGCGGTCCTCGCCGCTGATATCACGATCGGCGCGACGACGTGGAAGGCGGGCATCACGGTGCAATATGCTGCGCTGGGCTCGGCGCAATATACGGTGACCATCATCAAGGGCGACATCATCGACGATCGTGCCCTCTATTCACTGGCGGGCACCTTGCTCGGCATCTTCCCGATCGGGTGATACGAGCATGGACGCGTCCGCGTCAGCGCAGTTCGAGCAGGTCGACTCCTCTGCGATTTACGAGACCAGGGTTGCCGGCTCGGTTGGCTGGGCCGGCTACCTTCTCGGCACGGGCTCGTCTCTGCCACCGTTCATCAATTACGACGACTCGCTGAAGAAGTACGGTGGCAGTTATCTGTTTGCGACACAGCGGCCCGCCGATCTCGATCGGGATCCCGGCGGGTTCGCCGAGCGTGTCCGGGCCTATATCAGCAAGGCGACGCGCAATCGTGCTGTCGTCTGGCTCGCGTCTGCCAACCCGGTCGCGTTCGGCGACTTCGAGCGCTATGGCGTCTCCTTCATCAATCTGCCGCCGGTCTACCAGGTCTCGGGCAACCTGAACCTGTGGTTTGCCAGCAACGCCAAATTCTACATCCTCGATCAGAGCCGGATCGATATCGAGGGTGGGGCGCTGCGCCTGTCGGGCTCGGCGCTGAGCTCACCTCCGTTCATCGGCTTTTCGGGCAAGGGCGACAACCCGCTGGGCATTCGCCTTGCGCCGACCTCCAACAATCGCATCTACGCCTATGTGCCGTTCGGCGGCGCCAACACCGGTTGCGTAACCTTCGATGGGCTGCTCGATTCGAAGCAGGCGTTCGTCAGCCAGGGCTTGGAGCAGGGCATCCGCTACGTCATCAACAACAGCGCGACGACGTCGCTGCAAGCTGCGCAATATGCAGCCATGACGGTGGCGGCGTTGCCGTCGCAGCTTTCGATCGCAGGTGCCTTCGACCTCGGCGATCCGGCCAACCGCGTGATCGGCCGAGAGCAGCTCGAGCAGGGGTATCTGCGTTCGGGGTTCGCCATCAAGGGGGCGCCTGCGCTGACGAGCGAATTCCGCACGACCGGCGGGCGTGTCGTGCAACTGACGCCGGTCGGGGCTAGCAGCACGGACACGGCGCCGGCGCTCGGAGCAGGGGGCTTCGCCTTTGCGACCAGCGCCGCGAAGACGGCCGCGGTCGACACTGGCACGACCTATCTCAGCCTGGCCGGCCACTATGCGCTCGGCGCCGATGGCAGTTCGGCGGGGCAGCTTGCGAAACTGATGGGTGGACTATTCGGATCGGAGGCGCTCAGCTTCAAGGCGTACGACGCCAGCCAGCCCGCAGCGCAGAACGATCGTCTCAACGCCATTCCCTCGAAGCCCGGCTACGCGCCGGTGTTCCCATTCGAGACTGCGGATCTCAACCGTCCCGCGAGCGGTGCCGTTGCGCCGCGCCTGACCGACGTCCACCAGACCTCCTGGGTGACCATCGTCGCCGGGGGAGGGGCCGTCGACTATCTGGCCGAGCCCGAGGGCAGCGCGATCTATAGTACGGCCGCGGCCGGCGCTCCGAATGCGGAGATCCTGCAATCGGCACCGCCATTCATGCCGCTCGCCCAGGGCAGCGACAAGACGTTTCCGTTGGCGCCTTATGGAGCTGCTGCGAGCAGCGGCCTCGATGGCGCGACGCTCGTCCAGTTCGAAAGCCAGATCGTGGCTGCGACCCGCAAGTCGCTGATCTCGAGCTATGGCAGCAAGACGTGGTCGACGCGTGTGCAGGCGGCGCGGGCTCACGCGTTGCGCGGCACGCTGCCGGACGGCCCGAGCACCGATGGGACGACGCCGCAGGGCTTCATCATCGAGCGAGATCCGACGACGGGGGCCTATCTGAAGGTCAGCATGGCGCAGTCGATCGACCGCGACGGCAACACCCTGCCATTCGCGCTATCCGCTCCCTCCCAGGCGATGCAGGACGCCTTGCAGACCAACCAGCTCTTTCTGGTCGCCGTCAATCCGGAGCCGTTCGGCACAGGCGCCCAGTTCGCCAACACCGTCAATATTGCGGGCTGGACCATGACCGCGGCGGTCGGCGCCGGCGCCTCGGCCACCGCCTACCGCAACGTGATGATCATGAAGTTCTGCTCTGGCTCGTTGCTGGAGCGGGTCACGAATGCCAATCGCTGGACGTCCGCGGAGCAGTTCTCTTTGTTGCCCGGCACACCGCCGGTGACCGCTGCGCTGTCCTACACCGGCCTGTCGCAATGGCTACAGGACTACATCGCGGACGCCATCGCACGCTCGAAGGGAGCGTCCGGCCCATTCTACGAGAATTTCGCGCGCATCGCCCAGGACCCGAACTGGACCGGCGTCATCGTGCTCGCGGCCGACCTCGGCCAGCGCGACATGCCGCCGGAGATTGCGGGGCTTGCCGCCGGCATCGACTTCACCCGCTTCAACGCCCATCATTTCGGCTTCACCGTCAGCCGCGTCACGGTCGACGGCCGGAGCGGTCGGATCACGATGCCCCAGGGCAATTCGAGCCTGTTCGGGCTGATCGACTACGAAGATCCGCGCTATGCGATGAACATCTCCAACGGCGTTGCGCCTGACGTGCCGGTGGCGGTGCAGATGAGCGGCGAGTTCGATTTCACCGTGCTGCAGCTGCAGTCGTTGTTCGAGAACGCCAGGCTGACGCGGTTCGACAGCCACGTCCAGCTCTCGGTCGCGGCGCTGTTCGGCGCGCCGGTGTCGCGGCTGTACTCGCGCGGCAAGCCGCAGCCCTTCACGGGAATCGTGCTCAAGGGCAGCTATGTCGATCAGGGCGGCCGCGGCGCCTATGTCTTCGAGCAGAACACGACCAACGTGCTGACCAGCCCGTCGAACGTGCTGCCGGCCGTGGCCTTCGACCGGGTGCAGTTCAACACGATTGGCATCCAGGACCAGGGCGCCACGGTGGCGAGCAACTTCCTCGTCTGGGGGCAGCTCGATTTCACGGCGCTTCAGAGCACCATCGGAGAGACGCTCGACCTGCTGTCGTTCGGCAGTCCGCCGGATACGCCCGAGGAGGCGCTCGGTGTCGGGCTCGCCTTCTCCGGCCTCGTCATCGGCATGACCTATCCGCAGGCGACGCCCGGAGCCAAGAGGTTTGGGGTCGCGACCGGCAACCTGGCCTGGAATCTCAACGGCTCGACGATGCGCGACACCAGCCTGTTCCGCGGCTTCGCGCTGCAACTGAAGAGCTTCGTCAACGCGACCGGTGATCAGAAGCCGTCCGATCTCGGCTTCCTGCCGGTGACGTCGCAGCTCAACCTCACCGAACTCGAGGGGCCCTGGTTCGGGGTGGTCTACGACATCACGCTGGGCGGTCCGGGGGTGCTCGCCTCTGGCGTCGGCTTCCAGTCGCAGCTGCTCGCGGCATGGTCACCGGTCACCACCGGGTCGGATGCGCAGCACGCGGTCTTCATCGGCATGAGCCTGCCGGGCGCGGCGCCCGGCGCCAGCCTGTTCAGCATCCAGGGCGTCATCAAGGTTGCGGTCGGTGCGATCTCGATCCTGCGCCAGCCGGTTCCGACCGCAAAAGGGCGCATGCTGGCCGAGGATGGTCCGAAGTGGTTCTACTGCCTGCGGATCGACGATATCGCCATCAAGATATTCGGCATCGCCAAGCTGCCGCCGTCCGCCAACATCCAGTTCTTCCTGTTCGGCGATCCCGACAACACCGGCAGCCTCGGCTGGTACGCCGCCTATGTCGCCGACGACAATCCGGGCTGCGAGCAGTCGCTCGCATTCGCCGCACGCAAGCCCGAGCTTCAGGAGCCGTCATCATGACGCGGATCCTGTTCTGGAATATCGAAAACTTCTCGGTCAACAAGATCTTTTCGGCCTCGATCAAGCGGCAACGCGGGCATGGCGGTCTCAACGACATGCAGAGCGCGATCCAGCGCCGCGCGGTGATCAATGCCGTGCTGGCGGCCGTGCAGCCGGACATCATCGTCATCATCGAGGTGAGCTCGGGCGACAATGCGCCCAACGCGCTGGCGAGCCAGACCGGCGGCATCAATGCGCTCGCCATGGTGCAGTTCGGGCTCAACAACCCCGCCACGATGGTGGCGGGCGGATGGAACGCCGTGCCGCCGCTCTACACCGGGGTCGGTGGGCGCTCAGAGACGGTTGGCATTCTCTATCGCCGCACCAACACCGCTGGCACCCTCAACCGCTACTTCACCGGGCCCAACATCTGGACCGGCGGGCATGGCGGCGTGTCGGTGCCGCCGGGCGGCGGCGTCGCCACGCCGTACAATGGCATGGTGGTGCCCCTCGGTGCCGTCAACGTCAATGGAATGCTGGTGCCTCCGGGCCTGGGCGGGGTGCGCCAGATCCCTGCGGGTGCCCAGCACAATGGCGGCCTCAACGAGGACGTCGTCGCGGCGCGGATCGCCTTCACGACCACGCTCGGCGCTCCTGTTGCCTTTGCCGGACTGCGCGAGCCGTTCATGGCGACGTTCACCGAGGCCGATAATCTCGGCGTCGTGCAGCGAGACCTCACCATCTTCGGCATCCATTCCCCGCCGAACAATCCGGCGGCGGCGAACTACATCACCACGCTGTCGACGATCAACGACGTCGTCGGCGCTCTGGGCGTGAACGAGACGCGGGTGATCGGCGGCGATTTCAACGTCAACCTGTTCGCCGTCAATGGTACCGCCTCGGGCCTCTATAATCCGCTCACCGGCGGTCCCGGTGCCTACACGCTGCTCGTCAGTCCGACGGCGGTAGGCGTTCCTGTCAATCTCGACCAGTACAAGGGTTATTTCTCCACCCATATCCGCGGCAAGGACAAGACGGCGGCGTCCAAGTTCCTCTGGTCCAACGGCGGCGGGCCGGGGCAGAGCTTTTATCCCGGCTACGGCTATGTCGGCTCGAACTTCGTCGCCGCGCCGTTCTACTCGATCGACAACGTCCTGGTCTGGCCGCACAACGGCATGCACAACTATCAGACCACGATCATGAACACGGTGACCGGCACGCCGATGAACGGGGTCATGGCGCCGCCGGACAATCCTCCCCCCGGTGCGATCGCTTTGGCCAACCAGTTCACCGCGCCGCCGATGGGGTGGCCGGGCGCACCGACGGCGGCGAACTATCCGGGAATCGGCGGTGCCGGAAATCTGACCGGCTGGAGCAATTACGGGCGCGTTCGCAACACCAGCGATCACTTCGGCATCTCTGCCGACATCTGAGGGAGCGCCGGCTGATGAGCGCTATCGACAATCTCCGTGCCGCTGTCGAAGCCGCCGCCGGCGACACCGCCTTCGCGCTCGATGCCGCCTTCCTGACGGCGGGCCTCGCTGATCCCGCCGTGAAGGTCCCCGCAGACTACGACGCCTGGCTGAGCCAGGCCTTCTTCCTCAAGGCCGCGGCCGACTTCAAGGTGACGGTGGCAAAATCCGATGTCGGGCCCGTCGAAGGGACGGCGTTCACGGTGCAGTCGGCGACGATCCCGTTCATCGGCGCCTCGGCTCCGCTGGCCGCGAAGGCCACGCTTGTCTTCACCGTGGACGGCGACCAACTGATCGTGCAGGTCGAGGCGACGCCATCGAACTGGACCTGGACCAGCAGCTTCGCCTTCATGGGCGGCTTCCCGTTCAATCAGTTCGGCACCCTGAAGAACGTCAGCTTCGTGTTCTCGACGGCGACCGGCACCTACCCGTATGGTGACTCCGCAGGGCGTGCCGTGAGCGGCGGCGCGGTGCAGAATTTCGTTGCCAAGGTCGCTCTGCCGGATGTCGCCAAGCCGTTCCTGCTGCTGTTTCCAGGCCTCACCGCGCCGACCGGCGATCTGCTGCTGAGCGGCGCGCTCAACATGGGCATCTTCAACGGCGAGACCGTGCTGTTCCCGCCGGGGCAGCTGCGGGCCGGGATCCAGGACGGCACGTTCAAGCTCGCGTCGCAGTTCACGGTCAGGGATCCGAGCCTCGCTCTGACCATTCCCGCGCCCGATGGCGCCGATGAGGTCGACGGCGTGCTGGTGCTGGCCGATCCCGCCGATCCGGATGCCGGAGATCAGGCGCCGACGCTCGCGATCTCCTCGCAGTTCGACGTCGGCAGCACCGGCTCCTATCAGCTCGACGTCGAGATCACACCCGGCGCCGATGCCAACTATTCGGTGGCACTTGCCGTCGTCGAAGGCGGCGCGCCGCTGACGCCGGCCACGGTGATCGAGGTGATGGGCGGCAATGGCGGCTATCTCGCCGCGACTCCCGATGTGCTGCAGCAGTTCCTCGCCTTTGTCGGTCTCAACGGCTTCTCGATCGCCGGCACGCTCGGCCGCTCGCCGACGATCACGGCGGTCTCGATCGAGATCGGCAGCTCGAAGGATACGAGCTGGCAGATCCTGCCGCCGACCGGGGTGCTCGACTTCAAGATCACGAGCTTCGCGCTGCAATGGTCGATGGCCTATCCGTTCGACGGCACCAAGCGGCAACAGACCTACGACTTCACGACCGAGTTCGTACTGGCGCCGAGCGTCTTCAAGGGGCCCGACGGCGAGGGCGACGGCGTGTTCACCGTCCAGTTCACCTCCGCGAAGCAGTTCTTCGCATCCTTCGCCGGGACCGCGAAGCTGAGCGACTTCCTGACGGCACTGTCCGGCGGTGCCGTCGTGCTCGACGTCGAGAATGTCGGCGATTTCGAGCTTGGCGACATCGCGGTCGCGGTCGACTACGGCGCGCAGAGCTTTCAGTTCGACGCCGGCTTCAGCCTCACGCTCAATCTGCTCAAGATCAACAACCAGCCGATCCTTGCCGTGCGAGAGGGGACGGTCTCGATCGCGGCGCAGACTCCGACGCAGACGCCAGACGGGGGCAATGCGACGACGCTGCTGCGGGCGGCGCCGCTGCCGATGCTGCGGACCTCGCGAGGGGGCGCGCTGCAAACCGCCTCGCAGACGCAATGGAAGTCGAGCGTCGGAGGCTTCCTCGATGTCGGCCCGTTGCACACCAAGGTCAGCGTGACCTATGACGGGTTCGAAACGCCGAAGCGGTGGGACCTCGCCGCCTCGCTGGAGGAACCGCTCGAGGTCTCGGACCTGATCAACCAGTTCTTTTCGCCCGGCAGCGCCTACGGTTTCCCGAGCTTCCTGCCCGGCGACCTCATCATCTCCGAATTCGCGATCACCGCGACCATTCCGGCCGAGCAGGGCGAGCTGAAGACGAGCTACGACATCACCGTCGGCTTCAGCTGGACGTTCGCCTTCGGCGATCAGACCGTCGGCATCGATCCGGCGCGGCTCGGCGTCAGCTATGACGGCCAGAAGCCGGCCCAGCAGCAGTTCTCCGGCTTCGCGCAAGGCACCTGGATCTACTCGGCGATCAACCTCAAACTCACGATGGGCTATGAGTTCGAGACGACGGAGGCGGGCTCCAACAACATTCTGTTCGTCGAGTGGGAGGGCTTTCGAGCGGATTGGGAGAGCGGCAAGGAGCTGGTCACGTTCAGCCTCAAGGGCTGGAGCATCGGCTCGCTGGTGCAGGCGCTGGTGCGTACGCTCGGCAATCCTTACTTCACGCTGGATTCGCCATGGGACCTGCTCAACCAGATCTCGCTCGATGCGCTGCGTGTCAACGTCTCGCTCAAGAGCGGCGAGAGCTTCTCGCAGCGCCTGTCGGCCAGCTACGAGCTGTCGAGCCCGATCAATCTCGGCTTCATCAGCATCACCGCGCTGACCTTCCGTCGCGGCACCGACGGCAAGGTGACGCTCGCCATCGAGGGCTCGAGCCCACTGGTCGCCGACGATCCGGCGTTCAAGAATCTGCTCGATCCGGCCAAGGGGCAGGACGTGCAGAACCTGCCGTCGGTGCCCGGCCGGGGCGAGGAATGGTTCAAGCTGTTCCTGCTGGTGCTCGGGCAGCGCATCGGCATCACCGGCCATTCCAGCTTCAACAGTACCAAGGAGGTGATCTGCGCACTGCAGTCTGTCCCCAGCACGACGGGCAAGATGAATCCGGTCGATCCCAATGCGGACGACGGCGGGACGCCCGGACTGCCCTATTACGACCAGTCCAACAACTGGCTCATTGCCGGGCATCTCGGCCTGATGAAGGTGGCCGGCGCCTGGTCGATCGATGCCATGCTGGTGTTCAACGACCCGAATCTCTACGGCCTGCGGCTGGCACTCGCCGGCGAGAAGATGGGCGGGCTCGCCAACCTCGTCGTCGACATCCTCTACAAGAAGATCACCGACGACATCGGCGTCTACCAGATCGACTTCACCTTCCCGGACATCATCCGCAACCTCAATTTCGGTGCGGTGTCGATCACGCTGCCGCAGCTCGGGATCAAGGTCTACACCAACGGCGATTTCTTCATCGACATCGGCTTCCCGTACAATCTCGATTTCCGCCGCTCCTTCTCGATCTCGGTGATCGTGTACGGCGTGCCGGTGCTGGGCGCGGGCGGCTTCTACATCGGCAAACTGTCTAACGCGACCTCGACCAAGATCCCGAAGACCAACCTCGGCACTTTCGATCCCGTCATCGAGTTCGGCATCGGGCTGCAGCTCGGTCTAGGCTACAATTTCGAGAAGGGGCCTCTGAAGGCGGGCTTTGCGCTCACCGTCTTCGGCATCGTCGAAGGCGTCGTGGCGCCGTGGCATCCCTATGACCCCGCGCGCACGCTGGCATCGCGCGCCAGCAGCAGCGCGCTGCAGAGCGACTATTATTTCAAGCTGTCGGGAACGGTCGGCATCATCGGCCTGCTGTATGGCAGCGTCGACTTCGCGATCATTTCAGCCTCGGTCAATGTCAAGATCGTGCTGTCGATCCAGCTCACCTATGAGAGCTATCGCGAGATTCCGGTGGTCGCCAACGCGAGCGTGACGATCAGCCTCAAGGTCAAGATCAATCTCGGCCTGTTCTCGATCTCCATCAGCCTGTCGTTCTCGGCCCAGGTCTCTGCGACCTTCGTGATCGGACAGACCAGCACGGCGCCATGGGAGGTTCAGGGGGCACGCGCCGACGCGCTGCTGATGCAGCGGGCTCACGCGCGCGGACCGGACGCGGCCATGCGGCTGGCGCGCAGCTTGAAGCCGCGACCGAAGCGGCTCGGGCCCGCTAGCGCCCGCCGGATGGGCCTTGCCGCCGCAGATGGCAACAAGCCGAAGCTGTCGCTGATGGCGGGCGCGCAGTACACCGTGCTTGCTCCGGAGGCAGCCACAGACGCAGCCTCGAACCAGGGGGCATTCGTGCTCCTGCTCGCAATGGACGCGCCGGATGCCGCGGCGAGCGCGCCGTCCGCCACCAAGACGTCCTTCGATGTGCTGGCCGAGGTCTACTTCCCCTGGATCATCGACGCACTGGGAAACGAGAGCGGGGATGCGGCCGAGCTCGCCGAGACGCTGGCCATGTCGGTGACGCTCACCCAGCTCGAGGCCTATGTCGCGCGTCTCGCTGACACGGCCGATCCGTTCCTGTCGATCAAGGGCCTGCTGCAGTTCCTGGCCGACGGCTTCACGCTCGACATCTTCAATCCGGCGACGGCGCAATCGTCGGGGCTGAAGACCAAGCTCGATGCCGGTTCGGTGCTGTTTCCGGTGTTCGACGGATTGAAGCTGCAGGTCCCCGGCATGTCCGGTGGCCAGACCTCGCCGATCGCGTTCGAGACCTACACCACGGCCACGCCCGGCTACGCGACCGCGGTCAGCAAAATATTCGCGCAGGTCGCCGCGAACATCGAGGCCCAGAACAAGGAAACGCGCCGGCTTGCCGCGGAGACCGATGCGAGCTCGGCGGAGTCGATGGCGGCCCTGGTGTTCGTCGACACCTTCACGCTGATCGCGCGCCAACTGCTCCAGGCCGCGGCCGACGCGCTGCAGAGCTATGCCTATCCGCTGACCCCGACGAGCAGCATCGGTGCTGTTCTCGATGAGCTCAACGGGATCGCCGGCAACGCCTTGACGATTGCGGATATCGTACAGCCCAATGTCGACCATGCCTTGGGGGCCGGGCTGTCCCTGCATATCGACGGCCTCGAATATGTGGTGCAGAGCGGGGACACCCTGCAAGGCATCGCCGGCCGCTATTCCGATGCGGCGTTGCCGCCGCGCTGGATCACGACGCCGGACCGCCTGATCGTGGCCAACCGGGCCCGTCACATGCTGCAGGGCGGCGTCGTCCTGCTGCTCACCAACAGCCACGGCCAGGAGCAGATCTGTGTGACGCGGCAGGGCGACAGCTTCGACGACATCGCGCTGCAGCTCGGCGCGATCTCGATCGACGCGCTCGCTGCACAGAGCGTGCTCTACGGCGTCGCCGGCCTGCTGCAGCCGACCTTGCCGCTCGCGATCTGGCCGATCGCCTACAGGACCGCAGGGACCTCCGGCCCGTCATCCGATACCTTGTCGACGGTCGCGAACCTGTTCCAGACCACTGCGGTTGCGGTGGCGGACGCCAATCGCGGCGTCGCCGGCCTGTTCTCGGTGCAGGCGGAGCGCGGCCTGCTCACGGTCGGCAGTCTTCAGGCCCTGTCGGTCGGCGCGTTGTGGTCGGCCATCGCGGCCACGGGCCAGGTCGGGCAGACCGCCGGCATGGTCTCGCGCTTCCTGGTCTATGGATTGCGGCTGCCGGTCCGGGACGGACTGACCCTGTCGCCTGCGTTCCTCTATCCGAGGACGCAATCGGGCTACGGCGTCTATCAGCTCACGGGCCAGCAATTCCCGACGCCCAGTTCTGCCACGAGCTACAAGGTCGGCTTCGCACGCGAGACTCAGAGCCACGGCGTCCCGCTCGATTTCATCTTGCTGAACGACACCACCGACCTCAGCATGGACGTCGATCTGAGTCAGGCCTATGCCGGGCTGAACGTCGTCGTCAGCTGGGCCAGGGCGCCGGGCAATTTCGTCCCGAGCCCGACGTTTGCGGCGCTGCCGCTCGCCGAGCGTCAGCCGCGGCCGTTTACCGCCAGCGGCTACGCGCGCTGGTCGAGCGGATCCGTCGCGAGCCTGTTGGCTCTGACGAACCGCAGCGGCGTGGCCGCGGCGGCCGATGCCGGCGCGCAGGTGCAGCCGACGCTATGGAGCCTGCCGCCGGCGCAGACCAATCTGGTCGCCACGCGGGAGCAGTCGATCCGCGCTGTCATGCCGGATCTCCGCTCGACCTTTGCGCTGCTGCCGAAGTTCCAGCCGCAGACCGGGCGCAGCAATCCCGCGACCGGACGCACAGACTATGCGGACCTGGGGCGCTGGGCCTGGTGCACGCGGCTCGATATTGAGATCAAGCGTCTGCCGGACGCGGCGGCGCTGGCTGCTCAGGGCACCGGCGCAGGCGATCTGCCGAGCGGTCCGGCATCGGCGCCGTCGCTGCCGTTCGTCTATGAGCTCGTCGGACCCAGCTCGGAGGACGCGGTGCGGCTGCAGCGCATCCTGACCGCCATGGATGCGCTGGGCGAAGGCATCGCCTCCGCCGTCTTCCTGCTCTACAACCAGTCCGGACCCGGCGCGCCGATGCTGGTGACGCCTGCGGACGCCGACTTCCTCGCCTTTATCACCCAGACCAACCTGTCGACCGAGACCAATCCTGCGGCGGCGCTGCGCCTGATGCTGAGCGCCGAGGACGCTCCGCCGCGCGGCATTGCCAATTCGCCGGCGCAGTTCATCCGCCTGATGTGGGAGCTCAGCACGGTCCGCAGCGGCGGCTACTATCTCTACTACGAGAACGTCGAAAGCGAGGAAGGCCTGCCGGCGGCCGTCTTCGATTCCTCCGGCTCTGGTATTGTGACAATGGTCGTGACGTTCGCGGCGCAGGGCAGCGAGTCCTTCGGCACCACGCTTCCCGACTTCGTCAACGCCTTCGTGACGACCGACGCTGTCGATCCGCAGAGCGATCTGGTACAGACGGTGTCGCTCGCCTCGACCGCCCAGACGGCACCGGTTGCGGCGGGAGCATCGCTCGATGCGCTCGCGGCGATCTACGGCCCCGGGCCAGGGCGGATCGCCGAAGTCAACGCGACCAAGCCGCTCGCCGCGGACGCGCTGGTGCCGATCGTGGGCGCGGTGCGCCAACTGACCGACGCGGATCTGGTTCGCGGCACCGGGGGGGCCATCGACGCGCAGGCCACGCTCGACAAGCTCGCCAGACTGTTCTCGGCCGGTGCAGTCCATCCGATCACCGGCCAGGACATCGCCGCATTCAATCCACAAGTCGCTGTTGCGCTGGCCGCCGTGTTCTACATCCCGCCGCTGGCCTATCAGGTCAGTTCCTCGGCCGCGCCCGGGATGAGCTTTGCCAGCATGGCCTCCTATTACGGGTTGGATGTCGACCTGATCGCCCGTGGCGCCAGCGCAGCGCCCGGGCTGTTCCCGGTCAATGCCGTGCTCGATCTCGATCCGCAGCTGTTCTCCCTGCGCGACCAGCTGCCACCGCAGAACATCGGGTTCTCGTTGACGCGCGACAATCTCGGCCTGCCGCCGGACGATCCAGCGGCGCCGGACTTTGCCAAGAAGACGATGTATCAGCTCTACACCTCGCTGGCCGCGGGGCTCGCGGGCAACGTCTTCTACAAGGCTACTCCGCTGGGCATGCCGTTCGGTCCCCAGGACCATGACGACGATGAGTCCAGTGCGTTCGAGAGCCATGCGCGCTCGGCGCGGACGCGCGGCGACCGCCTGGCGCAGGTTGCGATCGCTGATCTCGACTATCGCCAGTCGATCGGCATTGGTGCGCAGTTCGCGCTGGTCAACGCCGCGCCGGACCCGTCTGATCCGGATCTGCCGCCGAAGGCGGCCAATCCCTATCTCGGCGTCGGCACCATGGCGCAGGTCGCGCTGCAATGGCGCGACATCTTCGGCAACACCACGGTGACACCGTTCGAGGCGCCGCCGCAAGGGTACCGCGGCGCGCTCAACGGGGCTGCGGTGTCGATGCTGTACCGCGATGAGCTGATCGGGCTGGGGTCCTGGATCAATACCAATGCCAGCTACAGCTATGACGCGGCGGGCGGTGCCGCGTTCAAGCTTGCATTGTCCCTCAACGCCGCCGCCTATGCCGGGCCGGACGGTGCGGCGCGGGCCGCCGACGATCTCTCGCTCTACACCCGGATCTACTATCAGCTGCATCAGGATTATTCCGCCGATGTCGCCGTTCCCGTGCCGGGCGTCTCCGGTAACGCGGTGGCGATGCGGCTGTCGAATTCGCTGATGGCAAAGCCCGATGTGGATCTTGGCGATGCGCAGGCGGACATCATTCGCGGCTATGTGCGCGCGTGCGTGCTGTATCTGAAGCTCGTGACGCGCGGCCAGGCGCCCGCAGCCCCGGCTGTGACCTTGTCGCTTCCGGTCGACGTCAATGCGATCGCCGCCGGCAACATCCTCGAGCTCGATGTCACGCTCACGTTCAGCCGCAATCCGCTGCTGGTCGACCCGGCGGTGGCGGCGTTGCAGGGCGGCACCGGCGTGGCCGCGGCGATCCTGCCGCGTGCCGACGGCGACGGCAATGTATCCTACACGGAGTTCAGCAAGATCGTCGAAACGGTCTTCGTCACCGCCGACTGGTATCTCAAGGTCGGGCAGGGCCTGTCCCGCGACGGTGAGGATGCGGCCGACGGCGCTCAGCAGCTCTGGGCCGTCCGCTTCGGCAAGGCGGCCGGGCAGGGCATCCATTTCAAGCTGGGCACGTCACCGAGCTATTTCGCGCCGAAGCCGATCGCCAAGGCGCTTGCCAGCGGCGATGCGACGATCACGCGCTATGACAGCGGCGACACCGACACGCTGCATCTCGACGGTGTCGATCTGAACCAATGGTTCCAGAGCGCGCTGGATGCCATCGATCAGTTCCTGTCGGCCGACTACGCGCCGCACGCGTTCATCCTCGACCGGATCGACGGGGTGACCGATCCGCTCAAGGACGGTTCGCTGGGAAGCGTGCTGTCGACCAAGGAATCGCTGGCCGATACGATCAGCCTGAAGACGCTGCCGGTGCTGTCGACCAGCGCGGGCGATCCTTCAACCGGATTCGCCGCCAGCGAGAAGCTGCGCCAGCAGCTGCTCAATCAGCTTGGCGCAGCCTATCGGGCCGGTGCGGCCGTCGTGTTCGGATTGACCGAGGTGACCGGCGGAGGCGATAGCAACCCGGCCGGTCCGCCGAACCTCTACGGTCAGCCGGGCGGCAGCATCAAGGGCGCCGCGGACAATCAGAATTTCACGCTGACGCCGACGCGCGTCCCGCTCGGCGAAGTCTACGATCCCGCCAGCAAGACCTGGTACGATTCGCGGCTGGCCTTCGTGTTCGCCACCAAGAACGTCGTCGACCAGGCCTATGTGCCGCTCGAGCTCACGCTCTCGCTCACTCATCTCGAATTCGAGCGGCGTACCGTCCCCGGAATCGACGGCTATGTCGATTCGCGATGGCTCGCCTTCGTCAACGGGCCATTCAGCTATCCGCTGGGGACGCAGGTCACCAACATTCCCGTGGTCAACCGCGATCTGCCGACGCCGCCGACGGTCTCCGCGCAGCAGGCGCGGCAGCTTACCGGCGAGGGCACGACCGATCCATCGAAGCTGAATGCCTGGGGTTATTCGTTCGACTACCTCTATCAGCAGGCGGCAGCCGACGCAGTGTCCTGCACGATGGAGTTCAACCGGCCGACCGAGCCGACGCTGCGCGGCTCGGCCAGGTTGAGCGGCGAGCCCGACCTGTTCACCGCGCTCGCTCAATTCGTCACCAACTATCCGGCGATCCTGCGCGACCTCAACCAGTATCTGGTCGGCATCGATGGCGCCGAGCCGGATCCGGCGACGCTGGCTGCCGCGCGCAAGGCGACCGCCGCCTTTGCGCTGGAGACCAGGCAGATCGCGGATGCCTATGCGCGGGAGACGGTCGGGCCTGCAAGGCTGGCGGTCGTACCGGCGCATGTGATCGTGAAGTTTCTGTCGACGCTCGACAGCACCAGCGACGGGCACGCGCGCACCAATCTCGTCAACATCACCATCGATGGAACGGCGGCGAGCTGGAATGCAGCGGCCAACACGATCTCGAACGGCACGACCACGCTTCCGGCGCCCGCGATCGCGATTGCACCCGAGCTCTATACGCCCCAGGCCGTGCCTCCGGCAGAGCTGCCCGTCGGCGTGCAGATCGCCTACGTCTATGCGCGTCAGGTCGACGGCAAGACGGTTTATCTCGGCGAAGAGGAGGCACGTGGGTTGCCGGCCCGAACCGTTTCGATCGCTCCGCTCGACGTGCTGCTATACCAGAGCGGCTGGGCGTCGGTGTTCGTGCAGCGCAATCTCGCGCTGTTCCCGCTGGCAGATCTCAAGACCACCAGCACCAACCCGGCGTTCCTGTTCCAGACGCCGGAGGTGCGGTTCGCGTCCACAGTGGTTCCGCAGCTGAACTACACGGCGTTCTCGCTCGACGCGATGTCGGGGGCGACCGGTGACCTCGACGCGCGCCTGACGACGTTCTTCGCGGGGCTCTATGCCGGCGGCAATGGCGGCACCAGCGACGAGGTCGCGATGCAGGGCATGTACAGCTACGAGATCGTGGCCGGCCAGCCGGCGATCCCGCGCGTACGGCTGCCGATCAACCTGCTGACGCCGACCCCGTCAGCGGTCGATCCGGGCGTGAAGCCGCCCTTCGTGGCCCCGTTCGCGCAGATGATCGATACGTGGCGGGCGACGACGAAGCCAACGACGTCGGGCCGTGCCCGCGTCGAGATCGAGCTGAAGGTCTTCGGTGGCGTCGGCGATGCGACGCAGCCGTTGATCCAGGTCGGCCGGCTCACTCACGAGGTCACAACCGCTTGAGGCCGTGTCGGTCCCGGCATCGCAACTGCGGCCGCCGTGGGAGGTCATCTGGACAGGCCCAGCCCGCAGAGTCGGATCGCACCGGCTCAGGGCGCCGGAGTTGGGCTGGTCAAAGGCTCTGGCGCGCTCGGAGAGATTCGAACTCCCGACCCTCGGAATCGAAATCCGATGCTCTATCCAGCTGAGCTACGAGCGCGCGATGCGGGCCAAATCTCCCGCGTCACCGGGATACCAGACTTGGATGGCCAAGGCCAGCCTCCGCCGGACATGAACGGTCGTTCGCCGAAGCTGCCGGGCGTCCATGGATGGCGTCAGAAGCAGGGATGCCGGCGTCGGTCCTGGCCGATATAGGCCGCCGAGCTCTGGTAGCAGTGGTTGGTGGAAGGACCGTCATAGAACGCAAAGGTGCCGGGCAGCGGGCCGGGGCCATAATTGTGCAGAAAGCTGATGGCGTAGGGCAGCCCGTGGTGGTGGCGATGATGCCGATGATGGCTGCGCGCCTCGGACGTGGCCGGCACCAGGGCGGCAATTGACACGATCAAGGCGGCGGCGAGGGATGCGAGCTTGCTCACGACTTTTCTTCTCCGGAGAACGACGTCAAGGCCGGCCGTCTGGCTGATAGCCTAACGCGGAAGTGGCGGAAAGGGTGCGCAAAAGGCGATAACCCGTCAAAATTTTGGCCTTTTCCGCGTGCTTAAGAAGATCATGACAAGGTCCGGCAAGTGCCGTCGTGCATTGGGCCCGAGGCGTTGTCGCGACAGCGCCAGAAAAGACCGGGTTTGCCGTCCGATCCATGAATCGCCTGATCCCAAGCGTCGTGCTCCTGCTGGTCGCCGCTAGCCCGGCGCGTGCGGATTTGCACATTACGCGTGACCATGGTGGCTACATCGAAGAGTACAAGGCCAAGTACAGGCACGTCAGGGAAACGCGTCAGCGCGTCATCATCGACGGCATCTGCAATTCCGCCTGCACGCTCGTCTTCGGCTTCGTGCCGCTCAACAGGATCTGCGTCACGCCCAGGGCCAGCCTCGGCTTCCACCAAGCCTATTACGACAAGGCGTTCACGTTCGGCATCAAGGTCACCAGCGTGGAGGGGACGTCCGAGCTGATGTCCTATTACCCCGATTCGGTGAAGGACTGGATCCGGCGCAACGGCGGGCTCACCACCGAGATGAAGCGGATCAAGAACGGCATCGAGCTCTGGAAGATCGTCGACCCCTGTCCCGACGTCTGGTGACGGCACCGCCCGCACTGAATCTCTGTCCCAGCAGACCTCTGCCGGCAATCCGATCGCAAGCCAGTCCGGCGTCCGCGCGGCATCACCGGTCGCTGCGTAGCGCCGCGGATGCCAGGTCCCGGCTCCCAACCGCACGGCGACAAACGAAACAATCCAGCGCCAGATCGTCCCCACTACCGGGCACTGGATTGTTTCGCCAAGACCATCAGCGAAGGTGACGAGTCGCCTTCGGTCCCGAGCCAGGCAGAATCAGCGCTTGGCCTTCTTCGTCTTCTTGGCCGCTTTCTTGGTGGCCTTCTTGGCCGTCTTCTTCGCAGCTTTCTTGGCCGCCTTCTTCACGGTCTTCTTGGCGGACTTCTTGGTCGCGACCTTCTTGGCCTTGGCGGCGGCCCGCTTGGGTGCAGCCTTCTTGGAGGTCTTCTTCGCGGTCTTCTTGGCCGCTCGTCGGGCCTTAGGCGCCGTCGTGATCACCGGATCCTTCGGCGCCTCGGAGGGCATGCTGGTCTCGGTCACGGTCGGATCAGAGAGTGGAGTGTCGTCCATATCGGGTCCCCCGATTTGTTGGAAACCCTGCGACGATAGCTGGATTCTCTGTGCTGTCAAAGCGCACCCCAACTAATCACTTGTGCGCAAGCTCGCGTAGGCTGCCAGCGCGCGCTCCCGCCCGGGCTTGTGATCCACGATCGGCGCCGGGTAGGTGCGGCCGAGTTCAACCCCGGCCTCGGCGAGCTCGAGCGGCTTCGCCGCCCAGGGCTGGTGGATCAGCGTGGCCGGCAGGCGCGCCAGCTCCGGCACCCAGCGGCGGACATAGGTCCCGCGAGAATCGAATTTTTCGCCCTGCAGCACGGGATTGAAGACGCGGAAGTAGGGCGCGGCGTCGGCGCCCGATCCCGCAACCCATTGCCAACTTGCCGGATTGCTGCCCGGGTCGGCGTCGACCAGCGTGTCCCAGAACCACTGTTCGCCGAGCCGCCAGTCGATCAGAAGGTGCTTCACGAGCAGCGAGGCGACCACCATACGGACGCGGTTGTGCATGCTCCCGGTATGCCAGAGCTCGCGCATCCCGGCATCAACGATCGGATAACCGGTTCGCCCGCGCTGCCAGGCCTGCAGCGCTGAATGATCCTGGGCCCAGGGAAAGGCATCGAAGGCCGGCTGCAGATTGCGGGTCGCGAGGTCGGGATTGTTGTAGAGCAGGTGGCGGCTGAACTCGCGCCAGCCGAGCTCACTCAGGAACTTGTCGATGCCGGCGGCGGAAGCTGGACGCTCGGCGGCGGCAAATCGCGCCGCATGCCAGACTTGGCGCGGGCTGATCTCGCCGAAGCGCAGATGCGGCGACAGCCGGGAGGTCGCCTCGATGTCGGGCCGGTCGCGATCGGCGGCATAGGTCTGCACGGCCGTTTCGAGAAAGCTGGCGAGGCGCGCCTGTGCCGCGCGCTCGCCGACTTGCCATGACGCTCGCAGGCCGCCGGCCCAGTCGGGCTTGCGCGGCTCGAGCGCGAGCTCACCGATCGGCAAGCTTGCGCCGCCGGGGGCGTGCGACAGCCGGGCCGGCCGCGGCAGCGGCTTCGGCGGATCACCCAGAGCGAGCACACGCTTCCAGAACGGTGTGAACACGCGCGGGCCGCGCCCATCCTTGCCGCGCAACTCGGCCGGATCGACCAGAAGGTCATCGGGAAACACGCGTGAAGAGACGCCGATCTCGGCGAGTGCTGCTTCGACGCCGGCAGCCACGGCGCGGGGGCCGGCCTGCGCGACATCGTTCCAATACACCGCGCTGGCCCTGGTTTGGCGCGCCAGCTCGCCGAGCACCTTGGCCGCGGAGCCGCGCCGGATCACGAGCTCGGCGCCGAGCGCATGTAGTTCGGCCTCGAGTGCACGCAACGATTGCGCGAGCCACCAGCGCGCCGCGCCGCCGAGCGGACGCAACCCAGGGCTTTCCTGATCGTGGACGTAACTACAAACGATCCGAGTGCCCGACTTCGCTGCTTCATGCAACGCGGGGTGGTCAGACAGCCGCAGGCTCTCGCGAAACCATACGATGATGGGGGAGGAGGACATGATCAGGGTATCTTGTTGCCGTTTTTATCGAGAGTTCCGGTATTCTACGCTCCGGAAAATAACCGCTTTGAAACCAACTACGGGCAGTTTGAGATTCAGTTGCAGTTCCCCTGGAAGGTTTATCTCGTGTCCGTCAAATTGAAGCTCGGCACCAAGGCGCTGATTGGCGCCGTTGTCGTGATCGCCCTGAACACAGCTCTCGTGGTCGGCGCGGCGTACTGGTCGCTGTCCTCCGATTTCACGGATCGCGCCAAACGCGACATCGAAGGCAATCTGCGCACCTTCGCGCTGACGTTCACCGAAACGTTCGGCGACGCGAAAGTCAGCGTGCAGAACGGCGTCGTTACGCGCATCGAGATTCCGGCGATTCCCGAGATCAAGGATCACGCGATCGTCGATCGCGCGGTGTCCTATGTCGGCGGCAGCGCCACGCTGTTCGTGGTTGATGACAGCGGCCAGTTCGTCCGCCGCTCGACCAATGTGAAGAAGGAGAATGGCGACCGCGCCGTGGGCACCCAGCTTGCCGCGGATCATCCGGCGCAGGCGCTGCTGCGGCGCGGCGAGGCCTACAAGGGCCCCGCGACGCTGTTCGGCAAGTCGTTCATGACCGCTTATTTTCCTGTCACCAATCCGGCTGGAAAGGTGATCGGCATTCTCTATGTCGGCGTGCCCATGGCCGAGCTCGACGCCATGCTGTCGCAGGCGATGCGGACCATGGTCGTCGCCGCTGCGATCGCCGCGCTGCTGGTGCTTGGCTTGACCATGCTGGCGGTTCGCCGCGTCACCAAGCCTCTCGCCGCGGTGACCGACGCGCTCACCGCCATCGCCGAGGGCCGCGAGGACGTTGCGATCAAGTCCGATGACCGCAGCGACGAGATCGGTGAAATCGCCCGCAGCCTTGTCGTGTTCCGCAGTGCCGCGAGCGAGCGGCGCCGGATGCGCGAGGAGCAGACCGCTGCGGCCGCAGCGGCTGTCGAGCAGCGCAAGGCCGAGCTGCAGCGTTTCGTCGATTCGTTCCAGGCCAGCATCGGCGGCATCATCGAGAACGTCTTGACCTCGTCGGGCGAGTTCGAGCGCGAGGCGCGCCAGCTCACCCAGACGGCGCGGACCACCGCCGACCTGTCCGGCCACTCGGCCGGCGCGTCGGAGACCGCATCCGAGCACGTCCGCACTGCGGCTGCTGCCTCGGACGAGCTGTCCGGCTCGATCGCCGAGATCATCCGCCGCGTGCAGGAGTCCAACGCCATCGCCGCCGAGGCGGTCAACCAGGCGACCGCGACCGACCAGCGCATCAAGGAGCTGTCCGACGCCGGCAACCGCATCGGCGACGTCGTCAAGCTGATCACCTCGATCGCCGAGCAGACCAACCTGCTGGCGCTCAACGCCACCATCGAGGCCGCCCGTGCTGGCGATGCCGGCCGCGGCTTCGCGGTGGTCGCTCAGGAGGTCAAGACCCTGGCCGGCCAGACCGCCAAGGCGACGGAGGAGATCTCCAGCCAGATCGCCAACATGCAGACCGTGACCCAGGAATCGGTCGACGCCATCAAGGCAATCGGCTCGACCATCGAGCGCATCAACGGGATCGCCGCCTCGATCTCCGCCGCCGTCGAACAGCAGCGCGCCGCTACGCAGAACATCACCCAGAGCGTCCGCTCGGCCGCAACCGGCACCGCAGAGGTCGTCGAGAACATCCGCAGCGCGGCGCGCGGGGCAGGCGAGACCGGCGAAAGCTCCAACCGGATGTTCGCCTCGGCCCAGGCGCTGTCCGGCGAGAGCCTTCGGCTGAAGGCCGAGGTGCAGAAGTTCCTCGACGGCATGCGCGCGGCCTGACACGGCTGCTCACCCGTAGCGCAATCGTGGCAGGATGGTCACGATGCCCGGAAACAGCGTGAGCAGAAGCACGAAGCCGATCATGATGACGAGGTAGGGGGCGGTCACGCGCGCGATGTAGCCGAGACCGTCCTCCGTCAGGCCCTGGATCACGGACGGTGCCCGGGACGACAACAGAGATCTGCGCAAGCGTCTCAAGACATGACCTCGCATTCCCGCGGCATGATCAGCCCGAGTTCTGCTGCATGCTCACCCTCTGCAAAACGAGAGGGCGCAGGGAATGCCGGGTGAAGGCCTCACCCATGGCCCGCCTGCGAAAAAAATGCAGGCGGCAGGTACCACAGGCAAAGCCGATCAACCGGCATTCCCTGCGCGATGTCTTCACGCTTATACGCAGTCTCCCTGGTGCGCCGGGCGTGTTGGCCACCATGATCCGCGCGGCGCGTTAGCGCCGTCGCGAACGTGACACCAGCTTCGGGGTGTCAGGACGCTGCGACTTCACGTCCGCGATCATGCCGGTCGTCTGCGCGAAACGCGCGTCCGGCATGGTTCGCGGCCACCGCATCCCGCACCGACGTTCGTGACGACGCGTACGTCCCTCTGCATGGGGCAGGACGACGCGGATCATACACGATTTACGAGAAAACGAAAGAGAAAAATTCGGCCTTTTCGAAATGGGGCGGCCGACCTCCCGGCGGCGGTCAGGCGTGATTGCTGTCTCCGCGGCCAGGCTCGATCTTCTGATCCGGTCTCTGCAGGGCCGCATACACGGCGCCCAGCACGACGCTATACGCCTCGACCATCGCCAGCGAAAACAGCGCCGGGCCGGCGCCCAGGCCGAGCGACGTTGCGAACGGTCCAAGGCCGATGGCGGGAAACAACCCGATTCCGAGCAGCAACCAGCCGGCAAGCCCGAGCAGGAAGCCTTTGGCGACACCGCTGCCGCCGGGCAGGCGGTGGAAGAAGCGCCCGAACAGCAGGCCGATCAGGAAGGCTCCGTTGAGCTGCGAGAGCAACCACAGCGGCGCCCCATCATGCATCGCTCGGGCGAACAGGGGCGAGAGCGTGTCGAGAAGCGCCGTGGCGGGATCGAACTGCGGCAACAGGTGAAGCCGGCTCTTGAGCTCCATCAGGCCGATATGCGCCAGCGTCCCGCAGCCCGATGCGACCGCCGATGTCCATATCCAGCGATAGCTGCGTATCGTTGTCATCTCCTCAATTCGCCATGGCTCTGCAGTGATCCGTTGATCTCGCTCAAGCATCAAAGCTCGCCGCGCGCTTAGTTTGCGCAAACTCATCGGTGCCACGTCAAGGAGTTCTGCCATGCGATTAGATCCACGCGCGCTGGTCTTCGCGGCCGCAATCGTGACCGTCACCGCCGCACCGGGCGTTGCCCAGCCGGGCGCGGGCGGACCAGGGTGGGGCCCCGGCATGATGATGGGGCCGGGGATGATGGGCGGTCGGGGCTTCGGCTTCCTGTGCAATCCCCGCATGGCCGGATTTGCCGAATGGCGGATGTCGCAGATCGAGGCCGCCATCAAGCCGAACGACACGCAGCGGGCGCGGCTCGATGATCTCAAGGCGGCATCGGCCAAGGCCGCGGAGCTGATCACGAAGGACTGCCCGGCGACGCCGCCGGTCAAGGCGACCGACCGCCTCGCACTGGCGGAACAGCGCCTCGACACGATGCAGCAGGCGATCAAGATCGTCCGCCCGGCGTTTCAGGCGCTGTACGACTCGCTCGATGACAAGCAGAAGGCGGCCATGGACGCCAGCGGTCCGCGCAACTGGGGCTGGCATCACTGGCATTGGCCGTGGAGCGACGAGTAGCCGAGACCTGGCGCGGCAGTGGCCGCGCGTCTCGCCTTCCCGGCCGCGCGGCCGTCGACCATCGGTGTCGTCCGGGCAGGCTGGGCGCACTGAGCAGGACGGCATTTGACCGTTCACGGCCCTCGTGTTCCGGCGCGGCATGGCGTAAAGCAGCCGGATCGAAACGAGGTTTCCGGTCACTTGTCCTTTCCCACGACGAATCCGCCGCTCGCCCGCGCCCTGGCCGAGCGCAATTATGAGACTCCGACGCCCGTACAGCTCGCCGTGCTTGCACATGACGCCGTCGACCGTGACCTGTTGGTTTCGGCGCAGACCGGCTCGGGCAAGACCGTGGCCTATGGGCTGGCGCTTGCGAAGAACCTGCTCGGCGAGGCCGAGCGGTTTGCGCGGGCGACCGCGCCGCTGGCGCTGATCGTGGCGCCGACGCGCGAGCTTGCCTTGCAGGTGCAGCGCGAGCTCGCATGGCTCTATCAGCACGCCGGCGCGCGCGTCGTCTCCTGCGTCGGCGGCATGGATCCGCGCCGCGAGCAGCGCGAGCTCGAGGCGGGCGCCCATATCGTGGTCGGCACGCCCGGGCGGCTGTGCGACCATCTCCGGCGCGGGCGTCTCGACATCTCGGAATTGAAGGCCGTGGTCCTCGACGAGGCCGACGAGATGCTCAATCTCGGCTTTCGCGAGGACCTCGAGTTCATTCTCGAGACCACGCCGGAAACGCGCCGGACCCTGCTGTTCTCGGCGACCTTCCCGCGCGGCATCGTGGCGCTGGCGAAGCAGTATCAGGACGACGCGTTCCGGATCGAGGTCGAGGGCGACGAAGGCGGGCATGCCGACATCGAGTACCGCGCCATCCGCATCGCCGCCGACGATGTCGAGCACGCGGTCGTCAACGTGCTGCGCTTCTACGAGTCGCCGAGCGCGATCGTATTCTGCAACACCCGCGAGAAGGTGCGCCATCTGCAGGCGGCGCTGCTGGAACGCGGCTTTTCCGTCGTCGCGCTGTCGGGTGAGCTGACCCAGAACGAGCGAACCACGGCGCTGCAGTCGCTGCGCGACGGGCGCGCGCGGGTGTGCGTGGCAACCGACGTCGCAGCACGCGGCATCGATCTCGCCAAGCTCGACCTCGTGGTCCACGCCGAGCTGCCGAACGATCCCGAGGTGATGCAGCATCGCTCGGGCCGCACCGGCCGCGCCGGCCGCAAGGGCGTGAGCGTGCTGCTGGTGCCGCCGGCGCGGCGGCGGCGGGCGGAAACGCTGCTGAACCTCGCCGGCATCGAGGCCGCGTGGGGCGCGGCGCCGCAAGCTGATGAGATCCGCAAGCTCGATCAGGAGCGCATGCTCCACGACCAGGTGTTCACCGAGGAGACGACGGCGGAGGATCTGGCGCTCGCGCAGGCGCTGCTGGCGGAGCGGTCGGCCGAGGACATCGCCGCCGCATTGGCGCGGCTCTATCGCGCGCGGCTGCCGTCACCCGAGGACATTCTGGATCCGGGTCAGGATCGCGGCCGTGCGCGGGAGGATCGCGGTCGCGACACCGCCAGGCCGGCGCGCGGCGAGGAGCGGCCGCCGGCGCCCCGAACGAAGACAGGAAAGCCGTCGGCGCGCCACGGCATGGGCGAGCCGAGCGTCTGGTTCCGGGCGGCGATCGGGCGCAGGAAGAATGCGGAAGCGCGCTGGCTGCTGCCGATGATCTGCCGCCGCGGCGGCATCGACAAGCACGACATCGGCGCCATCAAGATCCAGGACACGACGACCGAGTTCGAGATCGCCGCGCGCGTCGCCGACGCTTTCACTGCGAACATCCGCCGTCCCGACAAGGAGGACAATATCCGGATCGAGCCGCTGGCGGGCGCGCCCTCGGGGCAGGCCTCGCCGGACAAGCCGCGCGCCGGCAAGCGGCCGCCGCGGCGCGAGGCGGACGAGACGGCCTACCATCCGCTGCAGCGCGATGAGCCGCGCGGGGGCAGGGACGCCAAGCCGCGTGGCAAGCCGCATCGCGAGGGGCCGGCGAAACCCGGCCAACAGCCGGCGTTCGCGAACAAAAAGCAGCATCGCGACAAGTCCAGCCACGGCGGACAGACGTATTCAGACAGACCCTCGCGGGCCAAGGCGCCGGGTGGAAAGAAGGCCAAGGCCAAGCGCCGCGGCTGATCGGCCCGGCCCGGGCGGGGGCTGCCGTCGCTCCGCGTGATCGGCAGGTGAGCTACCAGGGAGGAGCCGCGCATGAGCCGGTACGCCGTTCTGTATTTCGCGACACTGGCCGTGCTGCTCGGCTTCGACATCCCGTTCCTGAGCGTCGTCGCCAGGGGCTTCTTCCAGTCGCAGGTCGGCGAGATGCTGGGCGAGATCCGCCCCGTGCCGGCGGTGCTGTTCTATCTGCTCTATGTCGTGGGCGTGCTGATCTTCGTCAGCGGGACGGCCGACGCGACATGGCGCTCGACCTTGCTCTACGGCGCGCTGTTTGGGCTGTTCTGCTACGCGACCTTCGAGCTGACGTCGCTGGCGATGCTCAAGCAATGGACCTGGGCGGTGGTGGCGGTCGACATCAGCTGGGGCGTGTTCGTCACTGCGGTGTCGGCGACACTCGGGCTGCTGATCGCGGACTGGGCGACGCCACGGGGCTGAAGTGGCGTCGGCCCGAAGCGCTCAGAGTTCGAGCCCAGTCTATCGAGATCCCGGGTCCGCCTCTGCGAGGCGTCCCGGGATGACGTCGTTAAACGTCGTTTGCCGCCGTCACTTCGGCTGCGGCACCACGCGCAGATACGGCTTCGGCGCCTTCCAGCCGTTCGGATAGATCGTCTTGGCCTCGTCGTCGGACACCGAGCCGGCGATGATGACGTCCTCACCCTGCTTCCAGTCGGCGGGGGTGGCGACGCGATGCTTGGAGGTGAGCTGCAGCGAGTCGATGACGCGGAGAATTTCCTGGAAGTTGCGCCCGGTGGTCATCGGGTAGACCAGGATCAGCTTGATCTTCTTGTCGGGCCCGATGATGAAGACGTTGCGGACGGTCTGGTTGTCGGCCGCGCTGCGCTTGGACGGATCCCCGGAGATCGCCGCCGGCAGCATGTCGTAGAGCTTGGAGACGTTGTAGTCGGTGTCGCCGATCATCGGGTAGTTCGGCGCGGCACCCTGCGTCTCGCGAATGTCCTCGGACCACTTGGCGTGGTTCTCCACCGGGTCGACCGACAGGCCCATCAGCTTGACGCCGCGCTTGTCGAACTCCGGTTTCAGCCGCGCCAGCGCGCCGAGCTCGGTGGTGCAGACCGGGGTGAAATCCTTCGGATGCGAGAACAAGAGGGCCCAGCTGTCGCCGATCCAGTCGTGGAATTTGATCTTGCCTTCGGTGGTTTGCGCCTCGAAGTCCGGGGCAGTGGAGCCGATCTGGAGAGCCATGGCAGTCCTCAATTCATTGCAGTGGCGGAAATAAATTCTTCTAAACACTATAGGAAATACTGCTCCTCAAGGGAACTGTCTCACGAGAAAGAGAAAAAGATTTCTCTGGAACTCACGGAGCCAACAACTTCTTTTGAGTTCCCGGGCTGCGACGAAACATCCGTGAGACGACCGGTTGCCCAGATTTCGCCATCTGGCGGTCGCAACACGCCGCCCCCTGACGGCCCTCGGCATTGAACCGTGATCGAGGTCACTGCGGCAAATCGGCAACCGATACAAAAACCCACAGCAGCGTTTCGAACCGTTAACCACTCGTTCAGACGCGCGCCGACAAGGTGGGTCAACACAGCAACTGAGAAGAGAACATGGCTACCTCTGCACCAAAAACCATCGGCATCGATGGTCTCGAACCGTCCTCCTGTGAGACCGCTGCTTTCGCGCTCGGCATCGTGCGCGACGGCGTGATCACCGGTGAGGGTCCGACCACCGCGGGACGCGTGCATTTCTCCCGGGTGCTCGATGCCGATGACGCGGCCTGGTGCGCGCGCATCCTGACCGCCGCTGCGGTGAACGATGCACCGGTGAGCCGTGCCGAAGCCGAGGCCCTGTTCGCGATCGACCAGGCCGCGACCGAGCGCAATGATGACGGCCGGTTCGAGGACCTGCTCGCCAAGGCGATTGCGCATCACACCGCCTCCGCATCCGGCCTGCCGGTGCCGCCGCGCAGCGTCGCGCTGGCCGCCGAGACCGACATCGCGAGCTGGGCGCCGGCCAATGCGCGCGGCGTCCGCACCGACGTGCTGGAATGGGTCGCCAAGCAGATGCGCGGCAAGCGCCAGGGCAACCGCGTCCTGAGAGCCATGGTCGCGACGCTCGTCGGCGTCACCGTGCTGCCGCTGGCGCAACTGCCGTCGATGATCGACATCGGGATGTAGGCGCAGCACGCCTCATCCACGAGACCGAGTTCGAGGAGCGCGATGACATCATCGCGCTCTTTTCTTTTCGGCGTATGCGTGGCGTGCGTCGGCTCCTGTAGGCGCAGACCCGCTGCTTGACGAGGCGGACCGGTGGCATTGAAATACTCCGCTGGCGCCGGTGCACCTGCCGTGATTGCGCAGATCGGGGGATATCGTGGAGATCGTGATCCGAAGCCTCGAAGCTTGGCTTTTTGGCTTCGTATGTGCGCTGCCCTACATCTGGAACAGGCGTTACGTTCCGCGGGTGCTCCTGAGCGCGTTCGCGCCGATCCTGTTCCAACTATGGCTGTTGTGGAATCTCAAGGGAGCCTGGTTCGCGGTCGCGCGGGACTTCGCGTTCTCTGGCGATCTTGTGCTGGAAATCTTAGGAGGGATTTGCGCCGCACAGGTGAGGCTTATTCTGGCGCGCTGGGGCTTACAGACCTCGAACGATCGAGGTCTCATCGATCGTTTGCGGAGTTTGCACTCGGTGGTGCTAATGTTGCTGTCGCTCGCTGCTGCTGCCCTGGCGACATACCTCATGCTCGAGTGGACATCCGGGTTCGAATGGCAGCCCTACATCGCGATCGTGATTGCGATCATGTCTGTCGCCATTTGTCTGGCGTGGCTCTATCGGCTCAACACGATCGCGTTTGTCTGGACCGGGGCCGCGGGCGGCTATCTCGGCAGCTTTGTCGCGGCCGTGCATCGCGAATGGGACATCATCACGGCAACTGCGAGTCGCCAGCACTATGATTATGCAATCGAGATGCTCATGATTCCGGAGTACTTCCTATTTGCTGCGGCCGGCGCGCTCGCAGCGGGACTGATGATCGGCTTCTCGTTCGTTGCGCTCAGACTGCAGCGCATGCGGACCACGATAGCTGTCCGTGCGTCTGGCTAGACGAGTGTTTCCTTAGAACCGACGGTGGTTGCTGGGTTGAGCTCTCGCCGTCTCCACGGCTGTCATGCTCCGCGAAGGTGGAGCATCCAGTAGTCCGCGGCAGAAGATATTGAACCGAGACGTCACGGCGTACTGGATCGTCCGCCTTCGCGGACGATGACAGCGGGGGTCTGCACGTCCATATCAATATGGCCAGGACTTTGGAAACGGTCGTCTAGTGCCAATGCGAATTTGCAAGGCGGAAGGAGCCTTTGACCTAGCAAACAAGAATGCCCCGCTTTCACGGGGCACTAAGTCTTTTGGTCTTGGACGGGCGTCGCAACGCCTGACTACTTCGCCGCCGCCTTCTGCTTCGGCGCTTCCTCGTCCAGGCCCACGGTGCGGCCGGGGAAGCCGGCGACGTCGAAATAGCGCTGGGTGCCGACGCGCTGCAGCTTCAGCACGGTCCGCAGGCCGCCGGCGGCCGGGTCCGACTTGATGACGTCCGACGTCGCCTTGGGCGTTGTGCCGTTCGGCATCGCCTCGGTCATGATGCGGCCGATCAGCTTGCCCTTCGGTGCGACCTTGAGGTCGAGCAGCTTCGCCGCGGTGATGCCGACATCGGCATTGCTGACGGGCAGGGGATCGACGAAGCCGGCCTTGAAGTCGGGTCCGATGGCCGCCATGAAGTTGTAGGTGTCGCCGCGGCCGAACGAGCCATGCATGCCCTGGCCCTGGCGCAGCACGGTGTCGGCGACCTCGACCTGGCAGTTGGACGGCTGGTCGCAGTCCGGCGCGACGTAGGAGCGGAAATTGACCACGATCGCCGGGTGCGGCGTCACCGCCTTGCCCTGCAGGTTGATCCGCGACAGCGGCAGCGTGCCGGGAATCTCGCCGAGCTTGTCGTCGACGAAGATGCCGGAGACGTAGTCCTGCGCCAGCAGCGCCTTGACGGTACGGCGGGCGAGCTTCCTGTCGTTGTTGGGCAGATAGATCAGGTCGGAGCCGCCATTCGTGGCGACGACGAGGTCGGGCTTGGCAGGATCCTTGCCGAGCACGCCGTTGCCGGCCTTCGGGTGCTTGCCCTCAGATACGGCCGCGTTCTTGTCGTTGGGATCGAACAGCGGCAGATCGAGCGCCTTGGCGAGGTCGATCGCCAGGAAGCCCATCGGCAGGAAATCCTTCGGCGTGTCGTCGTAGCCGACCTTGGCCGACGGGCTCGTCTTGCTCTCCTTGGAGATGGTCGAGAAGCCGTGGTCGGCCTGGACCATGATGTTGGTCGAGGCGGCAAGCCCGAGATCGTCGAGCGCCTTGCGCAGCGCCGCCAGATTGTCGTCGGCATTCCTGATGCCGGCCATCGAGGTCGGGCCGTTGATGCCCGGCGTGATGGTGTTGAGGCTGTCGCCGTGATTGTGCTGGCTGCCGTCCGGGTCGCGCGACCAGAACACCAGAACGAACGGCTTGTTGCGGGCCTTGAACATCGGCAGCACCGCCTTGGTGGCGACGTCGACCATGTAGGCCTGCTGCGCGACGTTGGCCGAGGTCGTGCCTGGCGTCTTGGCGTCGCCCGCCTTTCCGTTGTCGCCGCGCGACGGCGTCGCCAGCGGCAGGCCGGCCTTGGTCATGGCGTCCTTGACCTCGTCGGTCACCGGCACGCCATTCTTGTTGCCGGTGGAGTCGTCGATCACGATCGAGGAGGTCGCGCCGGGCTTGCAAGGGCAGCTGGTGTGGTCGAACAGATAGGTCGGGCCGAGCTTGCCGATCGCGGCGGTCGAATAACCGGCCTTGCGGGCAAGCTTCAGGATCGTGTCCTCGTTGAGGTAGTCGCCGTTGAAATGCTCGTCGATGTCGCCGAGCACGGCGTCGTTCTCGATGAAGGGCACGACGGTATCGCCGGCCGGCGCCGAGGTGTAGCCCGTGAAGATCGTGTTCGAGAATGTGCCGGTGTCGCCGAGATAGTGGCCGGTCGCCATGGCCGAGCCGTTGGCCATCGTGAAGGTCGGAAACAGCGAGTGCGAATTCTTGAAGTTGACGCCCTTGTCGCGGACGGCGGCCATGGCCGGGGCGGTCTCCGGCGTCACCTTGAGCGCACGCAGGCCGTCGGGAATGAACAGGATGAGATTATGGGGGGTGGCGTTCTGCGCAAATGCGGCTCCGGACGACAGCAAGGTCAGTCCGGCGCACAGCAGCACGAGCGGGCGGCGCATTGAAAACTCCTGAAGGCATTCGGCGGAATCGCGGCGTCTCGCCGCAGGGAAGAGCTTTAGTTTTGCCGGGTGACAGTTTTGTTACAAGAGGCTCGGAGGCCGCCGGCAGCGCTCAGGACAGGATTTTCTTGCGGCGGGCTCGTCGGTGGCAGGAACTAGGGTATGGCTTTCTGGTTGTCGGCTCACAATCAACAGGAGCACACCATGCCTGCCGACAAAGACCTCAACGAGCTCTTCCTCGATACCCTCAAGGACATCTACTACGCCGAGAAGCAGATCCTGAAGACGCTGCCGAAAATGGCCAAGGCGGCGCAGTCGGAGAAGCTGGCGGCGGCGTTCGAGAAGCACCACGACGAGACCGAAGGCCAGATCGAGCGGCTCGAGCAGATTTTCGAGCTGATCGGCAAGCCCGCCCGCGGCAAGAAGTGCGATGCGATCGAGGGCATCATCGACGAGGGCAAGGAGATCATGGACGAGTACAAGGGGACACAGGCGCTCGACGCCGGCCTTCTTGCTGCAGCGCAGGCGGTCGAGCACTACGAGATGTCGCGCTATGGCACCCTGAAGGCCTGGGCCCTCAAGCTCAACCTGCCGAAAGCCGCCAAGCTGCTCGACCAGACGCTGAATGAAGAGCGGAAGACCGACGAGACGCTGACCAAGATCGCTGAGACCGCGGTCAACTACGAAGCTGCGGCCTGATCGTCAGGTCGATCGTCGTGACCACAACGCCGCCGCCGGCGTGCCACCAGCGCCGGCGGCGTCGTCACGAGTCGCACCTTTGGAGGCTGGTTGGAGCCTGCCAAGGTGCCGACCTCGATCTTCTCCCGCCGGTTGCGTCTTTCCCTGCGTTCTGACGAAGCAGGGGCTGCAAGTCGGTCGCTGCCTATCGGATGGTTCCGATCCCGGCCAGGATGAGGTCGATGCCGGCAAGAAACTGCTCGCGGTCGTCGTGCTCGCGCAGGTCCGTCGCCACGCGATGGGCGAACGGGTACTTGGCGGAATCGAGCTGCGCCCATTGCGCGGCGACCGATCCGAGGAACGCCGCGCGGTCCGTCTCGCGCGGCAGCAGGCGGGCGTTCGCGGCGTTCTGCCCGGCCACGCCGAGGATGTAGTTCACCAGCGCAGACGCGGCATCGAACAGGGCTCTTTCGGGGACACCGAGCGTCTGGAGCCGTCCGCCGACGCTTTCCACGATCTGCAGCATCGCGGACCGCCACGGTTCACGGAAAAGCTGGGCGCCGACCCACGGGTGGGCGTCGATCGCATCGAACACCCCGAGCGCAACGGCACGGATTGCCTGTCGCGGCTCGGCATCGCCGCCGACGCCGGTCATGACGCGGGCAATGACGTCATCGGTGGCCGCTGCGAGCAAGTCGCTCTTGTTGGCGACGTGCCAGTAGATCGCCCCGCTCCCGGTTGCCAGCCGAGCCGCGAGCGCGCGGAAGGTCAGAGCGCTTTCGCCGCCGGCGTCCAGGATCTCGATCGCCGCCTCGACGATCTTCTCCTTCGAGAGCGCGTCCGCGCGCCGTTCCGTCCGTATTGATCTGGTCGCCATGACCATCATCTTGACATGATTGGAACGTTGTTCCAATCCGGTTTTGTGGAACGGTGTTCCAGGCCGGTTGAAAGGCAGATGATGACGACACCCGTCACGATCGTCGGTGCGGGCCTCGGTGGCCTCACGCTCGCACGCGTCCTCCATGTCCACGGCGTCCCGGCGACGATCTATGAGGCGGAGCCGTCCGCGGAAGCTCGGACGCAAGGCGGCCAGCTCGATATTCACGAGCACGACGGGCAACGTGCCCTCGCAGACGCCGGCCTCATCGACGCGTTCCGTGCGATCATCCATGACGGCGGCGCGGCTTCGCGCGTGCTCGACCCACATGGCACGGTGCTGCTCGCACAGGCCGATGACGGTCGACGCCCCGAGGTGTTGCGCGGCGATCTGCGGCGGCTTCTTCTCGATTCCCTTCCAGATGAGACGATCCGGTGGGGCAAGAAGCTGACCGGCGCCCTGCCTCTCGGCGACCACAGGCATGAACTGAGATTCGCGGACGGGTCGAGCGTGGTCACGAGCCTCCTGGTCGGCGCCGACGGCGCCTGGTCGAAGGTTCGGCCGCTGTTGTCGGCCGCCAAGCCGGAATATGTCGGCACGACGTTCATTGAGACCTACCTGCATGACGCCGACGAGCGGCACACCGCGGCGGCCGAGGCGGTCGGCGGCGGCGCATTGTTCGCGCTCGCTCCGGGACAGGGGATCTGCGCGCACCGTGAGGCAGGACAGGTTCTTCACGCCTACGTCGCGCTGAACCGCTCCGCCGAGTGGATCGCCGGCATCGACTTCATGGACGCTGCCGCCGCGACGGCGCGAATTGCGGCCGAGTTCGACGGATGGGCGCCTGCGCTCACCGCGCTGATCACCGACGGCGAAACCCCGCCGGTCCCGCGCATGATCCACACGCTTCCGAACGACCATCGGTGGGACCGTGTGCCTGGGGTGACGCTTCTCGGTGATGCCGCGCACCTGGCGCCGCCGGCGGGCGAGGGCGCGAACCTGGCGATGTTCGACGGCGCCGAGCTCGGCAAGGCGATCGCTGCCCACCCCGGCGACATCGAAGCGGCACTCGCCATCTACGAAGCAGCGCTATTCCCGCGCAGCTCGTCGGCGGCCGCAGGCGCGCATCAAATCCTCAAGCTCTGCCTCGGCGACAGCGCACCATTCGGGCTCGTCGACTTCTTCAACGGTGCCCTGGAGAGGTAGGGCGGGCTCCCGCCTTCGTCACCGTGCCCACCGCCATCACATCGATGTCAGATCGCTGCGGCCAGCGCCGCGATCAGCGCTGGCGGCGTTGCCACAAGTCCAACCTTGAGAAACTGCCAAGCTGACACTTCGATCTTTTCGCGCCGCAAGGCGGTCAGCCACAGGATGGTGGCGAGCGAGCCGGTCACCGAGATGTTGGGGCCGAGATCGACGCCGATCAAAATCGCGCGGATGACCTCATGCGGCAGGTGGTCGCTGGCGGCGACCGAGCCGGCGACCAGTCCCACCGGAAGATTGTTGGCAATGTTGTCGGCCACCGCAGTGATCAGGCCGGCCGCCCAGGCCGTACCGACGGGCGAGCCGGCCACGCCCTGATGCAGCCAGGCGCTGAGCTGGCCGATCGCTCCGGCGCGATTCAGACCCTCGACCATCACGAACAGGCCGGCGACCAGGGGCAGCACGCCCCAGGACACACCTTTGATGGTCGGCCAAGGCGATTGCCGGCTGACCAGCAGGATCGCGGTCGCCGTGACGACGCCACAGACGAAGGTCGGCAGGCCGAGTTGCACGTCGAGCGCCGAGGCAGTCAGAAGCACCGCTGCGATGGCGCCGATCCCGAACGCGGCGAGCCGGCCCTCGCGGCTCAGGTGCGGCTTCTCGACATCGGTGCGCAGCGTCTCCTCACGGAGCGCGCGGCGCTGGGTCAGCCACAGCGCGACATAGGTCAGGGCGATCGCGGCCATCGAGGGCAGGGTGAACTGGCGCAGCCATTCGGTGAGATGCGGCATGCGTTCGCCGAACACGACCAGATTGGCCGGATTGGAGATCGGCAGCACGAAGCTCGCGGCATTGGCGATGAAGGCGCAGACGTACAGATAGGGCAGCGGCGAGGCGCCGGCGGCGCGGGTGGCGGCATAGACGGCCGGCGTCAGCACGATCGCGGTGGCATCGTTGGAGAGCAGCACGGTGACCAGGGTGCCGACCGCATAGACCAGCAGGAACAGGAGCTGCGGCGAGCCGCGCGCATGCTCCACCGCATAGGCCGCCAGATAGTCGAACAGGCCCTCGCGGCGCGCCAGCTCGGCAATCAGCATCATGCCGATCAGGAACAGATAGACGTCGACGCCCTTGCGGATGCCGGTGAGCGCTTCAGCGACGGGCAGCAGGCCGAGCGCGACCAGCAGGATCGCGCCGGCGACGGCCCACACGGCCTCGGGCAGCCGGAAGGGGCGGATGATGACGCCAGCGGTGGCGGGAATGATGATGGCGTAGGCGAGCCAGGTATCGTGCAGGGACATGATCAGGGATCGATAGAGCAAATCATTCGGCGGGGATAGCGGGCGAGGGCGCCGCATTCGGGTGCGCGGCCTCTGCTCCACCGGTCTCGGGAAGCAGCAGCCAGCATACGATCACGGCGAGCGCGGCCGCCGCGCCGAGCACCAGGAATGCGGCGTTGTAGCCGCTATGGACGACGACCAGGCCCGCCAGCGCGGTCGACAGCGCCGCGCCAATGCTCTGCACTGTGATCACAGCGCCCTGGGCGATGTTGAAGCGTCCGGTACCGCGCGTCAGGTCCGCGACGATCACCGGCATGATCGCGCCGAAGATGCCGGCGCCGACGCCGTCCAGCAGCTGCACGCCGACCAGCCACGCCTTGTCGTCCGATAGCGTATAGAGCACCGCGCGCAGCGGCAGGATCAGCAGCGCCGTCAGGAAGAAGCGCTTGTGGCCCCAGCGGTCGGCGCGGACGCCGACCAGCAGCGCCATCGGTACCATCACGAGCTGGGCCGCGGCGATGCAGGCCGACATCAGGCTGGTGCCGAGATTCTTGTCCTGCAGCGCCAGCTTCTGGCCGACCAGCGGCAGCATGGCGGCGTTGGCGAGGTGAAACAGCGCGACGCAGACCGCGAAGATCAGCAGCGGACGGCAGGTCAGGAGAATGCTGAGGCCCGAGGGCTGCTCGCCCCGCTTCGGGCGATTGCCCTCCGCCTGATGCGCCAGTCCGCGCGCGACGTCATGGTCGATGGCGCGCTCGGGGATGGCGAGCACGCTGATGAGGCTACCGGCCGACGTCACCGCCATCAGATAGAACACCGCCGACGGTCCGAGCGCGTAGGCGGCAGCGCCGGCGATGACGGCGCCGACCGTGTTGCCGGCATGGTTGAAGGTCTCGTTGCGGCCGACCCGCGCGGTGAAGGCTTTGGCGCCGACGATCCCGAGCGACACCGCCGCGATCGCCGGCGCGAAGATCACGCCGGCGGCATAGGCGATGCTCTGCGAGATCGCGACCGGCCAGAAGCTGGTCATGAGAGGTAACAGCAGCGAAGCGGCCGTGACGACGATCGCGGCTGATATCATGACCAGCCGTTTTGCCCTGGTGGCGTCGACCAGCGCGCCGGCGGGCGTCTGCGCGACGATGCCCGCGATCGTTGCGAGCGACATCACGACGCCGATCGAGGCCTCGTCCCATTTCTGCTCGGTCAGGAGATAGATCGCGAGATAAGGGCCGAGCCCGTCACGCACATCGGCCAGGAAGAAATTGGTGGTGTCGAGTGCATGGCCGGCGCGGGCCAGGTCCTTGCCGCTATCGAAGTCCGCCATGCCGCCTCGTTGCGCGTGATCCATCGCAACAGCGGTGTACGCCATTTGGTTCCGCAGGGCCCTCGGTGTGACCCACTCCGTCCACGTGGCATTCCGGGGCGCGCGAAGCGCGCACTACCTACTCAGCGCGGCAGCGGCGCCTTCTCGGCCATCGCCTTGCGCAGGATGCGCGACAGCGACTCCACCGAATAGGGCTTCTTGATCAGCTCGAAGCCGTGATGGGCGTTCTCCGCGAGCACGTGGCTGTAGCCGGATGTCAGCACCACCGGCAGGCCGGGATAGCGGTCGCGGATGATGCCGGCGAGCTCCAGGCCGTTGATGCCGGGCATGATGACGTCGGAGAACACGAGGTCGACCGCGAATTCGTCGTTCGCCAGGATTGCCAGCGCATCGGCGGCATTGGCGACGCGGCGCGTCACATAGCCGAGATCCTCGAGCAGCTCGGTCGAGAACTGCCCCACCTCGTCATTGTCCTCGACCACGAGCACGCGGTAGCCGCGCCCGATGGTCGCCGGCTCGATGCGCGCGGAGCCGGCTTCCGTGCCGGATTGCGGAGCCGTGGCCTGCGGCAGATAGATCGTGAAGGTCGCGCCGTCGCCGATGCGGCTGTCGACCGCGATGTCGCCTTCGGACTGCTTGGCGAAGCCGAACGCCTGGCTGAGGCCGAGACCCGTGCCCTTGCCGACCTCCTTGGTGGTGAAGAAGGGTTCGAAGATTGCGTTGAGATGTTGAGGCGCGATGCCGCCCCCGGTGTCGGCGACCGAAATCGCGATGAAGGCACCGGGCCGGGTGCTCTGGCCACGCAAGGCCGGGATGCTCTCGGTCCGCTGCACGCCGATCTTCAGATGTCCTTCACCGTTCATGGCGTCGCGCGCATTGACGGCGAGATTGATGAGCGCGGTCTGGAATTGCGCGACGTCGGCGAGGGTGAACAGCCCGCTGTCCGTGACCGCGAGCTCGATCTGGATGCGGCTGCCGACGAGAGGACGGATCAGTTGCACGACGCTCTCGACCTGCTCGCCAACATTGAACACCTGCGGCGCCAAGGGTTGTCGCCGCGCGAAGGCCAGGAGCTGCGCGGTCAGCTTCGAGGCGCGCTCCACCGTCTCCGAGATCGCATCGACATAGCGCCGGCGCCGCTCCTCGGGAAGATCGCGGCGGCGCAGGAAGTCGGTGGCCGAGCGGATGATGGTGAGCAGGTTGTTGAAGTCGTGTGCGACGCCGCCGGTGAGCTGGCCGATCGCCTCCATCTTCTGCGACTGCCGCAACAGCTCCTCACCCTGGATGCGCTCGGTCACGTCGATCGCCTCGGCGACCGCGCCGGTCACGACATCATGCTGGTCGAACAGCGGCCGCATCGAAAGCTCGAAATGCCGCTGGCCGCTGGCGAAGTCGAGCCGCATCTCGGTCCGAAAGCTCTCGCCGGCGAGAACGCGGGCGAACGCCTTGCGCAGCATCTCGGTCACGCCCGGCGTATGGGTGAACCAGGGCGCATCCCAGAGCGGCTGGCCGATGACGTTCACTTCACCGGCGCGCATGCCGGCGACCGCGATGCGGTTGGCATGCATCACGCGGCCCTCGACGTCGAGGATGGCCTGATACTGATTGCTGGTGTCGAAGATCGCGCGCATGCGCGCTTCATTGGCCTCGAGCTGGGCGGTGCGCTCCCTGATCCGCTCTTCGAGGGTCTCGTTGATGCGGCGCAGCTCGATCTCGGCCTGCTTGGCGGCCGTGACGTCGTGAGCTACGCCGATGAAACCGACATGTTTGCCGTTCGCATCCCAGCGCGGCTGCGATTCCGATCGCAGCCAGCGCCATTCCCCGTCGGCGCGCCGGTAGCGTGCCTCGAGGAAGAACGGCTTCAGCGAGCGCTCTCCCGACTGCTGCTGCTCGAGGATGCGCGGAAGGTCCTCGGGATGCAGCACCTTGCGCCAGTCGAAGGCCAGCGCCTCGTCAGGGGACATGCCGAGGAAATCGATATAGGCGCGATTGACGAAGGAGCGGGTGCGGTCGAGCTTCGTCACCCAGATCGGCACCGGCGCGCTGTCGGCGATCAGCCGGAAGCGTTCCTCGCTCTCGCGCAGCTTGGCTTGCGCCAGCATCTGGTCGGTGACATCGATATGCGCGCCGACCAGACGGATCGCGCGGCCGTTCCAGTCACGCTCGATGCGGGCGATGACGCGGACCCAGCGGATCTCGCCGTCGCTGGGACGGATGATGCGGTATTCGGTGGTGTAGTCCTCCTGCTTACTCTTGACTGCAGCAATGAAGTCCTGCTCGGCCTTGACGCGGTCGTCGGGATGCACGCGTCTGACCCAGTCTTCGTGAGTCTCGTGGACAGCCTCCGGCGGCAGGCCGTGAATGATCAGGTATTCGGGGGAGCGGCGGTTGCGGTAGCCTTCGCGCAGGTCGACCTCGACGCCGCCGACCCGGGCGATCCGCTGGATGCGCGCGAGCTCCGCCTCGCGTTCCTGCAGCGCGCGATAGGCCTCATCGCGATCGCGCGCTATCTCCTCGATATGCTGGCGCAGCGCATCGGCGGCAGCCTCCGGCCTCACTTCGTCTCTGGGCGCATCCGCGCTGTTCATGCTGACCTGCACTGATGTGGCGAGCAGCATTCCATCGCGGGTGTTCGGAAGCGTGGCGACATTGGGACCAAGGAAAGCAAACTGACCAGAGATTATGGCGGGCAAACGCCGGCATGACGTGAACGTGAGGGCAGATAAAAAGTTCCGTGCTCCCGGAACGGACTGTTACTGTCGTGCGTCGTCAGGCCCTGAACACCGCAACACGAAGGTCCACGCTGTGAAGCTCTTCGTCTGTCAGGCCTGCAAGAACATCCTGTATTTCGAGAATCGCAGCTGCGGGCGCTGCGGCCATCAGCTCGCCTTCATGCCGGAGCGCCAGATCCTGTCGGCGATCGAGCCGGCGGAGGAGGGCTTTCGGACGCTCGCCGACCACGGGACGGGGCGCTTCTTCTGCGCCAATGCCGAGCACGACGCCTGCAACTGGCTGCTCGAGATCGGCGAGACTTCGGGCTTCTGCCGCGCCTGCCGGCACAACGGTACGATTCCCAATCTGTCTGATCCCGCGCAACTCGCCGGATGGCGAGAGCTGGAGGTGGCCAAGCACCGGCTGTTCTATTCGCTGATCCGCTGGAAACTCCCTGTGAAGACACGGATCGAGGATCCCGGGCACGGGTTGATCTTCAACTTCCTTGCCGATGACCCCGCCGGTCAGCAGAAGGTCCTGACCGGCCACGACAACGGCCTCATCACCATCGCTCTGGCCGAGGCCGACGATTTCGAGCGCGAGCGGCGCCGGCTCGAAATGGGCGAGCCGTACCGGACCTTGCTCGGTCATTTTCGCCACGAGGTCGGGCACTACTTCTGGGACGTGCTGGTGCGCGATGCCGGCAGGCTCGAGGAATGCCGGGCCATGTTCGGCGACGATACCCAGGACTACGGCGCGGCGCTGAGGCGGCATTACGATCAGGGGCCGCCGGTGGACTGGCAGGACAATTTCGTTTCGGCCTACGCCACCACACATCCGTGGGAGGATTTTGCCGAGACCTGGGCGCACTACCTCCACATCGTCGATACGCTGGAGATGGCCTCCGAGTTCGGTATCGAGATCGATCCGCCCGCCGACCAGATCGGCGGGCTGACGGCGCGCGTCACCTTCGATCCGTACGTCGCGGAGGACTTCGACACCATCGTCAACGCCTGGCTGCCGTTCACCTTTGCGATGAACAGCGTCGCGCGAGCGATGGGCGCGCGGGATCTCTATCCTTTCATCCTGACGCCGCCGGTCATCGGCAAGCTGGGCTTCATCCACCGCCTGGTGCGGCAGGGTGCACAGCAAGAGTCTGTCGCTCTGGCTCCCGAAAAGCCACAGGCCGAGCCGCAGCAGGAAGAGATCGGGGCGGCGTGATCCGCCTTGACTCTTGAGAACATAAAGTGAACATGAAGGCGTGACCGGAGCGAGGACCGTCATCGCGCATGCAGCCCAGATCGCAATCCAAGACCAATGCTCAAGCCGCGGACAGCGAAGACCTCGCGCTGGAGGCCGCCGTGGACGAGGCCATCGCTGCCTGCGAAGGCGATCCGCGGGCGGCCATTCGTGCCCTGATCGTTGCGAACGATTTCCTCGAGACCGAGGTCGGCGAGCTGATGAAGGCGGTGTCGCACGCCTATGCCCGCGGACGTTTCCACAGCTATTCCGGCTGACGGCAGGGGACACGGCTGGCATGCCTCGCCGGACGGCAGGGGCGGAACGAGAGGCGGGTTGCGCGCGGGCGATTTTGGTATAGACGAACCGGTCAAGCTCGCGGTGTTACGCCTGTGCCACGAGCGGGGAGCCCGCCCAAAGGTATCAAGCAAGAAATGTTCAAAACCATTCTGATCGCGAACCGCGGCGAGATCGCCTGCCGGGTCATCAAGACCGCCCGCCGCATGGGAATCCGAACCGTTGCGGTCTATTCGGAAGCCGACCGCGATGCGCTTCATGTCGAGATGGCCGATGACGCCGTGCTGATCGGCCCGCCCGCCGCCGCCGAGAGCTATCTCCTGATCGACCGCATCGTCGAGGCCTGCCGCAAGACCGGCGCCGAGGCGGTGCATCCGGGCTACGGCTTCCTGTCCGAGCGCGAGGCTTTCCCGCGGGCATTGGCCGAGGCCGGCACTGTCTTCATCGGCCCCAATCCCGGCGCCATCGCCGCCATGGGCGACAAGATCGAATCCAAGAAGGCGGCCGCCAAGGCCAAGGTCTCGACCGTGCCCGGCTTCCTCGGCGTCATCGAGGACGACAAGCACGCCGTGCGCATCGCCGACGAGATCGGCTACCCCGTGATGATCAAGGCCTCCGCCGGCGGCGGCGGCAAGGGCATGCGCATCGCGCGTTCGACCGCCGAGGTCGCCGAGGGTTTCAATCTCGCCAAGGCCGAGGCCAAGGCTTCGTTCGGCGACGATCGCGTCTTCATCGAGAAGTTCATCGTCGATCCCCGCCACATCGAGATCCAGGTGCTCGGCGACAAGCATGGCAACGTGATCTATCTCGGCGAGCGCGAATGCTCGATCCAGCGCCGCAACCAGAAGGTCATCGAGGAGGCGCCGTCGCCGCTGCTCGATGAGGAGACGCGGCGCAAGATGGGCGAGCAGGCGGTCGCGCTCGCCAAGGCCGTGAACTACGACTCCGCCGGCACCGTCGAGTTCGTCGCCGGCCAGGACAAGAGCTTCTACTTCCTCGAGATGAACACCCGCCTGCAGGTCGAGCATCCCGTGACCGAGCTCGTCACCGGTATCGATCTCGTCGAGCAGATGATCCGCGTCGCCGCCGGCGAGAAGCTTTCGCTTGCGCAGAAGGACGTGACGCTGACCGGCTGGGCGGTGGAATCGCGCGTCTATGCGGAAGATCCGTTCCGCAGCTTCCTGCCGTCGATCGGCCGCCTCGTGAAGTATCGCCCGCCGGCCGAGAGCAAGGCTGACGGCATCACCGTGCGCAACGACACCGGCGTGCAGGAGGGCGGCGAGATCTCGATCTATTACGATCCGATGATCGCCAAGCTCGTCACCCATGCGGAGTCGCGGGCTGCCGCGATCGAGGCGCAGTCGACCGCGCTCGATGCGTTCTATGTCGATGGCATCCGCCACAACATCCCGTTCCTGTCGGCGCTGATGAACCATCCGCGCTGGCGCGAGGGCCGGCTGTCGACCGGCTTCATCGCCGAGGAGTTTCCCAAGGGCTTTGCCGCGCGTGCGCCGGAAGGCGAGATCGCGCGCCGGCTGGCGGCGGTGGGTGCTGCGATCGACCACGTGCTCGGCGAGCGCAAGCGGCAGATCTCGCAGCAGATGATCGGCCGGCCTGTGAAGCGACAGGGCCGCCGCGCGGTGTGGCTCGGGCGTGACGAGATCCTGCTCGACATCACCAGGGAGAACGGCGCGATCACGGTCCGCTTCGTCGGGGCCGACGGCAAGGTCGGTCCGGCGCATCAGTTGGTGTCGGACTGGAAACCGGGCGATGCGGTCTGGCACGGCACCATCGATGGCGCGGCCATCGCCGTGCAGACGCGCCTCATTGCGAACGGTGTGCGGCTCGCGCATCAGGGCGTCGAAGCGCCGGTCTACGTCTACACGGAAGCCGAGGCGACCGCGGCGCGGCTGATGCCGGTCGTCACCGCAGGTGATAGCGGCAAGAAGCTCCTGTGCCCGATGCCCGGCCTCGTGGTCTCGATCGCCGTGACCGAAGGGCAGGAGGTCAAGGCCGGCGAGACGCTCGCCGTGGTCGAAGCCATGAAGATGCAAAACGTGCTGCGCGCCGAGCAGGACGGTACGGTGAAGAAGATCCACGCGACAGCCGGCGCTACGCTCGCGGTGGACGCGCTGATCCTGGAGTTTGCGTAAGCTCAGAAGTCGACGTCGTTGCGAACGAAGCGACTTTGTCCGCCGAAGCCTGTAGGCGAAGGCGGAAGCAATCCGGGGCTCGGGAGACGACTCCGGATTGCCTGGTCGCGGAGCCTGTCATCGGGCCGCGCTTTGTGCGGACCCGTTGGCTCCTCGCAATGACGGGAGAGAGGAGGCGAGGATGACTTTCCGTGCACGTCGAGAGGCGCTCCGTGCGATCCTCGCCGGCGATCGCTGCATCCATCCGGGATCGGTATACGACGCGATTTCGATCCGGATCGCCGAGGACCTCGGCTTCGAGCTCGGCATGTTCGGCGGCTCGGCTGCTTCGCTCGCCGTGCTCGGCGACCCCGACATCGCGCTGATCACGCTGACGGAGTTGGCCGAGCAGATGCGGCGAATGTCGCGCGCTGCCGCGCTGCCGGTGCTGGTCGATGCCGATCACGGCTACGGCAACGCGATGAACGTGCGCCGCACGGTGCAGGAACTGGAAGCGGCCGGTGCCGCGGGTCTCACCATCGAGGATACCCTGCTGCCGCAGGCTTTCGGCGAAGCGAAGCCGCAACTGATCTCGCTTGCCGAAGGGGTCGGCAAGGTGAAGGCCGCGCTCGATCGCCGCGACGATCCCGCGCTGGTCATCCTGGGACGGACGGGCGCCGTTTCCATAACCTCGCTCGACGACGCGATCGCGCGAGCCAGGGCGTATGAGGCCTGCGGCGTCGACGGCCTGTTCTTCACCGGCATTACCGCGCGCGACCAACTCGATGCGGTCGCGGCGGCGACGACGCTGCCGATCGTGCTCGGCGGCGCGCCGGAGGAGATGTCCGATCTCGGCTATCTCGCCTCGCGCCGTGTCCGCGTCGCGCTACAGGGCCATGCGCCGATCGCCGCGGCGACGCAGGCGGTGTATGAGACGCTGAAGGCGCTCCGCGACGGCGCCTCGCCGAAGCAGCTCAAGGGGCTGCCGTCGGCGGAGCTGACGGCACGCGTGATGCGCGAGGCGGATGTGAAGAAGCGCCTGCGCGATTTTCTGGGGCTCGGATCATGATCGATCGCGCCATCGTCCACGTCTTGGTGCGCGGCCGCGTCCAGGGAGTGGGTTATCGTGCCTGGGTCGAGGACCAGGCCATCCTGAACGGCCTCGAAGGCTGGGTCCGCAACCGCACCGATGGCAGTGTCGAGGCGTTGTTCGCGGGTCCCTCGGACGACGTTGCCGCCGTGTTGGCAGCCTGCCGCGAGGGACCGCCAGCAGCGCATGTCGATGCCGTGATGGAAAACCCGGCGACGGCCGATCAGCTCAAACCGCGCCGGCCGGGCGAGGCGTTCTCCGTGTTGCCGACGCTCTAACGACACGGCGCGCGAGCCCGCCGCTCACCCCGCCGAGATCACCAGCGCCTGGATGCGGCCCTCGATCGGTCCGTTGCCGAACCGGCGCGCCAGCGCGTCCGCGGTCGCCTGCGTCACGGCGGCGAGGCCGGGCGTGCCGCGTGCTTCGATCTCGCCGCGCATCGGTGTGCCCTGGCAAAATGCCGTGGCCGGGTCCTGAGGCGACGCCGCGCGGCTGCGATGCGTCACCGTCTCGATCGCGATGTCGGTGAAGCCCGCTGCGGTCAGATCGGCCTCGATCCGCCCGGCATCGAAATAGCCGTGCGGAGTCCGGGTGAAGAACTGCGGCGGGCTTTCGGGGAAGACCTGCTGCAACGTCTCGTGAACGACGTGAGGGATTTCATTCTCCTCGATCCGGTCCCAGACGTTGAAGACGAAACGTCCGCCGGGCCTGAGCACGCGGCGGGCCTCCGCATAGCCCTTGACGCGATCGGGGAAGAACATCGCGCCGAACTGACATGCGACGGCATCGAAGCTCGCGTCGGCAAAGGGCAGGGCCAGCGCATCGGCTTGATGAAATGCGATGCGGTCCGCAGCGGCGAGATGGGTCTTCGCCTGCGCGAGCATCGGCTCGTTGAGGTCGGTGGCGGTGATCCGGACCTCCGGCGGCAGTTGAGCATGCAGGGCCCGCGTAACCACGCCGGTGCCCGCCGCCGTCTCCAGCACGTCGCGCGGCAGGTACGCCGCGATGCGCCGCGCGAGGTCCAGCGCATAGGGCACGAAGATCAAGGGGACCATCAGTTGATCGTAGATCTGTGGGATCGATCCAGTGAACGCCTTGTCGGATGCCGTCATGGCTTGCTCCTGTTGCAGAGGGGGCAGGCGGGGAACCGGGCGGTCGGCAGGCGCAAAATGGGCGCCGTAACATCCGTCGGGCCAGCCCCCAGCCCGGTTCAAGAGCGGGTCTCTTGACATTCATCCTCGTACGTCAGATATTTCTGTCATGACAGAAATTACAGGTCATCGAAAACTTCCGCCCGCCGTCGAGCGTTTCATCCTCAACTGGGGCGACATGGGCGACCGGTGGGGCGTGAACCGCTCGGTGAGCCAGATCCACGGGCTGCTGTACCTCGCCGAGAAGCCGATGACGGCGGAGGACATCGCCGACACGCTCGGCATGGCCCGCTCCAATGTCTCGAACTCGCTGAAGGAGCTGCTCGCCTGGGGCTTGATCCGGCGCGTGCCGATCCTCGGCGACCGCCGCGATCATTTCGAGGCCGAGACCGACATCTGGGAGGTCGCACAGCGGATCGCGGCCGGCCGCAAGGAGCGCGAGATCGATCCCGCGATCGCTGCGCTGCGCGCCTGCGTCGCGGAAGCGACCGGCGATCCCGCGATCAGCACGGTCGCAGCCAGGCGGCTGAAAGACATGCTGGCGTTCACCGAGCTGGTCGACCGCTGGTACGTGCAGATGCTGAAGGTGCCGCGGCCGCGTCTCGTCGCGCTGATCAAGCTCGGCGAGAAGATCGCAAATCTGCTGCCGTCGGGAAGATCAAGGTCGTAGATGAGCGGAGGGCGTCATGGTGACCATGGGACATCTCGGACTTTCAACGCCCTCCAACGCCCGGCTTCATGACGATCACAGGTTTCGTGCGCTGTTGTCCGCCGAGGATTGGGGGCGGCTGCCGGTGTCGATCTGGCGCCGCTTCTCCAAGAAACTCGCCGACGGCGCGACCGTCGTCTATGTCGGCGAGGTCGATCAGGCCGAGATCAGTCGTGCCGGCTTCTGGTTCGCGCATCTGGCGCGGCTGATCGGCGGGCCGCTGCCGACGCACGCAGACATCGGTGTGCCGATGATCGTCGCGGTGACGGAGGACGCGGCGAGAGGCGGCCAGATCTGGACGCGCATCTGCGGACGCCCGCATGGCTTCCCGCAGGTGATCCATTCCGCCAAGCGCTTCGCCGGTCCGACGGGGCTCGAGGAATATCTCGGCTGGGGCCTTAGCATGAGCCTGCGCGTCGGCGTCGCCGATGGCGCGCTTCATTTCCATAGCGCCGGCTACACGTTCGACTTCGCGGGGCGGCGCTGGGCGCTGCCGGCATGGCTCACGCCCGGCGACCTCACCGTCACCCATTCCGATCTCGGCAGCGGCGTCTTTCGCTTCTCGCTCGAGATCATCCATCCGCGCTTCGGGCGCATCATCCGCCAGAGCGCCGTATTCCGGGAGTCCGCACCATGACGCCGCTGCTCTGGTCCCTGATTGCGCTTCAGATCGTGATGGGCGTGTTCGACACCGTCTATCACCATGAGTTCACCGAGCGCCTGGCCTGGCGCCCGTCGCAGCTGGGCGAGCTCAAGCTGCACGGCGTCCGCAATATGCTCTATGCGCTGCTGTTCGCCGTCATCGGCTGGTGCGAGGTGCATGGATTGTTCGCAATCCTCGTGCTCGCGGTGCTCGTGGCCGAGATCGGCATCACCTTGACCGATTTCGTCGAGGAGGATCTGACGCGCAAGCTGCCGCCGAGCGAACGCGTGAATCATACGCTGCTCGCCATCAACTACGGCGCGATCCTCATGCTGCTGGTGCCGCTGCTGATCGGCTGGGCGATGCAGCCCTCGGCGATCGTGCCGGCCTTTGCCGGCCTGCTGAGCTGGATTGCGGCTGCCGCCGCGGTTGGCGCTGCCCTGTGCGGCCTGCGCGACTTCACCGCGGCACGGCGCCTTGCGCGAATGTCGCAGCCGGATGCGGCCGGGCTGGTCGCGGCGCTGCCGCCGGCGCAGACCATCCTCATCACCGGCGCGACCGGCTTCATCGGCGCGCGGCTGACGGCCGGTCTCACCGCGGCCGGCCATCACGTCGTCGCCCTGGTCCGCGACCCGGCCAAGGCCGCCATGTTGCCGGCGCCGCTGACCTTGATCACCAATCTCGATCAGCTCGCGTCCGACACCCGTGTCGACGCGATCGTCAATCTTGCCGGTGAACCGATCGGCAATGCGCCGTGGACCGCGGCCAGGCGCGCGACGATCCTGCAGTCCCGGCTGGCTACGACGGAAGCCGTCTTATCCCTGATTGCGCGGCTCGACCGCAAGCCGAAGGTCTTGGTCAACGGTTCGGCGATCGGCTGGTACGGCCTGTGGCAGGACCAGCCGCTGACCGAATCCGCCAAGTCGCATGCCTGCTTCAGCCATGACCTCTGCGACGCCTGGGAGCAAGCGGCTCGCGGTGCCGAAGCGCACGGCGTCCGCGTCGCACTGCTGAGGATCGGGCTCGTGGTCGGCCGCGACGGTGGCTTCCTGGCGCGGATGCTGACGCCGTTCGAATTCGGCCTCGGCGGGCCATTCGGCTCCGGTCTGCAATGGATGTCCTGGATCGAGCGCGACGATCTCGTTCGGCTGATCGCGCATGTGATCGCGACCGACGCCATCACCGGGCCGGTCAATGCGACGGCGCCGCTGCCGGTGCGCAATCTCGCCTTCACCGCCGAACTCGCGCGCTGCCTGCGGCGTCCGGCGCTGCTGCGCGTCCCCGCCGGCCTGCTGCGCCGGATCGGCGGCGACTTCGCCGAGGAGCTTTTGCTCGGCGGCCAGCGCGTGGTGCCGAACAAGGCGCTGTCGAGCGGCTTCGTGTTCCGGCATCAGAGCCTGCGTAGCGCGCTCGAAGCCATCCTGTGAGCGGTCGAAAAAAGCGTCACGGTTGCTCGGCGCGTGCCATCGTCGCCGATGGCAGCTCGCCGAACGTGGCGCGGTAGTAGCGGGCGAAGTGTCCGGCATTGGCAAAGTTGCAGGCGGCAGCGGCCGCTGCCACCGTGATGTCGGGATCGCCGGAGCGCAGCATCTCGCGGGCGCGCCGCAGGCGCACCGATTTGGCAAAGGCCATCGGCGAATAGCCGCGCACGCGCTCGAACAGACGGAAGATCGAGCGGGCGCTGACGCCGGCTTCGCGCGCCAGGTGCTCGATCGTGATCGGCTCGCGCCAGTTCGCCTCGATGTAGTCCTCGAGCCGCTTGACCAGGCCGAAATCCGGCATCGGGGAGGGATCCAGGAGCGTGTCGCGGAAACGATGACGGCTGGCGCAGAGGAAGGCGACATGCACCGCATCCTCCAGCTCGCGATAGACCGCGGCGGGGAACGCCGCATCCTGCTCGTTGAGCTGGGTCGTCAGGAAATCCAGCAGCCGCATCAGGTTGCGGGCCTGCGGATCGGCGGCCGGAATGGCAGGGTCGATCGTAAAGTCGGCGCGCGGCTGCACGCCGACCAGCGCCGTCAGGCGCCGTCGCAGCGCCTGCGGATCGAGCCGCAGAGTCAGTCGCCGATGGCCACCCTGGCACGCCATCTGCCATGGCACGCCGGCCGGCGCGACTGCGAACTGATGCTCATTGACGTCGGTCGCCTCGCCGCGGGCGCAACTGACCGCGCGTCCCTTCAGGGCGATCTGCACTCTCATGAAATCGGCGGCGCGATGGTCGCAGACCATGTCGCAGGTCGTGGTGCCGAACGCGAGGCCGATGGTCTCGAGCTCGATCAGGTTGACGATCGCCTCGAAGCGCTCGGCGTTCCTGAAGTCGACGCGCTCGGCGCCGAGCCGGCGCCCCGCGAGGTCGCGCAGCACGTCGGCGTTCGAGGTTCGGATCAGCGCGTGGCGATGCAATGGTTCGAGGCCGGTCGCGCCGGTCGAGGCCGGGCTCGGCTTTGCTGGGGCGCTGACGAGGTCAGCTGCGGTCAAGAGACGGTTCAAGCCGCTGCTCCTGAACTCCGATTATTCATCCATGCTACATCAGGCTCCGCGGGCGTCAATTACTTCGAGATCGCGGCGCTTCGGAATGCTGCGGCCAGCGTGCGCAAGGCTGCGCGCTTGGCCGCATCGCCCGCCTTCGCATGCAGCATCACCTTGGAGCGGCCGAGCTTGGGCAGGCCGAGATCCGTTCCGACATCGATCAGTCCGCTGGGCGCGATCCGGCGGGCCAGCGGCGCAATCGCAAGACCGGCCCGCGCGGCGGCCGCAACGGCCGTCACTCCGCCGCCGACGAACGTCTCGCTGAAGCTGATTCGGGCGCGCTCGAGCGCGCGGACCGCGATGCTGCGCACGCCACAGGGCGGCGCGAGCGTGGCGAGCGGCAGCGTGCCGGCCGCCGGCAGACGAAATCTGGGAGCTGCGAACCAGCCGAACTCGTCCGTGATCAACGCCTCGCCACCGCGGCGGCTCGCCTCCTGGCGGACGATCACGGCGTCGAGCTTGCCGGCATCGTAGCGGTCGAGCAGGTCGCGCGAGAAGCCGATGCTGACCGACAGGACGAGGTCCGCCATGGCAGCATGCAACTGCTCGAGCATCGGCACCAGCTCGGGGCCGGCGACGTGATCGCTGATCCCCAGCGACAACAGCGGCCGGGCACGAGGAGCGCCGGTCAGCGCGAGGTCATGTGCGGCAACCAGCGCGCGGGCGTTCTCGGCGAAGGCCGCGCCGTCGGCGGTGAGCCGGACCGCGCGCGGCGAGCGTTCGACCAGCCGCTTTCCGAGCAGCGCTTCCAGGCGCTGCAGCTTCAGGCTGACCGCAGCCTGCGTGGTGCCGAGCGTCTCGGCCGCCCGGGTGAAGCTGTGCAGCTCGCTCACCAGCAGAAAGGCGCGGACGGTCGCGATGTCGAGCGTGGCTGTCATATGCGATCGTTATCATTGATATCCATCCCGATAAGATACCAAAATGACAGGCGCGCGGCTAGCTTTGCTGTCGAGGCGCAGCCACGCGCTGGATACCGGGAGCCAACCATGCCGTTGATCAACATCGTCTATGCCAGCCAGCGCCGCTCGCCGTCGCTGAAAAAGGCCATCGCGGACGCCGTCACCGAATTGACGGCGCGGATCCTGCGCAAGGATCCCAAGGTCACCGCCGTCATCGTCTCGGAAGCGGATGCCGCGGACTGGTTCGCCGGCGGCGCCTCGCTGGCGGAGCAGGGGCTTGCCAGCTACTGGATCGACGTTCACGTCAGCGAGGGCACCAACACCAAGGACGAGAAGGCCGCCTATCTGGCCGCAGTGTTCGCGCGCATGGCCGAGCTGATCGGCCCGCTGCATCACGAGACCTACCTTCATGTAGACGAGGTCAAGGCGGATGCCTACGGCTTCGGTGGCTTGAGCCAGGAGCGCCGCTATGTCGCGGCGAAGCTCGACGTGCCGCCGCAGCAGGGCGCCGCGTGAGCTCATGCCGTCTCCGGCTGCGCGACGCTGACGGCGCCGAAGACGCTCTCGAACGCCTGCCGGAACGCGATGTCGACATCGGCGAGCGTCACCGGCAGGCCGAGATCGACCAGGCTGGTGACGCCGTAGCGCGGATCGGTCACGCCGCAGGGCACGATGGCCTGAAAGTGCGACAGGTCCGGCTCGACATTGATGGCGATGCCGTGAAAGGTGACCCAGCGCTTCAGCCGCACGCCGATCGCGGCGATCTTGTCCTCATGGCCCTCGCCCTTGTCGGGCCGTTTGACCCAGACGCCGACGCGATCCTCGCGCCGCTCGCCGCGCACGTTGAAGGCATCGAGGGTGCGGATGATGGTCTCCTCGAGCGCCGCGACATAGGCTCGCACATCCGGCCGGCGCCGCTTGAGGTCGAGCATGACATAGGCCACCCGCTGGCCGGGCCCATGATAGGTGACCTGGCCGCCGCGCCCGGTCGGCACCAGCGGAAAGCGCGGATCGCGCAGGTCTTCGGCCTTGCCCGACGTACCGGAGGTGTAGACCGGCGGGTGCTCGAGCAGCCAGACCATCTCCGCGGCCTCGTGAGCGGCGATCGCGGCCGCCCGCGCCTCCATGAACTCGGTGGCCTGGGCGTAGTCGATCAGCGAATCGGAGATGCGCCACGCCACGGCGTTGCCGGGGGGGCCAGCAAAGGTGGTCAGGTCGAGTGTTTCGCGGCTGTTAACCATTGGCTAACCACAACATGGTGATGTCTGGGCAACGAAAATCCAGTCGTGACTTCGGTGGTCCTGCAGTGTCAACCCTCGATAAAGTGACAGTCGACCTGATGGTCGTTCTCGGCACCTGCTCCATGCCCATCCACCAGGTTCTGCGCCTGTCCCGCGGCGCCATCATCGAGCTGGACGCCACCGAGGCCGACGACGTCAAGGTGCTCGCCAACAATCTGCCGATCGCAAATGGGGTGGTGCTGGTCGACCGCAACCGCATCGCGGTCGAGGTCAAGCAGATGCTGCCGCGCTCGCCGACGCCGACGTCGCGATAGCGCGCCCCGGCCCACGCCAAAACCGTCCACAATCCGGTATTTTAGGGCAGAGCGGGCCTTGTCCCCCCGACATCGATTTGATACACGGGCGCCACTGATCCGGTGCCGCCCTTCCTCTGGCCCCGGCTTCTTCTTCGCGCTCGTGGCGGAATTGGTAGACGCGCTGCCTTGAGGTGGCAGTGGGTAACACCGTGGGGGTTCGAGTCCCTCCGAGCGCACCATCCCTCTCTCCCCAGACTTCAAATCTGTTTGCGGTTTGTTCCGGCCTCGCGTCTTTCGTTCGGGCGACGGGCGACGGTCCCGCGGCGCGATGGCGTCCGAGTTGTGCCGGTCGTTCCGCCCTCGAGAATGAGAGGGCGCGGGGAATGCCGGGCGCTGGCCGCACCCATGGCCCGCCTGCGAAAAAAATGCAGGCGGCAGGAACCACAGGTTCAGCCGAGACATCCCGGCATTCCCCGCGCGATGGTTTTCACGCTTATGTCGCGGTCTCCCCGGTGTCCGGCTCTTTAGCCACCGTCGCCCTCGGGATCATCGCCCGACGACTTGGCGCCAGCATCGGGGCGCCAGGACCACGCGTCTTCACGTCCGCAAACCTGCCGTTCGTCGGCGAGCCCGTGAGCCCGCTGCAGCACGCCTGCGGCCACCGCATCCCCAGACCTCACGTCTCGTGACGATCGCGAAGCGCCCCTCTCGGCGGGTCCAGGATAGCGATACACAAACACGTATTCGGAAAAATAGCAACAAGATTATTTTCTTCAGAAGGTCTGGACGGGGCCAAATCAGCTTGATGACGCTGACGGAGTCTGTCGCGCCGTGCACCCCGACTCCGCCGCACGTGACGCTGCCATGGGACGGCAATGCGACGCCGAAGGCGACGCGTGCCCACCCTGCGGCGCCTGCGTGGCGTCATCGCTCAACCATGATCGCCAGATGAGCGGGGGCGTGCCGCGATGCGTTCGCCGAACTAAACGATGCCGCCGTTCGGTCCGGGTTGTTCAAGGCGTCATCTCGAGAGCGAGGGCTTCCCTCGGTGTGGCGACCGCGAGGACGCCGGGCGGCCACGAGACCGCGCAGTAGAAGCGCGCCTCGTTCATCATGGCGACAACGATCCTTCCGCCCGCAGGTCATGGAATTCCGGTAAGTCGCTGAAAGGGCGCGATAATCGGCGTTCAACCCCGATCCCCTGCGCCTACTACCTTCCGCCTATGAGAGCCGGGCGGAGCTGATGCTGTAATCGCCCCGTTGCTTGCAGCGCGACTGCTCATCTTGGGGCTGGCGCACGCGCCATACGACCACAACAAAGACATAAGCGGAGGGAACTGATGAACTTCACAAGCAGGAGATTCTTGGCTGGCATCTCGATGGTTGCCTTCCTTGTCGCCGGCACGCTGGGCGTCCGCGCCAACGACTCGGCGCTGAAGGCCGCCAGCGAGCCCGGCGCCTGGGCGATGGCCGGGCATGACTACGGCAACACCCGGTTCAGCCCGCTCAAGGAGATCAACACCGAGAACGCCGGCAAGCTGTCGCTGGTCTATTCGTTCTCGCTGGCCTCGCTACGCTCGAACGAGGCCTCGCCGATCGTGATCGGCAACACGCTCTACGTCTCGACGTCGTGGGGCCCGAAATACGTCTATGCGCTGGATGCCGCGACCGGCGCGCGCAAATGGACCTATGAGCCGGACATTCCGGACGATACGCTGCAATATGCCTGCTGCGACGTGAACAGCCGCGGTATCTCCTATGCCGACGGCAAGCTGTTCGTCGGCCGGCTCGACGGCAAGCTGACCGCGCTCGATGCCGCCACCGGCAAGGAGCTGTGGACGTCCAAGGTGGTGGACTACAAGCAGGGCTCGGTGATCACCTCGCCGCCGTTGGTCGTGCGCGACAAGGTCATCACCGGATTCGGCGGCGGCGAGTACGGCGTGCGCGGCTCGCTGCAGGCCTACGACATCAACTCCGGCAAGATGGTCTGGCAGACCTACACGGTGCCTGCGCCCGGCGAGCCCGGCAGCGAGACCTGGAAGGGTGACACCGGCCTGCATGGTGGCGGCGCGGCCTGGCTGGTCGGCTCCTACGATCCGAAGAGCGACACGGTCTATTGGGGCACCAGCAATCCAGGTCCCTGGAACACCGCCGTGCGCTCGACCGGCAATGGCGATTTCGGCAAGCTGACCAATCTGTATACGGCGTCCACACTGGCGCTCGATCCGAACACCGGCAAGATCAAGTGGCACATCCAGACCACGCCTGCCGATGCCTGGGACTATGACGGCGTCAACGAGGCTATTCTCGCCGATCTCAAGGTTGGCGGTGCGGCTGTCCCGACGCTGATGAAGGCCGATCGCAATGGCTTCTTCTTCGTGGCCAACCGCGAGACCGGCAAGGTGATCTCGGCCGAGAAATACGTCTTCGCCAACTGGGCGCAGAAATGGGACACCTCGACGTTGCGCGCGGTCGAGGATCCGGACAAACGGCCGGGCCCCGGACATCCCGTCAAGGACGTCTGCCCGAACCTGATCGGCGGCAAGAACTGGCAGCCGATGTCGTACAATCCGGACACCGGTCTGGTCTACATCCCGGCGAACAATGTCTGCATGGACTGGTCGGTCAGCGACGTCTCGTACAAGCGCGGCGTGTTCTATCTCGGTGCGGAATTCCCGACCAAGGAAGGCCCCGGCGGGTTCCTCGGTGAACTCATCGCCTGGGATCCCGTGAACAACAAGAAGGTCTGGTCGATCCAGGAAGACCTTCCGTTCAACGGCGGCACGCTGAGCACCGCCGGCGGCTTGGTGTTCTCCGGCAATCTTCACGGCGACTTCCGCGCCATCGACGCCAAGACCGGCAAGATCCTGTGGAAGAGGAATCTCGGCTCCGGCATCGGCGCCGGTCCGGTGACCTATTCGGTCGACGGCAAGCAGTACGTCGCCGTCGTCGTCGGCCGCACCGCCTCGATCCCGGCGTTCCTGGGCGAGATCGGCAAGAAGATGACGAACGCTGCTCCCGAGGGCGGCGCTCTGTTCGTGTTCGCGGTCCAATAACCGCAACGCTCGCGACGGCTGCGCGTGGCCCCGGCCGCGGGGACACGCGCGGCGTTCAGCCAATCCGCATCAAGCGGACGAAGACGGCCCGGCCGCGAGACCGAGCCGTACAAACAGATAAACAAGACCTGAGGGATCGAGGATGCGCCTGAATCGCCGTCAGACTGGCTCGAATTGGCGGGCCGCCGCCGAACTGGCAGCAAGCGCGACGGCTCTCGTCGCCTTGGTGGCCTCCACCGTGCTGGCCGCGTCGGCGGCGAGCCTGGCCAACGAGGCGGAGCCGCTGCGGCTTTGTGCGGATCCGACCAATCTTCCGTTTTCGAGCGACAATCCAACGCAGCCGGGATTCTATGTCGAGGTCGGCCAGGCGCTGTCGCGTGAGCTCGGCCGCCCCGTGACGTATGACTGGTACAAATCCTATTTCGGCAAGCGAACCGTGCGCGTGACGCTGCTGGGCAAGCAGTGCGACGCGATGATCGGTCTGCCGCTGTCAGCGGACTTCATGGGACCGGCAGTGATCTTCTCGAAGAAGATCGCGACCGAGACCTACGCGCTCGTCAGCCGCGGAACGTTGGTCGTCCATGGCATCGACGACCTCCGAGGCAAGCGGGTCGCGGTGCAATATCAGACCACGCCGCAAAATCTGCTGGCCCAGCGCGACGACATCGAGAAGGTGACGGTGCTGACACCGGACGAAGGCTTGGCGGCGCTGGCCCACGGCAAGGTCGACATCGCCTTCATCTGGGGGCCGGTTGCAGGCTGGCTGAACAAGACGATCTACCAGAGCAGCTTCCGGATCCAGCCGGTCGAGGGCGACGGTCTGTCCTGGGATGCCGCGATCGGCCTTGCCAAGAGCTCCACGCAATTGCGCGATCAGATCGACGCCGCCCTGCCGCAGCTCGCACCGCGGATCGCCGAGCTGGCGGCCAAATACGGGATGCCGGGCGAGCCGTCGATCAGGCTCGGCGCCGTGCCGCGCCCGATCAGGCTGGCGTCGACGACTGACCCTGCTCAGCTTCTCCGCCAGCCGGTCGCCGAGGCCGCCGTGATGAGGGTTTCGGACTCGACTGCGAGCGAGTCGAAGACCGAGGCGGTGACGCTGGGCAAAGAGATCTTCAACGGCACCTGCGCGCATTGTCACGGACCCGACGCCGTGCAGGCGGAACGGCGCATCGACCTGCGACGGCTGCGGACCCGCTACGGCGAGGACATGCGCGACAAATTTTGGACCACCGTGCATGAAGGCCGTCCCTCCAAGGGCATGCCCGCCTGGAAGGAGGTCTTTACCGACGACCAGTTCGAGAGCATCTATACGTTCCTGCTGACCGTGCAGTCGTCAGAAACGGCAAATTGAAGGAGGGACACCGGCCGACACGATCTGCCGGATCACCCGGCACGTGCTGGCGGCGAGTGAAGGTCGGACATGACGCGCTTTCTGATCATCGACGATCATCCGCTGTTTCGCGAAGCGCTCGGCAACGCGGTGCGTCTGGCGCATCCCGACGCTGAGATCTTCGAGGTGCTGTCGATTGCCGATGCGCTCACCACCCTCGCAATGAAACCCGACATCGACCTGGCGCTGCTCGACCTGACGCTGCCCGATGCCATGGGCTTCTCGGGATTCCAGCGGCTTCGCGCCGCGTATCCGCGGCTTCCGGTCGCGATCGTCTCGAGTGAAGAGGACCAGAACGTCGTGCGCGAGGCGCTTTCGCTCGGCGCGGCCGGCTATCTGCCGAAGTCGACCTCGAAGCGTGAGCTGACGTCGGCGATCGAGCGCGTGCTCAGCGGCTCGATCTCGGTCCCGAAAGACTTCGTGCCCGTCGTCGAGCGCCACGGGAAGGGGTCATCTCGCGCGCTGCAGGCGCGTCTCGAGGAGCTGACGCCACAACAGCTTCGCGTCCTCGACCTGATCAGGCGTGGCTATCAGAACCGGGAAATCGCCAGCGAGCTTCAGCTTGCGGAGTCGACCGTCAAGGCGCACATCACCGAGATCCTGAGAAAACTCCGTCTGTTCAGCCGCAACAAGGCCGTCATCGAGATCGGCAAGATCGCGCTGAACGTGCCGGCCGACCGGCAGGGATCGCGCACCGCTTCGAGTCGAAAGCACCCGTAGCGAATTGTTGCGCCGCACGACTCCACGGCCACGGCAGGCGTAGCGACGTCGATGGCGTCTTGATCGTTGATTGATGCCAACCAACGCGGTATCGCTGATGCTCCGGTTCTGACGTTCCTTCGAAGACGCAGCCCGCACGCTGGTTGAATGTCGGATCCGCGACACTGAATGATCCGGATCTTCGATCCGGCCGGGGGAGGCAGGCACGTGGCTCGATTGCTCATCGTCGAGGACCATCCGCTGTTTCGGGAGGCGCTGGAGAGCGCGATCCGCGCCGCTCTGGCTGATGCCGAGATGCGCGAGGCGACGTCCGTCGACATGGCCGTCGGGCTTCTTTCATCTCCGCCGAGATTCGACCTGATCCTGCTCGACCTCTCGACACCCGGAACGACCGGACTCTCCGGCGTCATCCGCATCCGCAAGACCGCGCCGCGCACACCGATCCTGGTGGTTTCCGCGCATCGGGACCCGGACCTCGTCGCCCATGTTCTCGCGCTGGGTGTCTCCGGCTACATCTCGAAATCGACTTCGAAGCAGCAACTTGCCGATGCGATCAAGGCCGTGCTGCGGGGCGAGGTCCATGTTGAAGGCGGCTCCCTCTGCGCCAGCGCGCGCCGTGGCCGACTTCCTGCTCAGGACCTCCTGAAGCGTCTTCACGAGCTGACGCCGCAGCAACTGCGCGTGCTCGACCTGATCCGCCGCGGGCTGCAGAACAAGCAGATCGCCTATGAGCTCGGGATCTGCGAGACGACGGTGAAGGTCCACGTCTCGGAGATCCTGCGAAAGCTTCGCGTCATGAGCAGGACCAAGGCCATCATCGAGATGGAAAAGATCGACTTCGTGAACCTCATCGGCGAGCCGCGCACGCCGGCTCGGGCAAACGGCGCTGAGGCGCTCATGACAGCAAGAACGACAACAGCGCGCGAAGCTCCGCAGGCCTGACCGGCTTGGTCAAGATCTCGAGCCCGTCTTGGCTTGCTTCCCTGGCTGCGTCCTCGGAATAGTCGGCGGTCACGATCATGGCCGCGACATCTCGGCCGAGGAATTGCCTGATGTCCCGGATGGCGGCAAGCCCGCTCTCGTCGCCATCCAGGTGGAGATCCGCGATGATCGTCTCGGGGACCGCCCCGAGCGCACTCAAACGCTGCAAAGCGTCATTTGACGACGCCGTCGCCACGACGTCGCAGCCCCATTTTTCCAACAGACTGACCATGGCCTCGGCGGTGGCCAGGTCGTTTTCGATCAGCAGGATCTTGGCGCCTTCGAGCCCGCCATAGTCGTGGTCGACGTGATCCGCAGGATGCGGATCCGGCAGTACGGCTGCCGGGTCGGCGCGGTCGAGCTCGAGCTTGAATGTGGACCCATGTCCAACCCGCGAAGCCAGCCCGACCTCATGGTCCAATGCCTTGGCGAAGCGACGGACGATCGACAGGCCCAGCCCGAAGCCGGCTTGATCCTCGGCGCTCGGCTGACCGCGCTGGAATTCGAGAAAGATCGCTTCTTGTTGCGGTTTGGGAATGCCCGGACCGGTGTCGTGGACCTCGATGCGAACCCGGCCTGCTCCCGGCCCCGGCCGGCATCCCATGACGACGCCGCCTCGCCGCGTGTAGCGCAGAGAGTTGGCGAGGAGGTTCTGCAAGATGCGCCGCAGCATCATGGCATCCGAGACCACGGCGATCGAGCACGGACAAATGCGCAGGGACAACCCGCGTTTGGCCGCGATCGGGGCGAATTCGCGTTCGAGCGGCTCGAACAGGGTCGAAAGCAGAACGGGCCTGACATCGGGGCGCAGGGCTCCGGCATCGAGCTTGGCAATCTCCAGCAGGGACCGCAGCAGATCCTCGAGCATGGCCAGCGAATGGTCGACCTGGCCGACCATGGCCGTTCCGCGATCGGACGAGACTTCGTCCGCCAAGGTCGAGAGCGTGAGCCGCGCGGCGTTGAGCGGCTGAAGCAGATCATGCGTAACGGAGATGAGAACCGAGGATTTCAGGGAGCTGGCCGCTTCAGCCTGCTGCTTGGCCCGAAAGAGGTCCTTGTTGGCGGTTTCGATCGAACGCAGCGCATCACGCAGCTGGCGCGTCCGCTCGCGCACCTGCTGATCGAGGGCGATCGCCGTTTCGAACAGCGAGAACGCATTGAACTGCTGGTCCATCGAGCGTTCGACCCGGGACATCAGCGCGGCGTTGATCTTCCTGAGCTTGGCCGCCTCGCGCTGCAGGTCTTCCGGAGACCCCGCGGCGGTCATGGCTGCGCCGCTCCACGTTTGCCGATCGCGACCCCGGTCAGCGTCTGATTGACGTGCATTGAACCGTACTGCTCGCCATAGGTATGGAATCCGACGATCCGGTTGTCGCGATAGAGATCGGACATTTCCCGCGCAAACTGATGCTGCTCTGCGTCAAGACGCCTGAGGATGCACTCGAAACCGATGAAGATCGAGACCTCGCCGATCTCGTCGCGGACCTCGGCCAGCATCTCGCGGGCGGCCGCCACGGAGTTGCGTGACCTCGCCGCCGTCAGCACCATTCCTTCGTCGATCGCGCAGAAGAACCGGAGCGAGCCGTCAGGGCTGACGCGCTGAATCGAGCGCGCGAAATAGGAGCCTCCCACGCGCACCAGGACCGGATGGGCCGCAAACAGGAACGGGTCGAGCTCGGAATCGGCTATTCCGATCGCGCGACAATATTCCTCCGCCGCCGGCTCGGCATTGAGCTGCTTGACGATACGCTGCTCGAGATCGGCCTCCGTCACCACCATCTTGGTCGAGGTCGGCTCGAAATTGTCGCATTTGAACAGCCGGAACGGCAATGACGTCCTGATCAGGATCAGCACGGCCATGTCCGTGTGGGCCTTGCCGTCGTGAAAGACCCAGGTGCGCTCGAACCGCAGACCATCGCCGGCCGACCCGCCAACCAGGGGAATGTTGTCGAGCGAGGCGTAGATCGCCGACATGATCGCCTCTTCGCGCTGGCACATGCCGTCGATCAGGACGAGCCCGAACACGCCGTCGTCGTCGCGACCAGCGTGCTGCGAGAGGTCCTGCCTCATCTGGTTGCCGAGGCGACGTCCTTCATCGACGCGAAAGCCCGACAACCCGAAGATGGGCTGTGCGAATACCGTGAAATCCTCGGCGGCAAATCCGAGAGCGACGACGCTGTTGTCGTCCCAGCCATCGGGCGACAGCTCTCCGGCCGTCGTACAGCCGTATACGGGGACGTCCGCAAGACGGGTCGTCACCTCCACCATGAACTCGTTTGGATCGTAGTGGGGCGACAGGAAGATCAGCACCATCGCCAACCCGTCGGCCGGCAACTGGCCGCAGATGTCGGCCGCCGCAGCGGCCTCCGTCGCAGCCTTGGACTTTGCAGCATTCACGCCAGACGGACGCGGGGGCCGAGGATCGGCGTCTCCCATCGGGCACCTCCCAGAACGACACTTTGGGTTGTTGGTGATCGTTCGTTTTTTTAGAAGATTAGGCCAATTGAGCAGCAACGGCAACCGCGCGGCTTGATCCAGGACAAGGACTTGGGCCGGGCTGTCGTCCGATCATCCGCGCGGATCTGCTCACCGGCCTGTCCCGGGGGGCTGGCCCGCGCCCGCTCCGGATCGAAAAGGGAAAGATTTCGCATGCTCCGCCGCATCGCTCTTGTCGCCGTTCTCGCCTGCCTGGCACCGAGCGCCCGCGCGCTCGACGGAAATCCGGCCGCCGGGAAAAGCATCTTCCAGCGCATCTGCCAGAACTGCCACTCTGCTGAGATCGGCGTCAACAAGGTCGGCCCGAGCCTCTGGAACATCGTTGGACGGCAGCCAGCGGCTGTGCCGGACTACGCCTATTCGGAGAGCATGAAAAAGAACAATGCGCCCTGGACCGCGACGGCACTGGATGCCTATATCGCCGATCCTCGCGGGGACGTTCACGGCGTCAAGATGTATTTCAAAGGATTGGCGGACGCGAAGGAGCGGGCCGACGTCGTCGCCTATCTCTCGACTCTGAAATAGCGTAGCCGGGGAAGCTGGCGATTTTGCCGACGCTGCAGGCCGCGCCGTTGGAAAAGAGCCGTTCGCCGATTCCGACTGGCATCGTTGGCGCGCTGGCCCAGGGCATCATCGCTATGAGCGGGTTGGGTGTCGGGCCAGCGTTTTCTGCAAGCGGTTTTGAGGCTGCGGGTACCAGGCATGTCACGATGAGCTTGGATCACCCTTCTTTCGAAGCGAAAGCTTCAGGGCGACGCCCCCAATTCTCGAATCCTCGATCCACAGTCGGCCATCATAGAGGCTGGTCAGGTCGCGGGCGATCGCCAGACCGAGCCCAGTGCCGGGCTTCGCGTCGTCAAGTCTCGTGCCCACGTCGAACACGCGCATTCGGTGTTCCACTGGAATGCCGGGCCCGTCGTCCTCAACCGTGATCAAGACGGTGCTGTCGAGATCCTCGATCGAAATCACGACGCGGTCACGTGCCCATTTTGCCGCATTGTCGAGCAGGTTGCCGATGAGTTCGGTCAGATCGTTGGTGTCGCAGGCAACGACGACGTCCGCTGCTCCTTCGACTTCGAACCGCCGGTCGTGCCCTGGGCTGAATCGCGAGTAGGTATTGATGACGCTCCTCAAGACGTCTGCGACGACCGCAAACGCACCTGCATTCGCGATCGTGGAGGCCTTTGCGCGCGCCGTCTGGTAGTCGATGAGCAGCGCCATTCGCGAGCACTGCTCCGACAGAATCTGAGCGTGGATCTCCTGACCGGACGCTTTCAGCCGTGCTGCCTCCTCGTCGAGAATTGCCAGAGGTGTCTTCAGCGCGTGTGCAAAACTTCCTGCGAGTACGCGAGCGCGATCGACCATGTTGAGATTTGCCGCAATCATTCCGTTCAGCTCGGTGACGAGCGGCATGATTTCCTCCGGCAGGTCCTCAGGCAGCCTTGAGGTCTTGCCGCTACGCACGTCCACGATGGCGCGACTCATGCGCTGGAGCGGCCGCAGGCCGTAAGCGACCTGAGCGTAGGCGGTGCCAACCATGGCGAGGGCCATGATACCAAGCGTCGCTATCAGCGTCAGATTGAGGTGCTGCATCTCGTCACTAATCAGTCGCTCGTCTGCACCGACACGGATTTCGACGGGTTGCCCGAGGCGAGACGGCTCGCTGATGTTTCGGACCATGCGCATCGGCCCGGTCGGTCCCTCCACACTAAGCGCCGTGGAGGAGGGCAGGGAACCCTCGCGACTCTGGTCGGGCGTGAATGAAAGGAAAAGGTCATCCTGCAACGACGGCGAGCGCGCGCTTTCGCCGTTCTGCAGGATGACCTGCCAATACATTCCGGAACGGGCAGGGGAGAAACGCGGATCGCTCAGATCGCGGGCGATGAACAGCCGCTGCGTGGCGTCGAGTTCCACGAGATCGGCGAGCTCGCGGGCGTGATCCAGCAGGTCATGATCGAAGTGGGCCTCGACGACACGGCGAATGACGATCGAGAGCCCGAGCCCGCTGGCGAACAAGACGATGGAAATCCAGATCGCGGCGACCGCGAGCATCCGGGCTCGGAAGTTGCGGCTGAACATTGCTCTACCCGAAGCGATATCCCATGCCTCTGACGGTGCGAATGCAGTCACGCCCCAGCTTTCTCCTGAGCCGGGCAATGTAGACTTCGACCGTATTGGAGTCGCGATGGTCGCTGCTCGGATAGATGTGCTCCAGCAGTTCGGTCTGCGACACGATATGATCGGCGCGGCGCATGAGGAGTTCGAGGACGCGCAACTCGAGTGCAGTCAGGTCGACGATCTCCCCGTCCTTCTTGACCAGGCCGGCCGCCGCGTTGAACTCGATCTGCCGGAGGCGGAGCACGGCGTCCGGTCTGCTGGAGACCCGACGGAGCAGCGATTTGACCCGCGCAACGAGCTCCTGCGCCTTGAAGGGCTTTTCGAGATAGTCGTCCGCGCCTGCGTTCAGGCCATTGACACGCTCGACCCAGCCGCTGCGGGCGGACAGGATCAGCACCGGCAGCGTGTGCCCGGTATGACGCCAGCGTTGCAGCACGTCGAGGCCCGAAATGCACGGCAGTCCGAGGTCGAGGACCGCGGCATCATAGGGCTGGCTGTTGCCCAGCATCCAGCCCTGCTTGCCATCGGTGGCGAGATCCGCCTCGAAACCGGCATCGGCCAGGCTTTCCCTGATGCGCTCCGCGTAGATGGGCTCGTCCTCTATGAGCAGAATGCGCATTGCCATTCCTCCGGTTGCCGAACGGGTTCCGACGATGCGGACACGCTGATCGGGCCTCGAACGCTATGGATTGATCCCGAGCTCTCTGGCTGCGTCAGCGATGCGCGTGCGCTCCGGGACGTCCTCCGCAAAGACCGACAGTGCGCGTTGCAGCGACTGTTTCGCCGCCTCGACATCGCCCAGTACCACCCGCGAGCGGATCAACTTGATCCAGCCTTCTGCATCGCGCGGTGATTGCTCGAGTCGGCTCGCAAGGCCATCCACCATGCCCCGGATCATGAGGTTGCGGTCCTGTGTGGACATGCTTTCCGCCTTGCGAATGTCCTCGGCGCGGGGGCCGCGCGGCTCCGCCGGCTCGGTCGCGGAGGTCTTGCCGGAGCGCAGGAGTTCCTGCATGCGCTCGGCGGACAGGTTCGGTCGGGCAGGCGATGGCGAGCCGTCATCCTCTCCGAGCTCGCGACGAAGCGCGCCGAGCCGCTGCTTGAGATCGGGCAGCCACGGCTCGTTCGGATCGGCCTCCGATACGATCGCCGTCCAGTCGGCCATCGCACCCCGTTTGTCTCCCTCCTGTTCTTTCACGACGCCGATGAAGAAGCGGGCGCGCGCGTCCTTGGGATCCAGTTTGAGTGCTTCGTCGAAGTCCGCGCGGGCTGCGGACGTGACGGTGCCGTCCGCGGCCCGCACCAGCGCTTCGCCGCGTGCGCTGCGGTATTCTGCCGAGCCTGGCCGCAGCTCCATTGCGCGCGCATAGGCCTGTGCCGCCTCTGCAAAGCGCTCGATGTTGAACAGCGACCAGCCCAGCAGCCGCCATCCGTCGGCATCCTTGGGATTCCGCTCCAGTCTGGTCTGGACACGCTGGATCATCTCTTCGACCGGCGGCAGTCCGCTGCTCTGCTGCGGTCGGTCGCGACCGTCCTGGCCGGTCATCTGCTCCAACGAGGCAATGGCCTGGGTGCCGGCGTCGGATCGCGCCTCGCCAACCGACCTCGCCGTGGTGCTGCTGGCGGTCTGGCCCGGTCCGGCCGCGGGGACATCCGGATTTCCGACGACCGCATACAGACCGACGGAGCCGAACACCACCGTCAGCGTGACGACACTGAGCGCAAATTTTCGTTCGGAGCTGGTGAGGGAGGGCGCCGATGGCTGTTCGGCGGCGGCTGCGGCGAGAATGCGCCGCTTGATCTCGCTGGCCGCGTTCTCGCCATCCGACTTGTCGATCAGGCCGCGTGCGGTTTCGTTCTCGATCTCGCGGAGCTGGTCGTGGTGGACGGCAAGTCCCTGAGCCGAAGCCAACCGTCTCCGCTCGTAGCTGCGGATGAATGGCGTCGATATGAGCACGGCGGCCACGGAAATCATCGCCGTCAGGATCAGCCACAGCATCATGAAAGGCTCCGTCGATCGAGGATCGCCTCGATGGCTTCGAGTTCGTCGGCGCTGAGCGGAGCGACGTGCTCCGCCTCGGGCGCACTCGCATTGGCTGCCGCCCGGCGCACGTAGCGGCCGAAGCCGACGATGGCCGTGAGCAGGGCGAGCAGGGGACCGATCCACAGCGCGATGGTATTCCACTGCAAGGGAGGCTTGAGCAGGACGAAGTTGCCGTAGCGTGCGACCAGGAAGTCCACCGCCTGCCGGTCGCTGTCGCCGGCCTGCAGGCGATCGCGCAGCAGCACCCTCAGATCATGCGCCAATGGAGCGTTGGAGTCGTCAATGCTCTGATTTTGACAAACGACGCAGCGCAGTTCCTGGCCCAGCGCGCGCGCGCGGGCCTCCAGTCCCTCGTCGCGCAACATTTCGTCGGGAAGCACCGCACGAGATGGCGACCATGTCGCCGTCAGCACGAGCGAGCTGACGAGCAGCGCTTCGGCCGCGCGCTTGATCAGCCGGCAGTTCATGACTCGCTCCTGAGTGCCTTCAGCAGAGGTTCGAAATCGTCACGCCATACACCTTCGGTCAGCGGGCCGGGATAGCGGAAGCGGATGCGGCCGGCCCGATCGATCACGAAGGTTTCGGGAACGCCGGTCACGCCAAGATCGATGCCGGCCCGGCCGGACTCATCGGAGCCGACACGGGCATAGGGACTGCCATGCTTGGCAAGCCAACGTTTGCCGTCGTTCCGATCGTCCTTCCAGTTCAGCCCATAGATCGGGATCGCGGAGCTCTCTGCGAGCTTGAGCAGCATGGGATGCTCGACGCGGCATCCGGGGCACCAGGATGCGAAAACGTTGAGCAGGACCACGTCGCCCTGCAGGTCGGTACTGGCAAGACCGCCGCCCTTGCCGTCGAGCGACGCGAGCTGGAAACGCGGCGTCGGCTTGTCGATCAGGGTCGAGGGCATTCGCTGCGGATCGTTGGTCAGGCTGAAAGCCAGTCCAGCGGCCAGTGCGGCGAAAGCCACGAGAGGTATGAGATAGGGGAGGCGCGGCATATCTCGTCCTATTCAGCAGGAACGGCAGTCGGTACGGCCCGCATCGCCCGTCGCGGAGCACCGACACGAAATCTCCGGTCGGCCAGCGAGATGAAGCCGCCGAAAGCCATCATCAGTGCGCCGATCCAGACCAGCGGCACCAGAGGGTGATAGTAGCAGCGCACCGCCCACGCGCCCTTGTCGTCGGGATCACCGAGCGTCACGTAGACGTTCCAGATCAGGTTGGTTCGAATGCCGGCGGCGGTCGTCTGCTGCTGTCTGACGGGATAGAAGCGGCGCTCGCTGGAAAGCTGCGTGAACGGCTTGCCGTTCCGCGTGATGTCGAACGTGCCACGCTCGGCTTCGTAGTTGGGGCCTGGAAATTTTCCGATCGAGCGCAGCTTGATGTCGTAGCCCGCGAGCTGCAGGCTCTGGCCCGGCCGCAGCATCTGCACCTTCTCGCTGGCCCACGCGGTCATCCCGGTAATGCCTGCGACGGTGACGCCCATTCCCGCATGGGCCAGCACCAGGCCGTAGACCGCGAGCGGGGTGGTGCGCGCGAGGTTGAGCGAGGTCGCCAAGGGAGTCGTCATGCCGAGGCGGACGCGATGAGCCAGCACCATCAGCGAGCCGATCACGAGCCAGACGGCGATGCCGAAGAAGAACGCAACCAGGAAACGCTGTCCGAACGTCGCGACGAGGATCGCGACGGCAATGAATGCCGCAAGTCCCCCGGCCAGGCGGAGTCGTTGCAGGGCCGCAACGAGGAGATCGCGCTTCCATTTCAGAACCGGGCCGATCACCATGGCAAGCAGCAGCGGAACCATGATCGGAACGAACGTCAAGTTGTAGTAGGGAGGACCGACGGAGATCTTGTCGTTTCCGAGCATGTCGACGAGGAGCGGGTAGAACGTGCCGAGAAACACGGTGGCCACGGCTGCCGTGAGCAGCACATTGTTGAGGACGAGGCCGCTCTCGCGGCTGACGGCTGCGAACAGCGCACCGTGCTTCAGGCTTGGGGCCCTGATCGCATACAGCGTCAACGCCCCGCCGGTCGCCACCAGGATGAGCGCCAGGATGAATGCGCCACGCGACGGGTCCTGTGCGAAGGCATGAACGCTGGTGAGCACGCCGGACCTCACCAGGAAAGTCCCGATCAGGCTCAATGAGAAGGTCACGATCCCCAGCAGGATCGTCCAGCTCTGGAGGGCGCTCCGTCGTTCGACCACCAGGGCGGAATGCAGGAGCGCAGTCCCCGCAAGCCACGGCATGAAGGAGGCGTTCTCGACGGGGTCCCAGAACCACCAGCCGCCCCAGCCGAGCGTGTAGTACGCCCATGCGCTGCCCAGCGTGATTCCAATCGTGAGAAAGCACCAGGCCGCGAGCACCCACGGTCGGACCCAGCGGGCCCAGCTGGCATCGACCTTTCCCTCGATCAGCGCGGCGACCGAGAACGAGAACGCCATCGAGAAGCCGACGTAACCCAGATACAGAAACGGTGGATGAAAGGCGAGGCCAGGATCCTGCAAAATCGGATTCAGTCCGTTGCCTTCGAGGGGAGCATCGACCAGCCGCGCGAACGGATTCGACGTCGAGACGATGAACGCCAGAAAGCCGAGGCCGATCATGCCGTGCACGCCGAGAACGTTGCTCTGCAGCCGCTCCGGAAGGTTCGTTCCGAACAATGCAACTGCCGCGCCGAACAAGGAGAGGATCAGGACCCACAGCAGCATGGATCCCTCATGGTTTCCCCAGACTCCGGAGACCTTGTAGAGCAGCGGCTTCAGCGTGTGCGAATTCGCTGCGACGACCTGGACTGAAAAGTCGGAGTGGACGAACAGCGACGTCAGGCATGCGAATGCGATCGCGACGAACAGAAACTGAGTCAAGGCAGCGTGACGAACGAAGCCGGCGATCATCGCGGATTGGCGGCGCAGCGCTGCGAACGGAACGATCGACTGCACCAGCGATACGAGGAGCGCGAGAATGAGCGCAAACGATCCGACCTCCGCTGTCATGTGGTATCTCCGACTGCAGCGGATATTCCTGCAGCTAACTATCAAGTGTCTGTGATGCGCCGACAATCAATGCGCCGAATGAGGCATCATTCGTACGGAATGATGATGATCCATCGACGTGCATCGTAGTGTAACTGCAACTCATTCGCACTCACGGCCGGAGAACGGTATCATCGGGGCGTCTTGGTACTTAGTGTTATATTCGTTGAGATATAGCGTGCGAATCATCTGCCGCGCCGTCGAGCAGCGAACGCGACGTCGACCGCATGATAGGCAGGGTGGCGAAACGAAATCGTCCGCTATTCCAGAAGCTTGGCGATATCGCCGTGACCGCTGGCAGCGGCGATGTCGGTGGCACGTTCGCGGCGCTTGTTCCTCAACTGCTTTTCGGCACCGGCGGCGAGAAGGCTGTGCGCAATGCCGATATTCCCCTCATGGGCCGCCATCATCAGCGCGCTCATGCCCTGGCCGTTGCGCATGTTCGGGTCGGCCTTACGCCTGAGAAGCTCACTGACGACATCCGCAAGCCCGGCGCGCGCGGCGAGGATGAGAGCGGTATTTCCGCCTCTTGTCGCGCGTTTCGGGTCGGCCCCATGGTCCAACAGAAGCAGCGAGGCCGCGGCGCTGCGGCCCTCGATGGCATTCAGCAACGGCGTCTTGTCGTCGGTGTCCGCGCGGTTGACGTCCGCACCTGCGCGGATCAGTTGTCCGATCGCGTGCGTATTGCCATTGCCGGCCGCGTGCCAGAGTGCGGTGCGGCCCTGCCCATCGGCGGCGTTGAGGTCGGATCTCTGAACGAGTTGCCGATCGAGCGGGCCATTTGGGCACGACGCGACCGCGATCATGAGTGGGGTCCGGCCGTCTGCCAACGCGGGCAGCCTGCCGGAGGCGCCGTCGAGGAGCGCGGCGATAGCGGCGCCGTTGCAGCGGCTGAGCGCCATCAGTAGTGCGGTCGCGCCATCTGCACGCGCTGCAGAGGGGTCGGCCGCCTTGGTCAGCAGCAGTCTGATGATGTCTCCATGATCCTTGTCCGCTGCCAGCATCAATGGCGTGTCGCCGCGCCGATTGCTGGTGTTCGGATTGGCTCCCGAGGCGAGCAGGAGCTCCACCAGCCGAAGATGCCCGGCGGCCGCGGCGATCGCCAGAGGCGTATCGCCGTCCTCGTTGACCGCGTTGACGTCAGCCTTCGCAGCGATGAGCTGGCGCATCGGATCGAACTGGCCGCGCAGCGCGGCGTCGATGATGGCCGGATGGCCGTTTCGCATGGCGGCCTGCGCATCGAGCGTCGGGGGCGGCCTGCGCGCAGCTTCGCGCGCCGGCTCCCCGGCGCGCGGGCGCGCATTTCGGTTGACCATGTCGGCCAGCAACTGCTCGGCGGGCTGATAGCCGGCCGCCGCCGACTTGCGTAGCCAGTCCCGCGCCCGGTCGGGATCGGCCGGCGTTCCACGGCCCGCAAGCCACATCGCTGCGACATTATACTGCGCCTTGACGTGTCCCTTCCTTGCGCTTGCCTCCATCCATTTGAACGCCAGCGTGTCGTCTGCTCTGGTGCCGAGACCGGCGCGGTAAAGTGATGCAAGTCGGTACTGCGCCTCCGGATTGCCGGCGCTGGCGGCGCGCTCGAGCAGCTTCAGTGCGTCCTCGGGATGTCCGGCGCGGATCGCGGCATCGGCCGCCTGGCTCGCGGATGCTTCGGAGCTCACGCCGGCCGGCGTTTCGCCGGCCGGGGCGACCGACGGCACGGTCGAGCCGACGAGACAGATCAGGGGGATGATGACGTGAGAGGACTTAAGCCGTGCCATATTTCGTCTCGACCTCGATACCCATGCTCTTCAGGAATGCGGTGGGCAGAATGCCGCCGACGCACACGATGACGGCATCGTTTGGGATCGTGCTCGTGCTGCCATTGGCAACGATCTCGACGTCGTCATCGCCGATCCGTTTGACTGACGAATTGTAGATGACGCGGAGCCGGCCCGATTGGGCGGCTGCTTCCGTCCGTTGACGGTTCTTCAGCTTGGCGCGACCGAACGACTCGCTGCGATGCGACAGAGTCACCGTCGTTCCCGGCTCATCGGCGATGGAGCATGCGGCTTCCAATGCAGCGTCGCCGCCGCCGACGACGAGCACGTGCTGGCCGCGATACTGCTCGGGGTCGACCAGTCGATAGACGACCTTGGTCTGCTCTTCGCCTGGAGCCTCCAGCTTGCGCGGCGTTCCGCGGCGCCCGATCGCCAGGAGCACGGCATGCGTTCTGTAGCTGCCGCGGTTCGTCCTGACGTCGAAGCCTTCTCCGACTCGCGTGACGGCCTCGACGCGTTCGCCGACGTTCACCTTGAGGCGGGATTTGCGCACGATGCTCATGAAGAAGGCGATCAACTGCTCCTTGCTGAGCTCTCTGAAGTTGAACTTGCCCGCGAGCGGCAGCGTGAAAGGTGCCGTCATCACCAGCTTGCCGCGGGGAAAGTGCGCGACGGTGCCGCCGAGCGAGTCCTGCTCGAGCGTGACGAAGCGCAGCCGATGCTGCAGGCAGGCGAGACTGGCGGAGAGTCCGGCCGGACCGCAGCCGACGACCACGACGTCGAGCATATCGGACTTGCCGATGTTCTTGACCTTGCGGACGGAGTCGATCGCCTGGCGTCCCTGCTCGATGGCGTTGCGGACCAGCCCCATCCCGCCGAGCTCTCCGGCGATGAAGATGCCGGGCACGTTGGTCTGGAACGCCTCGTCCACGTTCGGAATGTCGATGCCGCGCGTTTCGGTGCCGAACACCAGCGTGATGGCGTTCACGGGGCACACCGCCTTGCAGGCGCCGTGTCCGATGCAATGCGAAGGCTCGACCAGCGACGCCTTGCCGCCGATCAGGCCGAGAATGTCGCCCTCCGGACACGCCCTGACGCATGAGCCACAGCCGATGCACAAGGCAGGATCGATGATGGGATGGAGCGATGCCGGCTCGAGAAGACCGGCGTCCTTGGCGGCCGAGAGCTTCGCGACGCTCTTTATTTCCTTCCGCTTGCGCACGGCCATGTAAGTGGCCCAGACGCCGAGCATTGGCGCGGCGTAGACAATCAGGAGATCGATCGCCATGTCGTCTCTCTCTTTCTTACGAACTAACAGCGGAAGATAGAGAGTCGCCGACCGCGAACTCCGCGTGAAAAGGTCGAATGCGGTGCTAGATGCAAATTCCTCTCAAGAGATGCCGACATAGAAATTCCAGAATGATCTGACGTCTTGGAGACCAGGATTGGATCATTCGTTGAACAGATGCCGTCGGCGGAAATATGGCTCGCACTGATTTCGGACTAATGACGTCGGTGTCGGAAGACGGAGAGGGTTGTTGCAAGTGGTTATCACTAAGTTCTCTCTCGACTGAGATCCGGGGCTCCGCGAACGGGTCTGGCTTCCGCCGATCCGGCATTCGGGATTCACAGGATACGTCGAGGTCATGAGCAGAGCAGCGGTCGCTCGCGCGAGCGGCAATCCTCTTCGAGGAACCATTCCGGTCGTCATCACGGTCATCGTCCTCGGAGCGATTGCCGTCGGGTGGCTGCAGAAGGAGGAGGAGTATATTACGCCGGGCTCCGGCACCGGATACTGGCTCGGGATCTACGGCAGCGTCGCCATGCTGTCGCTGCTGGCCTATTCGATGCGTAAGCGCTTCAAGTCGCTGCGCGGCATCGGCTCGGTGCCGTTCTGGTTCAGGACCCACATGCTGCTCGGCGTCATTGGTCCCGTGCTCATCCTATTCCATGCGAATTTCCAACTGGGGGCGCTCAACAGCAACGTGGCATTCTTCACCATGCTGATCGTGGCGATCAGCGGCGTGATCGGCCGTTACATCTATGGCAAGATCCATATGGGCCTCCATGGCGGGAGAGCGCGTGTCAAGGAGCTGCTCGCCGAGGCCGAGGCAATGCGAACGGAGCTCGGTGAGGAGATGCAGGCCGTCTCGTTCGTGTCGCGGGAGCTGGCTGCCTTCAGCAAGGGGCTCGACAACAAGGTGCCGCGAACTGCGCTGGGCAGCCTGCGGACCGGCGCGGTCATCGCAGCGCGGACGAGACGGCTGCGCGCCAATGTGGTTGCGGAAGCGCGCCGGCTCATTCGCGCCGAAGCCAAGCGCGCGCGATGGTCGTGGTCCGAGCGACGGCGTCGCGAGAAGCGAATCGAGGAGGTGGTGCGGCGTTACGCCGCCGCAGTGCGCAAGGCCGCTGAGCTGACGTTCTTCGAACGATTGTTTTCGCTGTGGCATGTGCTTCATCTGCCGCTGTTTTTTCTCATGCTGCTGGCGGGCGTCGTTCATGTCTGGGCCGTCCATCACTATTGACGGAGTTGCGTGATGCGGTGGCGTGTTGCGGTCGTTGTCGCCGTCCTGGCCGGCGTTGCCATGCTATCGGCCGGAGTTCGAGCACAGACGTTGCTGGAAAAGCTGGTCATGCCCGGCCCGCTGGCCGAGAAGCATGCCAAGCTCGAGAGCGAGTGCGGAAAGTGCCACGAAGCCTATACCCGGAAGGCACAGTCGGGCCTCTGCCTCGATTGCCACAAGGAGATTGCCGTCGATCGCAGGCAGCGTGAGCGCCTGCACGGACGCGACCAGGCGGCGCTGAGCCAGGAGTGCAGGCAGTGTCACACCGACCACAAGGGGCGTGGAACCGACATCGTCCAACTCGACAAGGAAACCTTCGACCACGACATGACGAACTACCGGCTGGTCGATGCGCACAAGACCGTGCCTTGTGCGGGATGTCACGTCGCGAAGGTGAAGTTCCGCAACACGCCCTCGACCTGCTTCGAGTGTCACAAGGCGCTCGATCCGCATCGCGGCCGGCTCGGTGAACGCTGCGAGAACTGCCACACGGCAGTGAAATGGCGCGCGACCAAGGAGTTCGACCACACGAAGACCCGGTTTCCCCTCGTGGGCGCCCACAAGTCGGTCGCTTGTGCGACGTGCCACTCCGGCGAGCAATACAAGGATCTGCAGACGTCGTGCGGCTCATGCCACCGTCTTCAGGACGTCCATGGCGGCCGCTTCGGCGACAAGTGCGAGACGTGTCACGATCAGGAGAAATGGAAGACGGTCCGCTTCAATCACGACAAGACCCGCTTCCCGCTGCGAAATGCTCATGCCAAGGTGAAGTGTGAGAGCTGCCATACGGGTGATCTCTATCGGGACAAACTCGCGATGTCATGCGTGTCCTGTCACCGCAAGCAGGATCCGCATCAGGGCAAGCTCGGCGAACGCTGCGAGACGTGCCACAGCGATGCGGGCTGGCGGAAGAAGCTCACCTTCGATCACGAGATTACGCGTTTTCCGTTGATAGGTCTGCACAAGTCGGTGCCTTGCGAGGAGTGCCACCGGACGCCGACCTACAAGAATACGCCGATGGCCTGCGAAAGCTGCCACAAGGATTTCCACCAGGGGAAGCTTGGAGGGCGGTGCGCCAGCTGTCACAATCCGAATGGGTGGCGGCTTTGGCGTTTCGATCACGCGCGGCAGACACGATTCCCGCTGGTCGGTGTCCACCAGAAGATCACGTGCGAGGCCTGTCACAAGGCCAAGTCGCCGCCGGATCTGAAGTTGCCGATGGATTGCTTCAGCTGTCATCGCAGCTCGGACGTGCACAATGGCACCTTCGGTCAGACGTGCGAGCGCTGCCATGTCGCAACGGGATGGCGCAACGTTCAGATCAGGAACTGATTCGAATGGCTGCGTTGGCCGCAGACGGCGTCTGAGATCGTGTCGAGCTGACATCGGCTCGCAGCAGCTATCAGTTCGCATGCAGATCAATGGCTTGCGTGATGAGCGTGCGGGACCATTGCGCGCGCGCGACGTCAGAAACCTTAACCTCCATTCAGCTTGAGTTCAGCTTGGCCCAGTTTTGGGCCAGCTTTGCGCGTCTCTGGAAGCCCTGTCGTAGGCGTAGCGAAGGCTGCGTGATCTGGCCGATGACTCCGTCGTCGCCCGATCGATGCAGCGCTCGATCAAGGGAGCACGGAGCGTTCCGAGTATTCGGTGGCTGGGGAAGACGTGCCGCCGGGCCGTAGGGGAAATCCGCAAGGGTGTCTTGGATTTGTCGGGGCGACCGCCGAGCAGCGGACGCTCAACGGTCTCGGCTGGATTGGGGTCGGCCGGTCTCCGTCGGATGTCCGGCTGGCGATCGAGTCGAGAGTGAAGAGCGGAGTTGGAGTTGAGCAGCTGCTACAGCAAGCTGGGGCTGGTGGCGCGAGCCTCGCACCGTATGGTGCAGTGGCTGCTCGCCTGTATGCTGCTCGCTCTCGTGTTGGCAGGGCATGCTGCCGCGCAGAGCTCATTCGACCATGCCTCGACAGGTTTTCCGCTGACCGGAAGCCATGTCGGGGTGGAGTGCTCGTCCTGTCACGTCGGCGGGCGGTTCAAGGGCACGCAGACGCAGTGCGCGAGCTGCCACAACGGCGCGCAGACGGCGGGCATGTCGGTCAACCACCCGATGACCACGAGGCGATGTGAGAGCTGCCACCAGACCTCGACATGGAAGGACGTTCGGGCGATCGATCATACCCAGGCGAAGGCGTCATGTTCGACCTGCCATAACGGCGTGATGGCACGGGGCAAGTCGAAGAATCATATCACGACGACGGCGCCATGCGATGTGTGCCACAGGTCGACGGCGAGCTTTCGCATCAGAATGAAGATGGACCACGCCGGCATTGTCGCCGGTTGCGCCAACTGCCACAACGGGACGACGGCGCGCGGCAAGTCCAGCAACCATCTCCAGACCAATCTGCCGTGCGAGTCCTGTCACACCAGCACGGCGAGCTTCGGCGGCGCGGCATTCAAGCACGCCGCGACCGACACCAACTGCGCGACCTGCCACAACGGCAAGACCGCGATGGGCATGACGACGCCGCCGCACATCCCGACCGGGACGCTGCAGTGCTCGAACTGCCACAGCAACACCGCGGCGAGCTTTGCCACCTACACCATGAACCACGCCGCGGTGGCGACGGCGCGCTGCGACAGCTGTCACAACGGCTCCTTCACCGGCCAGGG
>NZ_JBNPTX010000010.1:0-278594 GCF_051167875.1 Bradyrhizobium sp. HKCCYLRH3097
CCTGGGGATCGGCGTTCTTGCCCCCATTTTGCGACAACGCGCCTTTGGCGCGTTGCGCAGACCTCAGCGTCGAGAGGCCAGGACCACACGACTTCGCCGTCCGCGCCGATTGCGCTCGTCTGGCGCAGCCGTCACGTCCATCGCAGCCCACCTCCACGTATCGTGACGACGCGTACGTCCCTCTGCATGAGGCGGGATGACGCGAGAGAACCATATTTTCCGATAAAACGAAAGAAGAATATTTTTCCCGGCAGGACTGGACAGGGGTGATGCACCTGAAGATGCGGACCAATTCGTCTTTGACGCGCACGCCGGACCGGTTCGACCATCAGCGGCGCCTCGCCGGCCGACACCCACGCAAAACGAGTGCAGAGCCCGCATGCCGCTTTTGCGATCTTTGCAAAATGTATCTATAAATTGGCGGCGGACATCGCGAACGGTGGGGAACGGGGCTGTCATGACCAAGTCATTGAAGGTGGCGATTGCCGAAGGCCTGCCCCCCCAGACGCTGTTCAAGCTGCGCTCGATCAAGCGCGCGCTGATGGGGCAGCCGCCCCCGGAACGGCCGCAGGCTGCTCCGGAGCCAGAGCCCCAGCCCGAGCCTCAACCGGCCCCCGCGCCGGTCGTCGAAGCGGTGTCGGAGCCGCGGACGCGGCAGACCGAAGCCCTGGAACGGCTCGACGCCCACAAGATCAGCGCACCGTACCTGTTCTTCGACATCGACGACGTCCTGATCCTCCCCGCCAAGGAGATCGCGCGCACGCTGACCTTGAGCGTGATGTACATCAACAGCGCCGACGTCAAAGGCGATATCGCCGAATTCGGCACCATGGGCGGTTTCACCGCACGCACCCTGGCAAACGCGATGGTGTTCGACCCGCGCTATCAGCCGAACCAGCCGCTGCGCAAGCTGCGCCTGTTCGACAGCTTCGAGGGCCTGCCGGAAATCACGGCGCAGGTCGACCTCGAGTCGCAGCACGTGAAATCGGGCACCTGGTCGAAGGGCGGCTGCCGAATTCTCAGCGCCGCGGATCTGCGGACCATGGTCGAGGCCATCATCCCGCCCAGCCGGGTCGAGATCTATGAGGGCTGGTTCGCCGACACGGTGAAGCTGCTCCCGGAGGACACGCGCTTTGCGCTGATCCATTTCGACGGCGACCTGTATTCGTCAACCATGGACGCGCTGGTGCCGTGCTTCGAACGCGGCTTCATCTCGAAGGGCGCCGTGCTCTGCTTCGACGACTGGAACTGCAACGAGGCCGACCCCGAGGCCGGCGAGCGCAAGGCCTGGGCCGACCTCGTCAGTCGCTTCAACATCGTCGCCAGCCATTCCGGCGACTACTCGATCCAGGGTACCAAGTTCATCATTCATTCCTATCTCGGAATGAAGCCGAGGGCTTGAGCAGCATGCGCTTCGCTTTCATTGCGTCGCGGCCCCATGCGGTCAGAGGGTGAGTGCATGAGTTGTCCCTACACCACGCTGCCCGCGAGCAGCTTCTGGCGGCAGGCCGTTGCCGAGCGCAGCCCATCCGATCTCGATCCTCATCTGACCGCGCGGCTCCGCTTCGGTCCAGATCAGCGCGTCGCCTCGGCCGGCAGTTGCTTCGCGCAGCACATCTCGCGCGCCCTGAAGGAGCGGGGCTACAATTACCATGTCACCGAGCCCGCACCGCCGCATCTGACGCCCGAGCAGGAGGAGCGCTTCGGCTATGGCGTGTTCTCCGCGCGCTACGGCAACATCTACAGCACCTTGCAGCTTCTGCAGTTGCTGCAACGCGCCTTCGGAGCTTTCCGGCCAGCCGATCAGTTCTGGACAAACAGCGACGGCTGGGTGTTCGATCTGCTGCGCCCCCGCATCACGCCGCGCGGCTACGTCTCGATGGTCGAGGCCGAAGTCGATCTGAAGCAGCATTTGCAGGCGGTGCGGCGGCTCTTCGAAACCACCGACATCTTCATCTTCACGCTCGGTCTGACCGAGAGCTGGGTGTCCAAGCTCGACGGCACGGTGTATCCGACCTGTCCGGGGTGCGGCAGCGCCGGCGACTTCGACGATGCCAAATACGCGTTCCACAATCTCTCGGTCATGGAGACCACCGGCTATCTTGCCGAGGCGATCAACCTGATGTCGGCAGCCAATCCGCGCCTGCAGATCATCCTGACGGTCTCGCCGGTCCCGCTTGCGGCCACCATGGAGCCGCGCCACGTGCTGCAGGCCACGACCTATTCCAAGAGCGTGCTGCGCGTCGCCGCGGAGGAGATGGTCCGGCGCTACGACAACGTGCATTACTTCGCGTCCTACGAGATCATCACCAATGCGAAGAACGCGGGAGCGTATTTCGCCGACGATGCGCGCTCGGTCACGTCCGAGGGCGTCGCGCGCGCGATGAAGCTGTTCTTCGCGCAGTTCACCGGCGAGGACGCTGGCGCAGAGGTGCGATCCGCACGTGATGACGAACGAACGCAACCGGCGGCTCCTCCGACCGCGCCGCAGATCATCTGCGACGAGGACGAGTTCTACCGCGCACTGGCCGCGAGCCGTAACAACTGAGGACGAGCGGCGGCTGCGGCCGAGCCTGTGATGTGAGGGGAAGTATCAGCGTGGACACCGAGCTCGAAGCGGTTCTGCCGGTCTATATCGTCGGCGACAGCCATTCCCTGCCGTATCGGAACATGGTGTTCCGCGAGCGTTGGACCGGCGCCTGGGTGATGGCCCGCACCAAGTACATCCCCGGCGCCACGGCGCGGGAGTTCTACGATCCCGCCACCGGCGAGTTTCATCCCGACTTCATCGCCTTCCTCGAATATGAAGGCCTGGTGCGCAACGGACGCGCGACGCATCTGTCGATGGACGAGGTCGATTTCGCCATTGCCAAAGCGGTCGGCCAGGCCGTGCGGCCGCCGCTGATCATGATCACCGTCGGCGAGATCGACGTTCGCGGTCCGCTCCTGCAACTCCTCAAGGACACCCACGACTTCGTTCCGCCGTTCGCCACGACGCTGCCTCTGCTCGACAAGCCGCTGGTGCCGTGGGATCTCATCGACGAGGCGATCGAAGCCCGGCTCGGGCCGCTCGTCGCCGGGCTCGATCAGCTGGTCAAAGCCGGCTTCAAGCGCGTCTACGTGCAGAGCGTGGTTCCTCCGACCCGGCAGGAAGCGCGCATCCGCGAACTGCAGAACTACGACTGCCCGGTGTCGGTGCGCACCAAGCTGGTCCAGGCGTTCAACTGGAAGCTGGCGCAGAAGGTGCGTTCGGTGAACCTGTTCATGATCGACCGCTGGTCAGACCTGACGGACGGCGATCTGTTGCGTCCGGAGTTCGATTTCGACGGGGTGCATCTGCCGCCGAAGGGCGCCCGTCTCCTGCTCGAGGCGCTGATCGATCACGCGATCGACAGCCGCGGCCTCGTCGCCAATCATCCGCGATACGAACTGTATTATCGAATGGCGTGCGGCCTGGACCCGTTCCAGCCGACCAAGCCGAACGCAGCATGAGGACAGCATGGCCTTGGGATCGATGATCAGCACCGCCAAGCAGCGGCTCAAGGGCGGCGTCAACCAGGCGCTCGGCGCTCTCGGCTACCGCCTGGTGCGGGCCGACACGCTCGACCGCCTGAATGGACATCTCAGTCCTGACGCAGCCCCCGCAGACAAGAACGGCACGGCGCAGCCGCGCCGGCTGACGCTGCTCCCGGCCGCGAATAGCGCCCCGCCGCTGTGCACGGCCCATGCGCCGAAGTTCGATCCGCACAAGACGCCGAGCCAGCTCGCCGACAAGATCGTCGCGTTCCAGCAGAACGGCGTCACGGTGATCAGCACGAATCCGGAAAAGGCGACCATGTTCCGGGAAACCGAGAGCTTCGATCGCGACGTCAGCAATCGCCACTCGGCGTGGGACTGGGCCGGCAACAGCGTCGCCTCCTACACGCAGGATCTGCAGACCGGGATGCCGTCGGCCGCCCTCGTCGACTATCTGCACGCGCTGTTCAGCGGCGGCGATTTCGATTCCTTCTTCCGCGGTGTGCTCGGCTGCCCGGCCAAGGTCGCCAATGTCCGGCTGGTGCGCTCGAAGCCGCATGTGACCGAGGGCGTCGGCCCCCAGGAATGGCATAGCGACCACTGTCCCGCCGGCGTCATTCGCGGCGTGCTCTATCTCTGCGATGTCGACGAGCAGACCGGTCCGTTCCAGTATCGCGACGCCAATTACCGGGAGCACACGGTTCTGGGCAAGACCGGTGATCTGCTGGTGTTCGACGCAACCCGCCTCATGCATCGCGGCAGCCCGCCGTCGCACAAGACACGCTCCGCGATCGATCTGGTATTCATGCCGCGCATGCCCGACGAGGAGATGACGATCATGGTCGCCGGCATGAACCACTGGCCGGCGGACCCGTTCTTCGTCAAGCTGCCGAAGGAGCGGACCGCAGACGTCCACGACGCGCTGGCCGACGGACGCCGGGCTGCCAGCCTCTATTGACGCATGGCCGCCCGCTTGCACCAGGAATGGAGGACGGCTAAGCCAGGAGGCAACTGGTGGGCTAGCGCGCGACGGCGCGCTCACCGCCGATGTCGACCTCTGGGTGGCCATGAGCGGGATCGCTCGGAGATTTCGGATGTTCATCCCGTTGCGGCCGGTGCATGCGGAGCCGGCACCGCCACCGAGCGCGGAATCCCGTCTCGGCGTGACGCCGCCTGTTGGGCGTCGCCAGGCGAACACCCCTGTTCGGCGCAGCATCATGTCTGCGCCATCCCTCAAGGTCGTTTTGCGGTCATCGAACAGCGCCGCGTTGGAGATTTGAATGCTGCAACCGTTGAAGAATGCGCTCGCCACCTCGCTGCCGCCGGACGTGCTGTATTGGATGCGCTCGGTGAAACGGGCGATCCTGTTCCAGCCGCCGCTGCCCTGGCCCTATGGAAACGGCAGCAGCAGCGCCAGCGTGCAGGACAGGCCTCCGGCCGTCGCAATCGCAGCCCCGTCCGCCGACACGGTCGATGACGGACGCATCATCCAGGACATCGCACTGGAGAAATACAGCGCGCGGCAGCTTCCCTCGCCCGGCGCGTATTACAGCTATGCCGACGTGCTGATCCTGCCGGCACAGGAGATCGCCAAGACGCTCACGCTGTGCGTCCAGTACATCAACAGCGCCCATGTGAACGGCGACATCGCGGAGTTCGGCACGATGGGCGGCTTCAGCGCCCGCGCAATCGCCACGTCGATGGTGTTCGACCTGCAGCGCCAGCCGCTCGGCAAGAGCGCGTCCGGGGAAAACCCGTTCCGTATCCTACGCCTGTTCGACAGCTTCGAGGGCCTTCCCGAGATCACCTCGCCGGTCGACCAGGTCGCGCCGCACGTCATCTCCGGCGCGTGGGCCAAGGGCGGCTGCAAGGTGCTGGCCGCGCCGCAGTTGAGCGCGCTGATCGGCAAGATCATTCCGCCGCACCGCTTTCAACTCTACGAAGGCTGGTTCGCCGACACCGTGAAGACGCTGCCGCCCGAGACGCGGTTTGCGATGATCCATTTCGACGGCGACCTCTACCAGTCGACCATGGATGCGCTCGTCCCGCTGTTCGAGCGCGGCATGATCTCGACTGGCGCCGTCATCTGCTTCGACGACTGGAACGCCAATCGTGCCATTCCGACCACGGGCGAACGGCAGGCCTGGAAGGAGCTGGTCGAGATGTTCGCGATCGAGGCCTCCAACGGCGGCGACTATTCGGTCGGCGGCACTCGCTTCATCATCCACTCCTATCGCGGCATCCCGGCCGATCCGACCTGACGCTGCTCACGGCGGCGGCCGCTGGGCCGGGCCGAGCAGGCTGTCGATGGTGTGGCGCGCCAGGAAGATGGCCCCGGGCACCGTGAGGTGCCCGGGATCGAATGCCGTCAATTGCGAGCCGCCCGGGCCGATCCGGCTGAGACAGCCTTCGTCGTTGCAGAACACGTCGCGCACGGAGATGTAGTCGATGCCGAGCTGACGGGTCAGCTCGCGAAACAGCGCGTCGCGGCCGCGCGTCCATTCGTCGTTGGAGCGGAACAGAGTCCGCTCCGGCAACACGGTTCCGGTCTGCCGGTAGTAGTCGAGCACGTTGTGCGACAGGCCGACGCCCTGCCAGCTCGGCGGCGGTCCCATCAGCACGATCTTCGCAATCCCGTTGGCCCTGAGCAGCGCGACCGTGCGCGGCAGATCCTCGCGCAGCACGGACTCGGCGTGGCCCCAGGTCGCGTCGAGGATGACGACGTCCGGCCGGAGACGGCCGATCCGCAACACGACGTCGTCGTTGATGCTCTTGCAGAACGGCCGGGCCTCCAACGTGTAGCCGATCAGCGGCGGGCAGGCAGAGGCCGTATATTGCGCGACGTCATAGCCGCGCTCCGTCGACAGATGCAGCAGCCCTGGATAGAGCGCTGCGCCGTAGGAATCGCCCCAGATCAGCAGCAGCGGCCGGCGCCCCTGCCCGGCGCAGTCGGCGCCGAACGCGGAGGCTGGTTGCAGCAGCAGCAGGCAGCGGCCGCGGCGCCAGTGCGAGGAGGTCTCGGAGCCCGAGAGCATGAAGCCCCTGATCTCCGGCGCGAATCGGACCGGCAGGCCGCGCGTGCTCGTCGCCGCGACGCCGATCGGGATCATGGCCGCCATCACGGCCAGCAAAGATCCCGCCCGCCACGCGACGGGCGCGGCTCCGAACCTGATCGGCAGTTCGATGAAGCGATAGGTGAGCCAGGCCAGCACGGCGCTCAGCCCGAGCACCGCGAGCAGGATCCACGCCGGAGCCGCGCCGCCGAACTGCAGCTTGGTGAAGGCGATCAGCGGAAAGTGCCAGAGATAGAGCGGGTAGCTGATCAGGCCGACGAACACCAGTGCGGGCCACGCCAACACCCGCTGAACCAGCGTACCGCCGGCCGCAATCAGGGCCATGGTCGCCAGCACGGGCACCGTGGTGCGAATGCCGGGCCAAGGCGAGGCGGCGCTGAACGCGAAGAAGGCGACGGCGATGCCCACCACGCCAACAGCCGCGAGCGCATTGCTGGTGGCCGCATCGATCGGGCGATCGGCGCGCCGGCGCAGCCACACCGCCAGGAGCGAGCCGGCCAGCAGCTCCCAGCCCCGCGTGGTCGGGGAATAGAACGCCCACGCCGCCTCTCTTGCGGGAGTCGACAGGCAGACCACCAGAGAGCCGCACGCGAGTGCGGCCACGATGGCCGCCTTCCGTGACGGCCATCGGGCGATCAGCACGAACATCGCGGGCCAGACGATGTAGTACTGCTCCTCGATGCCGAGCGACCACAGATGCAGCAGCGGGAGGCGCTCCGCACCGGGATCGAAATAGCCCACGATCTGCTCGTGCAGCATGAAGTTCTCGATGAAGGCGGCGGCGCCCTTGATGTTGGACCCGAGCGCTTCCATCTCGGCGACCGGGAATACGAACCAGGCGATCACGAACGTCGCCAGCACCACGGTGATGAGAGCCGGGAAGATCCGGAGGATGCGGCGGGCGTAGAAGGTCGCGAAACTGAAGCTGTTGTCCTCGCACTGCCGATCGATGATGCCCGTGATCAGATAGCCGGAGATCACGAAGAACACGTCGACGCCGGCAAACCCGCCGGGCAGCAGCCGCGGGAAGGTATGAAAGACGAGCACGGCGACGACGGCGATCGCGCGCAGGCCGTCGATGTCGGGACGATAAAGCAGCGCGTGCGCCCGGCTGATCGGCCGCGCATGGCGATCCGCTGCGGCCGCATGATCAAGGCTTTCGGTGATCGCCATTCTCACGCATTCCCTGAAACGCTCGCGTCTTTTCCAGACCGCCGACGAGGTCGCGGGTGAAATCGGCCGCGCCCCTGGCGTCGAGATGGCCGCCGCCATCCCAGCTCGAATAGTCGGTCCGCGCCGGCAAGGCCGTCTCGACGCCGAGCGCAGCCGCGATCTCACGAACCTGGGTCAGGCAGCCGTGAAAATTGGGAACGAGGGTCAGGACCACGGGCGCGCCCAGCGATTGCACGAGGTCGCGCGCATTGGCGATCACGTCGGGCGTGGTGTGACAATCGGGATCGCGCGTCATCTTCACGCCCGGGTTGCCGTCGGCGAGAAAGCGCGGAAACGTGCTCATGTCGGCCGCGCCGGTGCGATCATCGCGGTCGAAGCGCGGCAGCGGTCCGGATCGCGGGCCGGTGAGCGCCTGGCGCCATGGCCGCGTCACGTCCTCGAACCGCCAGCGCAGATTGCGCCGGATGATCTCGTAGGTCGCGCCGTAGCGACTGAGCTTCGTGCTCGGGATCGGACGGACGTCGGCGCCGAACGCGCGGGTCAGGTTGCGGTGGAAGAAGTTGCCGCCGCCGCCGCCATCGTCGGCGTTCAAGATCCACAGGCGCGGATGGAGGTGATACTTCAGCGCGATCTGCCGCGCGAACTCGCCGCTGGCAACGCCGACGAACGCCATGTTGTAGAACTTCAGGCCGTAGGGCTGCTCGAGGCGCTCGCGCATGACGGTCTCGTCGAGCGCAAACGACACCAGGGATGAGCCGAGGATGATGACGTCGGCCTGGCGGGCGTTGTCGATCGACCGGCCGATGCCATGGTAGAACAGATCCTGGTCCTGGATCTCGGTGACGCTGTCGCCGCCGAAATTGCGGTACCATGACCGATCGCCGGCCCTGCTGATCGCGCTGAAATGGTCGCCGCCCTGCGCTGCCAGCCACAGGCTGACACCGCCCAGCATCGCCGCCACCAGTCCAAGCACGCTGGCGAGATAGCGGCCTCCCGCGCGGCCGAGGTCGTCGTTCCCGGCCTCGTATCCGGCGCGACCGCTCTGCTCTGTCCGACGATCCATGGTGGCCCCGGGGCGGACGACGCGGCTATTTATCGAAGCCAGGCAACGCCTCCAGCGCCTGTCTGGCAATGAAGAGGGAGCCGGGGTTAGTCAAATGGCCGCTGTCATACGCGGTCAGGTCCGATCCGTCCGCGCCGATCCGCGCCAGACAGCCGTCATCGTTGCACATCATGCGGCGTGCCGAGATGTACTGGATGCCCACGCGCTGCGCCTGCGCCTCGAGGAACTCGTCCAGCGCCCGCGTCCAATTGTCGTTGGAGCGGAATTTGGTGCGCGCCGGCAGCAGCGAATGCGTCCGGAAATAATAGTCGAGAATGTTCGCCGGCAGGCTTTCGCCAAGCCAGGTCGCCGGCGGCCCGAGCAGGACGATCTTCGGGACGTTGAGCTCCTTCAATGCCGTGACCGTTCTGTCCAGCCCGTTGCGCAGGTCGTCCGGACCATAGCTCCAGGTCGAATAGAACACGACCAGATCCGGCTTCAGCCCGGCGACCTTCTGGATGACGAAGTCGTTCGCGCCCTTGCAGAACCGCCGTTCCGGATGGACGAAACCGAGCAGCGGCGGGCAGGCGGAGGCTGTGTATTCCGCGACCTCGAATCCTCGCTCGGCACCGAAATGAGCGAGTCCCGGATAGAGCGAGGCGGCATAGGAGTCGCCCCAGACCAAAATGAGCGGATGGCGGCCGGTGCCGGCGCATTCCGGTGAGAATTCGGACGCGCTCTGATCCGGCTTCAGCAGGCATTTGTCGGCCCGCCAGAAGCGGGCCGTCTCGCTGCCGTCCAGCATGAAGCCGCGAAGCTCGGCGGGAATGCGCGCCGGCAGGCCATTGGTGCGGTCGGCGACCACGCCGATGATGCCCAGCGCGACCATGCCGCCGACGAGTCCGCCGACCTTGAGCGGCACTAGGCGCCGGCCGAAGCGGATCGGCCGCTCGATGAAGCGGTAGGTGGCCCAGGCAAGCACCAGGCTGGCCACGATGATCGCACCCATGACCCACGCCGGCACGGGATCGATGAACTGGATGCGCGCATAGGCCATCAGCGGGTAGTGCCAGAGATAGAGCGGATAGCTGATCAGGCCGACAAAGATCGCCGGCGTCGCGGACAGCACATAACGATGCACCAGCGTGCCGCTGGTCGCGATCAGGGCGGCTGCGCCCAGCACGGGCAGCAACGTGTGAACGCCCGGATGCGGGGTGAGCCGACCGTAGCGCCAGAACGCGACCACGATCGCGAGCATCGCGGCCAGCGCGATGAGCTCGCGAACGAGCGGGACGTCGATCAGCGGCAGCGGACGAGCCTCCGCACTGCGCCCATTGACCCAGAGCGCCAGTCCCGAGCCGACCAAGAGCTCCCACGCCCGCGTCACCGGCAGATAGAACGCATATTCGGGCGCGCGCGGCTGCACGATCAGGCACGCGACGAACGACGCCGCCGCCAGCGCGACCGTGATCGCCAGGCTCCTGCGCCGCCATGAGCCGATCAGCATCAGCAGCAGCGGCCAGACGATGTAGTATTGCTCCTCGATCGCCAGCGACCACAGATGCAGCAGCGGCTTCTTCTCGGCGGCGAGGTCGAAATAGCCGACCTGCCCGAGCAGGATGAAGTTCTGGATGAAGACGGCGCCGCCGGCAATGTTGGTGCCGAGCGACTTCAGCTCGCGCGGCGGCAGGAAGAACCAGGCGATCAGGAAGGTGACCAGCACCACCGTGATCAGCGCCGGAAAGATGCGGCGGATCCGGCGGGCATAGAAATCGGCGATGCTGAACGTCTTCGACAGCATCTGCTTGTGGATGATCCCGGTGATCAGATAACCGGAAATGACGAAGAAGATGTCGACGCCGTAGAAGCCGCCGGGGACGGCCGCGGGAAACGCGTGGTAGAGAAGGACCGGCAGCACGGCGACGGCACGCAGGCCGTCGATGTCGGCGCGATAGCCGAGCGGGGTGGCGCGGGCTTCTTCCAGGGACATGTTCGGTTGGGCGAAGTTCATCGGACCGTTTCGTTTCAGGAGCGATCGAGCAGCGACGCCGCATATTTGTCCAGGAAATAGCGGGACGGCCGTGAATTGCCGAAGAATCCCTGGATGTTCACACATTTTTCCCAGGCATCGTCGACCGGCGGAATGACGGGCGGCGCCCCGGACGACAGATCCAGCACCTCCCGGGTGGTCTCCAGGATCTCGTCGGCGGAGCTCTCGCCGACCGTGAGGCCGGCAGCCTTGACCGTCTCGTAGGTCGGGAACGTCCAGCGCCATGTCTCGGAGGTGACGTCGCTCAACGACAGCATGCGCCCCTCGCGCGTATGCACGGGCTTGAGCGAGAAGCGCGTATCCTTCGACCATAACAGGCCGACGGAGCTCAGCGCGTTCACCATCGCGGTCGGAATGCCGAAGCTGGTCGCGACATAGGCAAAGCCCGAGGTCGTGCCGATGAACATGCGCGCGCGGCGCATCAGGTGAATGTCCATCTCCGCCACCTGATCCTCGCTTCGCGCGTAGTCGACCACGCGCGGCATGTCCGGCAGCGGCGGCGCCTTGCGTCCGCCCATGCGGATCACCCAACCGCCCTGCTGGGTGATGTAGCGGACGGTCTCGAGATAGTTGCCGATGGTGGCACTGCGGATCGACTCGCCCGTTCCGAGGGTCTCGCCGCGCGCCTCGGCGTCGCGCATATGCAGGCACACGAACCAATCACCGGGCGCGAGCCCCCATTTCCGACGCAGCGACTGGTACAGCACCTCGGTCCTGTCGTCCGCCTTCATGCGCGCGTCATAGATGTCGCGCAACGGGAAACCCTTGCCCTCGCGCTCCCACTGCTGGAGTGCCATCGCGCCTGCATCGTTCCAGTACATCGTCCGGCCATCCTCGAACTGGAAGGCCTGATGCGAGTCACCGAGGAAAGGCGTCAGGCTGGCGAGCTCGTACCAGACACCGGGAGAAACGTTCTCACCCAGGGTGAGCGTCGGACAAATCTCGGAAAACAGCGACAGGAAAGGCTTGTTGGCGATCCGATCCTTGTAGGCGAGCAGGACCGGCTGTCCCTTCCACCACCCCATGCTCCGCATCATCAGGTGCACGTTCAGATGACCATTGTGACCGATCAGCGCGCTCCAATCGGGTGAGAGCAATCTGACATCGCCGAGCTCGGCACCGACCCCGTCGAGCACGCGCTTCAGCTCGGCGGACGGCTTCGGAAGCTGACGGCGAAGGCGACGCTGCGTGTCCAGACCGCGGCTGTACACGAGAGGAACCTTGTCTCCTTCCCCGTTGTGGTAAGTCCTCAGCAGGAGTTCGCGATAAGCATAGAACAGGTAGATGTCGAGACAGACCATGCGGTCGGGCAGATATCTGGGAAGGCTTTCCCAGTACTGCCCGGACGCGTCCAGCTTTCGAAGGACGCCCGTCGAATCGACGAGACCGAGTTCCTGCATCAGGCGAACGATCACCTCGCGGTCGCGGAAGAAATAAGGAATGAATTGCTCGACCGGGACGTCCCTCGGAACGTGATCGAACTCGACACGCCCGCGAAAAGCCCGTTCCTCATATTGAAAGTTGCGATGCTCCAACATCATCCGGACGAAGGTCCGCATCGCCGGCGACCGCTCGGCAACCTGCTGCCAGTCGAGAAAATGAATCTGCGTCAGCAGATCCATCGAGTAGCCGTCACCGACGACGCCCGTTCCGTGCAAGGCGAGCTCGGCGATCGGGCGCTCCCCGTCCCACCTCAACCGGCGGAACAGCGGCAGCGCTTCTTTCCGGTATCCCGCGAGTAGAAGATAGAATGCAACCTCGTTCGGGTAGCGCTCCCAAACAGAGCTGTTGAAGATCCAGGGCAGGTGCCGGCCCAGGAAGGGACCGCAGAAAAAGACGAAGTGGCGGTCCAGGCCCGGATGCTGGAAGAAGTGGCGGAATTGTACCGTCAGCCAAAATCTCGCCCTGAACGGCAACACCGTGAATGCCAGATTGCGCAGAAAATGCCGACCCGGAAGCCGCGCGAGAAGGCGCAACAGAGGATAATATCGGCCGAATGTACGTTCCGCGCGAGTCAGGTCGTGGACCGGAGCGCTGCCGACGGGCCGGCCCTCGGTCGAAATGGTGTCGAGCGGCAAACCGCACCTCCGGCGCAACCTCGGAAACAGCAGGCAACGATTACTGTGAAGGCCCGACCCGATCAACCCGAATCGGGCGAAAGAAGCCGCCACCTCCCGTCGGAAAGCCGCCGTCCTCGCGTGTCGCTGGCGGTGGTCCGCTCAGGTCCCCCTCTCCTGACGGGCGGCGAGCGCCTGGACTGGCGGCCAACCCACGCGCGCTCTATGCTCGTGCCACGCTTGGGCGCGATCCCTGTCCAGTCCGGAAAGCTGGCAGGCCTGTTTCAATGCCGGGCGGTTGTGCTGCCGAAGCAGTGCGCCGGTGAGACCTTCGCTTTCGTCATGGGGCCTTGGAAATGTTCGTCGAGTCCGTCCACTCAAATCCAGCCGGGCATCCCGCGCCACGCCAACGCAGTCGGGTCCAGGCGTTGAAGTCGAACCTCGCCGGCCGTGCCGCGAGGGCGATCGGCTGGTTTCTGAATGCAGCCGGGCAGGAACGGGCGGAATCGTTGAAGGACCTGATCTTCGCCCTGTTGACCTTCAGACAGGCCTTCATGGTGGCGCTCGTCTTCCACCGCTATGCACACCGGAACGAGTTTGACCGGCAATTCCGCTATTTCTGCGGTCCCGACATCGAAAAAGAGATGCAATGGGTGCTCACCCGCGGCCACTCGGGTCAGTACTGCAACGAGCTGATCCTCTTCCTTCTCATGTGCGAGAAGGAGAAGCGCGTTCTGGAGCTGTTTCCCAGAATCGACTGGGACCGGGTCGATGACGAGTTCATGGAGGCGATCGGCAAGCTGACGAAAAAGCTGACATCCGGCTACTTCATGGAGCTGCTGGCGCAGGCCCACACCATCAATTGGACCGCGCTTCGTCCGCAGGACCTGCGCCGGTTTGCCGAGCTGATCAAGATCATGCTGGAGCACCGGAATTTTCGTTTCGAGCAGACGTCCTTCGAAGGACGGCAATACGATGCGCGCCGAGACGGCGACCCCGAGCCGTTCGAAGCCCCGCTCGACCGCTATGTTCCCGACTTCTTCTGCGACAAGGAGCTGATCGAGACCCTCGTCACTCAGCTCGGTCTCCCCCGGCACGACGATATCCTCGCCGCACGCGAGGACCGCGGCCAATACTGGGAGCGCTTTCCCGCCGATCATCCGCAGCGCAAGGTGTTGTCGGAGATCAACCTGTTCTACGCCTATCGCCACCTGCTGCTGACGACATATCACAGCGGCGAGGGCTTCCATGTCCCGCAGGTCTACACCAAGCTGACGGAGACACAGAAGCGGTTGCGCCGTCATCTTCCCGCGCCCAGCCCCGAGCTCAAGGCCCTTCTCAAGAAGCTCGACACCGATCTGTCGGACGTCAGGCTGCTCTCGCCGGACTGGAGCGCGTTGATCGGCCATAACGGCCATCTCAACGTTCATCTGATGATGCGCGAGATGGGGTGGTGGCAGGGCCAGCCGCTGCTCCTGGCCTACAAGGACCGGATCGCCAACAAGCCGTTCCTGTCGCTGTTCTCGGAGATCTGTCCGACGCTCACCCTGGGGGAGAACGTCACGGCCGGAGTCTGGCACGAACTCGCCAGCCTCACCCCGTTCATCGGCGACTCCCACCAGGCATTCCGCTTCGAGGACGGACGCGCGGTGTACTGGAACGATGCGGGCTCACTCGCGCTCAAGCAATGGGAGAGCCGGCAGCGAAGCTTTCCGCTGCGCGACATCTACGACCGCCGCCTGCTTTCCGACAACCGCGTCGAGCAGACGTACCAGGACTACCGGCGCAAGTGGGGCATGGCGGACGGCGACTGGTTCGTCTGCCTGCACGTGCGGGATGCCCAGACCCGGAATGATACCGAAGGCGTCGGCGAATCCATCCGCAACGCGTCGCTCGCGAGCTATCTCGATGCCGTCCGCCACATCACCGAATGCGGCGGATGGGTTGTCCGGATGGGCGGTCGCAAGGTGCCGCCGTTCCCGCAAATGGAACGCGTGGTGGACTACGCCCGCAGCGACGACGCGTTTCCGGAGATGGACATTCACTTGATGCGCCGTGCCCGCATGTTCATCGGCACGACCTCCGGCTTCGCCTATGTGGCAAGCAGCTTCGGCATCCCGACTGCGATGGTCAATGCATTGAGCTCGATCGGCCTGCTGTGGTCGACGGACACCCGCTTCGCGCTCAAGCCCGTGCACAGGGCGGATGGCCAGATGCTTTCGCTGCGCGAATGGACCTCGGAAGAGTATCGCTGGGCTTACCCTACCCATGAATCCATGGCGCGTGCCAAACTCGTCGTGAGCGAGAGCAGCTCGGACGAAATCCTGGAAGCCGTGCGCGAGGTGCTCGAAATCTCCGATCCCCGGCGGAAAGGACCCGCCCCCGGCGTGGACGGCAAATGGGAGCGTCACGTCCAGGTGCCGGGCTTCTTCGGCAGTTCACGGCCGAGCAGGTATTTCCTCGAGAAATACGCTCAGGACCTGCTGAGAGAACCGTGAGGACAGCGCGATGCATCAAGCGATGCCGCCCGGACCTGGCGCGCACCTGAGGACGTCGGCCGCGAACAGTAGGGCCGTGCTGTCGGACTAACGTTGTCGCGCCCTGGCGACCTCGGGAAGGCTCCTCTGCGGGGCCGCTCCAGGCACCAAGAATGCGCTTTCGTACTTCGCGAGATAGTGGGCACTGATCGTGCCGCCGCCGTAATAGTGAGGCGGCACAAGCTGCTCCCTCCAGAGCGACAAGAGTTGCTGCGAGGCTGTGTCGGCCGCATGTCCGCAAGCGAGATCGACGACCTCTTCGACGACCGCGAGGATTTCGTCTGACGTGTTGTTCAACGGCTGCGCTCCGTTGCGGCTGAGAACGCAGGCGTCGAACAGGCGCCAGCGCCAAGGCGGCGAGGTGAGCTGCGTCTGGGTCAGCATCTTTCCGTCGGCGAGACGCACCGGCTTCAGCGCAAACCGAACAGCGCTGTTCCACAATTGCGGATCCGTGGTGATGCAATTCACGAGGGCACTTGGAATGCCGAAGCTGATCGCGACATTCGTCAACCCTGAAGTCGTGCCAATGAAGGCTTTGGCATTCCGGATGAGGCAGATGTCCATCAGTTCGGATCTGAACTTGCTCTGAGCATAATCGATTGCACGGTCGAGCGGCGGAAGTCCGGGTGAATTTGGACCACCGAGCTTGATCACCCAGCCGCCCCTGCGGGTGACCGCGTGGATCGCATCGAGGTAGGTCTCGATCGGCGCATTGCGATGGGTCTGGCCGGTGCCGTCGACCTCGGAATAATGGGAACCGTCGCGGGTGTGCAGGCACACGTACCAGTCGTCCGGCTTCATGCCCCAGGATTCGCGCATCCGCCGATAGTCGTCCTGCAATTTCGGCGCCGCCTCGTAGATGCGGTCGTACTCGTCGCGCAAGGGATGCCCGCGGCCATCCCGCTCCCACTGCAGGATGGCAAGCGCCCCGGCTTCCTGCCACGGCACCACGTCGCCGTTCGGCAGTCGAAACACATTGAAGTTCATGCCGTACCAACGCTGCAGCGACAGCAGCTCTTCGCCGAGCGCGTGAGAGACGGTTTCCCCGATCACGACGACATCGGCGAACCTTTCGAACAGCCGAAGAAAGGCCCTGTTGGCCACGCAGTTCGGACGGACGACGATCAGCGGTCTTCCCGACCACCACCCCAGGTCGCGCATTCGGAACAGGATGTCCAGCATGCCGAGGTGACCGATCTGGGTCGTCCATTCCTCGGGAAGGACCCGCAATTGCTCCAATGGAATTCCCAACCTGCGCAACAGGTGGCTGGCCTCCGCTGATACGGCTGGCGCCGCCTCGCCGAGCTCCGACTGCGCCGCAAGCGCTCTCGTGAACAGACCGATGCCGATGTCGCCAGAGCCGACATGAGTCACGCGCTGGCCGCTGAAGTTGCAGAGATCGAACAGCCTGCCCGCGGCGCCGCAGGCGAAATCAAGAGGGTTGGGATGATAGTTTCGCGCCGGCCGCGACGCCATGTTCTGATGAGGACGCATGTAGTCGGGAATACCACGGCATGCGTCCGACATGCATTCGACCGCGCGGGCCTCGTTGCCGACCATGATCTCGAGCATGCCCTTGAGAAAGGTGAGATGTATCTCCGATTCCGACCTTGCCCTCAGATCCAGCTGGGAGGCCAGCCGATAGGCCTTGTCGAACTCCCCGAGCTCGAAGAGCGCGCGAATCATCATGTTCGCCAGTTCCGGCGAGCGGGCTGCGAGTTGATCCTGGAGGACCAGATCATAGGCTTCCCAATCGGCCCCGATCCGAAGCAGCAGTTCCGCTGACAGCATTGGAAAGCACCGTCCGAGCAATCCCGAAAACCGCAGGTCCGGATCCTTCGCCAGCAGAGACGCGCAGTAGACCTGATAGGCTCTTTGCAGCAGGCGGCGATCGCGAAGGTCTCCGATCTCGAACAAGGCGAGGATCAGGAAGGCCAGCCGCGGCGGCAGCAGGCGCAGCAGCTTGGCAGTCCCGACGATCAGGATGCGCGCCCATCGCTGCGGCCCCAGCAGAGACCGCTCTCCCCAACGGGCCGATTCGGCTGGCAGAGTCTCCAGTGCGTTGAACAGCTCAAGGAATCCGCGTCTGCGCACTGGGCTCTGCAGAACTAGCGGCTCCTTGAAGCGCTGCATCGGCTACCCCAAATCCGTCTTCGGCTCACGGCCAGGCCCCCGTTCTCGAACATCCAGACCGCCCTGCGGCAGACCAGGAGAAGGCTATGCCGTTTGTCGCCTGTCTCGAATTGGCTGTCGGCAATACACGCCGCATGCCTGTCGGGCTGTCAAGCCAACCCGCGACCAATGAGCGTGATGATCCCGTGAACCCACTCGGTGATCGGCAACAGCCCTGCCCTGTCGACAATCAGCAGAATTGTCGACCACAGAGCCAGCCGCTCGAGCACGAGCCGGCCGATCCCCAGCAAGATGAAGACGAAAGCCACAAATCCCGCAAGCAAGGCGTTGAGGAACCCTGCGCCGACTGCAAGAAGAACACAGAAGAGGACCGTGCTCACGCAGACGGTGCGCAAGATCGATCTTAAAACGAAAACCATATCCTTCACGCCGGCGCCCCCTCTTACCAACGTTAGATCTCATGCGGCGGAACAATAGCCGCCAAAGCCCCTGGTCATCATGTGTAGCATCTTCGCTGGAAGACTGCCCAGTCGCACAATCCCCGCTACTGTAGAACAAATATCTACTGGCGTTCTTGACACTGATTCGTCGGTTGAACCGAGAAGGAGTGATGCGAGCGCTCAAAGAGCAATAGTAACGCGAAACATCACAAATGACGCGAGTTCCAGGGTCTGTGCCAAGCCGAACATTTTACGTTGTCATGTTCCCGATTACACTGCTATGGAGGTTGCCTCCAGATGGCAACATCCATAGCAGCCGGCGCGCTGGACGCAGCGGCGAGCCTGAGCGTGTCCATTGATCGAGCGATCCAGCCGAGCCATGTCCACCGGACCACGATCCGGCTGCCGATTGTGCGGTCAGCCGATCTCCCCGCAGGCGCTCCCGCTTGGTGAGCTCCCGGTCTGCAACCGGTTCGCGCGTGAGAACCATGTCCAGCTTCGGATAACCCTCGACATCGTCGCGTGCGACACGTGTCAGCTCGTCCAGCTCCGCGAGCCTCCACCGCCAGACGTGCTTGTTCCCGAGGTGCCATGGATCCGCTACCGGGAGCCGGAAGGCCATCTCGACGCCCTGGTCGGAGAACTGCTGTCGTTGAAGCCGCGGGCCTGCACCGCCCTCGGGACCGGTCCGTTCGAGGGGCCCCTGCTGGGCAGGTTGCAGGCCCGCGGGCTCACCGCGAGCGCCCTTGCGCTCGGCGCCGCCGGCGCTCCGGGGCGCTATCCCTATCTGGAAACCTGGCAGGCCACCCTCCGTGCCGACCGGCTGGCTGCAGAAGCGACGCAGCTTGGCACTTTCGACATCGTATCGTGCCGCTACATCCTCGAGCACACGCCGGAGCCGGTGCAGGCGCTGCAAGCGCTCAGGGTTCTTCTAAATCCCGATGGCCTGCTGCTGATCGAAGTCCCCGACAGCAGCAAGTTCCTCGCGGCGCGCGACTACTGCTTCCTGTGGGAGGAGCATAGCTGCTACTTCGTCGAGGACACGCTGCGGCGCCTGGCTGAGGTGAGCGGCTATCGCGTTCTGGCCCTGCTTCGCTATCCGGGCGCCCTGGAAGATGCCCTGGTCGCCGTCCTCACCCCGGCCGATATTCCCGCCACTCCGGTGAAGCCCCGCGGACCTTCCAGCCTGTTCCAGGTCTATCGTGACAATTTCGCCCCCGCCCGCGCGCGACTGCGCAGCAAGCTGACGGACCTGGCCGGTCCCGACCGCGACCGGATCGCGCTGTTCGGCATCGGCCATCACGCCATCATGTTCGTCAACGCCTTCGGCCTGGCCGACCTGATCGCGGTGGCCGTCGACGATGATGCGGACAAGACAGGCTTTTTCCCCCCCGGCTTCCGTACACCTGTGGTAGGCTCCCAGCGGCTGCTGGATGACGAGCGGATCAGGCTCTGCCTGTTTGCGATCGCGCCGCACATCGAGGGCAAGGTGCGTGAAAAGCTCGCGCCGCTCGCTGCCAGGGGCGTGGAATTCCGCTCGATCTACGCGGCGCTCGACAATTCGATCATGAGGGATCACGCATGACGCTCGTCCAGAAATCCCCCGAGGTATTCCTGGCCGAGGGCCCCATTTCATCGGTGGGCGCGGCCGAGATCAACACCCTGAAGGCCGCGGTGAAGGCCAGCCCGAAGCGGCGGGCCCGCATCAACGCCCATCCGGACGGCGATGACAGCCTGCATGAAATGATCATCGCGATCGATTCCAGCTCCTACATCCGTCCGCACAAGCACCCCGGCAAGAGCGAGGCGTTCCACATCATCGAGGGCGAGGTCGATATCGTGGTGTTCGACGATGACGGCCAGATCGAGCGTGTCGTCGAATTGGGGCCGCCGGGCGGTGCGCGCCCCTTCTACTATCGCATGTCGAATGCATTCTTTCACACCCTGATCATCCGCAGCGACCTGCTGATCGTGCACGAGATCACCAACGGCCCGTTCCGCCCCGGCGCCAGCGTGTTCGCCAACTTCGCGCCCGAGGACAGCGACGCCGCCGGGGCCGAGGCCTATCAGGCCGATCTCGTCCGGCGTGTCGCCGCACGGCAGGGCGTTGCCGCATGACCAGCCATGCCGTCGTGGTCGGCGGCACCCGCGGCCTCGGCCGCGTGGTCGTCGAACGCTTCCTGGCGCGCGGCTGCGCCGTCAGCGTCGTGTCGCGGCAGCGCCCGGCCGATTTTCCCGATCAGCCCGGCTTGAAGCATTTTTCCGCCGATCTCGAGCGCAGCGAGAGCTTTGCCGGGCTCTGGGGTGAGATCGCCGAGGCCAACGGCCCGGTCCGCTACCTCGTCCTGAGCCAGCGCTTTCGCGGCCAGGGCGATCCCTGGGCCGGGGAAATCCAGGTCGGCCTGACCGCCTCGCGCGACCTGATCGAGGGCTTTTCCGGCCATTTCGCTGACGATGGCGACCGCGCCATCGGCGTGGTCAGCTCGGTCTATGCCGAATTCGTCGGCAGTTCGCAGCCGGTCGGCTACCATGTCGTCAAGGGCGGCCTCAACGCCATGGTCCGGCATTACGCCGCGACGCTCGGCCGGCGCGGCATCCGCGTCAACGCGATCATGCCGCTGACCTATCTGAAGCGCGAATCGCGCATCTTCTATGAGCAGAACGAGAAGCTGATGGAGACCTACCGCAAGCTGGTCCCGCTGGGCCGGCTCGGGACGGCCGAGGAATGCGCCGACGCCCTCGACTTCCTCTGCAGCCCGCGCGCTTCGTTCATCAACGGGCAGAGCCTGTTTCTGGATGGCGGAGTGTCCACAGTCTGGCAAGAAGAGGTCGCCAAGAGCTTCGCCGGCCTGTAAAACCCGCCGCAAATTCCTCTTCGGCCGACCGTCCCGCCTGCGGGATCGCCAACCCAGGATCGACACCTCATGCAGCACGTCAAGCACAAGACCGATTGCCGCCTTTGCGGCTCGACCTCGCTCGATCACGTGCTGCCGATCAGGCCTTCGGCGATCGGCGACGCGTTCGTGACGGCGGACCGGCTGGGCGAGAAGCAGGACCTCTACCCGCTCGACTGCTATCTTTGCCTCGACTGCGGCCATCTGCAGAATCTCGACGTCGTCGATCCCGACATCCTGTTCCGCGACTACACCTACCGCACCTCGGTCTCGCTCGGCCTCGTCGAGCATTTCAAGCGCTATGCGCAATCGGTGGTGTCCTCGCTCGCCATCCCCAAGGGCAGCCTGGTCGCCGAGATGGGCAGCAATGACGGCTCGCTGCTCAAGGCGTTCAAGAACGAGGGCATGCGCGTGCAGGGCATCGACCCCGCCCGCGACATCGCGGCGACCGCCACCAAGGAAGGCGTGCCGACGATCCCGGATTTCTTCACCAGCGCGCTGGCGGCCCGCATCAAGTCGGAGCAGGGCGAAGCCAAGCTGTTCTGCGCCAACAACGTGTTTGCGCATATCGACAACATGTCCGACGTCGTGAAGGGCATCCGCCTCCTGCTCGCCGACGACGGCGCCTTCGTGTTCGAGGTCTCCTACATCGTCGACATGATCGACAACATGGTGTTCGACACGATCTACCACGAGCACGTCTCGCATCACGCGCTGATCCCGCTCGAGACCTTCCTGAACCGGCACGACATGACGCTGTTCCACGTCGAACGCACCGGCACCAAGGGCGGCTCGATCCGCGCCTTTGCGCAGCCGAAATCGACCGGCAAGCGCCCGCGCTCGGCGGAGCTGTCGACGCTGATCGCCGAGGAGGAACGGCGCGGCGTCACCAAGCCGCAGATCTACCGTGACTGGTTCGTCGCCATCGAGAACTGCAAGCGCCGGGTGCTCGCTACTCTCGACGAGGCCATCGCCGCGGGCAAGCTGGTCGCGGCCTACGGCGCCTCGACCACCACCACCACCCTGCTCTACCATTTCGAGCTGGAGAACCGGATCAAGTTCATCGTCGACGACAACCAGCTCAAGCACGGCCGCTTCAGCCCGGGCGCCCACATCCCCGTGCTGCCCTCCAGCGAGCTCGCGACGCGAAAGCCCGACATCGTCGTCGTCCTCGCCTGGATCTATGCGGACCCGATCCTGAAGCGCAACCAGGCCTACCTGGACGCAGGCGGTCGATTCCTGGTGCCGCTGCCGGAGCCGCGGATCGTCGACGCCTCGGGCTCGGTCGCGATCTGAGCCGCGGCGGCGGCCTGAGCTGACCGGTTGACAGTGCCCTCGTAACATGGTCCAGCAAGCCCCGGCGATGGGCCGCCGGCGTGGCGGGGGTCCAACCGCATTCAGCTGGTAAGACAAACACTTACGGCTCTCGCGAGGTACAAGGATGACCACCCTGACCGATGGACAGGTCGAGCGGTTCGTGGTTGCGGATCGGCGTCGCATCTCCTGGGCGCGCTGCCGCGAGGACATCGCGCCTTTCATCACCCGTCACGTCACCTGGCGCGCGCTCGCTGCCGGTGACATCCGATCGAAATACCGCCGCACCATGCTGGGCCCGTGGTGGATCACGGCCACCAACGCGATCACCGCCCTGATCATGGGCACGGTGGCCGGCCGCTTCCTCGGCGCCGACATGAAGACCTACCTGCCCCACTTCATGGTCAGCATGACCATCTGGAGCTTCATCTCGTCCTCGCTCAGCGAGGCCTGCTATACGATGATCAATGCAGGCGGCATGATCAAAGCCGTCGACATGCCGATCCTGATCCATGTCATGCGCATGGTTCAGCGCAACCTGATCATCTTCCTGCACAACATCGCGGTGATCCCGTTCATCTGGCTCGTCTATCCATGGTCGGTCGGGTTCGGAATGGTCCTCGCCATCCTCGGCCTGATGATCGTCTACGTCTTCGTCGTCAGCGCCTCGGTGATCGTCTCGATGATCTGCGTGCGCTATCGCGACGTGCCGCCCGTCATGGCGGCGGTGCTGCAGCTCCTGTTCTTCATCTCTCCGATCATCTGGGAACCGTCGAGTATCCGCGGCGGCGAGCTCATCGTCACGCTCAATCCGATCGCCTATCTCTTGTCGGTCACGCGCGGTCCGCTGATGGGCGACGTTCCCGGCCTTGCGACCTGGGCCGGTGCCATTGGATCGGTCGCGGTCCTGACCGCCGCCATGATCTATATCTACACGCGCTATCGGTCGCGCGTCGTGTATTGGGCCTGACATCATGGCCGGGAGCTCTGGATCCGCCTCGAATGACTCTCATTGAAGCCAAGCAAATCGGCATCGAATTTCCGGTCGCGCCGCCGAACGCACGATCATTCCGGCATCTGGCCATCAAGGCGGCCTCGCGCGTCGGCGGCCGGGTCTCGAAGAGCGACGGCTCGTTCCAGTTCGTCCAGGCGCTCGATGACATCAGCTTCACCCTGAAGCAGGGCGACCGGCTCGGCCTGATCGGCCACAACGGCGCCGGCAAGACCACGCTGATCCGCGTGCTCGCCGGCATCTACGAGCCGACGCGCGGCTCGCTGCGGACCGTAGGGCGTAACGTTCCGATGTTCGACATCGGTCTCGGCATGGACGAAGAGGCCTCGGGCTACGAGAACATTCGCACCCGCGGCCTCATCCTCGGGCTCTCGCCCGAGGAGATCGAGCAGCGCGTGCCCGAGATCGCCGAATTTGCCGAGCTCGGCGACTATCTGGAGCTGCCGATCCGGACCTATTCCTCGGGCATGCTGCTGCGTCTCGTGTTCTCGATCGCAGCCTCGATTCACGGCGACATCATCCTGATGGACGAGTGGATCGCGGTCGGCGACGCGCAGTTCCGCAAGAAGACTCACGGCCGGCTGCAGGACATCACGATGCGCTCGGGAATCGTCGTGCTCGCCACCCATGATCATGGCCTGCTGCGCGACACCTGCAATCTCGGGCTCTATCTCGATGGCGGCCGCGTGCGGGCCTTCGGCGCCCTGGACGACGTTCTGAAAGAGCTGCCCAAGGTTTGAGCGGCCGGGCTCGACAGCATGCGGCAGGAAGCTCGCTGAACCATGACCACGACGCCCGCCCGCGCTGCCTCCCCGACCGTTACGCTGGTCGTCCCGAACTTCAACCACGCCCACTACCTGCCCGAGTCGCTCGGCAGCATCGCGAACCAAACCCGCGCCCCCGACCGCGTCATCATCATCGACGACTGCTCGACGGATGACAGCATCGCGGTCATTTCACGCTTCGTGGCGGAACGGCCGAGCTGGCGACTGATCCGCCACGAGACCAACCAGGGTGTCGTGCGCGGTCAGAACGAGGCCCTGGCGATCGCGGACACCGAATGGATCGGTTTTCTCGGGGCCGACGATGCGCTGCATCCGGCTTATCTCGAAAAGGCGATGGCGCAGGCGACCACCCATCCCGAAGCCGGTCTGGTCTTCGCCTGCTGCGAGATCATCGGCCCTCAGGGACCGTCCGCAAAACGGATGCTGCGGCCGGTGATGCTGCCGGCTTCCGCATCGGCGATGCTGACGCCGGCCGACGTTCGCCACGCGCTGCGTTTTGGCGACAACTACTTTTCGGGCACCACCTCGCTCTACCGCCGCACGGCCTTGCAGGCGCTCGGCGGATTCGACGTCAAGCTCGGCTCGTTCTCGGACGCGTTTCTCGCCCGGCGGCTGGCATTGACCTATGGCTGCTGCTTCATCGCCGAGGCGCTCGGCTACTGGCGCATCCACGGCCAGAACTATTCGACGGCGACCGCAACCGATCCGGCTTCGCTCAACGCCAAGCTCGCGGAGATCGGCGCGCTGATTGCGCAGAGCAGGCTGTTCCCAAAGGGGTATGAGGATGTGTTCGCCCGGCGCAATCGCTTCGGCGCCGCGCGGATGGTACTGGGCGGCGATACGGCAGCGTCGGCCAAGGCAGCGCGCGTATCCGCCTTGCTCGACGGCAATGCGCTCGATACGCACCTGCTTGGGCTGATGTTGAGCCTCGGCGCAAGCGGCCGCCTTGCTGCGCTGGCTTGGATCACCTTGCGGACGCGGCCGATGTCGCTGTCTCGCCTGCTCGCCCAGGCCGCCACGCGACGGGCGATCTTGTCCACCACGCCCGGCTATCGCGCGCCATGACGGTCCGCGCCCCCTTCGGCTCTCTCCGGCGCCGCCTCGGCGCGAAGGCGGCGCCTGCGCCGATCCGCGCGATGCCGACGGCGCAACCATCGCCGCAGGCGCCGCGCAGCCGCTGGTCGCCGCGGACGTGGCTGACGACATCCGCATTTCGTCTCTACGCGTTCCTGAGCGCGCGGCGCCGGCAATTGCTGCCGCTGACCACTCGTGCCGCGAACATCGTCGACAGCAGGCTCATCGTTGCGCCGGCCGGGGCGACGCTGCTCCGGCTGATGGACCGGCAACTGGCAAGGGGATCGCGCCTTGGCCGTTTGCTGGCGCTGACGACCTCGACCACGTTGGCCGCCGCCGCGCAGGTTCATCTGGCCGCAAGCCGCAAGCCGAGCGCGCTGCGTGCGGTGCGGATCTTGAACCTGATCTTCCGCAGCAACGTGCGTGCGCGAGCCGGTGTGGGCGCGCAGGCCTATTTCACCACGCTGGCGCTGTGCAGCGCCTATGACCGGATCGTGCGCGACGTGCCACGGCCCGAGACGATCGACAGCTTCGCGATCAATTTCGCGGTCGGCGTCGCCCACATGTATCGCGACAATCTGCCGGTCGCGGCCCATTTCCTGACAGCGGCTGCGGCCTCCGGCGACGGCAACGCGCTGCGCAAGCTCGGCGCCGTCCACGCCTTGGCCGGCGACCACGTCCGGGCCGCCGCCTGCTTCAGGGCGTCGGTCGCGCGCGATCCCCGCTCGGTGATGGCGCACCAGAACTATGCCGGCGGCTATGATCCGTCGACCTACACGCCGAGCGCCTGGGAGCTGGAGCATGCCGGCGAGCTCCTGATCTACGACAATCTGATCCAGCTCGGCGAGAACTTCTATCACCAGGGCCGTTACGAGGACACGTTCCGCTGCTATCAGGCCGCGCTCGACCATCAGGACGCCTTGGCGGCCAAATGGTCGATTCCCGGCGCGCTGATCGATCGGATTGCCGGCGCCAGCAGCATCTTCGATCCCGCGCTCCCGGTCCGGCTGCTCGGCTACGAATGGGTGACGCTGATCGGCCACATCGGCTTCATCGACTGCCATTTGCGCATGGCCGCGCTCGGCATGCTGCCGCGCGCCAACTACGTCCTGCTTGCTCCGGCGAGCAAGGTGGTCAACCAACCGTTCCTCAGGCTGTTCGCGCCGCATGTCACGATCGTCGAGGACCCCGCTCTCGTCGACGACCTGCTGCCCTATCAGCGGCTGGTCGGCGACCAGTTCATCGCCGTCCGCGGCCAGGACGGCCTGGCTGAGCCATGGGCCCACGCGGCGTCGCGCGCGCAGGTCGCCTGGGCCGAACAGCGGCGGCTGCCGATCGTGAAGGTCCCATCGGAGCTGATGGACACCGGGGCTGCCAGGCTGCGCGCCGCAGGTGTCACCGCGGACTGGTTCGTCGCGATGCACATCCGCGAGGGCGGCTATCATGGCGACGGACCAGGCACCACGCGCCAGCATCGCTCCGCCAATGTCGGCGACTACCTGGACGCCATCGCCGCAATCACCTCACGCGGCGGCGCCGTGGTCAGGCTCGGCGATCGCAGCATGACGCCGCTGCGCGGCATGGCCGGCGTGTTCGACTACGCGCACAGCGACATCAAATCGGCGGAGATGGACCTCTATCTCTGCGCCGCAGCTCGTCTGTTCGTCGGCACGACATCGGGCCTGACCACGGCCGTGCAGGCGCTGGGAACGCCGATGCTGCTGGTCAACTGCATCTCCAACGACTGCCAGTTCTGGCATGACCGCACCGACTTCACCGTGCGGCCGGTCTATGACCGGCGTGGACGGCGCTACCTCTCGCTGCGCGAGACCTACCGCCAGCCGCTGCAGGCGCTGCTGATCGACACCGCCGTGCTGGCCCGTCACGGGCTCGAAATCCACCCCAATACCGCACAGGACATCACGGCAGCCGTCCGCTACAAGCTCGATTGCCTGGACGGAACCGGCAGATCCCTGCGTGAGGGCGGCCCGCAGCTCGATCGCTATCGCGCAGCGCTCAGCAGCAACCCCTACAATTTTGGTGCTGCGCTACCGGTCCCCGCGTTCCTGGACCGCCTGCCCGAGCTGCTGCACTGAACGCGTAACCCGGCCTCGGTTCGATCAACGCCCGCGACGGCCATCGCGGGTCGTTTTCCAGTGCTTCGGGGCTCCCGTTAACCTCCGAGCAAGATCGATGCCCTGTAACTTGGGATGGTCGCGATTCGGCTCGGCAGCGCGTCGATACGGTCGAGCCATGCGCCGCTCATGCGATTAGCCGGAACTGAGGCAATGCCCGGAGTGTCCACCTTACAGTCGGTCACGACCTCACCTCCGTACGACGCGGGGGTCCCTCCGCCGTCGAATCCCGTGGAGCTGCCCGACGAGGCGGTCCAGGCCCAGCTCGCGCAGGGTGACTTCGGCGGGATCGGCGCGGTCACCGCGGTGAGCGCCGGCGGACTGACAATCAATCTGCTGTTCGACACGGCGGCGATGAATGCACCGGCGAGCTTTCGCGCCGGCATTCAGCAGGCCGCCGCGATCCTCACCTCGATGATCTCGGATCATATCACCGTCAACATCAAGATCGACTATAGCGGCGTCGGCGGCGGCGCGGCGGCCGGTCCTGACGGCGGCCAGTGGATGAGCTATTCGAGCGTCAGGTCCAACCTGATCAACTATGCCAGCCCAGGCGATACCACCTTCAATGCCCTGCCGGCGGGATCCAGCATCCAGGGACAGTCCTACGTCGCGGTGTGGAATTCGCAGCTGAAGCTGTGGGGCGGCCTCGGCGCCAACGATGCAACCACCGACGACGGCAGCGCGACCTTCGCGACTGACATCAATTCAAACCTGCTGGTCGGCGTGGCGCTGCACGAATTGACGCACGCGTTCGGCCGCGTGCCCTACGGGCCGCAGCCGGACGTGTTCGATCTGTTCCGCTTCTCCAGCCCGGGCGTCCGGCTGATGACCGGCGGCGCGACGGCGGGGACCGCGTATTTCTCGGTCGACGGCGGCTATACGAAGCTCGCGGATTACGGCCAGTCCTCGGACCCCAGCGACTTCCTGAACAGCGGCGTGCAGGGCGGCAACGATCCGTTCAACGAATTCTACACCTACAGCACGCTGCAGACGCTGACGGCCGTGGATCTCAAGCAGATGGACGCGCTCGGCTTCCATCTCGTTTCCGCAACGCCGGTGACGATCGAGGCGCTGGGATCGACCAGCCTGGTGCAGCTCGGACTGAGCTACTTCCTCAATCCGGTCGGCGGCGGTACCGGACCGCAGATCAAGTTCGGCGGCAGCATCGTCCAGCCCGGACAAATGGGCGGCTGGACCCCGATCGCGGGCGAGACCAGCGGCAGCGGCTATCAGGTCGCCTGGAAGATGTCGGGGGCGGATCTCTACACGGTGTGGAATGTCGACAGCAGCGGCAACTACACCGGCAATGCCATCGGCGCCGTCTCGGGAGGCACGGCTGCATTCGAGGCGTTCGAGACGTCATTCCATGAGGATTTGAACGGCGACGGCATGATCGGCATTCCCACGACGGTCATCGAGGCCGTGGGATCGACGAGTCTCGTCCAGGCCGGCAACGGCTATTTCCTCAATCCCGTCGGCGGCGGCACCGGCCCGCAGGTCAAGTTCGGCGGCGCCAACCTGGTGGTCGGTCAGCTCGGAGGCTGGACGCCGATCGCAGCCGACGTCGTGGGCAGCGGCTATCAGATCGCCTGGAAGATGGCCGGCGCCGACCTCTACACGGTCTGGAATACCGACAGCAGCGGTGCCTATACGACGAATGCGATCGGCGCGGTCAGCGGGACCAACAGTGCGCTGGAAGCGCTGGAAACCAACCTCCACCAGGACCTGAACGGCGACGGCACGATCGGCATTCCGACCACCGTCATCGAAGCCCTGGGATCGACCAGCCTCGTCCAATCCGGATCCAGCTACTATCTGAACCCGGTCGGCGGCGGCACCGGTCCGCAGGTCACGTTCGGCGGCTCCGTTCTCGTCGTCGGTCAGCTCGGCGGCTGGATGCCGATCGCGGCGGACACCGTCGGTGGCGGCTATCAGATCGCCTGGAAGATGACGGGCGCGGACCTGTATACGGTCTGGAATACCGATAGCAGCGGCGCCTATACGAGCAACGCGATCGGCGCCGTCAACGGCACCAACAGCGCGCTGGAAGCACTGGAGACGAACCTCCATCAGGATCTGAACGGGGATGGCACGATCGGCATCCCCTCGGCCGTGATCGAAGCGCTGGGATCGACGAGCTTGGTGCAATCCGGTTCGACCTACTTCCTCAATCCGGTCGGCGGCGGCACCGGGCCACAGATCGTGTTCGGCGGCAGCGTCGTCACCGTTGGTCAGCTCGGCGGCTGGAACCCGATCGGCGCAGAGAGCTCCGGCGGCGGCTACCTGGTCGCCTGGAAGATGGCGGGAGTCGACCTCTACACGGTCTGGAATACCGACAGCGGCGGCGCTTACGTCAGCAATGCAATCGGCGCCGTTCCGGGCGGCTCGGCGGCGCTGGAGACGCTGGAGACCAGCTTTCATCAGGATCTGAACGGCGACGGCACCATCGGTGTGCCCGCGCACGTCGCGGCGAGCACGCAAGCCGTGACGCTGGCCGGTGGCCCGGACGTGGTCCTGACGGTGCCCGGCAGCTTCGGCGGCTCTCTGATCGGGTTCGGCAGCAGCGGCGATCAGATCGACCTCAACGGCATCGCCTTTCATTCGCTGCAGGCGCATTTCGACGACAGCAGCGGGCTGCTGTCGCTCAGCGACGGCGCGAGCAGCACCTCGTTGCATTTCCTCGGACCGCTGTCGCAGGACAGTTTCCGCTTCGCCAATGACGGCCAGGGCGGCACGATGATCTCGGCGGCCGCGGGTCCGGCGAGCGGCCCTGCTCCGCAGGCCGTCTCCCTGGCAGGACACGACACCTTCGTCTTCGCCGAGCATTTCGGCCAGGTCAGCGTCGCCGACTTCCATCTGGGCAGCGACGCGATCGTCATCAGCCACGACCTTTTCGCAAGTCAGGCGGCTCTGCTGGCGTCGATTCACGACGATGCGGCCGGCAACGCCGTGATCACCGATGCCGCGCAGGACACGATCACCGTCCAGCACGTCACGACGGCAGACCTGCTGACCCATTTGTCCAGCTTCCACCTGGTCTGATCGGCGCGCCAGCGGTCTTCGGGGCAGGCTGGCGGGAGCGATCCGCTGCAGCGCACGCTCCGATCTCCGCGACCGTCCGGAGCTGCCACCCCCGAACACAATCAATGGTTGAAATCGATCAAACAGATCGAACAATGACGTATGGCCGGAGCCGCCATTCTTCGGTACCATTTTATACAAGATCGAGGGGCATCACTGCGCGATGCTTCAATCCCATTTCGCCTGTCGGCCTCGAGGACAGGATCACCATCGCTGCATGCATGCTTTACCAATCTGGCCGTACCGAAGACATTCCTGACCGTTGGCGGGAAGCTGCCGAGTCCCTCATTTTCGATCCTGTTGCTGGCGGCCGTCACGAGTCGCATGTGCAGCAGCCTGCCGCGCCCGCCGAGTACGAATTCAAGCCGGCCTCCGCCATCGCGCAGACGCTGCTTGGCCCGGCCGGGCAGATCGATCCTGCCCCTCCTGCGCCGAGCGCCGATGCTCCGAGCGAGGCGCCGGGCCTCCTCGCGCACGGCGACGGCGAGGCAACGGTGGTCGCACAACTCTTCGACGTGAGCGCGCGGGCCCAGACGTCGGCCCAGGAGGCGGCCGAGCTAACGGCTCGGACGGTGGTCGCCGGCTCGACCTGGCAAGTCACCGAGACGTCCTTCCATCCGGCCCCAGCGATTGCGGGCAACGTCTCCGTCGAACCGGCGTATGCCGGGCCAAGCACCAACGAGACCGGATTCGTCCTCTCGATCAGCGTCGAGATGTGGTCAAGCGCCAGCGCATCGCTGCAGACATGGTCGTTCAGCAGCCTCGGAAAGCCCGCGACAGCGCAGGCCGGGCCGAGCGGCGCGCCCGCGCCGTCGCTTCAGGACGCAGTGACGGAAGCCATCGCCTCGGCGGTCAGTGCACAAGGTGCGACCAGCGCCCAGGTCGTTCAGGCGCTCGGCGGCAACTCCACGGGCGTGACGGGAGCCGGCATCAAGATCGGCGTCCTCTCCAGCAGCTTCAACAATCTCGGCGGCGCCGCTGCGGACGAAGCCGGCGGAGCCTTGCCTTCGGCCTCCAAGATTCAGATCCTCAAGGATATGCCATCGGGCGGGACGGACGAAGGCCGTGCGATGATGCAGGTCATCCACGACATTGCGCCTGACGCCAGTCTCGCCTTCTATACCGCGTTCCAGAGCGAACAGGACTTCGCCGACGGCATCATCGCGCTCGCCAATGCCGGCTGCAAGGTCATCGTCGACGATGTGAGCTATTCGGACGAGCCGTTCTTCCAGAACGGCGTTGTCGCCCAGGCCATTCAGACCGTTCAGGCCATGGGCGTGACCTATGTGACGTCGGCCGGCAACAACGGCAGCACGGCCTATCAGACGTCCTGGACCTCGATCTCCGGCAGCATCGGAGGAATGTACTACGATGGCAATGCGCTGAGCTTCGGCGGCAACATCGCGCAAACCATCACCGTGACCGCGGGCGCCAACCTGCTCGTGCAATGGGACGAGGCTTGGGGTCAAGCCGCGTCTCATCTCTCGGTCAACGTGTACCAGAATGGACAATATCTCGGACACGTTCCCAACAGTTATCAGAACCCGTGGATCGGCTTGCATTTCGCGGTCTCCGGCACCTACCAGATCGTCATTGCGGACGTTTCCGGCTCCACGCCATCGACGATCAAGGAGATCCTGGCAGGCAACGGCCTCCCGGTCTCCATCAGCGGCGCCAATATCGGAACTGTCTTCGGTCACGCGATGACCCCGGGGGTCATCACCGTCGGAGCCGTCGATGCCGCCAACACGCCTGCCTTTGGCGCAACACCGGTCTCGGAAAGCTTTTCATCGTCCGGCGCCGGGACCGAGATCCTGTTCGCCAACGACGGCACGCGCCTTACGACGCCGCTCCAGCTCAGCCCGGTCGTGGTCTCCGGCATCGACAACATCTCGACGACCGTCACCGGAATGACCGACTTCTACGGCACCTCCGCAGCCGCACCGAGCGTTGCCGCGATCGCGGCCTTGATCCTGACGGCCAACCCGACGCTGAGCTACGCCAACGTCTCGGAGATCCTGCAGCAGACGGCGGTGCCGATGGCCAATCCGGCGGTCGCCGGCGCGGGTCTCGCCCAGATCAATCCTGCCGTCGGATCGGCCCCCTATTTCGCCAACACCATCGTCGAGGCGCTCGGATCGATCAGCCTCGCCCAGGTCGGCGTCATCTACGATCTCAACACCATCGGTGCGAGCACATCGGTGGCGCTGCGGTTCAACGGCGCCAACGTCGTCGTTCACCAGCTCAGCAACTGGACGCCGATCGGCGTCGAAGCCAATGGAAGCGGCGGCTACGAAGTCGCCTGGACATTCCAGGGGCAGGATCTCTACACCGTCTGGAACGTGGACAGCAGCGGCAACTACATCGGCAACGCGATCGGCGCCGTCTCCGGAAGCTCGTCCGCTTTCGAAACATTCGAGACGGCGTTCCATCAGGATTTGAACGGCGACGGCACGATCGGCATTGTCAGCACGGTCATCGAGGCCGCGGGGGCCACGAGCCTGGTCCAGTCCGGCAACGGCTATTTCCTCAATCCGGTCGCGGGCGGGACAGGACCGCAGATCAGCTTCAACGGCAGCACCGTCAGCCCCGGGCAGCTGGGCGGCTGGACTCCGATCGCTGCAGAGGCCGTCGGCGGCGGCTATCAGATCGCCTGGAAGATGGCGGGCAGCGACCTCTACACCGTCTGGAACGTCGACAGCAGCGGCAACTACACGGGCAACGCCATCGGCGCGGTCAATGGCGCCAGCAGCGCGCTCGAGGCGCTGGAGCCGAACTTTCACCAGGACCTGAACGGCGACGGCACGATCGGCGTTCCGAGCACGGTCATCGAGGCCGCGGGATCGACAAGCCTGGTGCTGGCCGGGTCGAGCTATTTCCTCAATCCCGTCGGCGGCGGCACTGGTCCGCAGATCATGTTCGGCGGCAGCATCGTGACCGTCGGTCAGCTCGGCGGCTGGGCGCCGATCGCCGCGGAGCCGTCCGGCAGCGGCTATGAGATCGCCTGGAAAATGGCGGGCGCCGATCTCTACACCGTCTGGAACACCGACAGCAGCGGCAACTATACCGGCAACGTCATCGGCGCGGTTGCGGGAAGCTCCGCAGCCCTGGAAGCGCTGGAGCCCAGCTTCCACCAGGATCTGAACGGCGACGGCACCATCGGCGCCCCAAGCGTGACACCGAGCGGCAGCGTGATCGAAGCGCTCGGGTCTACCAGCCTGTCGCTGTCGGGCACGACCTACCTGATGGCGCCGGTGTCGGGAGGCACCGCAACGCAGGTCATGTTCGGCGGCAACGTCATCGTTGCCGGCCAGCTCGGCGGCTGGGCGGCGATCGCTGCGGAGGTCTCGGGCGGCGGCTATCAGGTCGCCTGGAAGATGGCCGGCGCCGACCTCTACACGGTCTGGAACACCGATAGCAGCGGCAACTACACCGGCAATGCCATCGGCGCCGTTTCCGGCAGCTCGACGTCCCTTGAAGCCCTCGAGAGCAGCTTCCATCAGGATCTGAATGGCGACGGCACGATCGGGATCCCGACCGTCAGCTCGGTGACGGCGAGCGCAGAGACGGCCACGACGTCGGGTGCGACCGACCTGGTCCTCGCCGCGCCTTCCTTCAGCGGCAATCTCATCGGATTCGGTAGCACCGCCGCTCAGATCGATCTCAAGAGCATCGCATTCACATCGCTTCAGACGCATTTCGACGAGACGAGCGGAATGCTGTCGCTGAGCGACGGGCCCAACAGCGCGTCGCTGCACTTCGTCGGCCCATTGTCGCAGGACAGCTTTCACTTCGCAGCGGACGGCCAGGGCGGCACTCTGATCTCCGGGACCTCGATCTCCGGCGCGGCATCCTCATCGGTGTCGCTGCAGGGACACGACACCTTCGTGTTCGCCGAGCATTTCGGTCAGGTGAACATCGCCGACTTTGCGGTCGGCACCGACAAGATCGTGTTCAGCCAGAGCATCTTCGCGGACCCGTCCACGCTGCAGGCCGCCATCCATGACGACGCCGCGGGCAACGCCGTCATCACCGATCCGGCACTCGACACCATCACGATTCAGCACGTGTCGACGGCCGAGCTGCTGTCTCATCTGTCGAGCTTCCATCTGGTCTGAGACCGGCGGCATTCGAGGCGTCGTCTCCGCCATTCGGCGGGCGAAGGGTGCCCGGCGGGCGGTTTCCGCCCGCCGCAGGACAGATAACGGCTCGCGCGAGGGCCGCTCTTGCCCTATACGGCGCTTCGACCATCCTACACCGTGAGTTTGATGCCCCCGCCCCGCTCCGCTTCGCCGCGCCGCCTGCTCTACGTGGCCAACGAGGATTACGCCTTCCTGATGCATCGCCTGCCGATGGCGCGCGCGGCGCGCGAGGCCGGCTACGAGGTGCATGTCGCGACCAACGTCAATGCCGGCGCCGCCGCGATCGCCGCCGAGCGGTTCGTGCTGCATCCGATCCCGTTCCAACGCGGCGGGCTGTCGCCGTCATCAGCCCTGCCCACGATCCGCGCGATCCGCGCCGTCGAGGCTGCGATCAGCCCCGACGTGGTGCATCATTCCGGATTGCAGTCGAGCGTGCTCGGCTCGCTCGCCGCGCTTGGACGCACCACTCCGGTCGTCAACGCCATGACCGGCCTCGGCTATGTGTTCACATCGGCGAGCTGGCGCTCGCGTCTGCTCAAGCAGGGCCTGCTGTGGCTGCTGCCGCAGCTCATGAACCGGACACCGAGCTGCGTGCTGGTCCAGAATCCCGACGATCGCGAGGCGCTTCAAGCCATGGGCGTCCGGGGCGACAAGATCACGCTGATCCCGGGCTCGGGCGTCGATACCGACCGCTTCCAGCCGCTGCCAGAACCGGACGGGCCGATCACCTTCGGCTTCGCAGGACGGCTGCTGACCGACAAGGGCGTCCGCGCCCTGGTCGCTGCGCACCGCATGCTGCGCCAGCAGGGCCGCGACGACCAGTTGCTGATCGCCGGCTCGCCTGATCCGGCCAATCCTGCCTCAGTCTCGGCCGAGGAGGTCGAGGCCTGGCGGAAGGAACCCGGCATCACCCTGCTCGGCCAGATCAAGGACATCACCGAGCTCTGGCGCCGCTGCCACGTGGCCGTGCTGCCGTCGCATCGCGAAGGACTTCCGGTCAGCCTGCTGGAGGCCGCCGCCTGCGCCCGGCCGCTGATCTCCACCAATGCACCCGGCTGCCGCGAGATTGCGATCCACGACCAGACCGGACTCGCCGTGCCGGTCGAGGATGCGGCGGCGCTCGCGCAGGCGATGGCGCAGCTGGCGGCGTCGCCCGAGATGCGCGCACGTTATGGCGCGGCGGCCCGTCAACTGGTCGAGGACAAGCTCTCGGCCAGGATCATTGGCCGTTCGGTGGTGGCGCTCTATGATCGCCTCATCTCGGCCGCAGAGGTCCGCGGATGATCGCCGATCCCACCGCGGTCCTTGCCGCCATCGCCGTGCTCGCGGCCGCGATGTGCGCCATCCTGATCGTGCTGTTGCGTCCAGTGCTCCAACGCTACGCGCTGGCGCGGCCGAATGCGCGCTCGTCGCACAAGATCCCGACGCCGCAGGGGGCCGGCATTGCCGTGATCGGCGCCACGATCGTTGTCGGCGGCGCGTTCGCCTCCGTGGCCGGTTTCGCGCCGCTGCTGATGCTGTTCATCGCCGTGCCGATGCTGGCGCTGGTCGGCCTGATCGACGACATCAGGCCGATCCCGGTGCTGCCGCGCCTGGTCCTGCAGGGATTGGCCGTCGGCCTCGTCGTATTCACCGCGCCTGACGATCTCAGGCTGTTTCCGATCCCGCTGGCGGTCGAGCGCGCGCTGCTGCTGATCGCCGGCCTGTGGTTCGTCAACCTCGTCAACTTCATGGACGGGCTCGATTTGATGACCGTGGCCGAGGCGGTGCCGATCACGGCGGCGCTCGTCCTGTTTGGCCTCTCCGGTGAACTGCCCTGGCCGGCGACCACCATCACTGCGGCGCTGGGTGGCGCCATGCTCGGCTTTGCGCCCTTCAACCGTCCCGTCGCAAAGGTCTTTCTCGGTGATGTCGGCAGCCTGCCGATCGGGCTGCTGCTCGGCTGGGGCCTGCTCCATCTTGCCTGGCAGGGCGACGTCGCAGCGGCGCTGCTGCTGCCGCTGTATTATCTGATCGACGCCACTTTCACCCTGTTGCGGCGGATGGCGCAGCGCGAGCCATTCTGGGCGGCGCACCGCACGCATTTCTATCAACAGGCCACCGATAACGGCTTCACCGTCTCGCGCGTCGTCAGCGAGGTGTTCATCCTCAACGTCGTGCTTGCGACGCTCGCAGCCATCTCGGTCGCGCAGCGTTCCATGACGGCCGACGCCATCCTGCTCATCTTCGGTCTCGGCGCCGTCACCTGGGTGCTGAGCCGCTTCTCGCGGCGGCGCCATTGAAGACTCAGGCCGCGCTCGAGCCGAATTCCGGCACCGCATCCTTCAGCACCGACTTGATCGTCACTGGATCATTGCGCGCGATCGCCTGATCGAGCGCCGCGATCCAGGCCTTCAGCGTCGGCATCGGCGGCTCGTTCGGGTTGGCGGCCATGATGCCGGCGACACCGATCTCGACCGGCGGCTCCTCGCTCGCAAACAGGATTTCGTTGAGGCGCTCGCCGGGCCGGATGCCCGTGAACACGATCTCGACGTCGTAGCCCGGCTGCAGGCCGGACAGGCGAATCATGCGCTCGGCCAGTTCGACGATGCGGACCGGCTGGCCCATGTTCAGCACATAGACCGAGACGTCCGGGCGCTGCGGCGCCAGCGCATGCGAGGCCGCGGTGATCACGAGATCGCAGGCCTCGCGGATGGTCATGAAATAGCGCACCATGTCCGGGTGCGTCACCGTGACAGGACCGCCCGCCTCGATCTGGGCCTTGAACTTCGGCACCACCGAGCCGTTCGACGCCAAAACGTTGCCGAAGCGCACCGAGATCAGCCGCATCGGCGGCCGTCCCACCGGCCGGTCGGCGAGCTGGCGATCGAGCGCCTGGCAGTACATTTCGGCGAAGCGCTTGGTGAGGCCGAGCATCGACACCGGCTCGATCGCCTTGTCGGTCGAGATCATCACCATGGCCTCGGCCCCTGAGGCCACCGCGGCATCGGCCACGTTGATCGAGCCGAAGATGTTGGTCTTGACGCCCTCGCTCCAGTCGCGCTCGAGGATCGGCACATGCTTCAGGGCGGCGGCATGGAAGACCAGATCCGGCTTGAACTCGCCGATCAGCGCGAACACCCGGTCGCGATCGCGGATGTCGGCGATGCGCCCCTCGACGGCGACGGCAGCCTCGGGATCGGCCGCGAGCACCTCGGTGATCGCGTAGAGCGCCGGCTCGGAATTCTCCAGAATGAGCAGCCGCGCCGCGCCGAATGCCACGACGCGCTGGCAGATCTCGGCCCCGATCGAGCCGCCGCCGCCGGTGACGACCACCGCCTTGCCACGCACCAGCGCTTCGAGACGTCCGTAATCGATCTTCTCGCTCGGCCGCAGCAGGAGGTCCTCGACCGCGACCGGCGCGAGCCTCGGCGCATCGCCGCTCTCCAGCGACGGCAGGCGGCTCACGATCAGGCGCAACCGGCGCGCCCGCATCAGGAAGGTTTCCGGATGACAGTCCGGATCGAACGCCGTCGGCATCATCAGGGCGCGCGCGATCGGCCGGTCGCGGCGGGCGAAGTCGGCCGCGACATCCTCGACATCGTCGATGCCGCCCAGCACCGGCACGCCGCGGATCAACTGCCCCCGGTCGGCGGCCGATGGCGAGAGAATGCCGATCGGCCAGATCCGCTTGACCGCGCCGCTCTCGATGCCGCGCAGCACGACCTCGGCGTCGGCAGCACGGCCGATCAGGAGCGCGGGGGCAGCGTCCTCGGACCGCGCGTGCCGTCGCACCCGCGTGTAGCGGAAGTAGCGATAGGCGAAACGCAGCGCGCTCAGCGCAAAGATCTCCAGGAACCAGTAGAGAATGATCGTGAGCTTGCCGAAGAAGAAGGTGCCGCGGACGTTCGGCGCAACGATGATGTAGTCGAGAACCAGCAGCGCCAGCGTCAGCACGGTCGCGACTCGGACGATGTTCAGCGCGTCCGGCAGCGAGATGAACCGCCACTTCGTCGTCAGAAGGCTCGAGAAGTAGAAGACGACGAAGCTGAAGGCGATGAAGTACGGCAGGATCTGCAAGAGCAGCGGCACCCGCTCCCAGAAGGTGCTGGCGCCTTCGAAGCGGATATAGAACGCCGCGAACAGCGCGACGACGCTGACCAGGAGGTCATGCGCGGCGATCAGCATATTCCGGTAGGTCAGTTGAGACGGACGCGTCATGGTTCGAGCGTCCCCTGCCTAGCATCAGGCGGCGTCCGCGATCGCCACACCATTCCGCCGGCCACGCCGACGCCGATCACGTACATCCACCCCTCGTGGAAATCGAAGATGTGGGAATTGAACAGCGAGGTGAAGATGTTCTGCACGACGACGAGCAGCCCGATCCAGGGCACCAGCCCGTCGCCGCGGAACAACAGAAGGTGCACGGCCCACATCGCGTAGAGAATCACGATCCCGAGCGCCCCCCATTGGACCGCCACGTAGAGCGTCTGATTGTGCGGATTGCTGACGACCTGGCTCGAGGAGAGGTCGCGCGACCCGCTCGCGGCCAGCTCGAACAGATGACGCGTCGAGCCCGAGCCGTGCCCGATCAGCGGCGCGTCGGCCAGGAACCGCAACGACTTGCGCCAGAACTCGAGCCGCTCGCCGATCGACGTCACCGCGCGATCGTTCCTGTAGTCCTGATATTGGCTCGTGAACGTCGCCACCTTGCCCTGCAATTGCGGGGACACGGTCCATGCCGCGAGGCCCAGCGCAAGGGCAACGGCCGCGATCAGCAGGTTGGCACGCCATTTCAGGTGGATCAGCCCGAACACCGCAAGCAGGATCGGGATCGTCACCAGCGCGGTACGCGAGACAACGATGAAGATCATGTTGGCGAGGAACGCGATCATGATCGCAGTGAGCAGGCCGGCCGGAAGGAAGCGGCGGGCGCGCAGCAACTGGGCGATCGGATAGGCCAGCGCCACGGCGCAGAGCGAGAACTCCTGGCCCTGGTCGATGTAGTTCTTCACGAAGATGCCGCGATCGGCATTGGCCTTGAGCGCGAGCGCAGGATTGAACGCGACCGCGGTCGACACCACGACCATCAGCACGCAGGAGGCGAGAAACGCGGTGAAGACCCACAGGCCGCGCTCCGACCGCTGGAAATGGTAGAGCAGCGCGGGCAGCACCAGAAGCTTGGCCGCAGGTCCCACCGCGTAGAACCGCGCGCCCCATGCGACGTCCGACCACAGCGTTCCCACCAGCGCCAGCAGGAACAGCGCGATCGGCGCCAGCGCGATCGGCCGCTTCAGGACCTGCAGCAGACGCTCGACATCGAGAAACGGCACCATCGTGATCAGCATGACGACGCCGAGGATCGACACCAGCGAGGTCGACCACGGCAGCGAGGCCGCCAGCAGAATCGCCACGACATCGACCGTCGTCCGCCACGCCGCCGGATCGCGCCAGCGGCGCGCCAGCAGCGCCGGGCCGGGATGACCTGCCAGCGCGCTCATCGCGCCTCGCTCCGGGCGCGATCGACCAGCGCGGTCGTGCTGTGCCCTTTCAGGATGTCGATCAGGATCACCTCGCCGCCGCCGGCCTCGACGACCTCATGCCCCACCACCTGCTCGCGCGTATAGTCGCCGCCCTTGACCAGGACGCTCGGCCGGACCAGCTCGATCAAGCGGAGCGGCGTGTCCTCGGCGAAGATGGCGACGAGGTCCACCGCCTCGAGCGCGGCCAGGACCTCGGCGCGCGCGCGCTCGTCCTGCACGGGCCGGCTTTCGCCCTTCAGCCGCTTGACGGAGGCATCGCTGTTCAGCCCGACCACGAGCCGGTCGCAGGCGGCGCGCGCCGCGGTCAGCACCTTGACGTGGCCGGGATGCAGAATGTCGAAGCAGCCATTGGTAAAGCCCACGCGCAGGCCCTCTCCCCGCCAGACCTCGACGCGGGCGGCGAGCTCGTCATCGCTCTCGATGATCTTCTCCTCAGCGGCACGATAGGCATGCGGCAGGATCTTTCGGCGCAGCTCGGCCGATGTCACGCTGGCGGTGCCGTGCTTGCTGACGGCCACCGCCGCCGCGGCGCTCGCCATCCGCAACGCATCCGCCCAGGCGGCGCCGGCCGCGAGCGTCGCGGCAAGCACCGCAACAACCGTGTCGCCGGCGCCGGAGACGTCGCGCACCTTCACGGGATAGGCCGGCACGTGAATCGGATCGCCCTCGCGCGGGACCAGCGTCATGCCGCGCTCGCTCTGCGTCACCAGGATCGCCTCGCAGTCCGCGAGATAGATCGCATCCTGCGCGGCCGCGGCGATCTCCTGTTCGGTCTCGGCGCGGCTGCGGGTCGCTTCCGAAAACTCCTTGCGGTTCGGCGTCAGCACGCTCGCGCCGCGATAGATCGCGAGATTCGCGCTCTTGGGATCGACGATGACGCGCTTGCCGGCCTTGCGCGTCGCGTCGATCACGTTGCGCAACACGCGCGCCGTGAGCACGCCCTTGGCGTAGTCCGACAGCAGCACGATATCGGCCCGCGCGATCAGTGGCAGGATGGCCTCGATCAGCTTCTGCTCGATCTCGCCGGCCGCCGGTGCGGCGCGCTCCCAGTCGGCGCGGAGCATGTGGGTGGAGAAATGCTCGGAGACGAAGCGCACCTTGCGCGTCGTCGGCCGCGAAGGATCACGGACAAGCACGCTCTCGATGCCGCCCTCCTTGGCGAGCTCGGCCTCCAGCTGGTCGCCGGCCGCATCCTGCCCGACGAGACCGACGAAGATGCAGCGGGCGCCGAGCGCGGCGATGTTGCGCGCGACGTTGCCGGCACCGCCGATAGTGGTCTCGCTTCGCTGGACCGCGATGACCGGCGCCGGCGCCTCGGGGGAAATCCGCGACACCTCGCCATAGACGAACTCGTCCAGCATCAGGTCGCCGATGCACAGCACCGTCTGGCGGGCGATCGCTTGCGAGAGATCGTCAAAGTCGAACATCAGCGGCAGTCTCGGTGCAATGGTCGGAACCAGATCGTCTAGCGGAAGCGGTCGGCGGAATCGAGATAGTTCCGGATATAGCCAGCGACCGCATCCTCGAGCGACGTGAAGCCGCCGTTGTAGCCGGCCGCCAACAGCCGGTCGACCTTGCTCTGGGTGAAATACTGGTAGCTGCCGCGAATCGCTTCGGGCATGTCGATGTACTCGATCCGCGGCGTCGCACCGAGCGTAGCATAGGCCGCCAGCATCATGTCCTTGAAGCTGCGCGCCTGGCCCGTGCCGACGTTGAACAGGCCCGAGACGGAGGGAGAGGCCAACAGCCACAGCATCACGCGGACGACGTCGTCGACATGGATGAAGTCGCGGCGCTGGTCGCCGTCGGCGATGCCTTCGCGGTGCGACTTGAACAGTTGCAGCGTGTGTCCGGCCTTGATGTCGTCGAAGCGGCGGGTCAGCACGCTCATCATCGATCCCTTGTGGTACTCGTTGGGACCGAACACGTTGAAGAACTTCAACCCGGCATATTGCGGCGGCAGCCTCTCGCCGCGCTCGGCGCGCGCGGCCACCGCCATGTCGAACAGATGCTTGCTCCAGCCATAGAGATTCATCGGCCGCAACGTCTTCAGCGCCGCCAGCGACGGCTCATCGACGAAGCCCTGCGCGCCGTCGCCATAGGTCGCCGCCGACGAGGCGTAGATGAACGGCGTGGTGTTGGCCGTACACCAGTCGAGCAGGCGCAAGGAACTGCGGAAGTTGCGCTCCATCACGAGATCGCCGTCGACCACCGTGGTCGCGGAGATCGCGCCCATGTGCAGGACGGCCTCGAGCCGGCGCCCCTTCAGCCAGACGTCCAGATCGGAAGGCGGCACGACGTCGGCCAGCTGCCGCTTGGCCAGGTTGCGCCACTTGCCCTCGCTGCCGAGCGTGTCACAGACCACGACATCGGTCCGGCCGGCGTCGTTCAGCGCCGCGACCAGATTCGATCCGATAAACCCGGCGCCGCCGGTCACCAGCAACATTCCGCAACCCGTCCTGATCCCGAAAACCCCGGCCCTCGCGTAGCGCATGCGGCGGCAAAGTGTAAGCGCTTTGGTGACGGCCCGCTCGGCCCACTTTACCTGCGGCGGCCGAGCGGCTACCAGCGCGCCTGAGCTAGGCAGACAAAGAATGAATTCGAATTCGGCCAAGGTCGAGGTGGACGCGGCGGACACCAGCCCGATCCTGATCATCCCCTATATGTGGATCGGCGATTTCGTGCGCGGCCACACCGTGGTGCGGGTGCTCAAGGAGCGCTGGCCGAATCGGCCGGTCGACCTGCTGGTGACGTCGCTGTGCGCGCCGCTGGTCGATTACATGCCCGGGGTCCGCTCCGGCATCGTCTGGGATCTGCCGCGCAGCCGGCTGGCGCTCGGCCGGCAATGGCAGCTCGCCGCGATGTTGCGCGAACGTCGCTATCGGACCGCCCTGGTGATGCCGCGGACCTGGAAATCGGCGCTGGCACCGGCGCTGGCCGGCATCCCCGAGCGGGTGGGCTTCGTCGGCGAGGTCCGCTTCGGCCTGCTCAACCGCTGGCGCTGGGGCGAGAAGGCGCTGCCCCGCTTCATCGACAAGAATGCCGCGCTGGCGCTGCCCGACGGGGCGCCCCTGCCGCCGGAATGGCCGGTCCCGCAGCTGCGGGTGCCGCCGGAGGACGTCGCGCGCTGGCGCGAGGCCAATGGCCTGGGGAACCGCCCGGCCGTGGCGCTGGCACCGGGATCGGTGGGTGCCGCCAAGCGCTGGCCCTATTACGGCGAGGCGGCCCGGCTGCTGCGCGGGGCCGGCCTCGACGTCTGGGTGGTCGGCGGCCCCGGCGAGAAAGCGCTCGCCGCCGAGATCGTCGCCGCTGGCGGCCCGGACGTCCGCGACCTCACCGGAACCGACCTGCGCAACGGCATCCTGGCCATGGCGGCGGCCAGCGTCGCGATCTCCAATGATTCGGGGCTCATGCACATCGCCGCGGCGTTGGGGACGCCGACCATGGGCATCTTCGGTCCGACCAGCCCATACCATTGGGCGCCGCTGAACGGCCTCGCGGCGACGGTCCAGACCAGGACACAGGTCCCCTGCCAGCCCTGCCACCGGCCGGTCTGCCGGATGAACGACCACCGCTGCATGCGCGACATTCCGGCGACCGATGTCGCCGCCATCGCCCAGCAGGTCCTTGCCGACGCGGCAATACCGGTCGTGCACTAGCTTGCGAAGCGACACCGCGCCCCATACACCGGCCCTGACGTAACCTGAGCCGCCACGTGACCCGCGCCCTCGACCCGATCGCCAACCATCTCGCCCGCTCCCGCGCCGCCATGGAGCGCGCGGCCGACGATGCCGCGATGCTCACCAGCGCCGGGCGGATCGCAACGAAAATCATCTCTGCGCTGCGTGGCGGCCACAAGCTGCTGATCGTCGGCAATGGCGGCAGCGCGGCGGACGCGCAGCACATCGCCGCCGAGATCGTCGGCCGCTACAGGCAGGAGCGGCCCGCCTATGCCGCGATCGCGCTGACGACCGATACCTCGGCGCTGACCGCGATCGGCAACGACTACGGCTTCGATCACGTCTTCGCCCGCCAGGTCGAAGGGCTCGGTACACCGGGCGACGTGCTGCTGGCGATCTCGACCTCCGGCCGCTCGCCGAGCATCCTCAACGCGCTGCGCAAGGCGCGCGAGCGCGGACTGGTCACGGTCGGCTTCACCGGCGCCAAGGGCCTCCCGATGGGCGAATTGTGTGACGAGCTGCTGGTGGCGCCGAGCGACGACACGCCGCTGATCCAGCAGATCCATCTCGCGACGGCGCATGGCATCTGCGAGATGATCGAAGCGGCGCTGATGCAGGACGAGGGCTAGATGACGACCGCTCAGCTCAAGCCGGCGGCGTTTCTCGACCGCGACGGCGTCATCAATCACGACGACAACTACATCGGCTCACCGGAGCGCATCCGCTGGATGCCGAACGTGGCGCAGGCGATCCGGCGGCTCAATGACTCCGGCTATCACGTCTTCCTGTTCACCAACCAGTCCGGCGTGGCGCGCGGGCTGTTCTCGGAGGATGACGTCACGGACCTGCACGACTGGATGCGGGCCGAGCTCGCGGCGCAGGGGGCTGTGATCGACGACGTCCGCTACTGCCCCTACCACACCGAAGGCTCCGTCGAGCGCTATCTGCGCGAGCATCCCTGGCGCAAGCCGGCCCCCGGCATGATCCTCGACCTGATGCAGCACTGGCCCATCAGGCGCGAGGGCAGCTTCGTGATCGGCGACCGCGCCTCGGACATCGCGGCGGCCGAAGCCGCCGGCCTGCCCGGCTTCCTGTTCGCCGGCGGCGATCTCGATGCGTTCGTCGCCGACATCATCGCTCAGACCAGTTCGCGATAGACGGCTGCGATCTTGTCGGCCTCGGCCTCGAGGCTGAATTTCTCCACCACGCGCGTCCGGGCCCGCGCGCCCATCGTCTGTGCGGCATCCGGATCCCGCATCAATGGCTCGAGCGCTGCGACCAGCGCATCGACGTCGCCGGGCGGGACCAGCACGCCTGTGACGCCATCCTCAACCACGATCTCCGCCGCGCCTGCACGCGCCGCGACCAGCGCCGCACCCACGGCCATCGCCTCGATCAAGGTGAGACCAAAGCCTTCGTTGCGCGAGGTGAAGGCGTAGATCGTGAGGCGCTGGTACCAGCGCTGCACGTCGGCGATGTCGAGCTCGCCGGCGATGACGATGCGCTGCTCCAGGCCCGCGGCGGCGATCTGCTTCTTCAGCTCGCTCGCGAACGGCATCTGCTCCGGCGTCACGGCGCCGACCAGCACCGCGGAAAACTCCGGAAAACGCGGCAGCAGCCGGCACATCGCGGCGACGAACACGTCGCTGCCCTTCTGCGCGCGGACGCGGCCGAAGCAGCCGATGGCATATTTGCCCGGCAGTCCGCTCTCGGCGAAGGCCGCGGCGCGATCCGCCGGCGGGGAGTACACTTCGGTGTCGACGCCATGCGTCACCACCGTCGCTTCGCGCTTCAGATAGGACGCCGAGATGTCGCTGGTCGCGATGATCGCGTCCATGCGGCGGATCAGCCAGCGCGTGATCCAGCTGTGATGGCGCTGCGCGGCCGAGGTGAACACCAGCTTCAACGGCCAGCCGAGCGCCCGCATGATCACGCCGACGATCATCTCGTCGTTGCGGCGGGCATGCCAGATCAGCGGCCGCCGCCGGCCCCACAATTTGAACAGATCGCTCGCGCGCATCCGCGCGATCCCTTCGGGCGCGTAGGAGCCGAGCCACGCCGCGCGCACCAGCCTCGCCAGCTTCGGCGCCACCATCCGGTTGGTCGCCGTCACGCCGGAATAGCGCCGATGCAGGTTGGGCACGATCACGTCGAGATCTGCGGCGGAAAACGGCTCGGCTTGCACACTCAACTCCAATTGCAGCGGTTCCCTATACGCAACATTAAGCATCGCCGCCAGTTCGCTATGCACGCAACAGGTCGTTCATTTCGCGGGCGTTAGTCTGCCGGAAACAAACAGGGATCGCGTCAAACAATGACCGTGCTCGTGACCGGCGGCGCCGGCTATATCGGCAGCCACATGGTGCTCGCGCTGGCGGAAGCCGGCGAAAGCGTCGTGGTGATCGACAACCTTTCGAGCGGCTTTTCCGCCTTCGTGCCCGACGGCGTGCCGCTGTTCATCGGCGATGCCGGCGATGAAAATCTCGTCGACGGCGTCATCGGCCAGCACGGCGTCGACAGCATCATCCATCTGGCGGGCTCGGTCGTGGTGCCGGAATCGGTGCGCGATCCGCTGCTCTACTACCGCAACAACACCATGACCACGCGCAGCCTGTTGAATGCGGCGGTCAAGCGCGGCGTCAGCCGCTTCGTGTTCTCCTCGACCGCGGCCGTCTACGGCAATCCGAACGAGGTGCCGGTGCCCGAGAGCGCGCCGACCCGTCCGACCTCGCCCTACGGCACCTCGAAGCTGATGGCCGAGATCATACTGCACGACGTGGCCTCGGCACATGACCTCAACTACGTGGTGCTGCGCTACTTCAACGTCGCCGGCGCCGATCCGTTCGGACGAGCCGGGCTTGCCACCGTCGGCGCGACGCACCTGATGAAGATCGCGATGGAGGTCGCGACCGGCCAGCGCGCCAAGATCGACGTCTACGGCACGGATTATCCGACCCCCGACGGCACCTGCATCCGCGATTTCATCCATGTCTGCGATCTCGCCCAGGTGCACCGCTCCGCGCTGGCCTATCTGCGCGCCGGCGGCAGCTCGGTCACGCTGAATTGTGGGTACGGCCGCGGCTATTCCGTGCTCGAGACCATCGAGGCCGTCCGGCGCGTCTCCGGCCGCGCCATTCCCGTCCAATACGCGCCGCGGCGCCCCGGCGACATCATGAGCATGGTCGCCGACACCAGCCGTCTGAAGGCGCTGCTCGACTGGACGCCGATCTATGACGATCTGGAAACGATCGCCGCCCATGCGCTGGCCTGGGAGGAGAAACTGTTCCTGGAACGCCACAGCGGCACGCTGCAGCGGGCCTCGGCCTAGAATCAACGACTTAGCCGGACGCCGGGGGGCTTGAAAAAGCCGCCCCGAGCGGGCAAGCACTGCTGTCCGCCCGGCGATTTGTCCCGGCGGCCAGGGACCAGAATGGCCGAATTTCCGAAGAAGATCACCGACGATCCCTATGGCGCCGCGATCCTGATCCGCCGCCTCGTGATGGAACAGGGCATCCTCTACTGGCGCCGCTATCTCACCGCCTTCGCGCTGATGGCGGTCTCGGCCGGCGCCAGCGCCGGCGCCGCCTACATCCTCGGCCAGGTCATCAACAAGGCCTATGTCGACAAGAGCATCCCCGGCATCGCGGTGCTCTCCGGCGTCACCGTGCTGCTCTTGTTCGTCAAGGGCGTCTCGACCTACGGCTATGCGGTGATCCTGTCGAAGATCTCGAACGCGATCCTCGCCAACAACCAGCGCGCGCTGTTCGCGAAGCTGATGAGCGAGAGCATCGGCTTCTTCTCCGAGCGGCATTCGTCGGAGTTCCTGGCACGCCTCACCGCCGGCGCCAAGTCGATCACCGACGTCCTGACCATGCTGATCAACGCGATCGGCCGCGACCTGCTGCTCTTGATCAGCATGATCGCCGTGATGGTCGCGCAGGACCCCTGGATGTCGCTGCTCGGCCTCGTCGTCGTGCCGCCGGCCATGCTGGTGCTGCGCAAGCTGGTCAAGCGCATCAAGGGCCTCGCCCACAGCCAGTTTACCGGCAATGCGGACATCCTCGAGACCATGCAGGAATCGCTGCAGGGCATCCGCACCGTCAAGGCGTTCACGCTCGAGGACGCGATGCGCGCGCGCATCGACGAGAACATCGCGGTGGTCGAGCGCAACGCCAACAAGATGGCCCGCGTCTCCAACCGCTCCAACCCGCTGATGGAGATGCTCGGCGGCTTCGCCGTCGCCGGCTGCCTGATGTATGGCGGCTATGCCGTGGTCGCGCTCAACGCCACGCCCGGCCAGTTCTTCTCGTTCATGACCGCCTTCCTGATGGCGACCGAGCCGGCGAAGCGGCTGGCGCGGCTCAACATCGATCTCAACAGCCAGCTCGTCGGCGCGCGCATGCTGCTCGAAGTGGTCGACAGCCCGGCCAGCGAGCAGCCGGACGACGACAAGCCGGCGCTGAAGCTGACGCAAGCCAAGATCGAGCTGCGCGACGTCTCCTTCGCCTATCGCGACAACGAGCCGGTGCTCAACCGCATGAGTTTCGTCGCCGAGCCCGGCAAGGTCACCGCGCTGGTCGGCCCGTCCGGCGGCGGCAAGTCGACGGTGCTGGCGCTGCTGTTGCGCTTCTACGAGGCGACCTCGGGCGACATCCTGATCGACGGCCAGTCGATCGCGCAGGTCTCGCGCCGCTCCCTGCGCGAGCAGACCGCCTATGTCGGCCAGGACGTCTACCTGTTCCGCGACTCGATCCGCGCCAACATCGCCTTCGGCAAGCCGGGCGCGACCGAGGCCGAGATCATCGAGGCGGCGAAGGCGGCCTGCGCCCACGACTTCATCATGGGCTTCCCGCTCGGCTACGACACGCCGGTCGGCGAGCACGGCACCCAGCTCTCCGGCGGCCAGCGCCAGCGCATCGCGGTGGCGCGTGCGCTGATCCGCAACGCGCCGATCATCCTGCTCGACGAGGCCACCGCGGCGCTGGACTCCGAGTCGGAGCGGCAGGTGCAGGAGGCCATCGAGCATCTCTGCCAGAACCGCACCACCATCGTCATCGCGCATCGCCTGCACACCATCATGAACGCCGATTCCATCCTGGTGGTCGAGGGCGGCGAGATCGTCGAGCGCGGCCGGCATGACGATCTGTTGCGCCGTGGCGGCCGCTATGCTTCGTTCTTCCGCCTGCAACAGCGCGACATGGGGCCGAACGTCATCCCCATGACCGCGACGTCCTGACCCGCTTATTTCACCGCACCCGAGATCCATTTCATGAGCGCCTCCACCGTCATCCCGGCCTTCCCGCAGCCTTCGCTTCCCGTCGTCGGCGAAGCCGGTGTCTTCCCGGTCCGCCGCATCTGGTGCGTCGGCCGCAACTATCTCGAGCACATCCGCGAAATGGGCAATGACGAGCGCGATCCGCCGTTCTTCTTCGCCAAGCATGCCGACATGCTGGCGCCCGAGGGCGCCGTGATCCCCTACCCGCCGCTGACCCAGGACATGCATCACGAGGTCGAGCTGGTGGTCGCGCTGAAGAGCGGCGGCCTCAACATTCCGACCGACAAGGCGCTCGACCACGTCTACGGCTACGCCGTCGGCATCGACCTCACCCGCCGCGACCTGCAGCTCGCCTCCCGCAAGATGCAGCGCCCCTGGGAGGTCGGCAAGTCGTTCGACCATTCCGCGCCCTGCTCGGCGATCCAGCCCGCGTCCAAGATCGGCCATCCGTCGAAGGGCAAGATCTGGCTGTCGGTCAACGGCACCGAGCGCCAGACCGGCGACCTCTCCGAGCTGATCTGGAACGTGCCGGAGATCATCTGGAAGCTCTCCCAGCAGGTCGAGCTCGCCGCCGGCGACATCATCATGACCGGCACTCCGGCCGGCGTCGCCGCGGTCGTTCCGGGCGACAAGATCGAATGCGGCGTCGACGGCGTGGGCACGCTGAAGGTCTCGATCGGGCCTGCGGCGGCGTAAGCCGACGCGCCCACGGTCCTCGCAACACTTCCAAAAAGCCGCGCTCTGCGCGGCTTTTTTTGGTCTGGCGCCCAATCGCAGCCAAGCACCGGGATCACCCTCCCCTGGAGGGGGAGGGTTGCCTCACGAGGAGCGCAGCGACACGTGAGGCGGGGTGGGGTGATCTCTCCGCTCGCAACGGCGCCCGCTGAGAGATCACCCCACCCCGCTCGCCCGCTTCGCGCGCGAGCGACCCTCCCCCTCCAGGGGAGGGTAAGCACCGACCTCGCGGCGCGCCGCGGAGCCCGCCCCACACTCCGTCATTGCGAGCGTCGCGAAGCAATCCAAGGCGTCACGAGGACGCTGGATTGCTTCGCTGCGCTCGCAGGGACGCAAGCGGCAACACTGATCCACAATCTCAAACAGCATCGGGCTGAACAGGGAACGAGCATCCACTGCCTCGCGACGCATTCCGCGCCCGAGTGATGCTCCAATTCCCGCCCTCTCCAGATGGAGGGCGCAGGGAAGGCCGGGCGCTGGCCGCGCCCGTGGCCCGCCTGCAGAAAAAAAGCAGGCGGCAGTCACCACAGGTCTGGCCGAACACACCCGGCCTTCCCCGCGCGATGGTTTTAACAGGCTATAGCGCGCTCTTCCTGGTGCACCGGGCTTTCTGGCCACCATCCGCTACGCGACGCGTTAGCGTCGTCGCAACGTTGACACTAGCGTCGGAGTGTCAGAACCACACGCCTTCACCGTCCACGAGGAAAGCGTTCGTCCGTGCTCATCACACGCCGCCGCCCCGCGTCCACCGCTCCCCGCTGCCAACGTCCGTGACGACCGCGAACCGTCCCCATACCGTGCAACGGGATGGGGCGGACCATAATGCTGATTTGGCGAAATTGTCAAGCAGCTCGTATCTTTTTAGAAGAGGTCGGCAGTCCCCTGATGGTGATCCGCACAGCGGACAGTTCTTAGCTCCGTTAGATTCCGCTTAACGAACCATCGCTGCGCCGATAGCGGCCGGGCTTGACGTAGGCAATAACACAATCATCGAGATCTCAACGTCTTGGCCATCCATTTGCCGTTTGCGTCGATTGCGGCAAGGTACCTGAGCCCAGGTGGAGTAGATGCAGAGAAAATTGATAGTGGCGTTGGCAGCAGCACTCGTTGGCGTCTCGGGTGGCACGCCCTCAACCAACGCGCAAGATGCCGGGCGCGCTAACTGTGAAAGCCAACTTTCCACGTTCGTCTTGAAGATCGACAATCTACTGGCGCAGCACCCTCGAGACTTGAATGAAGTTCTTTCGGTCGTGCACCGTCACCTTCCCGCGGAAGGTTGTACGGCCGACGTGGCGTCGAAGGCGATGAAGACTTCGGCGTTCTTCAAGGGAGAGGAACGAAATGACCACAGCATCCAGTTCTCGCTCTTCAATGGGACCTCGGCGGCGCGTGGCGCTGCGGTCCTGCTCGTACTGAACGATTCCGGCCAATGGAGCCCGCCATTTGCGATTTGGCACCCGCCATACCCCTGACCACGGCAGAGTGACCGCGAACGTCCGTTCCGAACCCATCTTTGGAACGCGTAGGGCGGATTAGCCGAAGGCGTAATCCGCCGTCCCTCCGCGGAGAAGAAGCGGCGGATTACGCTCCGCTAATCCGCCCTACTCGGTGCCTCACCGGAACGCCGACACCACGATCGCGCCGACGATCGCGACTGTCAGCGTGTACTTCGCCGCATAGTACACCGTCCTGTTCCACGCCTTCACCTTCCGCGTCGCGAGGTGAAACTCATACAGCTTGCCGAACACCTTGTTCAGCACGCCGACGTGCTCGCCCTCGACGTTCTGCGTCGCCGAGGCCTTGACGATGTGGTGGCTGACCCAGCGGTTGATGGCGGCGATGAAGCCGAGCTTCATCGGGCGCTCGACGTCACAGAACAGGATGATGCGGTTGACGTCGGTGGCGTTCTCGGCGCTGTGGATGAAGGTCTCGTCGAACATGAAGGCCTCGCCGTCGCGCCAGACGCAGGGCACGCCGTCGACCAGGATACGGCACTTGTCGGAGTTCGGGGTGACGAGCCCCAGATGATAGCGCAGCGAGCCGGCGAAGGGATCGCGGTGGGCGCCGAGCTTGCCGCCGGGCGGCAGCATCGCGAACATCGCGCCATGGACGTTCGGGATGGCGTTCAGCAGCTCGACCGTCTTCGGGCACAGCGTGCGCGCCGACGGCAGGAAGTCGTCGTACCATTTCAGATAGAAGCGCTTCCAGCCGCTCTTGAAGAACGAGTAGAAGCCCCAGTCGTTGTTCGCCGCCGCGGCGCGGATGAAGCCCTCGTCGAACAGACGCACGGCCTCCTCGCGGATCTCCTGCCAGTTGTCGGTGAGCCTCGAGAGCTCCGGAAACTGCTCCACCGGGATCACCGGCGTGTTGGGCACAGCCGAGCCGGCATACATCAGCACGTTGTAGGGGGCGAGATAGGTGGAGTGGTCGCCGAGCTGGCGGGCGAAGCGCAGCCGCTGCTTGCCGCGGAAGTGGACGTAGATGGTGGCCCCGATCAGGATGTAGAGGCCGATGAGCTGTGGCGCGAAGAGCTGTCTGAGCATGTCCGGGACCCATGATCCGGCCGCTCAGAGCGTGTTGCGCAGATGTGTCGCCTTCTGGGCGAGATCGAAGGGGTGCTCTGATGCCGGCCAAGCGCCTCAATTTAGCCGCAAGCGCGACCGGCCGCATCCCTTCGCACGAGGGTTGTGAACGGGAATCGGGGTTGAAAGTTCTGCGGCGTGACCCGGCTGCAACAGCCGCCGGCCCCGGCTCGCGATCGCGCTAAGCCCGCGTCAGCTCCTGCAGGCCCTTGAAGGTCAGCCGCTTGGGGTCCCGGACGCCCGCCAGATACATGCGGCGGATGAAGGCGGCCACCGCGTCGCGGTCGCAGCCGGTCAGGACGACGATGGCATCCACCGCGGTCTTCTGGGCCTCCATGGGACTGGTCCTCCTGGCAATGCACCCGGCACGCGCAAGCTGTCACGATGCCGATTAACATCGCGTTAACCGTGCGGACGGCCGCCGGTTCCCATGCCGCGATTCCTACCGCCGCTCCATACGCGAAACCGCGCAGGCCGGAGCGGCCGCCGTCGAGCGCCGCAGGAGCGCCGCCGTCACACCAGGAAGAAGTCCTCCGGCGCCCCGATCAGGCGGTCATCGCCGTGCACCACGAGCTGCCGCCGCATCGGGCGCACCGGCGGTGTGATGACCCGCCGTTCGAGCTCGTTGGCGCCTGGCAACTGGTCGACGAAGCGGACGGCGAAGCCGTCGGGGAAATGCCTGATGACACGGCCGATGCAACTGCCCACCGCCAGCGGCGTGCCGATCTCCGGCTGGATCTCCGCCGAGACCGCGGCGCCCGACATCGAGGCATCAATCACGAAGCACGGGATGCAGCTGCCGTCGGCGAGCGTCAGCGCCGAATGCGGCGAGTTCGGCACGAAGCGCGCATCGCGGCGGGAATCGCGGATCGACGGATCCTTCTGCTTCTTCTCCAGCCAGACCAGCTTCTCGGCGAGCTTGGCGCGCTCGGCGCGCGTCATCTCCAGCTCGAGCAGAAAGCCGCCATGCACGGTGTCGCTGATCTCGCCTTCGAACTTGCCGAAGTCGCGGAAATACGAGGTCAGGCGATCGCCGACCTTGCCGACCACGGGCACCTCGAGCAGCGCGCGAAACGGCGACACCCGCGTGGTGCGGCAGGCGAAGGATCGCAGCCGTCCTTCCGGGGAATACCAGTTCGGAAGCGTGTAGGACCCGACCGTCTGAATCCTGACCGCGCGCTGCTTCAGGAATCGAGCAACCGACATTGCACGTCTCCCCTCGAACCCATGATGTCCCCGATGGCCCGGCCCCCGCCGAGGCACGATATGCCTGTTACAATTTCTGCATGCATTTTCGGTCGAACTAACTCGAAATGGGCAAAGCCGCCATGCCCCGGACCGTGCGCGCAAATTCTTGAGGAAATCTGAATCCGAAACGGAAATCCCGCTCAACGGAATCGTATGTCCAACCCGTTTCTGCTTTCTAAAAATGTCGGCCCGTCGGATTACGGTGCGGCGCGGCACTTGTTCGTCCGGGCACGAGCGGCTGATCGCATCAGCCGCGGCGCCATCGCGCCACGACGCACACCGTCTCACGATGAGCGTGCGTTCGCGTCCAACGTGATTAGTCAATGATTCATCCTAACGCGCGACCACCGAGGCGTGGCTGCAACTCACAATTTCATTCAATCTGGCGAGCAACTATCAGCGCGCGCAACCGCGCTGCCAGCAAACAGCTAACACATTCGCGTCGTTTCGCTATTTGCTTGCTAACAACCTGTTCACCACTTGCGCAATCGGTCGGCACGGCAGCTGCTGCAGCCCACGCCGTTCAATTTCGCTTATACTATTGCCGCTTAGTCGTAAGTGAGGGGGACGGCTGTCAGTCGGCTCGCGCGTCGCCCCAGGCGTATGAGTAAGCAAAGTAGTCACGCGTATGATGACCGCACGCATCGTGGTGTTAACCATCGCTCTCGGCGCGGGCGGCGTTGCGGCCTATCTGGTCAGCAATTCCGACGGCCAGCGGCAGACGCCGGCGGCGCCGGTCGTGCAGTTGCCGACGGTCGAGGTGCTGGTCGCCAAGACCGACATCGGGCTCGGACAGGCGATCAAGCCCGGCGACCTGATCTGGCAGACTTGGCCCGAGGCCGCGAGCAACATCTTCATCCGGCGCGGCGACCGTCCCGAGGCGGCCAATCAGCTGGTCGGCACCATCGCCCGTTCGCCGTTCGTGATCGGCGAGCCGATCCGCGAGCAGAAGCTGGTGAAGGCGGACGGCTCCGGCTTCATGGCGGCGATCCTGCCCGCGGGCATGCGCGCGATCTCCACCGAGATCTCACCCGAGACCGGCGCCGGCGGCTTCATCCTGCCGAACGACCGCGTCGACGTCATCCTGTCGAAGCGCGACAAGAACCCTGACAAGCCCGGCACCGCCGACTTCGTCAGCTCCGAGATCATTCTCTCCAACGTCCGCGTGCTCGCGATCGATCAGGCGCCGAAGGAGAAGGAAGGCCAGAACACCGTCGTCGGCAAGACGGTGACGCTCGAGCTCAGGCCCGAGCAGGCCGAGACCCTGGCGCGCGCGCGACAGGCCGGCTCGCTGGCGCTGGCGCTGCGCAGCATCGCCGACGTGAACGCCGCCGACGGCAACAAGACCGAGGCGCAGCAACAGCAGCAGCAGATGGCGCGACGGGGCAGCGCCATCGAGATCATTCGCTATGGGATCACGAGCTCGCTCACGGCGCAGAAGTGACCGAAAGGACGAGGAAGATGATGGGTGGGCATCAACGCGCAAAATTCGGGACGTGGGTCGTCCGCGCGCTATCGACATCGGCCGTGATCGGGCTTGCGCTCAATCCGGCGCTGACGCCGGTGAAGGCGGCTGACGACAGGCTGGAGACGCCGGTGGTGTCGGTCGGCTCGTCGAAGGTGCGCTTCCTCTCGCTCGGCATCGGCAAGTCGGTGGTCGTCGACTTCCCGCAGGACGTCAAGGACGTGCTGGTCGCCGATCCCAAGGTCGCCAACGCGGTCGTCCGTTCGGCCCGGCGCGCCTACATCATCGGCGCCGCAGTCGGCCAGACCAACGTCGTGTTCTTCGACGGCGAGGGACAGCAGGTCGCGGCCTATGACATCGCGATCAAGCGCGACCTCAACGGCGTGCGCCAGGCGCTGAGCCAGAGCATTCCCGGCGTCAAGATCGACGGCGTCGGCGAAGGCGTGATCCTGACCGGATCGGTGTCGAGCCCGGTCGAGGCGCAGCAGGCCGGCGAGATCGCCGCACGCCTCGTCGGCGGTGCCGACAAGGTGGTCAACTCGATCGTCGTGCGCGGCCGCGATCAGGTGATGCTGAAGGTCAACGTGTCGGAGGTCCGGCGCGAGATCGTCAAGCAGCTCGGCATCGATCTCAGCGCCAGCCTGAACTACGGCACCGCGGTGGTGAACTTCAACAACACGAACCCGTTCACCGCCTATGGCAAGTCGCTGGTCGGCCCCAACGGCCTTTCCGCCACCGGCGGCGGCTTGTCGTCGGTCTCGGCGACGCTGCGCGCCATGGAGACGGCCGGTGTCGTCAAGACGCTCGCCGAGCCAAACCTGACCGCGATCTCCGGCGAATCCGCGACCTTCATCGCGGGCGGCGAATTCCCGATTCCCGGCGGCTATTCCTGCGATCCCACCACGCGGGTCTGCAGCACGTCGATCACCTACAAGAAGTTCGGCATCTCGCTCAACTTCACGCCCGTCGTGCTCGGCGAAGGCCGCATCAGCCTCCGGGTGATGACGGAGGTGTCGGAGCTGTCGAACGACAACGCGATCACGGTGTCCTATGCGCTGACCTCGGCCTCGACCTCGTCGGTGACGATCCCCGCGATCCGCACCCGCCGCGCCGAGACCACGGTCGAGATCCCCTCCGGTGGCTCGATGGCGATGGCCGGCCTGATCCAGAACCAGACCAAGCAGGCGATCAACGGCCTGCCCGGGCTCAACCAGCTGCCGGTGCTCGGCCAGCTGTTCCGCAGCCAGGACTACGTCAACAACGAGACCGAGCTGATGGTGCTGGTGACGCCCTATGTCGTGCGCGCCGTCGCCCAGAAGGAGCTGTCGCGTCCGGACGACGGCTTCGCGCCGGCCACCGACTCGGAGTCGGCGCTGCTCGGCCGCATGAACCGGCTGTACGGCATCGCCGCCAGGGTCGACGCGGCCACGGGACAGCCGGCCGGCTTCGGCTTCATCATCGACTGAGATTGCGGGACGACGGGGCACGGGGGAACGATCATGTCGGCAACATCCATACCAGACGGCAGGCGCGCGCTGCGCCGGATCGTCGCCATCGCGGGGCTGGCGCTCACGCTGGGCGCCTGCAACACCACCACCGGTGAGGTCGTCGCGACGATCCCGGACGACTACAAGATCCGCCATCCGATCGCGATCGAGGAAGGCCGGCAGTCGACCGTCGTCTTCATCGGCAGCGGCCGCGGCGGCCTGACCTACCAGCAGCGCGTGGATGTCGCGGGGCTCGCGCGCTCATGGCTGCGTGAAGGCACCGGCGGGATCATGGCGGAGGTGCCGACGGGCACGTCGAATGCACGCGCCGCGGCCGACGCCTACCGCGAGATCCGCGCCGTGCTGACCGCCGGCGGCGTTCCCTCGCACGCGATCACCCTGCGCAACACCATGCCCGACGATCCGCGGCAGCTCGCCGTCATCCGGCTGAGCTATCCGAAGATCGCCGCCGTTGCCGGTCCCTGCGGGCTGTGGCCCGACGACCTCGGGCCGAACTTCAGCAATCCCGGCTACAGCAGCAACCAGCACTATCAGAATTTCGGCTGCGCCACGCAGCGCAACCTCGCTGCGATGATCGACAACCCGGCCGATCTCGAGCAGCCGCGCTCGGAGATGGCCGCCTACACGCCGCGCCGCTCCGCGCTGTTCGAGAAGTACCGCAAGGGCGAGTCGACGGCGGTGGCGTATCCGGAGTCCGACAAGGCCAAGCTCAGCGATACAGGCAAATGATCAACGCGTCCCGTCAGAGCCAGGATGAGCAGCCCGGCCCCACCGGCCCGGCCCTCGACGATCACATCGCGCCGGTGCCGCGCGTCTCGGTGCAGGCATTCTGCGAAACCGACCAGACCTCGGCCGCGATCCTCGCCGCGAGCCAGGACCGCCGGCTCGGCAAGGCGCACATCACGATCAAGGCGGGCGGCATGCCGCGCGCCATCGAGACCTATCATTCGCAGCCGACGCCGAACGTCATCGTGATCGAGACCAGGCCCGGCGGCGACATTCTCGGCGGCCTCGACGATCTCGCCAGCGTCTGCGATCCCGGCACCCGCGTGGTGCTGATCGGCAGCCCGTCCGACGGCGTCGCCTATCGCGAGCTGGTCCGGCGCGGCGTCAACGACTACGTGCTCGGCCCGGTCGAGACCATCGACGTGATCCGCTCGGTCTGCAGCCTGTTCTCGGCCTCAGAGGCCGTCATCACCGGCCGCATCATCGCCGTGGTCGGCGCCAAGGGCGGCGTCGGCGCCTCCACCGTCGCCCACAACGTCGCCTGGAGCATGGCGCGCGACCTGACGCTGGATTCGGTCGTGATCGATCTCGACATGGCGTTCGGCACCGCGGGGCTGGACTACAACCAGGATCCGCTGCAGGGCATCGCCAACGCCGTGTTCCAGCCGGACCGGCCGGATACGGCGCTGATGGAGCGCCTGCTCGCCAAATGCACCGAAAATCTCAACCTGCTCGCCGCGCCCGCGACGCTCGACCGCGTCTATGATTTCGGCGCCGACGCATTCGACGCGATCTTCGACACGCTGCGCATGACCCAGCAATGCATCGTGCTCGACGTGCCGCACCAATGGTCGGCCTGGACGCGGCATGCGCTGATCAATGCCGACGACATCCTCGTGGTCGCCGAGCCCGATCTGGCGAACCTGCGCAACGCCAAGAACCTGCTCGGCGTGCTCAAGGCCTCGCGTCCCAACGACCGGCCGCCGCTGTACTGCCTGAACCAGGTCGGCATGCCCAAGCGGCCGGAGATCGACCTGAAGCGCTTCGCCAAGACCGTCGAGGCCGAGCCGGTCGCGGTCATCCCGTTCGACTGCAAGCTGTTCGGCACCGCCGCCAACAACGGCCAGATGATCGCGGAGATATCGGGGCTGAGCCGCACGCCAAAACTGTTCCAGGACATCGCGAACCGGCTCACCGGACGGATCGACCACAAGCCGCAGCGCGGCTCGCTGCTGGCGCCGATCGCGAAACTGCTCGGCGCGAAATAGCGCCTGAGATCATGATGCGATTCCAGGGACTCGCATCATGATCTCATCTCCGTGTTTGAGCATGATCTCCGCGCAAACGCCTTTGGCGTTTGTCGCGAGGGAAAACCGGTTTCAACCTTTCCGGATCATGCTCTAGTCGTCGGACCGGCTGAGTGCCCGCGCCAGCGCCTTGTCGGGCTCGCCGGCCACCGGACGGTCGCGGCGCGGCGACAGCTCGCGCTGCGCGATCTTGCGGCGCTCCAGGATGCGCTTGACATAGGCGACGCTGGCGCTGGCCTGCTCCGGCGGCAGCCCCGAACGCGCGATGCTCTCGGCCTCGCTCATCCGGCCCTGCAGGCCGACGATGACGGCGAGATTGGTCCGGACCCGCGGGCTGGCGTCGGGGTGCGCGCTGGCCTTGCGCAACTGCTCCTCGGCCTTCGGCAGTTCGTTCGAGAGCGCATAGGAGAGACCGAGATTGGACAGCACGGAAGGATCGTCAGGGGCGATCTTCAGCGCCGTCATGTAGTATTGCCGGGCCTCCTCGTTGCGCCCCATCTGGTCGAGCGTGGCGCCCTGCGCCGACAGGATGCGCCAGTCGGGATCCTCGGGCGAATGCGCGCGGCTGAGCACGTCGAACGCCTGCTGGAAATTGCCATTGTCGGCAAGCGCGCGGCCAAAGGCCGCCAGCAGCGCCTTGTTGCCGGGATTGGCGATCGTCGCCTGCTCGAGCACGGCGACCGCCTGCGAGCGCTGGCCGGTGCCGCGCAGGGCGCTGCCATAGCGCAGCGCCACCTCGGGATCGTTGGGATTGGCGCGGAAGCGCTCGCGGAGCTGGTCGATCTCGGCGCGCGGGTCGGCGGCGGCCGCGCGGCTCCTTTCGGGATTGCCGCCCAGTGCCCCCGTGACCTCGCTGAGATCGGTGGTCTGGCAGGCGCCGAGACCGAGCAGCACGGCCGTGAACGACAGCGCGAACGCGGCCGGCCGGAGCAGAGGGAGAGAGCGAAGGGGCCGCGTACGCATGCAACTGAACTACTTCGGGACCGGATGATCTGCACGCTGGCAGATTAACCCTAAGGTCCCGTTAAGCGGGCGCGGCCGGCCCGCTCAATCGATGAATTCGGCGCCGAACTCGCAGCCGATGCGCCAGGCCAGCCGGCACTTGCGCTGGTGGTCGGGCGCGAAGACGATGGTGAACTGCGGGGGAATCTCGACGAATTCGGCGATCACCTTGACGCCGCCGTCGGAAATATCCGTGACCGTGCAGTCCCGCGGCAGGCTGCCGTTGCCATAGTGAATCTTCGCGATCCTCCTGCACAGCCGACGTTCACTCTTGCGACGGTTCGCCAACATCAACATTTCGACGTCTCACCCACTCAATCGTCCAATCCGGAGACCTCGTTTGTAGCGAGGAAACCTTGGGATCTGGCTAGCGCCAAGCCCGGAAATCCGGCGACCGGATTTGGGTTTCGTTTACCCTCTGCATCCCTCAGCGGACCGGCAGCAGCACACGATCGAAATACGCCGACAGCCTCCCGACGTCGTCGAGCGGCAGGACGTCGGCGACATACTGATCGGGCCGCACGATCACGATGCAGCCCGCGGCGCGATCGATGCCGCGCATCGCAAAGATGTCCTGGCCGCTCTTCAGATCGGCACAGAACATCTTCTCGTAGTCGATAAGACCGTAACGGCCCTTCCGCGGCAGCAGCAGCTCCGGCATTCGTTCGAGCGCGAGTTCGCGATGCCCCTGCTGGAACACCGCGCGCAGATCGATCACGGAGTCGATGTCGGCGCCCACCTGGGTGTGGCGGCGCACGGGCGAGGCCGAATCCTCGCTGAGGAATGTGCACAGGCGGCGGATCGCGGACCCCGGCGCGGCCGGATCCTCCGCGGCCGCGAAAGCGAAGATGCGGAAGCGGCCGTCGGCCTGGACGACGTGACCGAGCTGCGCCGGCTTGGCGTCGCCGAGCCGGATGACCGGCGCCGAGTGAAAGCGCTTGCCGATGACGAAGCCCGTGGCGAGCGGCTGGAAGGTGTCGTCGCCGGTGAGGACGGAGGGCCGATAGTGCGTGGCGGTGCCCGCCGTGTAGCGGCCGTGACGGACGAAATAGTCCTGCGTCTTGGCCGCATCGGCGCCGCCCTGCTTGGCGGCGGAGGCAAGAATTCCTGCCCATTCGCGATCGAAATCGATCAGCTCCTGGGCGATGGCCCGCCGTTCGGCCGAGTAGCTGTGCAGGAGCTGCGGCGCGCAACGCCTGCCCAGCACGGCGGCGAGCTTCCAGCCGAGATTGAACGTGTCCTGCATCGACACGTTCATGCCCTGCCCCGCCTTCGGGCTGTGGGTGTGGCAGGCGTCGCCGGCGATGAACACGCGCGGCAGCCGCGTTGCCACCTCGGCCTCGGGCACGTCGTCGAACTTGTCGGTGATGCGCTGGCCGATCTCGTAGACCGACCACCACGCGACCTCCTTCACCTGAAGCGTATAAGGCGCGAGAATGCGCTGCGCCTTGGCGATCACCTCGTCGACGGTGATGTTGCGCCCGGCCACGCGCTCGCCGACCTCGAGCTTGGCGAGCTCGACATACAGCCGGACGAGATAGCCGCCCTCGCGCGGGATCACCAGCAGGCTGCCGTCCTTGGCGGACTGGATCAGCGACTTGAAGCGGATGTCGGGAAAGTCGGTCACGGCGAGCACGTCCATGACGCCCCAGGCGTGGTTGGCGGAATCCCCGTGCAGCTCGCGGCCGATCGCCTTGCGCACGACGCTGCGCGCGCCATCACAGCCGACGACGTAGCGCGCGCGCACCGTCTCCACCTGGCCTTCATGCTCCGGATCAATGCGATCGAAGCTGACTGTCACGCCGTGCGCGTCGATGCCCGCGGCCGGATCGATCCGCAGATCACGCAGTCGCCGCGCGTAGTGCGGCTCGAGCTTCGCGGCCGAACGGCGCATCACGTCCAGGAAGAAATCGTGGACCCGAGCCTGGTTGAGCACGACATGCGGCATCTCCGACAGGCCGTCCTCGACGTCCTGCACGCGACCGCTGCGCGCGATATGCTTGCTGTCTTGGTCGCTCGGCTTCCAGAACGTGGTCTCGTTGATCCAGCACGCTTCCCTCAGCACTTTCTCGGCAAAACCATAGGCCTGGAACATCTCCATGGTGCGGCAGGCGATGCCGTCGGCCTGGCCGAGCAGCAGCCGGCCCGGCTTCTGCTCGACGATGCAGGTCCTGATGTCCGGAAAAGCGGAAAGCTGGGCAGCGAGGTTCAACCCGGCGGGGCCACAGCCGACGATGAGGACATCGGCCTCGGGCGGCAGCGGGCCGGTCGCGCCGGCGCTCGCGACACGTTCGGCCGCGTCGAAGATCTCGGGATCGCCCGGCTGGAAGCCGTTGAGATGAAACTGCACGTGACCACCCTCCCTCGCCATTCTTATTGATCAGTATGCTGATCATCAGTATGCTTGTCAAGCTGGTGACAGGAGATTCGAATTGACCGAGATGCGGGACATGCCGGGGCACCTGGCGCGCCGGTTTCAGCAGATCGCCGTGGCGGTGTTCCTGGCGGAGGTGGAAGCGGCCGGCTTCGACCTGACGCCGGTGCAATATGCGGCGCTGGCGGCGATCGCGGCCAACCCGGCCATCGACCAGATCACGCTCGCTGGCCTGATCGCCTATGACCGCACCACGATCACCGGAGTGATCGACCGGCTCGCACAGAAGGGCCTCGTCGTCCGCCGTGCGAGCGCGCGCGACCGCCGGTCACGGGAGCTGTTTATCACCGATGAGGGGAGAAGGACGCTGGAGGCGATCACGCCGGCGGTCGAGGCAGCGCAGCGGCTGATGGTGCGCGGCCTCAGCGAGGCCGAGGCGAAGGAGTTGGTCCGCCTCATGCAGAAGGCGATCGCCGCCGGCAACGATCTCAGCCGCGCGCCGCTGCGGGAGGGGGCGGCGGAGCGGTAAGCCCAAGCAAAACTGCTGGTTGCTTACCCGTCATGCCCCGGACCGGTTCCGGGCATCCGCGTTCTTCCAAGCCCAACGACATCGATGGCCGGATCCAGCCCGGCCATGACGATGTGGAGAGAGCCGCCCCAAGCTGACGTCATAGAGGCGAGCGCCGCTCGTGCCCCCTGCCCTCACGAATACCGCATCACGCCGTCGTCGACCTTGCCGAAGCGCAGCGAGACGATATCCAGCGCGTAGTTCTGGTACAGCCGCCACGGCCGCTTGGAGCCCTGTTTCGGCAGGTCGGCGACCGCGCGCTGCACATAGCCGGAGCTGAAGCTCAGCGACGGCAGCGGCGTAACGGTGGAATCGTCATTGTGCGGCACGCATTGGCGATAGCCGTGCCGGTCCATGTAGTTCAGGAGCCGGCAGACATATTCGCAGGTGAGATCGCATTTCAGCGTCCACGACGCGTTGGTGTAACCGAGCGTCGCCGCCAGATTCGGCACGTCGGAATACATCATGCCCTTGTAGTTGAGCGTCTTGGCGAAATCGACAGTGCGGCCATCCACGACGACCTCGATGCCGCCGAGCACCTGCAGCACCAGCCCGGTCGCGGTGACCACGATATCGGCCTCGATTTCGCGGCCGTCGGTAAGGCGCAAGCCGCGCTCGGTGAAGGTCTCGATCCCGGCCGTCACCACCGAGGCGCGCTGCTCGCGAATGGTCTTGAACAGGTCGCCATCCGGCACCAGGCACAACCGCTGGTCCCACGGGTTGTAGCGCGGCGTGAAATGGGTGGCGACGTCGTAATCGGGGCCCAGCGCGGCGCGCACCCCTCCCAGGATCAGCTGCTTGACCCGCTGCGGCTTGCGCCGGCTGAGCTGGAAGAAATACATCCCGAACAGCACGTTGCGCCAGCGGATCAGGTGATAGGCGAGGCCAGCGGGCAGATGCCGGCGCAGCTTGTTGGCGAGCGCGTCCTGCGCCGGGCGCGACACCACATAGGTCGGTGAGCGCTGCAGCATCGTCACATGCGCGGCGGACTTGGCCATCGCCGGCACCAATGTGACCGCGGTCGCGCCGGAGCCGATCACGACGACGCGCTTGCCGGCATAGTCGAGATCCTCAGGCCAGGCTTGCGGATGCACGATGCGGCCCTTGAAATCGGCCATGCCCTTGAAGTCCGGCAGATAGCCCGACTCGTAGCGGTAGTAGCCGGAGCACATGAACAGGAAGCCGCAGGTCATCCGCACGGTCTCGACCGTGCCCTGCTCCGTCCGGCGCTCGGCCTCGACGGTCCAGCGTGCGTCCGCGCTCGACCACGACGCGCGCCGGACCCGATGGTTGAACCGGATGTGGCGGTCGATGCCGTTCTCGGTCGCGGTGTCCTGGACGTATTTCAGGATCTGCGGCCCGTCGGCGATCGCCTTCGGATCGGTCCACGGCTTGAACGAATAGCCGAGCGTGTACATGTCGCTGTCGGAGCGGATGCCGGGATAGCGGAACAGGTCCCATGTGCCGCCGATCGCGCCTCGCCCCTCCAGGATCGCGAAGCGCTTGCCCGGGCACTTGTGCTGCAGATGATAGGCGGCGGCGATGCCGGACAGCCCGGCGCCGACGATCAGCACGTCGACATGCTCTGTTGACATGAGGTGTTCCTGGCGTTTCCTGGTGCGGCTTTCTTGCTCTGGCTGCGGACAGTCGCAACCCGGCTCGTCGCTGTCAAATCGCCGGCGCATTCGTCGTCGGTCAACCCTCCTCCGCTATCAGCGGGAAACACCCTCGATACGGATCCGGTGATGAACGCTCCCCACCCGCGCGACGACAGGCCCGGCGACAGCGACAGCCGGGACGGCATTGGCGCGCCGTCGCAGCGCATCGCCCTGGGCTTTTCGCTGTTCGCAATCGGGCTCGCAGCCTGGTCGCTCTTCCCGAGCTTTCCGGCCGGCCAGCTGATCGCGGTCGTCACCGTCATCCCGCTGCTGGCGCTCATCCTCACCTTGCGCTTTCCCGGGCGGTTCCGCATCGGCCTCGGCTCCGGCTACGGCGCCAATCTCGGCACCGGTTGCATCGTGGCGGCCGGCACGCTCGCCGCGCGCACGCTGTCGGACATCAACCTCGTCGACTGGCTGCCGCTGACGGCCTTCGCGACCGCGGTCGCGATCATTTTCCTCATCGTCGCGGCGCGGTTCGAAACCCAGCTCCGCCGCCGCGGCTGGCGGTTGCTGCTCGCCGCTCTGTTCGTCGCCGCCTATGCGTTCGGGACGCTTGGCCAGTTCAACACCGCACTCGACCGCTCGGCGCCGGCGCTGCTGCGCAGCCGTGTGCTCGCCAAGCATCTCGGCCACAGCCGGCTCGCCACGCATCAGGTGACGCTCGAGCCGTGGGGCCCGTTCGCGAGAGCCACCGATGCACATGTTGCGCAGGCGCTGTACGAAAGGTTGCAGCCGGGCGACACCGTGTGCCTGCGCCTCGGCGATGGCGCGTTTCGCATGGCGTGGTTCACGGTGGCCGCATGCCGTTGAGACCCGGCGCTGCGGCCGAGACAGGAACGGCCATTTGCGCAGCGCGGCGATGCTGCGTATCGTCGTAGCTTCGTGGCCCGCATGAGCGCAGCCATATCCGGGGCCTCACGCGCCGTCTCGATGAACCCGGATGTTGCTCCGCTCATCCGGGCGATGCGATTGCGAGCCGTTCTGCATGACCGACTTCCTGCCCCGCCCTTTCGCTGTCGATCGTCCCGACGTGCTGGATCTCGACATCACCGCGCTCGACGCGCGCCCCGGCGCGGTGCTGGTGGCGCGCTCGCCGTTCTATCCCGGCGGCGGCGGCCAGTTGCCGGATCGCGGCACGATCGCGTGGAACGGGATCGTCCGCGTCGTCACCGGGTTCGAGCCGACCGCCGACGGCATCTGGCACCTGATCGGTGATGACGCCATCCCGGACGGGGCGATCGAGCTGCACGTCGATCCGGCGTTCCGGCAGCGCATGAGCGAGCAGCACACGGTGGCGCATCTCGTCAACAGCGCCGTCTACACGCTGTTCGACGGCGCGCTGCTGACCGGCGTCCGCATGACCGAGACCGACGAGTTCAGCGTCGATTTCGATCTGCCCAAGGTGGCGCCGGAGCAGCTGCGCGCGGTGGAGGATGCGGTGAATGCCGCGATTTCGGACGATCGTCCGGTGCGTGCCTTCGACATGCCCTATGACGACGCGCAGGCGACCGCGGGCCTGTTTCGCGCCAAGTCGGTCGCCCCGCCACGCCAGGCCGACGGCCTGATCCGCATCGTCGACATCGACGGCCTCGACCGCCAGGCCTGCGGCGGCACGCACCTGGTCTCGACGGCGCAAGCGCGGCGCATCCGCATTCTCAAGGTCGACAACAAGGGCCGGCAGAATCGGCGGTTGAGGATCGGATTCGTCACGGCTTGAGAATCGCGCGGCTCGCGATGAAACGGCCAGCGTCGCAATGCACATTGTCAAACGCGTATATCATCGCTCGACGTCCGATACGATTGTAGCGCAGGCGCGTCCGTGATCCCATGGAAGCTCACGTCTTCCTTGCGTTCCGCAACGTCTCCGAGGGCAACTCACCCATCATCTGGCGGTACTCGCTGGCAAAGCGGCCCAGATTGCCAAAGCCGCATTTGAAGGCGACCGACACGACGCTTGTGTTGGCATCGGGCCGTCGCAGAAGTTCAGATGCCCGCTGAAGTCGGACGCGCTTGGCAAACTGGCCGGGTGATCCGCGTCCCGACTCCGAGAACTCGCGGAAAATCGACCGGACGCTGACCCCCGCGATCGCGGCGATCTTCTCAAGGTCCAGAGGCTCGTCCCAATGTGCCTCGATATAGGACTCGACGGTATCGACAACCATACGGTTGACTCGCTGGGGCGCATTCAGCAGGCGGCTGCTAAAGCTGTGCCGATTTGCAAGCAGGAGCCGGATCATCAAGCTCCGCTCGAGCTCTGCGATGGCTATCGGCGAGTAGTCCGCTCCGAACATCTGCAACTCACCGGCAAGCCTGAAAACGTCCTGGCGGACGAGAGCCATGACAGCAGGATCGGTTGGGCCTTCGTCAAAGGTCAGATTCGTATCTCTGTCATCGCCGATCATGGCTCTCAACAGCTGGTGCAAAGGTGCGCTTTCGACCCTGACCACCAGTTGGCAGTAGCCGGCAGGAAATTCGAGATCCAGTCTTGAATCCCCGGATATCAGGGGACTCCAGGCGACGATCGCCTGGTGGCCTCGCGCAGTCCTGTATCCGGCAGTGCCCTGGATCGAGAAGAACTGTCTGTAGATCGTCGATTCCGGAAACGACACCGACGCCGCGCCCGCATATGAGCAGAACGCCAGCCCCGCGGTGCTGAGCCGCGCAAGATTGGCCTCGATGCCGAAGCTGGAGTCGGAGCTGTCGAAACGATCGACGGCGTAGATGCTGAACAAGCGATCGCGCGCGAACTCGCGATCACGCGAGCGAAACAGCGGATATCGATCGAGATATGAGATTTGACCCAAACAGCTCCTCCGCCCGATCGGCATCACCACCTGGTCAACCCTTGTGCAATCGTCAGGCGCGTGAGCACAAGGCCGTGCGTTAGGACACGTGGCAAGCACGAATTTCATTCAGTTCCACAGTTCGGACAACGTCCCGGCGCGAGGGGGCGTACGATTTTCGCGGTGATAACCGAACACCCCGTATTGTTACGGACAGAATGCTGCCTCGCGGGGCTGGCCGTGGTCTGCGCCGGGTCGTCCAATGGCTCGCTCGGAACAACGGCGTACCAAGCGGCCAAATGCGATGGGTATCGGGGTCATCGGAGCGGCAGCATACGGCCGATCTGTCGGGGATCGGACAAATACTTGGATAATTCGATTCGACTACGATCCGCTCACTCTGGACCAGAGTCGGGCCTCGCGGCGGCGTTTGGCCCCAGCGAACCAAGGTCCTGGAAATCGACAGACGTGCATGTGCCGAAACCCCGGCAGAGCAGACCTAGAGAGGAAAGAGAATGTTCGGCCGCAGACACGCCAAAGGTGACGCACAGGCCATGCTCGACGCGATCAGCCGCTCGCAGGCCGTGATCGAGTTCAACATGGACGGCACGATCATCACGGCAAACAAGAACTTCCTCGATACGCTCGGATACCGGCTGGATGAGATCCAGGGCAAGCATCACAGCATGTTCGTGGCGCCGGCCGAGCGGGACAGCGCGGCCTATCGCGAATTCTGGGCGGCTCTCAACCGCGGCGAATTCCAGGCCGCAGAATTCAAGCGGATCACCAAAGGCGGCGGCGAGGTCTGGATCGAGGCGTCCTACAATCCGGTTCTCGACGGCAACCGCCGACCGGTGAAGGTGGTGAAGTTCGCGACCGACATTACCGCGAAAAAGCTGCGCAGCATGGCGGACGGCTCCAAGATCGCTGCCATCGATCGCGCCCAGGCCGTGATCGAGTTCAAGCTGGACGGAACGGTCGTGACGGCGAACCAGAACTTTTGCGACGTTCTGGGTTATCGGCTCGACGAGATCCAGGGCCGGCATCACAGCATGTTCGTCGAGCCGTCACAGCGCGACAGCGCGGCGTATCGCGAGTTCTGGACGGCCCTCAATCGCGGCGAATATCAAGGCGGCGAATACAAGCGCATCGGCAAGGGAGGCAAGGAGGTCTGGATTCTCGCCACCTACAATCCCATGCTCGATACCGCCGGCAAGCCGTTCGGCGTGGTCAAGTTCGCGACCGACGTCACCGCGCAGAAGCTCAGGAACGCGGATCTGGCCGGCCAGATCGATGCGATCGGCAAGTCGCAGGCTGTGATCGAGTTCAACATGGACGGCACGATCATCACCGCCAATGACAATTTCCTGCATGTGCTCGGCTACACCCTGGCCGAGGTCAAAGGCAAACATCATAGCATGTTCGTGGAGCCTTCGGAGCGCGATGGTGCCGCCTATCGCGAGTTTTGGGCCGACCTGAACCGGGGGCAGTATCAGGCGGCGGAATACAAACGCATCGGCAAGGGCGGCAAGGAGGTCTACATTCAGGCCTCGTACAATCCGATCCTCGATCTCAACGGCAAGCCGTTCAAGGTCGTGAAGTATGCGACCGACGTCACCAGGCAGGTGCTGGTGCGCATAGGCAACGAGCGCGTCCGTGCGATGATGGAATCCGTCGCAGCGGGCTCCGAGGAGTTGAACGCGTCTGTGCGGGAGATTTCCGAAGCCATGACCAAGTCCCGCGAGACGGCGATGGGCGCCGTCGGTCAGGTAGCATCCGCCGACGGCCAGGCGCAGCGGCTGTCCGAAGCCACGCAGGCGATGAGCGGCATCGTCGAGATGATCAACAACATCACCGGGCAGATCAACCTGCTCGCGCTCAACGCCACCATCGAATCCGCCCGCGCCGGCGAAGCCGGGCGTGGCTTTGCGGTCGTCGCCGCCGAGGTCAAGAACCTCGCCAACCAGGCCAAGCAGGCCACCGACAAGATCGCCCAGGAAATCGAGAACCTCAACGGCATCTCGGGCGACGTCGTGACGGCGCTCAACTCGATCAAGCAGGCGATCAACAGCGTCAGCGAATACGTCACCTCGACGGCGGCGGCGGTGGAAGAGCAGAGCACGGTGACGAACGAGATGTCGTCCAGCATGGCCCGCGCCGCAGCCGAAGCTCAGGCCTTGGCCGCCCGGACCGCGGCTTAGCTGCGCGCGACCAGGGCGGCGGAGCCCGGCGGGCCGCCGCCCCATTAGCGATCGAATGCGGGCGTTCACAAGAAGGCGCTGACGAGAAGACCGTGGCCGACATCATTCATTTTCCTGCTCCCGATTCCTCGCGATTCGTCGAACAGCACGCCGTGGCGGCTTGTCGGGCGCTCCTGCGTCCCCAGACCGAACGCCTCCAGCAAGAGTTGCAGCAGTGGCGCAACGCCTTGGATGAGTTGGATCAGCACATCGGCGCGGCCCCGTCATTCGCCGCGCTACTGTCTGAAAGCGCAAAGGTGCGCGAGCTCATCTCCGCTGCCGAAAGCGCGCTGGACGCAATCTTCTGAGACCAGGCGGTGATCGCCGCGGCACGGCTGAGGTTGCGCGGCGACGCGCACCGCCAGGATTGCCGCCAACAAGCCAGCGGGACGACAGCAGTCCCAGTCGCCGCCGCAAGGTCACGGCCGATGCAAGATCACGTCGAATCCTTCCTCCGGGGTCGGCGCCACGAAGTATGAAGTGAACAGGTCGAACTCCTCGTCGGTCACGGTGAAGGCGTGGCGGCCTTCTGCGTTGCGCGCGCGCAGCCGTGCCTTGCAGACCTCGTCGGGGACGTCGAGGTGATGCAGCTGGTGCGGCACGCCCGCGGCTTCGAACAGGCCGCGCATCCAGGCCCGGCTCGCCGGCGTGTTGGCGGGGAAGTCGAGCACGACCGAAACGCCGGCCCGCAACAGCGCGATGACGTGCGGCCCCATCACGCTGCGCAGCCGTGACGAATTGCGCACGTAGTCCGCCAGGCTGCTCTGCTCGCCAGGATAGAGCCGCGACAGCCAGTCGTCCTCGGCGACCACGACGGTGGCCGGGCGATGGCCGAGCTCCGCGGTGAGCGTCGATTTGCCGGCAGCGATCTTGCCGCACACGAGGTGCAGCGTCGGTTGGTTGGGAGACACGGATACAGACCTCGCATACGGCGCCGCTTCGGGCGCCAAGAGCATTCACAGGCAATTCTCGCAGGCGGAAGCGCCCGGCCCGACGGATCAGGCCGGGTCGGTAATTCGGCTGCTGACGGCAGCGCCTGCGATGCGAATGCGGAAGGTCATGAAGATACATTTGACAGATGTCGCTGACGGCGTCCAGGCCCGGCCGTCATCCGTCGCGAGACCGCGCCGCGATTGAGTTCGACTCGCAAGAATGGCCCGCGCGCATTTCAGTCGCACCGGCCGCTCGCGAATGAGTTGAAGTCACTTCACTGTGGCTGAATTGATCCACTGCGACGGGAGTCGAGCCGGCCGCGTGTCGTCCATTGCCAACCGGATGTCCGCTCCTGTAGGTAGTTGCGAGGGACGGGGGCGTTAGTCGGTGGCTCGTCAAGGGCGTCAACTACAAGGCATCGCATCAGGACGACGTGAGGCGCGCATGCGCTCGGCGCGGCGGCGCGCAGCGCTGTCGCGGCTCGGCGGCGCTCTCGTCTGGTTTGCGGCATGGGCCCTGATCTTCCAGTCCGCGCTGGCGCTCTCCGCGATGAGCGCTGCGGTTGCGGCCCCCGATGCCGTCGCCATCATCTGTCAGAGCTCCGTCGACGGTCCGACGTCGGACGACATCGGCACTGCGGCCAAGCAATGCGCGAGTTGTCCGTTCTGTGCGCTCGGGCGCGGCGTCACTGTCCCGCACGTCCCCGCCGTGGCGCGGCCGATGCCGGTGGTCGTGGCGATCCTGATCGAGCGGACAGACCTCGTTGCGGCGCCTCGGCCTACGCTCGAACTGCCGGTCGCTCGCGGACCACCGGCGGCCCTCTAGGCCGATACTCCAGACATCTCATCCCGTCACGATGCGGCCGGTCTCGTCCGCGCGCGCTGTGGGCTGCCGTCCGGCGGTCGCCGCAGCCGTGCCCGCAGCCGCCTCGTCGCGACATGTTCACGAGGCCACGGCGCGCTCGCAGCCGGGCGCCTCTCCCATTCCTATTCCGAGATCCATCATGGACCATTGTTCGACACCCGTCCGGCGGCGGTTGCTCCGCTCAACCACCGTGCTCACATCGCCGGCGCTGCTGGCATTCGCCCTTTCGAGTCCCGTGCTCGCGCAGGACCCATCGCAGGCTCGCTCCGCCGCCACGCTGCCGCAGGTGACGGTCGCTGTCCCGAAGCCCCGCCCGGCCGCGCGAACGACAGTCCGCCGCAGGGGCGCGCATGCGGCGGCGACCAATCCGGCAGTTGCGCCACCGCCGCAGGCGGCCTCATCCGACGCCGTCGACGCGCCTCCCGGCGCCACTTCGGTTGCGCCGGGTGACATCCTGGCGAAGCGCGCCATCACGAACGACACCGCTGCGCTGTTTGCCGATGTGCCCGGCGTCAGCCTCTATTCGGCCGGCGGGGCCTCGAGCCTGCCGGCGATCCATGGCCTCGCCGACGACCGCCTGCGCGTCAAGGTCGACGGCATGGACACCATCGCCTCATGTCCCAATCACATGAATCCGGCGCTGTCCTACATCGATCCGGCCCAGGTCGCCGCGGCCAAGGTCTGGGCGGGCATCACGCCCGTGAGCGTCGGCGGCGATTCGATCGGCGGCACCGTCGCCGTCAGCTCGCCGGCGGCTCTGTTCGCGGCGCCGGGGCAGAGCCTGCTGACCAAAGGCAGCGTCGGCACCTTCTACCGCAGCAACGGCAACGTGCGCGGCGTCAACCTGTCGGCCACCATGGCCACCGAGAACTACAGCGTCAGCTACAGCGGCGCTGCGGTCAAGGCCGACAACTATACGGCCGGCGGCAACTTCAAGAACTTCACCCTGAGGAGCTCCATCACGCCGGTGCTTCCCCTCGATCAGGTCGGCTCATCCGCCTACGAGACCAGGAATCATCTGATGGGCATCGCCTGGAGCAAGGACGGCCAGCTCATCGAGCTGAAGGCGGGAGTGCAGGAGGTGCCCTATCAGCTCTACCCGAACCAGCGCATGGACATGCTGGGCAACGATGCCTACAGCTTCAACCTGCACCATCTCGGCCGGTTCGACTGGGGCGATCTGGACACCCGCCTCTATCACCAGTCCGTCGATCACTACATGAACTTCGGCGGTGATCGGCTGTTCTCGTATGGCACGCTGAGCCCGCCGAACACGACGGGTGCGCGCTATCCGGTCAACGGCATGCCGATGTATACGCGCACCAAGACCAACGGCCTGACCTCCAAGGCCGACATCACGCTGTCGCCCCGCGACGTGGTCCGCGTCGGCGTCGACCTGCAGACCTACCGTCTCGACGACTGGTGGCCGCCGGCCCCCGATTGCGGCGTCGGCAACTGCATCGGCGGCATGGCGCCGCTGACGTTCTGGAACATCAACGGCGGCAAGCGCGACCGGGCCGGCGTGTTCAGCGAGTGGGAGGCGAAGTGGAGCCCGTCCTGGCTGTCGCTGCTGGGCGTGCGGTTCGAACGCGTCGAGACCGACACCGGACCGGTCGTCGGCTACAACACCAGCACCACGCCGCTGACATCGGGGTTCATGTCCGGCATGTACGAGACGAGTTCGGTCGGCTCCCGCGCGGCGTTCAACGCCATGGATCGCTCGCGAAAGGACAACAATGTCGATCTGACGGCGCTGTTCCGAAACACGCCGAGCGCCCATCTCACCTTCGAGTTCGGCGCGATGCAGAAGACCCGCTCGCCGAATCTCTACGAGCGCTATTCCTGGTCGCGCAACACCATGGCGCTGGAGATGAACAACTTCGTCGGCGACGGCAACGGCTATCTCGGAAACCCCAATCTGAGACCCGAGGTCGCCCATACCGTGAGCTTCACCGGCGCCTGGCACAGCGCCGACCATGAGGCCGAGATCCGGCTCACGCCCTACTACACCCATGTACGCGACTACATCGATGCGGTGCAGTGGAAGGCCGCCACCAACACCGCCGCCGTGCCTGCCGTCGCCAACCAGTTCGTGATCATGAAATACATGAACCAGCAGGCGCGGCTGTACGGGTTCGATCTGTCCGGCAAAGTGCCGCTGGGCACGACGTCGATCGGCGATTTCGGCCTGAAGGGAGTCCTGAGCTATACCAACGGCCGGAATCTCGACACCGGAAGCGGTCTCTACAACATCATGCCGATCAACGGCAGACTGACGCTCACGCACCGGCTCGACGGCTGGGACAGCGGCCTCGAGCTGGTGATGGTGGGCCGCAAGTCCGACGTCTCCGTCGCGCGCAACGAGCTCAAGACCCCGGGCTACAGCCTGGTGAACCTGCGCAGCAACTACACCTGGCAGAGGCTGCGCATCAGCTTCGGCGTCGAGAACCTGTTCAACAAGCTCTACTACCTGCCGCTCGGCGGCGCCTATATCGGCGAGGGCGCATCGATGTCGTTCAACAAGGAGGCCGGCACCGTCGCGGCCACCGGCGGCGGCGTATCGGGCACCGCGACGATGTGGGGCACCGCCGTTCCCGGCCCCGGACGTTCGTTCTATCTGGGTGCGAACCTGGAATTCTGACGCCGGCATTCGCATCTCGCCCTGTCCCGCCAGCGGGACAGGGCGAGAGCGGGCGCCAGACGACACGGCGTCGCGACGAGCGGCACGAGCGAGACGTAACGTCGCGCATCACGCCGTCTGCGATTCTCGGCCGAAATCGCCGCTCTCACGAACTTGGAAAAGCTCTAAGAGCGATTCCAGCCGCCGCTCCGTTGACACATCGGGGCGGTTGCCGTCTCCACTGATCCCACGATGCATCGTATTTGAATTTGCTCATTGGAGGGATTGATGAGACTGACCATCGCGGCCGTGATCGGTGCCGCACTCGCCGGCTTCGCCATCTCGCCGGCCATGGCCGACGGCTACAAGGATTGCACCAAGCTCGACAAGGCCCAGTGGAAGCCGGCCGCCGAGGCGGAAGCCAAGGCCAAGGAAGCGGGCTACGAGGTGCGCCGCTCGAAGGTCGAAGGCTCCTGCTACGAGGTCTACGGCGTCAAGGGCGGCAAGCTGTATGAGCTGTTCTACAGCCCGGAGGATCTCAGCCTGAAGCACACGATCGCCAAGTAGTTGGCGCAAGCGTCGCCCAGCGTGCTGGACGACGTGACGTGAGAGCCATGCACGGCACAGCCCCCCGAGCCAGCCTGAAACGCCAGGACACCGCCGACACCGTGCAGGTCTGGGACCTGCCGCTGCGGCTGTGGCACTGGATGCTGGTCGTGCTGGTGCTCATCGCCTGGGTGACGCCGAACGTCCATGACGGCCTGCACCGGATCGCGGGCTACGCGATCCTCGGCTTGCTCGCCTTTCGCCTGATCTGGGGCATCATCGGTACCCGCCATTCGCGCTTCCGCAGTCTCAAGCTCCGGCTGCGCGCGACGCCGGCCTACCTGTGGAATCTGCGGCGCGGCAAGACCGGGCGCTATCTCGGGCTGAATCCCGCGGGCACGGCGATGCAGCTCGCACTGCTGCTTCTGCTCATCGTCTCCGCGATGACCGGCGCGATGCAGGTGACCGTGCGCTTCTTCGGCATCTGGTGGGTCGAGGACACCCACGAGGTGACGTCATATCTCCTGATCCCGCTGGTGGTGCTGCATGTCGCCGGCGTCGTGCTGGTGAGCCGCCTGCAGCGCGAGAATCTCGCCCGCGCCATGCTGACGGGGCGCAAGCTGCTGCGGCGCGGCTCGCGCTGACCGGGCGGCTCAGCCGCGCACGGCGTAGGGCGTCTGCGCCAGACGGTCGGCCCCCACGGCGAGATCGCGCTGCGCATCGGCCAGCGCCTTGCGTTCGCGCTTTTCCTCGGGCAGCGACCAGATCGAGTCCTCGGGCGCGTAGTCCCGGATCAACCTCGTGCCGCCGACGATGATCTCGATGGTGCTCATGACGTCAGCTCCACGAACCAGTTTCAAGAGAGTACGCGGCGCGGCTGGCGGTGGCAACCGAGCGTCAGCCAGAGGCCCTGCGGTCTCCAGCATCTGTCATCGCCGAACGATCGTTCGCGGCGAATCGCGCCACACACGGAACTCACGAGCGTTGCACGCAGGCCACAGTTCTCGCAAAAGCTGCGCGGGCGCGGAGATGCGTTATTGCGCCGGGCCGTCTTGCGCCGAACAATCGCAGGTATCGGATGCCTGACCGCCCCTCACCAGCAGGGGCTCGGATTTTGGGGAGGCCGGATGATGAGCTCGCAGCAGCTTTTGGCGCGTGCGTTGTGTCGGTCCGTTGTCCTGGTAGCTTGTGCGGCGGCATGGCCCGCGGCCGCCGCCGAGATCGAGGCAGCGACGCCGCCCGTCGCCGCGGAGCCGATCGCGACGTCGCGGCAGCCGACCGCAGCCGAGACTGCGCTGACGACCGCGTCGATCACTCCATCGGCTGTCCTGCCGGCGGACGAACAGGCCGCGCCCGGCGCGGCGACCGAACCGCCCCGGCCCACTGTCGCCAGCGCCGACCGCATCGAGATCCTCGACGAGTGCCCCGACATCGATGCCTGCATCGATCGCTATCTGTGGGCGCTGTACGAGCGCGCGCCGAAGCTCGACAAGATCCGCGAGACCGAGCGCCGCGTCGTCACGGTCAAGCGCAAGGGACGCATGGTGAAGGTGACGCGCAGCTTCACCAAGCTCGTCGACAACGACTTCACCTGGAAGGATCCGAAGGCGGCCGAGCGCATCGGCCGCAGCATGATGGAGTATGTGATCGGCGGCATGGACCGCGGCTTCAAGCTGAAGCTGTTCCACACCTTGCATGCCGCCGAGGCCGCAGGGCTCGCGCCCGGCATCACCAGCGGCTTCCGCGACGACTACCGGCAGGAGATCGCGAGCGGCCTGAAGGCCGCCAGCAACCGCTCCTATCACGGCGGCAGCCTGCGCGGCGGCTACGGCCACGGACTCGCGGCCGACATCGTCAGCGTCAACGGCGCGACGCGCGCACAGCGCTGGGTGGCGACCGAGGCGCTGTGGAAATGGGTCGATGCCAACGGCAAGACGTTCGGCATCGGCCGGCCCTATCTCGATCACGACCCGCCGCATGTCGGCCCGGTCGACGGCGAGGAATATGCCAAGCATCGCGCGCCGGCCGTGAAGGTGGCAGCGGCGGAGACGAAGAAGCACAAGCGGATCGCGGCACGGCCTGAGCATCATGCGGCGAAGCGTACGAAGGCGATCCGCGCGTCGGCGCTGGCCTCGCGGCGAACGAGCTGATTGTCACGTTCACCGCAGGTCGCGGCGTTCCGCTGATTTCATAGAGCGCGCCGCGATCTCCGTCATTGCGAGGAGCAAAGCGACGAAGCAATCCAGAGTCCCGTCCACGACTCTGGATTGCTTCGCGGAGCTTGTCATCGGGCCGCGCACCTGCGGGGACAAGGTGGCTCGCAATGCCGATCGGAGGCAGGCGCAGATTCAACTCACAACTACGCCGAAGCAAGCAAAAGGCCGGGGCAATGCCCCGGCCTTCGCCATGTCAGCCGCGCGGTGCGCCGGATATCAGTAGCGGTAGTGGTCCGACTTGAACGGGCCTTCCGGCTTGACGCCGATGTAGGAGGCCTGGTCGGGGCGCAGCTTGGTGAGATTCACGCCGATCTTGGCGAGATGCAGCATCGCCACCTTCTCGTCCAGCGACTTCGGCAGCACGTAGACTTCCTTCTTGTACTTGCCGTCCTTGTTGTTGGCGTAGAGCTCGATCTGGGCCAAGGTCTGGTTGGTGAAGGACGCCGACATCACGAAGGACGGGTGGCCCATCGCATTGCCGAGGTTCACGAGGCGGCCTTCGGACAGCAGGATCATGCGCTTGCCGTCGGGGAAGGTGATCTCGTCGACCTGCGGCTTGATGTTGGTCCACTTCAGGTTCTTCAGCGAGGCGACCTGGATCTCGTTGTCGAAGTGGCCGATGTTGCAGACGATGGCGCGATCCTTCATCGCGCGCATGTGCTCGATGGTGATGATGTCCTTGTTGCCGGTGGCGGTCACGAAGATGTCGGCGCGCGGCGCGGCGTCCTCCATCGTCACCACCTCATAGCCCTCCATTGCCGCCTGCAGCGCACAGATCGGGTCGATCTCGGACACCATGACGCGGCAGCCGGCCTGGCGCAGCGAGGCGGCCGAGCCCTTGCCGACGTCGCCGAAGCCGGCGACCATCGCGACCTTGCCCGACATCATCACGTCGGTACCGCGGCGGATGCCGTCGACCAGCGACTCGCGGCAGCCATAGAGGTTGTCGAACTTCGACTTGGTGACGCTGTCGTTGACGTTGATCGCGGGCCACAGCAGCGTGCCGGCCTTCTGCATGTCGTACAGGCGGTGCACGCCCGTGGTGGTCTCTTCCGAGACGCCCTTGATCGACTTGGCGATCTCGGCGAAGTAGCCCTTCGGCTTCTCCTTGAGCTGCTTCTTCAGCAGCGCGAAGAACACCTCCTCTTCCTCGGACGCCGGCTTGTCGAGGAACGCCGTGTCGCCGTTCTCGGCGCGCAGGCCGAGATGGACATACATGGTGGCGTCGCCACCGTCATCGAGGATCATGTTGGGATGGCCGCCGCCGTGCCAGTCGAACAGCTTGGCGGTGTAGTCCCAATAGTCGACAAGCGTCTCGCCCTTGACGGCGAACACCGGAATTCCGGCGGCGGCGATCGCGGCCGCCGCGTGGTCCTGGGTCGAATAGATGTTGCAGGAGACCCAGCGGATGTCGGCGCCGAGCGCCTTCAGCGTCTCGATCAGCACCGCGGTCTGGATGGTCATGTGCAGCGAGCCTGCGATGCGCGCGCCCTTCAGCGGCTGCTTCGGGCCATACTCCTCGCGCGTCGCCATCAGGCCGGGCATCTCGGTCTCAGCGAGCGAGATCTCCTTGCGTCCGAACTCGGCGAGCGAAATGTCCTTGACGATGTAGTCGTTGAAACCTGGCTTGGCGGTCATGTGGGGTTCCTGTCTGTAAAAGGCGTCATTCCGGGCGCGCGTCAGCGCGAACCCGGAATCCATCACTTCGAGATTCCGGGTTCAGCGCTGTCGCGCGGCCCCGGAATGACGGCACTAAGAGCTACACCGCACGCTTGAGCGCCTCGACGAGGTCGGTCTTCTCCCAGGAGAAGCCGCCCTCATTGTCCGGCGTACGGCCGAAATGGCCGTAGGACGAGGTGCGCGCATAGATCGGGCGATTGAGGTCGAGGTGGGTGCGAATGCCGCGCGGGGTCAGGTCCATCGCCTGAGCGGCCGCCTTCTCGAGCACCTCCTCCGGCACCTTGCCGGTGCCGTGGGTGTCGATATAGATCGACAGCGGCCGCGCCACGCCGATCGCATAGGCGAGCTGCAGGGTGCAGCGGTCGGCGAGACCAGCGGCGACGATGTTCTTTGCGACGTAGCGCGCGGCATAGGCGGCGGAGCGGTCGACCTTGGTCGGATCCTTGCCGGAGAACGCGCCGCCGCCATGCGGGGCAGCACCGCCATAGGTATCGACGATGATCTTGCGGCCGGTCAGACCAGCGTCGCCATCGGGACCGCCGATGTAGAACTTGCCGGTCGGGTTGATGTGCCAGATCGTCTTCGGCGTGATCCAGCCTTCCGGCAGCGCCTTGCGCACATAGGGCTCGACGCGCTCGCGGACCTGCGCCGAAGTCATGTCCTCGACCAGATGCTGGTGCGACACCACGATCTCGCGCACGCCGACCGGCTTGCCGTTCTCATACTGCACGGTGACCTGGCTCTTGGAATCCGGACCGAGCACCTTCTCGACACCGGCGTGGCGGGCTTCCGAGATCAGCCGCAGGATCTTGTGGGCATAGAAGATCGGCGCCGGCATCAAATCCGGCGTTTCATTGGTCGCGTAACCGAACATGATGCCCTGGTCGCCGGCGCCCTCTTCCTTGACTTCGCCGGGCTGCAGCGCGTCGACGCCCTGGGCGATGTCGGCCGACTGCGGATGCAGCAGGATCTCGATGTCGCAGGTCTTCCAGTGAAAACCTTCCTGCTCGTAGCCGATGTCCTTGATGGCCTCGCGGACGACGTGCTCGATGTGCTCGTTGGTGACCGAAGCCGGGCCGCGGGTCTCACCGGCGATCACGACCTTGTTGGTGGTGGCGAGCGTCTCGCAGGCGGCGCGGATCTGCCAGGGGTCGATGCCGGCCTTCGGCCCTTCACGGTAGAACAGGTCGACGATCTCGTCGGAAATACGGTCGCAGACCTTGTCCGGGTGGCCTTCGGACACCGACTCCGAGGTGAACAGATATGACGCGCGCATCAAGCAACCCCTTCTTCGCCGCCCACGGCGGTCGTTTGTATTGATCCCTAAGGAATGTCAGTCGCGACGCCGCGAGATGACGTAGGATTCATCGTAGAACCACAGCCCGTTGTGCTTTCGCAGAACCTCTCTGGCGGCGTCGAGCGCGCGGGACGAGTGGGCCACCTCGGTCAGGCGGTCTTCCTCGATCTGCGCGACATACACCGCCGCGTTCCAGGCTGCAAAGGCCGTCGAGGTTCCGATCGCACCGGTGACCTCGTTGGGCAGAGCCTCCATCTCATACCTGAAAATCGAGCGATTGTCCGCATAGGCGTTAAAATTTAAGTCCCGCCCACTGGAGCCGAGCTCGTATTTCACGGCGCGCAATAGCTCATGGCGGCTCACCGAGAAAGGATTTTCTCCCGGCCAGACCGCCTGGATGATGTCCAGGCCCGGATCCTGGCCGTGGGAGTGGATTCCGATCAGCCGGCCGCCCGGCTTCAGCGCCCGCGCCAGCGGTGCGATGATGCGCTTGGCGCGGAAATTGACCGAGGACCGGGCCCGGTAGGGCTGCGAGGCGATGATCAGGTCGAAATTGGCCTCGACCCGACCGGCCCGCGGGATGATGCCGTCGAGCAGGAAGCGGTGATCCTCGCGATACAGCACCAGGGCGATCGGCCGCTCATAGACCGGCATGCCGGTGCGCTGGGAGACGTTGGCGCGCCAGTTCTGCTCCAGAAACGGCTTCAGCGCCGTGATCTGGGCCTCGAAATCCCCGGACGAATCGCCCTGCAGCACGACCTCGTGCCAGATCATCGAGGCGGCTACCGAAGGCGACGCCGGCGTCAGCCAGGGCGCCTCGGCATAGTTCATGTTGGTGAACACGAACACGCTGGCCGGATGCTCGAACAGCCGGTCCGGGACCTTCTCCAGTGTCAGCCTGACATCCTCGAGGCTCAGCTCCTTGCCGGCCACATAGAACGGAATGTGTGGAAAACGGCCGTGCATGGTGCGCAGGACCTTCGACAGCACGGTGCCGTCGCCGACGCCGGCGTCGAACAGCCGCAGCGCCGGCGGCCGCGGATGGATGCTGGCGAGTTCGAGACCGACGCGCTCGGCCACCACCCGCTTCTCGCTGCAGGTGTGCACGAACAGCAGGTATTTCTGACGGTTCTCGAAGAAGCGGAAATTGCTCTTGGGATCGCGCTTTTCGGGCACGACGTCGAGCCGCGGCGGCGGCAGCGTGCCAGTCGAGGCCGCGATATAGGCCTGGATGCGATCCAGCGTGTCGATGGTGATGCGCTTGCCCTCGCGCAGCCGCTGCACGAGCTTGCCGTCGTTCACGGCGCGCCGGCCGAACGTCGATTCCGCCATGTCCGACTGGCGGCAGAACTCCGTGATCTGGGCGAGCAGCTGGTCGTTCTTCATTCGGCTCGACGGGTGGGAAACAGGAGTGGGCAACGCGCCCTTGGCCCAACCTCCTAGCACCATCTGCCCACCATTGGAAAGAGCCTGAACCCGGAACCTTCCGGACGCAACAAACCGGATAGGTTCCCGCCTCTCGTCCCCCACGGTCCGTGCCGATGCGCCGCTCCCTCCTGCTGCTGATACCGCTGCTGGCTGCCCTCTGGGCGTCTCCCGGCCTCGCCCAGTCGAAGTCCCAGCTTGGCCCCCTCTGTACCACCGAGACGACGCCGGCCGACCAGATGATCGCCGCCTGCACCAAGATCATCGCGCTGAAGGTGTTCTCCGGCAGCCAGCTCGCCACGATCTATTTCTGGCGCGCGGTCGGCTGGAACAAGAAGGGCGACTACACCCACGTCATCGCCGATGCCACCGAGGCGCTGCGGCTGCAGCCGGCGCAGGCGATCTACAATCTGCGCGGCTCGGCCTATTACGACAAGGGCGAGTACGAGATCGCGATCGCCGACTTCAACGACGCCATCAAGATCGGCGCGCCGAGCGGCACGCTCTTCCACAACCGCGGCAACGCCTATCGCGGCACCGGCGACTACGCCAGGGCGATTGCCGACTATGACCAGGCGATCAGGCTGACGCCGAAATCCGCGCTGTCCTGGCAGAATCGCGGCATCTCCAAGGAAGCGACCGGCGACCTCGACGGCGCGCTCGGCGACATCAACGAGGCGATCCGGCTCGATCCGGCGCTGGCCTCGCCGCTGATCAACCGCAGCGTGATCTGGCGCGCCAAGGGCCATCTCGACCGCGCCGTTGCCGACGCCTCCGAGGCGGTCCGGCTGGCGCAGAATCCGCCGGCCAACGTGATGACACCGCCGGGCAGCGTCGTCATCTCAGCCCACGTGCATCGCGCGCTGGCCTATGAGGCCAAGGGCGAGTTCGATGCGGCCAAGGCGGATTACGCCGCGGCGCTGAAGCCCACCGCATCCGATGCCGGCAGCAAGGCCAGCCAGGCCACCGCCAGGGTGCGGCTGTCGCTGCTGTCGGAGCCGGCGGCGCGCCCCCAGCAGCGGCCGGAATCCCCGGCCCCCTCCTCGGCCGCAGCGGTGCCGACCGGGCAGCGCATGGCGCTGGTCATCGGCAACGGCGCCTACACGCACGTGCAGCCGCTGCCCAATCCGCCGCGCGACGCGCGAGCCATCGCCAGGAGCCTGCGCGACATCGGCTTCACGGTGACGGAGGGCCTCGATCTCGACCGCGCGGCGATGCAGGCGAAGACGCGCGACTTCCTGCGCGAGGCGGCGCGGGCGCAGGTCGCCGTGGTGTTCTATGCCGGCCACGGCGTGCAGATCGACGGCCGCAACTATCTCGTCCCCACCGACATTGCGCCGTCTGCAGGCAGCGACGTGGTCACGGCGATGGTCGACATGGACCAGATCCTGGCCGGGCTCGACGACCAGGTCCGCACCAACATCCTGATCCTCGATGCCTGCCGCAACAATCCGTTCGCCCCGCCGGAGACGGCAGGCGCCGGCCCCGGCCGGGGTCTCAGCGCCAGCGGGCTCGCCGCACCAACGTCGCTCGGTACCGGCGCGACGTCCGGGGCCGGCACGCTGATCGCGTTCGCGACGGCGCCGGGCAAGGTCGCGCTCGACGGCGACGGCGACAACAGCCCGTTCTCGGCGGCGCTGACCCGCCACATCGGCACGCCCGGTCTCGAGGTGCAGCAGATGCTGACGCGCGTTCGCGCCGAGGTCGTGGCCGGCACCAAGAACAAGCAGGTGCCGTGGTCGAACTCCTCGCTGCTCGGTGAGGTCTATCTGGCGGCGAGATAGACCTGCGGCTGGGCAGGCGCTGCTCCAGCCCGACCGTCACGGCCCTCGGGGAGTCAGGTGCAGCATGCCCGAATCCTGATATGCTGCCGCACAATGGAGACGAAGCGTATCGCCGTCGGCCCGCCCAATCGCCGACACGATCCGCCAGCAACAAGCTCGTCTCGAAGGATCAGGGAGGCTCGCATGATCGGTCGTTTCGTTGTTGGACTTGGTCTGTCAGTCGTGCTGGCCGCAGGCCCGGCGCTCGCCGACGATGTCACCGGCGTCTGGCTGCGCGAAAGCGGCGCCTCCAAGGTCAAATTCGCGCCTTGCGGCGGCGCCGTCTGCGGCACGCTGGTCTGGATCAAGGAAGGCACCGACACTCCCGCCAAGGTCGGACAGCGGCTGTTCTCCGGGATGAAGCCGACCGGCCCCAATGCCTGGGCCGGCAGCTACAGCAATCCCGATGACGGCAAGACCTATGATGCCAAGATGACGCTCACCGGCGGCACCCTGACGACCGCCGGTTGCGCCTTTGGCGGCGTCATCTGCCGTTCCTCGACCTGGACGCGGGCGAATTAGAGCTCCGTTTGCGAATTCAGACTACGGTCGGGTCGCATCAAGGCATCGATCGTCCATATGGCAGCAAAGACGCAGGCGCGGCTGGGATTCGTGCTGTTTGCGGTGATTGCCGCAGCAGCCGCGACGTTCGTGCTGGCGCGCCGCTCCGCGACGCCGTCGGGCAGCGACCACCGCACGGTTCGCCAGCTCATCGTCCACTACAACCTGATGGCGCGCTCCGATGACCCGATCGTCGTGCTCGGCGACAGCATCGTCGAGGCGGCGACGCTGCCGGCCAGCGCCTGCGGACATCCGATCGTCAACGCCGGTCTCGCCGGCGCCGGGACGCGCAGCGACCTGGCCGGCTGGCTCAAGCCCGCACTCGGCCCGAAACGGCCGTTCGCGATCATCGTCTCCCTCGGCGTGAACGATGCGCTGACCGCCAAGTCCGACTCCGGCGAGGCCTTCGCCGGGCGCTACGAGGCCCTGCTGCGCGAGCTGTCAAACCTCACCACGCGCATCTTCGTCACCGAGTTTCCCTCCGTCGAGGCGCGCGGGCCATTCACGCCGGCCATGGAGAAGGCCGCCATGGCGAACATCACCGGCTATCGCGCCATGCTGCCGGACCTCGCGAGGCGCACCGGCGCGACCTTCCTGCCCCTGCCGCCGATGGAATCGCCGTTCACGCTCGAAGGCATCCACCTGAATGCCATGGGCTATCGGTCCTGGGACCAGGCGATCCTGCAGGGAACCGAGCTCGCCTGCCGCTGATCCCGCAGGCTGCGAAAACAATCCTTCACTTCGCGCCGGCTAGGATGGGGGCGCACATCCCGTCGAGACGGTTAACGATCACCGCATGGCCCCGCTTCACACATCGACATCGCCTGGGACTCACAAGCTGCTCGGACTGGAGCTGCTGCGTTTCCTCGCCACGATCTCGGTGCTGCTGTGGCACTACCCGCACTTCGCCTACATCGCCGATGCCCCTGTCGATCTCGTCCGCAGCGAGCTGCCGTTCTACAATGTCCTGTTTCCGTTCTATGAGCTCGGCGAATACGGCGTGGTGATCTTCTGGTGCATCTCGGGCTTCATCTTCTTCTGGAAGTACAGCGCGATCATCCCGGATGGCACGGTCGATGGCTGGACCTTCTTCGTCAACCGGGTGTCGCGGCTCTATCCGCTGCATCTCGCAACGCTGCTGCTGGTCGCGGGGCTGCAGGCCCTCTATGCCGCGCAGCACGGCGTCTTCTTCGTCTACCAGAGCAACGATCTCGCTCATTTCGTCACCCAGCTTTTCATGGCGAGCGACTGGCTGCCGCCGACCGGGGTCAGCTTCAACGGCCCGATCTGGTCGGTCTCGATCGAGGTTCTGGTCTATGCGGCCTTCTTCCTGGCGCTGCGTTTCGTCACCACATCACCGCTGTTGAACCTGGCGATGATCCTGGCCGGCATCGCGAGCGGGACACTGGTCGGCAAGTGTTTCGTGTTCTTCTATGCCGGCGGACTGGCCGCCATGGCGCGGCAGGGCGTCGCCGATGCCCCGTACCGCGCGCGGCTGGAAGCGTTCGCCGCGTGCGCCGTCGTTACAATTCCGCCGGCCCTCTGGCTCTCCGGCGTTGAGCTTGCCGAGCGCTCCGCAGCGCTCCTGCTCGTTTATACACCCATCCTCTTGTTCGTCTGCGCGACGCCCATCACGCTTCCACGGCGCACCGAAGTCCTGCTGCAGGCCGCCGGCAACATGACTTATTCGTGCTACCTGTTGCACTTCCCGATCCAGCTCACGATCGCGCTGGCTTTCGGCGCGCTTGGACGAGCGATGCCCTACGGCAGCCCCTCGTTCTGGGTCGGCTTCATGGGGCTGACCCTGACCGCGGCGTATCTCACCTATTCCGGGTTCGAGGCCCCGGCACAGCGGCTGATCCGCCGCGCGCTGCTGCGCAAAAAAGAAGCGGAGCGGATTGCTCCGGCCCCGCTTCCGCATCACTGATCAGCACGCCCCATGTCGAGGCGTGCAGTGTTCACGGCGCGCTTACTTCCCCCAGATCTCCTCGGCAAGCTCGACGCAGAGGCGCAGCTTGGCCCACTGCTCTTCCTCGGAGAGGATGTTGCCCTCCTCGGTCGAGGCGAAGCCGCATTGCGGCGACAGCGCGAGCTGGTCGAGCGGGGCGAACTTCGAGGCCTCTTCCAGGCGGCGCTTGATGTCGTCCTTCTTCTCGAGCTCGCCGACCTTCGAGGTCACGAGACCGACGACGACGACCTTGTTGCCCTTGGGCAGGAAGCGCAGCGGCTCGAAGCCGCCGGCGCGCTCGCTGTCATACTCCAGGAAATAGCCGTCGTAGTTGGTATTGGCGAGCATGGTCTCGGCGACCGGCTCGTAGCCGCCCGAGGAGATCCAGGTCGAACGGAAATTGCCGCGGCAGACATGCGTGGTGATCGTCATGTCGGCGGGCCGCTCGGCGATCGCGTAGTTGATGATGCGCGAATAGATCTGCTGCAGACCGTCGGGATTGTCGCCGCGCTCGCGCGCCTTCTTGAGCTCGTCCTGCGAGCACAGATAAGCCCAGACCGTATCGTCGAACTGCAGGTAGCGGCAGCCGGCGTCGTAGAAGGCCTTCACGGCCTTGCGATAGGTCTTGCCGAGATCCTCGTAGAAGGCGTCGAGATCGGGATAGACGTCCTTGGAGATCGACTTGCGGCCGCCACGGAAGTGCAGCACCGCCGGTGACGGGATCGTCATCTTCGCCGTGACATGCGCGGTGTCGGCGTGCCTCTTGAGGAAGCGGAAGTGGTCGAGCATCGGATGACTATCCGGGAAGTCGAGCTTGCCGATCACGCGCACCGCGTCATGACGAGTCTGCACGCCGGTGAACTGGATGCCGGTGTCCGGGTGAAACAGCTCGCATCCGGTCAGCTTGGCGAGAAAGTCGAAGTGCCACCAGGAGCGACGGAACTCTCCGTCGGTGGCGAGCTTGAGACCGGTCGAGGCCTGGCGATGCACGACCTTCTCAATCTCCATGTCCTCGATCTTTCGGAGATCGTCGGCCGAGATCTCGCCCTTCTCGAGCTTGGCGCGGGCTTCCTTGATCTTCTGCGGCCGCAAGAGGCTGCCGACTTCGTCGGCGCGGAATGGGGGCTTGGTGCGTTGCATGTGCTCACTCCTTGGAAGGCGTCGATTCGTTGGATAGGGTTGTTGGACCGGCTGCGATCTGTCCTGGCTGGTTACCTGGGCAAAGCGTGATGGACTGGGTCCATCCCCTACCCCGTATCCGGTCGGTATACAATTCTATCGAGGAGAGATCGTGGAGGGGCATGGCGCAATCCATGGCCCGAGCAATGGGCTGACCTACCCTGACCTCGTTCAATGGGGCATCCTGAGGTGAACCCATCAAATCCGCCTCCAGGTGAAGTGCCATCGCGACAACGGCGCTGGCCAGCCTTCCTGCTGTAACGACCGGATCCTGCATACCGGTGTCCACGGCGGCCGCACCATACCGCCGGATCTTCCGGCATGGCCTTCACGCTGACTGCGCGAGCCACACCGTCCCTGAAACCAAGGATGACGCTTCGCCCTGTAGCGTTCAAGCCCGACGATCAGGTCAATGCGCCGCCGCGCTCGCGACGCCGAGGTGCCGCTCCAATGGCGCCGGATCGGCCTTCAAGGCGCTCGACGGCGCGTCATGCACGATGGTGCCACGCTCCAGGATGACGACGCGGTCAGCCAGCGCGAGCAGCTTCTGCGCGTGCTGCTCGACGATCACGGAGCACAGGCCGCCGGCGCGACTGATGGTGCCGATCGCGGCCAGCAGCTCCTCGACGATGATCGGCGCGAGGCCCTCGGTCGGCTCGTCGAGCAGCAGCACCTTGGGATTCAGGGTGAGCGCGCGGCCGATCGCCAGCATCTGCTGCTCGCCGCCGGAGAGCTGATTGCCGAAATTGTTGCGTCGCTCCTTGAGCCGCGGAAACATCTGGTAGACGCGCTCGATCGTCCAGGGTCCCGGCTGCGCCACCGCCGTCATGTTCTCCTCCACCGTGAGCGAGCGGAAGATGTTGCGCTCCTGCGGCACCCAGCCGATGCCGGCGCGGGCGCGCTGGTCGGCGCGAAGAGCCGTGATGTCGGTGCCGGCGAGCGCGAGCTTGCCGGAGAAGCGGCGGGTGACGCCGACGATGGAGTTGATCAACGTGGTCTTGCCAGTGCCATTGCGGCCGAGCAGCGCCAGCACCTGGCCCTCGGGCAGCTTGAGCGACATGTTCGGCAGCACGACCGCCTGGCCGTAGCCGGCGCGAAGATTTTCAATCGCGAGCAGATCGGTCATCACGCAGCCTCGCCGAGATAGACCGCCTTGACCTGCGGATCACGCGCGACCTCGTCGGGCGTGCCTTCGACCAGCAGAGCGCCGGAGACCAGGACCGAGATGCGGTCGGCGAAGGAGAAGACGAGGTCCATGTCGTGCTCGATCAGCAGCACCGTGACGTCGCGCGGCAGCGCGGCGACCGCGGCGAGGATGTCCTTGCGCTCGCCCTCGGGCACGCCGGCGGCGGGCTCGTCGAGCAGCAGCACGCGCGGGCGCGCGGCGATCGCGACCGCGATCTCCAGCAGGCGCTGCTTGCCATAGGGCAAGGTCGAGGTACGGTCGTTCATCACGTCGAGCAGCCGGAAGCGCTCGAGCGTCTCGGCGATCTCGGCATTGATGTCGTCGCGCGTGCCCATGCGCCGCCACCAATTGCCGCCGCCGCCGAGCCGCTCGGAGACCGCAAGCCCGATGGTCTCCAACGGCGTCAGGTCGGGATACAGCTGGTTGATCTGGAAGGTGCGCGACAGGCCGCGCAGCACGCGCTTGTGCACCGGCAGATCGGTGATGTCCTGGCCTTCGAGCAGGATGCGGCCCGCGCTCGGCTCCAGCACGCCGGTGAGCTGATTGATGACCGTGGTCTTGCCGGCGCCGTTCGGACCGATCAGCGCGTGGCGCGCGCCGGGCGCGATCTGCAGCGACAGGTCGCGGGTGACGTGAAGGCCGCCGAAATGCTTGTCGAGGCCGCGGGTTTCCAATGCGTAGGTCATGGCGCCTCGTTATCGGTGAGGGCCACCGCGGCCTTGCGGCCGGCGATCTGGCGCAGGACGAGGTTGGGCAGCCACAGCGCATAGGCGTGGATGCGGTGGCGGCCGACCAGCACGATGACGACCAGCACGAGGCCGATCCAGAACATCCAGTACTGCGGCGTGATCCACTGGAACAGTTCCTGCAACATCCGGAACACGGCGGCGCCGATCAGCCCGCCATAGAGATAGCCGGAGCCGCCGATGACCAGCATCAGCACCAGATCGGCCGAGCGCTCGAACGCGAACACGTCCAGCGAGGCGAGCGCCGTGGTCTGGGTGAACAGCGCCCCCGCAATGCCGGCATAGAACGCCGCGACGGTGTAGATCGCGATCAGGCGTTTGTTGACGGGAATGCCGACAGCGGCCGCGCGCAACGGATTGTTCTTGATCGCGCGCAGCGACAAGCCGAACGGCGAGTGTACGATGGTCCGCGCCAGCAGGAACAGCACGAACAGCACCGCAAGCGAATAGAAGAAGCCGGTCCTGCCGAACATGTCGAAGGCGAACACGCCGAAGATCGGCTGGATGTCGATGCCCTGGAGACCGTCGGTACCGCCGGTGATGTTGGAGAAGCGCTCCGCCAGCGCCTCCATCAACAGCGCGATGCCGAGCGTCACCATCAGCCGCGTCAGGTCGACGCCGCGGATGACCAGGAAGCTGGTGGCGAAGCCAAGCACGGTGGCGGCGAGGCCGGCCACGATCAGCGCCAGCACCGGCTCGTTGATGATGCCGTGCACCGAGAGCAGGCCCGCGCAATAGGCTCCGACGCCGAAGAAGGCGGCGTGGCCGAGCGAGACGATGCCGGCATAGCCGAGGATCAGGTCGAGCGACAGCGCGAACAACGCCAGCCGCAGGATCTCGGTCATGATCAGGTAGCGCGAGGGAAACGCGAGGCCAACCGCCAGCACGACGATCCAGAAGGCGAACTCGCTCCAGTGCCAGCGGCCATGCTGCCTGGCGTGAAATCCGACCTCGGCTTGTGCGTTCGTGGTCATGCGATCCTCACCGCGTCGCCGTGCGACCGAACAGGCCGTTCGGACGCCAGATCAGGATCACGATCATGATGGTGTAGATGACGAAGGGGCCGAGCTTCGGCACGTAGTATTTGCCGGCGACGTCGCCGATGCCGAGCAGCAGCGAGGCCAGGAACGGCCCGGTGATCGAGGACGAGCCGCCCACGGTGACCACGATCAGGAAGTAGATCATGAACTTCAGCGGGAAATACGGATCGAGGCCGAGAATCTCGGCGCTGAGCGCGCCGCCCAGGCCAGCGAGCCCGCAGCCGAACGCGAAGGTGAAGGCGAACACCTGCGGCACGTTGATGCCGAGGCCGCTCGCCGCGCGGGGATCATCGACGGCGGCGCGCAGTCGGCTGCCGAACCGGGTCTTGGAGAGCACCAGCTGCAGCCCCACCGTGAGCAGCCCGCAGATCACGATGATCATCAGCCGATAGCGGCCGATGCCAACGCCGAAGATGTCGAACTGGCCCTGCAACACATCGGGCAGATTGATGAAGATTCGCGAGGAGCCCATGATGTAGTCGACCGCGGCCACCGTCATGAAGACGAGCCCGATCGAGAACAGCACCTGGTCGAGATGGCTGCGCGCATAGAGATGCTGATAGAGCGTCCGCTCCAGCAGCGCGCCGATCATGGCGCTCGCGACGAAGGCCAGCGGCAGCGCCGCGAAGAACGGCCATCCCATCCGGTTGACGAGCACGGCGCAGACATAGCCGCCGGCCATGGCGAAGGCGCCATGGGCGAGGTTGACGAAGTTCATCAGGCCGAGCGTCACGGCGAGCCCGCAGGCCAGCACGAACAGCAGCATGCCGTAGGCGACGCCGTCGAACAGGTTGGTGAGGATGGCGGTCATTGAAGTGTACGTCGGTCCCCGGTCCTATCCCTTCCAGGGAAGGGCACACATGTCACGCTTCGCTCGGTCTGCGCCTCCCCCGCGTGCGGGGGAGGTCGGATCGCATCGAAGATGCGATCCGGGTGGGGGAACTCTCTGCACACGACCAGCGCGCCGCGGGGCGCCCCCACCCCAGCCCTCCCCCGCAAGCGGGAGAGGGAGCGGCACCTGTCGTGCCGCGCGTCCCTCGATGACGCCTATCGCGTCACTTCTTGGCCTTGCCCGGATCCTTGACGGCGTCGAAGGTCTGGAACTCGACGTTGTAGAGCTCGCCGTCGACCTTCTCGACCTTGCGGATGTAGACGTTCTGAACGATGTCGCGCGTCTCCGGATCGATCGAGATGGGACCGCGCGGGCTCTCCCACGCCATGCCCTTCATCGCAGCAATCAGGGAATCGCCGTCGGTCTTGCCACCGGTCTTCTTCAGCGCCTCGTAGATCAGATGGATGCCGTCGTAGCCGCCGACCGCCATGAAGCCTGGACGGCTGTTGAACGCCTTCTTGTAGGCCGCGACGAACTCCTTGTTCTTCGCCGACGGATGCGCCGCCGAATAGATGTGCGCGGTGACGGCGCCGAGCACGGCGTCGCCCATGTCGTTGAGCAGGTCGTCGTCGGTGACGTCACCCGGTCCGATCACCTTGATGCCGCTCTTGTCGAGGCCGCGCTCGGCATATTGTTTCATGAAGTTGCCGCCTTGGCCGGCCGGCACGAACACGAACATGGCGTCCGGCTTGGCGTCCTTCATGCGCTGCAGGAAGGGAGCGAAGTCGGGGTTCGCCAGCGGAACCTTGATTTCCTCGACGATCTCGCCACCGCCAGCGGTGAAATGCTCCTTGAACGAGGCCAGCGCGTCGTTGCCGGGCGCGTAGTCCGAGGTCAGCGTGGCGACCTTCTTGATGCCGTTCTTGACCGCCCAGTCGCCGATGATGGTGGAGGACTGCGGCAGCGTGAAGCTGGTGCGGACGATGTAGGGCGACTTCTCGGTGATGATGGAGGTGCCGGCCGCCATGACGACTTCCGGGATCTTGCCCTGGGTGGCGAGCGGCGCGGCGGCGAAGGCCGCCGGCGTCACGCCAAAGCCGGCGATCACGTTGACCTTGTCGTTGACGATCAGTTCCTGCGCCAGACGCTTGGTATTGTCGGGCAGCGCCGCGTCGTCCTTGAGGATGACCTGGATCTTCTTGCCGGCGACGGTGTCGCCGTTCTGCTGCATGTAGAGCTTGATGGCATTGTCGATCTGCTTGCCGGTCGACGCCTGGCCGCCGGTCATCGGCACGATCAGGCCGATCTTGAACACGTCTTCGGCCCGCGCCGCACCCGACGCGAGCGCAGCCGCGGCAAGAGCCGCACTGGCGAGCGTCAGTGTCTTGTTTCGCACGAACATTGAAACTACCTCCCTGGTCGGATCAGGACCGCAGCCCCCGGCCATTGTTGTCTTAACCGTGCGATCTCGTTCGCGATATCGCGGGCGCATCGCTGCGGACTCGGGACCGCGTTGTCAATGGCGATCATGGGAGGCTTCGTGAACGGTAGGTTTCCGCAACGGACCACCAATCCGTGATAGGTATATTAATACCCCAATCATCGAACGGCCAAATTTTGCCAATTGATGGCAAGTCGTTAGGGTCCGGGCCGCGGATCGCCCGCAGCACGAAAGGTCCCCCGTCAATGCCGGCCAGACACCCCCACCGGACCAGACTGTTTCCGGCCGCGATGATGCTTCTGGCCATGGCCGGGCCGATCCTTTCCGGCTGCTCGTCGATCAATGAGAAGGTCGGCGCGGGGATGGGCGACCTGATGCCGCAATGGGCCGGCGGCCTGCCGGCCGGTGCGCCGCCCCGTCCAGGAACCCCGGAATACGACCGTTTCATGCAGGAGCGCGAGCGGCAGCGGCAGATGCCGGCCGCCGAACGCGACAAGGAGACGCAGTCCAACGCCAACGCGCAGGCGACCGTCCCCGGCCGCTGACGGGCGGTCGCGACATCAATCCATGAAGACGACGGTCTTGCGCCCGTTGAGGATGACGCGATCCTCGAGGTGATAGCGGATCGCCCGCGCCAGCACGCGCCGCTCGATGTCGCGGCCCTTGCGCACGAGGTCCTCCGGCGTGTCGCGATGGCTGATGCGCTCGACATCCTGGTCGATGATCGGACCCTCGTCGAGATCCCGGGTCACGTAATGAGCTGTGGCGCCGATCAGCTTGACGCCGCGCTCATAGGCCTGGTGATAGGGTTTTGCGCCCTTGAAGCCCGGCAGAAACGAATGATGGATGTTGATACAGCGGCCCGACAGGCTGGCCGACATCTCGTCCGACAGGATCTGCATGTAGCGCGCCAGCACGACGAGATCGGTCCTGGTCTCCTCGACCAGCTTCAGGATCGCCTGCTCCTGGTCGCGCTTGGTGTCCTTGGTCACCGGCATGTGGTGGAACGGGATGTCGCCGAAATCGAGCCCGGCATAGGTCTCGCGCGGATGGTTGGAGACGATGGCGGTCGGAATCATCGCCAGGTCGCGGGTGCGCCAGCGATAGAGGATGTCGACCAGACAATGGTCGAACTTCGACACCAGCAGCATCACCCGGCGCAGCCCGGCGCGGTCGCGCATCTGCCAGTCCATCGCAAAGCGCTCGGCGATCGCGGCGAAGCCGGTCTGCAGCGCCGGCAGGTTGACCGCGAGATCGGCGGCCGTGAACACCACCCGCATGAAGAAGTGACCCGTCTCGAAGTCGCCGAACTGCTGGGCATCGAGAATGTTCTGGCCATTGTGGGCGAGGAAGGTCGAAACGGCCGAGACGATCCCGGGACGATCCGGGCAGGACAGGGTCAGGACATATTGGTGGTCGGACATGGCGATGACGTACCGGGCGGATGATATGAGGGGAATGATGCGGCAGGCTTGGCGCCCGTTCGGGCCCTGCTCTACCACCCTCCGCGCCCTTGCGCCAACGCTCGGCGCGGGGGCAGGATGAACAAAACATCAACTCTCAAACTTCGAGCATCGCCATGGCTGACAGGCTGACCGGCAACCGCATCCTGATCCTGGAAACCCGCGAGGAGGCGCAGTTCTCGCGACTGCTCGCCGAGCAAGGCGCCGACGTGCTGCAATGTCCGATGTTCACGATCCAGGATGCGCCGGACCCCGCGCCGATCGAGGCCTGGATCCGCCGCTGCATCGAGCGGCCGTTGGATGATCTCGTGCTGATGACCGGCGAGGGTCTCAGGCGGCTGATGACCGTGGTGCGCCGGATCGGCGTCGAGGCCGAGTTCATCGCCGCGCTCGGCAAGGCCCGGAAGTTCACCCGCGGCCCCAAGCCAGGGCGTGCCTTGCGCGAGCTCGGCTTGGAGGCGCAGGTCACCACGGAGAAGCCGACCTCGGAAGGTGTTGCCGAACTACTGGCAAGCTACGACCTCAAGGGCCATCGGCTCGGCCTGCAGCTCTATCCCGACAAAGATCATTCCGCGCTGATCGGTGCAATCAAGGCTGGTGGCGCCGAGGTCGATCCGGTGCTGCCCTATGTCTATGACGCCAAGGCGGCGGATGCGAACATCCTCATCGCGATCGACGAGATGATCGCCGGCCATGTCGATGCGATCGCGCTGACGAGTTCGGGCCAGCCGCGGCGGCTGTTCGACGTCGCCAAGGCGCACGGCGTGGAGGATCGACTGCGGCAGGGCTTGGCGCGTACGCCGATCGCCTCGGTCGGGCCCGTGGTGACGGAGGAGCTGGCTGCGCATGGGCTTGCGCCGTCGATCACGCCGGCGGGCGAGGCCTATTTCATGAAGCCGCTGATTTCGGCGATGGCCACGGCGCTGGGTGTGAAAGTGCCACGCGCTTCACCAAACTAATGGTGTCGTCCCGGCGAACGCCGGGACCCGTACCGCGTGATGTCTGACATGGGCAAACGGCACATTCCGCGCGTCTCACAGCATTCGGTGGTTATGGGTCGCGGCTCAAGGCCGGGACGACAGCGGAGGGTTACGCTTGCGCGTGTCCCCTCTCCTGCAGGAACGCTTGATACGCGCGCGCGATGCCGTCCTTCAGCGACGTCGTCGCGCGCCAGCCGAGCGCGGCGAGGCGCGACACGTCGAGCAGCTTGCGCGGCGTGCCGTCAGGCCGCGAGGCGTCGAAGCTGATCCGTCCCTGATAGCCGACGGTGGCCGCGACCACGCGCGCGAAATCGGCAATGGTGATGTCCTCACCGGTGCCGATGTTGACCAGCCCGGTGTCCGAATAGGTCTTCATCAGGTGCACGCAGGCATCCGCCATGTCGTCGACATAGAGGAATTCGCGCCGCGGCGTTCCCGTGCCCCAGACGACCACCTCGGGCGCATCGGCGAGCCTGGCCTCGTGGAAGCGGCGGATCAGCGCCGCGACCACGTGGCTGTATTCGGGATGATAGTTGTCGCCCGGACCATAGAGATTGGTCGGCATCACGTTGATGAAGTCGGCGCCGTACTGGCTGCGATAGGCCTCGACCATCTTGATGCCGGCGATCTTGGCGATCGCATAGGGCTCGTTGGTCGGCTCCAGCGGCCCGGTCAGCATGGCGTCCTCGCGCAGTGGCTGCGCGGCAAGCTTCGGATAGATGCAGGAGGAACCGAGAAACATCAGCTTCTCGGCGCCGTTCACATGCGCGGCGTGGATGACATTGGCAGCAATGGCAATGTTGTCGTAGATGAACTCGGCGCGCAGCGTGTTGTTGGCGACGATGCCGCCGACCTTCGCCGCAGCGAGGAACACGACCTGCGGCCTGGCGCGCGCGAACCATGCGAACACCGCCGCCTGGTCGCGCAGATCGACCTCGCTGCGCGGCACCGTCAGCAACTCGACGCCTTCGCTCGCCAACCGCCGCACCAGCGCGCTGCCGACCATCCCGCGATGGCCGGCGACGAAGACACGCTTGCCGTGGAGATCAAACGGCGTGGCCACTGCTCGCCTCCCGCCGCGCGGCGCACAGATCGCTGGCGACCATCTCCTTGACCAGTTGGGCGAAGCTCGTCCTTGGTTTCCATCCGAGCTTGTCGCGCGCCTTGCTGCAATCGCCGATCAAGAGGTCGACCTCGGTCGGGCGGAAATAGGTCGGGTCGATCCGCACCACCGCCTTGCCGGATTTGGCGTCGATCCCGGTCTCCTCGACCCCCTCGCCGCGCCATTCGATGCGGCGACCGACCTCGGCGAAGGCGAGTTCGACCAGTTCGCGCACCGAATGGGTCTCACCGGTCGCCAGTACGAAATCGTCGGGCGTATCGGCCTGCAGGATGCGATGCATGCCCTCGACATAGTCGCGCGCATGGCCCCAGTCGCGTTTGGCCTCGAGATTGCCGAGATAGATCGTCTCCTCCAGGCCGGTTTCGATGCGGGCGACGCCGCGGGTGATCTTGCGGGTCACGAAGGTCTCGCCACGGATCGGGCTCTCGTGGTTGAACAGGATGCCGTTGCAGGCGAACATCCCGTAGGCCTCGCGATAGTTCACCGTGATCCAGTAGCCGTAGAGCTTGGCGCAGCCATAGGGCGAGCGCGGATAGAACGGCGTGGTCTCCCGTTGCGGAATCTCCTGGACCAGGCCGTACAGCTCCGAGGTCGAGGCCTGGTAGAAGCGCGTCTGCTTCTCCATGCCGAGAATGCGAATGGCTTCCAACAAGCGCAGGACCCCGAGCGCGTCGGCATTGGCGGTGTATTCCGGACTCTCGAAGCTGACGCCGACGTGGCTCTGGGCGGCGAGATTGTAGATCTCGTCGGGGCGGATCTGCTGCACCAGCCGGATCAGGTTGGTGGAATCGGTCATGTCGCCGTAGTGCAGCAGGAACGGCACGTTGCCTTCGTGCGGATCCTGGTAGAGATGGTCGATCCGCGCGGTATTGAAGGACGATGACCGCCGCTTGATCCCGTGCACGGTGTAGCCGAGACCGAGCAGATATTCGGCCAGATACGCGCCGTCCTGGCCCGTGACGCCCGTGATCAGCGCCACGCGGCCGCTGCAGTCCTTCCCCACCATGCTCACTCCAACACCGTCGCGCCCCCTCGGGCCGAAGTTCCCGGCGAGCAGTCCACAGCCGAAGCCGCCGGTCAAGCTCGACGGAAAACAGGCGTTGGATCAATCCCGTATCGGCGCAACGAAAAGCAGGACCTAATCCCCGTAGCAGCGCAGGCGGTCGAGATCGAGCACCGTCACCCCGCCATACTCCACCCGCAGCAGGCCCTCGCGCTCCAGCGTCTTGAGACACTGATTGGCGTTCTGCCGCGACAGGCCCGACAGCGCGCCGATCTCCTCCTGGGTGATCTCCAGATGGCGGGTCGTATTCGGGTAGAGGATCGGATTGAACAGCGAGGCAATGCTGCGAGCGAGCCGCGCCGTCGCATCCAGCGTGCGGCCGACCTCGACGAGGCCAATGAACTGGCCAAGCCGCTCGTTGAGCTGGGTGACGAGGAATCGGTTGAAGCCGACGCTGTTCTCGAACAGCCACATGAAGGTCGGCCGCTCCATCAGCGCGACGCGCGTATCGCGCAGCGCCACGACATCATAGCGGCGCGGCTCGTTCTTCAGCACGCTGCCCTCGCCGAACCAGGCGCCCGCCGACATGCCGGCGAAGGTGGTGGCCTTGCCGCCGCGTGACACCGTGCTCATGCGTGCCAGACCGGTAACGATGCCGGTCCAGTAGTCGAATTGATCGCCGCGAAGGAAGATGTGCTCGTTGGCCGCAAACGACCGCTCGACGATGCCGGCCGCAGCCGTGTCGATTTCCTCGGGCTTCAGATGGCGGGACCAGGGCGCGATGCGCAGAAGGGTATCGGGAGAGATCAAGCCGGCATCTCGTCTCGTCGAAGCTCGCGGCGACCATATTGCATCGCAACAATCCTGCAGTGAATTTTGCCTGGGAATTGTCAGGCGCAAGACAATTCCTGATAGCGCTTTCCCCTATCGAGGACCACCGTCTTCGACTCGCGCCTCTGGACACGGACGAGGCGCATCGAGATGCGGCAAAATGCGCCCGCCCGGGCGGCCCGTCATTCGTCGGATGGCGCGGAACCGATGCCCGGGATAGGATTGCACCAATGCGACGAACTCAACGTCGCACGACACGATGCCTGAAGAGCGCACCAAGCGCCGAAGACAGTTCGGGAGGACGACTTGGACTATACGTTGGAAGGGCGCGGAGTGTCGCTGCGTTTCGGTGGGGTGCGAGCCCTGACCGACGTCAGCTTCGGCGTGCGCGAGGGCGAGTTGTTCTCGATCATCGGCCCGAACGGCGCCGGCAAGACCTCGATCGTCAACTGCATCTCCGGCCGCTACAAGCCGACCGAGGGCCGCCTGTTCCATCGCGGCCGCGACATCACCGGCCTGCCACCGAGCGCGCGCGCCAACATCGGCATCGGCCGCACCTTCCAGAACCTCGCGCTGTTCCACCACATGAGCGTGCTCGACAACATCATGGTCGGGCGCCATCACCTGCTGAAGAACAATTTCCTCACCGGCTCTCTGTATTGGCTCACCGGCGCGCGGCGCGAGGAGCTGAAGCATCGCGAGAAGGTCGAGCAGATCATCGACTTTCTCGACCTGCAGTCGGTGCGCAAGGCGCCCGCCGGCACCCTCTCCTACGGTTTGCGCAAGCGCGTCGAACTGGCGCGCGCCATGGCGCTGGAGCCGCATCTGATCCTCCTCGACGAGCCGATGGCCGGCATGAACTTCGAGGAAAAGGAGGACATGGCGCGGTACATCGTCGACCTCAACGAGGAATTCGGCATGACGGTCGTGATGATCGAACACGACATGGGCGTGGTCATGGACATCTCCCATCGCGTCATGGTGCTCGATTTCGGCCGCAAGATTGCCGAGGGCGACCCGGCCGCCGTGCTCGCCGATCCTCACGTCAAGCGTGCCTATCTCGGCGAGGAGGACGAACTGCTGGTCGATCCCGACGAGGCGCCGTCCATCGCGGAGGACGCGGCATGATGGACTATGCGGGTCGCGTCAAGCAGGCCGACACCTATCCGAAGCTGCTACGGCTGAACGCGAAAGAGCACGGGACGGAGATCGCGCTGCGCGAGAAGAATCTCGGGCTGTGGCGCACCTTCACCTGGGCCAACTACCAGGCGCGCGTGCGCGATTTCGCGCTCGGCATGGTGGAGCTCGGCCTCGGCAAGGACGACGTGATCGGCATCATCGGCGACAACCGGCCGGACTGGGTTGCCGCGGAGGTCGCGACGCATGCGATCCGGGCCATGAGCCTCGGGCTCTATCGGGACGTGCTCGACGACGAGGCCGCCTACCTGCTCAATTACGGCGAGGCACGACTGGTGTTCGCTGAGGATGAGGAGCAGGTCGACAAGCTGCTCAACCTCGCCGAGCGCGTGCCGGCGCTCAAGCACATCGTCTATTCCGATCCGCGCGGCATGCGCAAATATGACGATCCCAGGCTGCTGCCGGCGGACAAGCTCGCCGAGCTCGGCCGCAACCGGGCGGCGCGCGAGCCCGATCTCTACGACCGCATGGTCGATGCAACCGTCGGCGACGACGTCGCCATCCTCTGCACCACCTCGGGCACGACCTCGCATCCAAAGCTCGCGATGCTTTCGGCCGCGCGCGTGCTCAAGCATTGCGCCACCTATCTCGCCTTCGACCCCAAGGGACCGCAGGACGAATACGTCTCGGTGCTGCCGCTGCCCTGGATCATGGAACAGGTCTATGTGCTCGGCAAAGGTCTGCTCTGCCGGATGAAGGTCAACTTCGTCGAAGAACCCGATACGATGATGAACGACTTCCGCGAGATCGCGCCGACCTTCGTGCTGTTTGCACCGAGGGTGTGGGAGCAGATCGCGGCCGACGTCCGTGCCGCCGTCATGGACGCCTCGCCGCTGAAGCAGCGGCTCTATCATCTGGGCATGTCGACCGGCCTTGCCGCGCTGGAGAGGGGCCAGCATTCGAGCCTTGCCGACATGCTGCTGTTCCGTGCGCTGCGCGACCGGCTCGGCTTCACCCGGTTGCGCTCGGCCGCCACCGGCGGCGCCGCGCTCGGGCCCGACACGTTCAAGTTCTTCCGCGCCATGGGCGTGCCCTTGCGCACGCTCTACGGCCAGACCGAGCTGCTCGGGGCCTACACGCTGCACCCGGCCGACAAGGTCGATCCGGACACGACGGGCGTGCCGATGGCTGAGGACATCGAGATCAAGATCGACCAGCCCGACAGCCAGGGGATCGGCGAGATCCTGGTACGCCATCCGAACATGTTCCTGGGCTACTACAAGGCCCCGGAAGCCTCGGCCGCCGACGTCAAGGACGGTTGGATGCATTCGGGCGACGCCGGCTATTTCAACGAGGCGAAGCAGCTCGTCGTCATCGACCGCATCAAGGACCTCGCCGAGACCGCGCGCGGCGAACGCTTCTCGCCGCAATATATCGAGAACAAGCTGAAGTTCTCACCGTATATTGCCGAGGCCGTCGTGCTCGGCGCCGGCCGCGAGCATCTCGCCGCGATGATCTGCATCCGCTACTCGATCATCTCGAAATGGGCGGAGAAGAACCGCATCGCGTTCACCACCTACTCCGATCTCGCCTCGCGCAACGAGGTCTACGCGCTGTTGCAGAAGGAGGTCGAGACCGTCAACGCCCACCTGCCGCCGGCGCAGCGCATCGCCCGCTTCCTCCTGCTCTACAAGGAGCTCGACGCCGACGACGGTGAGCTCACACGTACGCGCAAGGTGCGTCGCAGCGTCATCAACGAGAAGTACGCCGATATCATCGACGGCATCTATGGCGGCAAGCCTGCCATCCCCGTCGATACCGTCATCCGCTTCCAGGACGGCACCACCCAGCGCATCCGCACGACGCTGAAGGTGGTGGATCTGGGTGGACATGGCGCCATGGCGGAGGCCGCGGAGTGATGCGCCTTCTGCCACATGAGGTCGTCATGCGCGGGCTTGACCCGCGCATCCATCCTCTTCCGAAAACCTCCTTCGCGATGGATCGCCGGGTCAAGCCCGGCGATGACGAGTGAGAACGATCATGAACACCGCCTTCCTCATCCAGCTCCTCGTCAATGGCCTCGTCGTCGGAACGCTCTATGGCGTGGTCGCGATGTCGTTCGTGCTGATCTACAAGGCGACCCAGGTCGTCAATTTCGCGCAAGGCGAGCTGCTGCTGATCGGCGCCTGGGTGTGCTGGGCATTGCTGACGAAATATCAGGTGCCGTTCTGGGTCGGCATGCCGCTGACGCTGGTCTTCATGTTCGCGTTCGGCATCGCGATCCAGGTCGTGATCCTCCGTCCGATGATCGGGGAGCCGATCATCTCCGTCATCATGGTCACGATCGGCCTTTCGACCGTGTTCCAGGCGGCGCTGAAATGGATGTTCGGCGTCAACCCGCAGCCGTTCCCGCCAGTGTTCGCCAGCACGTCCGTCGACCTCTTCGGACTTCAAATCCAGACGGTCTACGTCATGAGCCTCGTGGTATCGATCCTGATGATGCTCGGCATGGCGTGGTTCTTCAAGGCCTCCAAATATGGCCTGGCGATGCGGGCGACCGCCTTCAACCAGCAGGTCGCGCAATCGCTCGGCATCTCCGTCAAGAACGTGTTCGCGATGGCCTGGGCCATCTCGGCAACGGTCTCGGCCGTGGCCGGTGTTGTCGTCGCCGTGGTCAACGGCGTCTCCTCCGGCCTGTCGGCCTACGGCATCAAGGTTTTTCCGGCGGCGATCCTCGGCGGCCTCGACTCGGTCGGAGGCGCCGTGCTCGGCGGCATCATCATCGGCCTCCTCGAGAACATCGCGCAGTATGTCGACAGCCAGTATCTGCACTGGGGCAATCTGTACGAGATCGCGCCGTTCTACGTGCTGATCATCATCCTGATGATCAAGCCCTACGGCCTGTTCGGCACCAAAGACATCGAGCGGATCTGAATCATGGTTGCGCGCTCCACGATACCCGCCGGCGACTTCCGCACCTCTTACGCGGCCGACACCACGATCTTCCCGACCAGAACCAGCCGCAATTTCGCGATCGCCGGCGTGATCCTCCTGTGCTTCGCGCCGCAGGTGTTTTCCGAATACTGGCTGTCGGTCTCGATCCAGATCGGCATCTTCGCCATCGCCGCGCTAGGCCTCAACATCCTGGTCGGCTTCACCGGCCAGATCTCGATCGGACAGGCCGGCTTCTTCCTGCTCGGCGCCTTCACCTCGGCCTATATCAACAACACCTACGCGATCCCGGTGTTCTTCGCGATCCCGCTCGCCGGGGTGATCACAGCACTCGTCGGGCTGATTTTCGGACTTCCGGCGGCGCGGCTGAAGGGTCTCTATCTCGTCATCGCCACCCTCGCCGCGCAATACATCCTGCTCGACTTCTTCTCTCGCGCCGAGTGGTTCTCCGGCGGCTCGGTGCCGGCCTCCGCCAATCCGTTCTCGATCTTCGGCTATACGCTGCGCGGCGACCGGCAATATTTCTACGTCGTGCTAGCCTATGTCGTGGCCTGCTACCTCCTGGTCACCAACCTGATGCGCACCCGCGACGGCCGCGCGCTGATCGCAATCCGCGACCACTATCTCTCGGCCGAGATCATGGGCATCAACCTGACGAAGTACCGGACGCTGTCGTTCGGCCTCGCCGCGTTCTTCGCCGGCATTGCCGGCGCGCTCTACGCGCACTACCAGCTGGTGATCTCGCAGGAAGGCTTTGGCATCGAGCGCTCGATCCTGTTTCTCGCCATGATCATCATCGGCGGCACCGGTTCGATCATGGGCACCCTGATGGGAACAGCATTCGTCGTTCTGCTGCCGGAATCGATGGAATGGCTGAGCCACCACCTCAAGGGCGGCGCGATCGACAAGGCGCTCGCGCTCAACAACAACATCACTTTTTTGCGCGAGATCGCGATCGGCCTGATCATCATCGCCTTCCTGATGTTCGAGCCCGACGGGCTGGCGCATCGCTGGCGCCAGATCAAGACATACTGGAAGCTCTATCCGTTCTCACATTGAACTCAACCAACAGGGACCGGCGACAATCCGGCCCGAACGCATCACAGGAGGAAGCACTATGACGATGAAATCATTGCTCGGCTCGGCGGCGCTGGCGCTGCTCGCAGGCGCCTTCGCCTCAACCGCGCAGGCGCAGCAGATCGCAATCGGGCATCTGCAGGATCTCTCGGGCGGCACGTCCGACGTCGGCACGCCCTATGGCCAGGCCGTGATGGACACCTTCGCCTGGGTCAACAAGAACGGCGGCATCGGCGGCAAGCAGCTCGCGGTCGACAGCAACGACTACGGCTACCAGGTGCCGCGCGCGATCGCGCTGTACAAGAAGTGGTCGGCCCCGGACAACAAGGTCGCGGCGATCATGGGCTGGGGCACCGCGGACACCGAGGCGCTGACCGGCTTCCTCGCCAACGACAAGATCCCTGACATGTCCGGCTCCTACGCCGCCGCGCTGACCGACCCTGAAGGCACCAGCGGCAAGGCCAAGGCCGCGCCGTACAACTTCTTCTACGGCCCAAGCTACTCGGACGCACTGCGCGCCGAGCTGACCTGGGCGGCCGAGGACTGGAAGTCGAAGGGCAAGCCCGGCAAGCCGAAATTCGTGCACATGGGCGCCAACCATCCCTATCCCAACGCGCCGAAGGCCGCGGGCGAAGCGCTCGCCACCGAGCTCGGCTTCGAGGTGCTGCCGCCGCTGGTGTTCGCGCTGGCGCCCGGCGACTACAGCGCGCAGTGCCTGAGCCTGAAGAGCTCCGGCGCCAACTACGCCTATCTGGGCAACACCGCGGCCTCCAACATCTCGGTGATGAAGGCCTGCAAGAATGCCGGCGTCGACGTCCAATTCCTGTCCAACGTCTGGGGCATGGACGAGAACGCCGCCAAGACCGCGGGCGATGCCGCCGACGGCGTCGTCTTTCCGCTGCGCACCTCGGTGGCCTGGGGCGGCGATGCGCCGGGCATGAAGACGGTGCAGGAGATCTCCAAGATGTCCGACCCGACCGGCAAGGTCTATCGACCGGTGCACTATGTCGCCGCGGTCTGCTCGTCGCTCTACATGAAGGAGGCGATCGAGTGGGCTGCGAAGAATGGCGGCGCCACCGGCGAGAACGTCGCCAAGGGCTTCTACCAGAAGAAGGACTGGGTGCCCGCAGGGATGGAAGGCGTCTGCAGCCCCTCGACCTGGACCGACAAGGATCACCGCGGCACGATGAAGGTCGACCTCTATCGCGCCAAGGTGACCGGCCCGACCGATGGCGACCTCAACGATCTCATGGCCAAGGGCACGATCAAGCTCGAGAAGGTCAAGACCATCGAGCTGCCGCGCAAGGCGGAATGGGCGGGTTGGTAGGTTGCCAGGCGGCCGCTGAATCAACTCAGCAGCCGCTCCGCACGCCATCGTCATCCCCCGCGAAAGCGGGGGATCCGGTACGCCGCGGCTTCTCCACCGAGCATCGGCGGCTCTGGAATACTGGGCCCCCCGCCTACCGCGGGGGACGACAGTGAGGTGAACGGATATGGTTGAGACCCTCGATAAGCCCAATGCAAATGCGACCGCGAGCGCAGCCCCCCTGCTCTCCGTCCGCAACATCGAGGTCGTCTATGACGACGTCATCCTGGTGCTGCGCGGCCTCAGCCTCGACGTGCCCAAGGGCGCGATCGTTGCGCTGCTCGGCGCCAACGGCGCCGGCAAGTCGACGACGCTGAAGGCGATCTCCGGCCTGTTGAAGACCGAGGACGGCGAGGTCACGCGCGGCGAGATCATGTTCGACGGCACGCGCATCGACGGCATCGATCCGGAGAAGATCGTCCGCCGCGGCATCTTCCAGGTCATGGAGGGCCGCCGCATCGTCTCCGACATGACGTCGCTGGAGAACCTCAAGCTCGGGGCGTTCACGCGATCCGATCGCGAGGTCAACCGTGACATCGAGATGGTGTTCAACTATTTCCCGCGGCTGAAGGAACGCACCGGCCTTGCGGGTTATCTTTCCGGCGGCGAACAGCAGATGCTGGCGATCGGACGGGCGCTGATGGCGCGGCCGAAGATGATCCTGATGGATGAGCCGTCGATGGGCCTGTCGCCGCTGCTGGTGAAGGAAGTGTTCGCGATCATCAAGGAGATCAACAGGGATCTCGGCGTCACCATCCTGCTGGTCGAACAGAATGCGCGCGCGGCGCTGTCGGTGGCCAGCCACGGCTACATCATGGAACAGGGAAAGGTGGTGCTCGACGGCACCGCCGACAGCTTGCGCGACAACGAGGACGTCAAGGAATTCTACCTCGGCGGCGCCGGCGACCAGCGCAAGAGCTTCAAGAACCTGAAGAGCTTCAAGCGGCGGAAGCGGTGGCTGTAGCCGAACTCTCTCCTCGTCATGGCCGGGCTTGACCCGGCCATCCACGCACGAGCCGCAACGATGAACGACGTGGATGCCCAGGACAAGCCCGGGCATGACGACCGCAAGATTCAAGGACTGGGTACGATGACCCACTACGACGCCCTCGAAACCCGTGATCCCGCAGCCCGCGAGCAGGATCTGTTCGGCCGCCTGCCCGACGTGCTGCACGCGGCGATGAAGGCGCCGGCCTATGCCGCGCTGCTGCAGGACATCGATCCCCAGGACATCACGACGCGCGCTGCGCTCGCGCAACTGCCGGTGCTGCGCAAATCCGAGCTGCCTGCCCTGCACAAGGCGGCCCCGCCATTCGGCGGCTTCGTCGCGCAGGCGCCCGGCGCGTTCTCGCGTCTGTTCACGTCGCCGGGGCCGATCTTCGAACCGGAGGCGGCGCACAGCGATCCCTGGCGCGGCGCCCGCGCCCTGTTCGCCTCGGGCTTCCGCAGCGGCGATATCGTGCTCAATACCTTCAGCTATCACCTCACGCCAGGCGGCTTCATCTTCGACGCCTCAGCGCGCGCGCTCGGCTGCGCGGTGATCCCGGCTGGCCCGGGCAACACCGAGGCGCAGTTCGAGCTGATCGAGGCCTATCGCCCGATCGGCTACAGCGGCACGCCCGACTTCCTGAAGATCCTGCTCGACAGCGCCGCCAGCGCCGGCCGCGACGTGTCCTCGCTCAAGCGCGCGCTGGTGTCGGGCGCGGCGTTCCCGCCGTCACTGCAGGCCGAGATGAAGGCGCGCGGCATCGATGCCTATCAGGCGTTCGGCACCGCCGATCTCGGCATCGTCGCCTATGAGACCGCAGCGCGCGACGGCATGGTCGTCAACGAGGACCTGATCTTGGAGATTGTCCGCCCCGGCACCGGCGATCCGGTGGCGCCAGGCGATGTCGGCGAGATCGTCGTCACCTCGCTCGATCCCCACCATCCCTGGATTCGCCTTGCCCTCGGCGACCTCACCGCCGCCCTGCCCGGCACCAGCGCCTGCGGCCGCACCAACATGCGCATCAAGGGCTGGATGGGCCGCGCCGACCAGACGACCAAGATCAAGGGCATGTTCGTGCGCCCCGAGCAGGTCGCCGAGATCGGCAAGCGCCACCCGGAGCTCGGCCGCCTCCGCCTGGTCGTCACCCGCGCCGACGAGACCGATGCGATGACGCTGAAGGCGGAATGCGCCTCGCCATCAGATGGCCTGCAGGACGCGCTCGCCGCCAGCCTGCGCAACATCACCAAGCTCGGCGGCAGCATCGAGCTGATCGCACCAGGCACGCTGCCCAACGACGGCAAGGTGATCGCCGACGAGCGGTGAAGTCCTCGCGTTGTTCCCGTAGCAGGAAGCCCTGCGCCAGCGGCATGAGCGGGGCGGCCCGCACCACCCGCACGCAATTGTCGCCTCCCGCGCGCTCTCCTATACAGCCATGTCACGTTCTCTCGGAGTTCGTCGCATGGCCTTTCCGCGCGCGTCCAAAGCCCTGTCCCGCTTCACTGTCCTCGATTTGACGCGGGTGCGCGCCGGCCCGACCTGCGCGCGGCAGTTCGCCGATTGGGGCGCCAACGTCATCAAGATCGACGCCATGATGGAGGATGGTGGCGAGGCCCTGGGCGGCCCGCGCCGCGGTTCCGACTTCCAAAACCTGCATCGCAACAAGCGCGCGATGACGCTCAACTTGAAAGACCCAAAGGGCGTCGACGTGTTCATGCGACTGGCCAAGCGGGCCGATGTCGTGATCGAGAACTATCGCCCTGATGTGAAGACCAAGCTCGGCATCGACTACGAGGCCGTGCGCAACGTCAATCCGCGCATCGTCTATGGCAGCATCTCCGGTTTCGGCCAGGACGGCCCCTATGCGAAGCGGCCGGGCTTCGATCAGATCGCGCAGGGCATGGGCGGGCTGATGTCGATCACCGGCGCGCCCGGCGAGGGCCCGATGCGCGCGGGCATCCCGATCGCCGATCTCTCCGCAGGCCTGTCCTGCGCGATGGGCATCCTCACCGCGCTGCTCGAGCGCGAGGTCTCCGGTGAGGGCCAGTGGGTGCAGACGTCGTTGTTGCAGGCGCAGATCTTCATGCTCGACTTCCAGGCCGCACGCTGGCTGATGGAGAAGGAGGTCGCCCCTCAAGCCGGCAACAACCATCCGACCAGCATTCCGACCGGCGTGTTCAAGACTTCCGACGGCTACATCAACATCGCCGCCACGGGGGGGCGGATCTGGGAGCGGCTGTGCCAGACGCTCGGCGCGCCCGAATGGATCGACAATCCGGACTACGCGACCGCGCCGGCGCGCTCCAAGAACCGCGATGCGCTCAACGCCGAGATCAATGCGCGCACGCTGGCGAAGACGAGCGAGCAATGGGTCGCCGAGCTCAATGCCGCCGGCGTGCCCTGCGGGCCGATCTACGCGATCGATCAGATGTTCGAGGACCCGCAGGTGAAGCATCTCGGCATGGCGCAGCAGGTCGCCAGCGACGACGGCCGCGACATCACGCTGGTGGCGCAGCCCTTCACCTTGTCGCGCACGCCGAGCCGGATGGCGGCACGGCCGCCGGAGTTCGGCGAGCAGACCGAGGAGATCCTCTCCGAGTTCGGCTTCACCGATGGCGAGATCGCCGATCTCCGGCTGCACCGCGTCGTGTGAGCAGGTGCAATATGACCAAGCTGCGGCATCCCGCCGCTGTGGCCCAGATGTCACCACGTTGGAACTTCGACCTGGGCGGGATTGAGGCCAGAGGGAGACCGCGTTAATCTCTTCGCATCAGTTGATCGCGGACCCCTTCGGCCCGCGCGTGTGAGGAGTAGCCTTCCATGAGCGCGACGGAATTGAACGAGTTTCTGACGGCGATGGACATGGTGCGCGACGTCAACGCGGCCGCTCTGAATCACGTCGGCGTTCTGCCGTTCGACGAAACGATGCTCGACAACGAGTCCGACTGGTACCACATGCCGGTTGCGGAGAAGGCCCACTGAGGCTGACTCGCCTCGGGTCCGCGCGCCCGCTGACCTGCATCATCTTTGCTCGAAGCCTTCGTTCCGAAAGCCGGACGGAGGCTTTTTCTTTTCGAGGGCGACGGGATGAGCTGCGAACTCTGATCCACCGAACGCAAAAAAAAGCCCGACGCACGCGCCGGGCAAGGTGATCGTCTCGGGAGGAAACATCAGGGCGCGATGACCAGAGATCAGGCACCGCGCGTGAGCAGAACGATATCTGCCCATGAATGGAGCCTATCACCGCTCTGCCTAAAATGCTGTCATCGCAAAGACACAACCTCTGGAGAAGCACCGGACGGCTTCGAACATCGGTACGATTGTTTTGGTGTTCCCAGCCAAGTCCTATCCACCACAATCCGCGAACCAATTACGGCATGGTCCCAATCAGAAACTCGCAACTGATGCCGATGGTCGTGGGAGCCTCAGCGTGTGGCCTGTTCACCCGCCGCGTTTGGTCTGCTCGGTCCGCGAGGCTGACGCGCAGGGAGAATCTGGGCAATTCAGGTGCTCGTCGCGGTCTATCCGCAGCGTCCGAGGCAGGATCGCTGATGCCACAGCCCATGCTGCACAAGCCCGCCGCATGCGCGCCATTCGGTTGCGGAACGACCACGCACAACCGGAGGCGGAGGCTGGTTCGTATCGAATGTTGCACGACGGTCACAGGCAGCGACGAACTTAGGCCGTCTCGAAATCCACCCAAAAAATCACAGTACCCGCCGAGGCGATCTTGGCTGCGATATGCCGTCTGGCACGATTGGAGGCGCCTGACGGCGCCTGCACGACATGGATTCAATCGCGAAGATGCAAAGGCTGACGTGCTGATCGCAAACCGATCCGGTCCCCATACGGTCTCGCGCTCGAGGCGGTTGTGCTGGTTGTCAGCGGCCGCGCTGGTCACCCCGGTGCTTGCGGCGGCGCCAGCCGTTGCGCAGGCCACCAGAGGCGGCGCCGGCGGCAGCAGCCAGGACACCTTCGCCAATGGCGGCGCCAGCTCGGCCACGGCCGTTGGAAATGTCGGCGCCAATGCACCTATTCCTACCCGAGGCGGCGGCGGTGGCGGCGCCGGCACACTCGGCGGGGCCGGCGGCAGCGATTCGACCGGTGCCGCACCGGGTGGCAGCGGCGGGATCGGTCCGGGCGCCAACGGACTAAGCGGTCAAAGCGGCTTCTCGATTCACAGCGGAGGCGGAGGTGGCGGTGGCGCACATGGCGCCGTCGTAACCACGGACACGAGCAACTCCGCAGCGCTGTCCGGCGGCAATGGTGGACGTGGCGGCGCCACCACCGGGGATTTCGGCGGTGGCGGCGGCGGCGCCGGCGGATACGGGGTGGTCGTCGATGGCAACGGGCTCACCTACAGCAATGGCAGCAGCATCACGGGAGGCAAGGGCGGCAATGGCGGCGCGGCTGCCTCGCTAAATGTCGTCGTGAATGGCTGGGGCGGCAATGGCGGCCAGGGCGGTTACGGTATCTTTCTGACGGGAAGCAGCGTCGTGCTGAACAACGCCGGCACCATCAAAGGCGGTGGCGGCGGAAATGGTGGTGACGCGCCATCCAGCACCCAACCGAATGCGAGTGGCGACGGTGGTAGTGGTGCCGCCGGCGTCGCCTTCGCCGCGGGCGGCACGCTGATCAACTCCGGCACCATCACCGGCGGCGACGCAGGCGTGGCCGGCGCGACGGATACCAGTCACTCCGGCACGGCTGGAACGGCCGGTGCGGGCGTCATCGGCGCCAATCTCGCGATCATCAACAGCGGCACGATCTCGCGCGGTAACGGCTTCGGATTGTTCGCAGCCCCCGCCGCCATCAGCTTCACCGGCGGCAGCAACGTGCTGGAGATCTGGGCGAGCTCGATCATCAATGGCAACGTCGTCGGCACCGGCACCGATACGTTCCGGCTCGGTGGCGCCGCGAACGGCAGCTTCGACGTTTCCACGATCGGCGCGACCGCACAATTCCAGGGCTTCTCGAGTTTCGTGAAGACGGGCACCGCGACCTGGACGCTGGCCGGCACGACGACCGCGGTTACGCCGTGGAGCATCAACCAGGGCGCGCTCGCGGTGTCATCAGATGCCAATCTCGGCGATGCTTCCGGCAGCATGTCGTTCGGTGGCGGCACGCTGCAATATCTCGCCGGCTTCAGCTCCAGCCGGACCGTGACCCTCAATGCCGGCGGCGGCACGTTCGATACCAACGGCAACAACGCGACACTCAGCGGGACGATTTCGGGCACGGGGGGGCTCACCAAGGTCGGCGTAGGCATCCTGACCTTGTCAGGCACCAGCAGCTACACCGGGGCGACGACCATCGACGGCGGCGTGCTCGACGTCGAAGGTGCGATCACGAACACCTCTGGGGTGACCGTGAATGCCGGCGGCACCCTGACGGGTGCGGGTCTCGTCGATCCGCCGATGACGGTCGGCATCAATGCCGGCGGCACGCTGGCGCCGGGCAATGGCACCGCCGGCTCGTCGATGACCATCGTCGGCAATCTCGCCTTCCAGTCCGGTGCGTACTATCTGGTGCAGCTCGATCCGACCACGGCCTCATTCGCGAGCGTCACCGGAACGGCCACCCTCGGCGGCGCCACCGTCAACGCCGTGTTCGGCACCGGCGGCGGTTATATCGACAAGCGCTACACCATCCTGACCACGAGCGGCGGCATCTCGGGCGGCTTCGGATCGGTGGTGAAGACCAACCTGCCCTCCGGCTTCAAGACCAGCCTGAGCTACGACGCCAACAACGTCTATCTCGATCTGATCCTCGCCTTCGCCGTGCCCGGCGGACTCAACGGCAATCAGAAGACGGTCGGCGATACGCTGTCGGCGTTCTTCGATCGCACCGGCGATATTCCCGTCGTGTTCGGCAAGTTGAACCAGGCGGGCCTCACGCAGGCGTCCGGCGAGAGCGCCACCGGCGTGCAACAGACCACGTTCAACGCCATGAGCCAGTTCGCCAGCCTGCTGACCGATCCCTTCGCACAACGTCAAGCCAGCGGCGGGAGCGCGATCAGCTATGCTGACACATCCCGCAAGCGCACCGATGCTTTCGCGATGCTGACTGACGACAGGCCGGCCGACTTTGCGCAGCGCTGGAATGTCTGGGCGGCGGGCTTCGGCGGCTCGCAAACGACCAGCGGCAATGCAGTCGTCGGCTCCAACGATACCACCAGCCGCATCGCCGGCACCGCCGTCGGCGCCGACTACCGGATCGCACCGCGCACGATTGCGGGCTTCGCGCTCGGCGGCGGCGGCACCAGCTTCAGCGTCAACGGCCTCGGCTCCGGCCGCTCCGACCTGTTCCAGGCCGGCGCCTATCTGCATCATCATATCGGCCCGAGCTATCTGAGAGCGGCCCTGGCCTATGGCTGGCAGGACGTCACCGCGGATCGCACCGTCACCATCTCCGGTGTCGACCGGCTGCGCGCGACCTATCAAGCCAATGCCTGGATCGGCCGCATCGAGGGCGGCACGCGCTTCGTCGCTCCCATAGGCGGCATCGGCCTGACGCCTTACGCGGCTGCGCAGGTGACGAGCCTGCGCCTACCGGCCTATGTGGAGCAGGCCATCTCCGGCACGTCGACCTTCGCACTGAGCTACACCGGCAAGACCGTCACCGACACACGCACCGAGTTCGGCCTACGCACCGACAAGTCCTACGCGCTGGCAGACGGCGCCCTCACCTTGCGCGGCCGCCTCGCCTGGGCGCATGACTTCAATCCCGATCGTTCGGTCGCGGCGACGTTCCAGACGCTGCCGGGCGCAAGCTTCGTCGTCAACGGCGCCGCGCAGGCGCGCGACTCCGCGCTGACGACGACCTCGGTCGAGATGAGCTGGCAGAACGGCTGGAGCGCCATGGCGACGTTCGAAGGCGAGTTCTCGAGCGTCACCCGTTCCTATGCCGGCAAGGGCAGCGTGCGCTACTCGTGGTAGGAACGGCGTAGCCGATCGAGCGCAGGCATCCAGCTGGCAGGGCACGGGTGATCAGCGACAACCGTACTAAGCCTCGGCCTTCGCGGCCGGCGCTCCCGACTTGCTGAAGCTCGCGATCACACGATCGATCAGCGGCCAGAACAGCAGCACGATCGCCAGCGTCGTGATGGTGCCCACCAGCCCGTTCGCCCAGAACACCTTCATGTTGCCGCCGGAGATGATCATCGACTGCCGGAACGCGTCCTCGGCACGGCTGCCGAGCACCAGCGCCAAGGTGAACGGCGCCAGCGGGATCTTGATCTTCTTGAAGACATAGCCGACGACGCCGAAGCCGAGCATCAGCCAGACGTCGAACATCGCGTTCTGGATCGCGTAGGCGCCGATCGCGCAGGACACCACGATCATCGGCGCCACGGCCGCGAACGGCACGCGCAGGATCGAGGCGAAGATCGGCACGGTGGAAAGCACGAGCACGAGGCCGACGACATTGCCGAGATACATCGAGGCGATCAGGCCCCAGACGAAGTCCTTGTGCTCCACGAACAGCAGCGGGCCGGGATTGAGGCCCCACACCATCAGGCCGCCGAGCAGGATCGCCGCGGTGCCCGAGCCGGGGATGCCGAGCGCCAGCATCGGCAGCAGCGCCGCGGTACCCGAGGCATGCGCGGCCGTCTCAGGCGCGAACACGCCCTCGATGCGTCCCTTGCCAAAACTGTCCGGATTCTTGGAGAAGCGCTTGGCGAGGTTGTAGCCCATGAAGGAGGCTGCGATCGCTCCGCCCGGCGTGATGCCGAGCCAGCAGCCGATCACTGAGGAACGCAGCAGGGTCATCCAGTATTTCGGCAGGTCCTTCCAGACGGCGAGCACCGTGCGCAAGGAGATCGCTGCGGCGTGACCGCGCAGCGCCAGGCGCTCCTCCATCGTCAGCAGGATCTCGCTGATGCCGAACAGGCCGATGACCGCGACCAGGAAGTTGATGCCGCGCAACAGATCGGTCGAGCCGAAGGTCATCCGCAACTGACCGGACACGGTGTCCATGCCGACGCCGGCAAGCAGCAGGCCGAGCGCCATCGCAATGACCGTCTTGTGCTTGTCCTCGCGTCCCAAGCCCACGAACGAGCAGAAGGTCAGGAGATACACGGCGAAGAATTCAGGCGGACCGAACTTCAGCGCAAACGACGAGATCCAGGGCGCCAGGAAGGTGATCAGCATCACCGCGACCAGCGAGCCGATGAACGACGAGGTGAAGGCGGCCGTCAGCGCCTCCGCTGCCTTGCCCTGCTGCGCCATGGGATAGCCGTCGAAAGTGGTCGCCACCGACCACGCCTCGCCGGGAATGTTGAACAGGATCGAGGTGATGGCGCCGCCGAACAGCGCGCCCCAGTAGATGCAGGACAGCATCACGATGGCCGAGGTCGGGTCCATCGAGAAGGTCAGCGGCAGCAGGATGGCGACGCCGTTGGGCCCCCCCAGCCCGGGCAGCACGCCGACGAAGACGCCGAGCACGAGCCCAACCATCATCAGCAGCAGCGTCTTCCAGGTCAGGAGGACCGCGAACCCGTGCAGCAGCAGACCCAAGGCTTCCATGATTTCATTCCAACTGTTTCCTCGTCATTGCGAGCGCAGCGAAGCAATCCAGAGTCGAGTGCGCAGCCCTGGATTGCGTCGTCGCGTTGCTCCTCGCAATGACGGGGGAGAGACCGGTGTCAGTACCCGAACGCCGCTTCGAGCGGGCCCTTCGGCATGATCACGTCGAACACGACATCGAACGTCACGAACATCACGGCGCTGAACAGGAACGCCGTGAGCAGCGATTTCCAGATCGCGATCTTGCCGACGAGACGCATGAACCCGGCGATGAGCAGGAAGCTCGCGACATAGATGCCGAGAAACTGCATCGCGATGCAGAACAACAAGGTCGGCACGAACACGGCCATCACACGGCGCAGCTGCGCGCGCGTCACGAAAGTCTCGACCGCTTCCTTGCTCGACAGGAAGGCGGCACCGATCCCGTAAAGGCTGGCGCCGCCGAGGATCACCGACAGATAGAACGGAAAGTAGCCGGGCTCCGGACCGGTCGAGTCCCAGGACGCGCCGGTCCGCCAATTGTCCCAGGCGAGTACGGCCGCGAGCGCGAGCAGCAGCAGCGACACCGCGACGTCGACGGTCCGGGTGGAGGTGACGGCCGGAGAATTCTCCTCAGGCGCGGTCGGATCGTCGACGGCAATCTCGAGCTCAGCGTTGGACATCGATCCTCCTCATCCCCTCGCCCGCCCAGCTCACTTGGCGACGAAGCCGGCTTCCGTCATCAGTTGCTTGTTGAGCGAGCCGTCCTCTTCGAGGAACTGCAGCATGTCCTTGCCGGTGAGGAAGATCGGCTTCAGCGCCTGCTTCTCCATGTAGTCCTTGTACTCCGGTGTCTGCACCAGCTTGCTGAACAGGTCGACGTAGAACTCCTGCTGTTCCTGCGTCACCTTGCCCGGCAGGAACATCGCGCGCAGCATCAGGTATTGCACGTCCAGCCCCTCCTCCTTGCAGGTCGGAATGTCGTTCCAGGACTGCGTCTCCGTGACCTTGGTCGTGTAGGAGATGCGCTCCTTGTCGAACACGCAGAGCGGACGCACCTGGCCGGCGCGCCAGACTTCGAGATTCTCGGACGGATTGTTGACGTTCGCTTCGGTGTGCCCGCCGACCAGTTGGGTCGCAGCCTCGCCGCCCGACTTGTAGGGCAGATAGGAGAACTTGGCTCCGGTCTTCTTCTCCATGAAGACCGTGAGCACGTGATCTTCGCGCTTGGAGCCGGTGCCGCCCAACTTGAACGGCGAGCTCGACGCCTTGGCAGCCTCGATGAACTCCTTCACCGTCTTGGGGCCGTTGACGTTGTCCCACAGCACGAACTGATCGAGTGCGATCACCGCGACCGGCGACAGCTCGTGCCAGTCGAACGGCAGCTTGGCCGACAGCGGCAGCATGTAGATCAGCGAATAGGCGATCAGGATCTTGTTCGGATCGCCGTCGCTGGACTTCATGTACATCAGGGCTTCGGCGCCCGACGCGCCGCCCTTCAGCGACACGACAACCGGCTGCTTCAGAAGATTGTTCTTCTGAATGGCAGCCTGCATCATCCGCGCCATCTGGTCTGATGCACCGCCAGCGCCTGCGGCGACGACAATCTCGACCGGCTTGGTCGGCTCCCAGCCGGCAAAGGCGGGCGCAGTTGCAAAAAAGGCCGCCGTTGCGGCCGCGATCTTGATGAGTTTGCGCACGTGTTTTCTTCCCCGTTCGAAGCGCCAGCTTACATCCTACCAGGATACTGCTGGCTTATTGTGGTCAGTTCAAGAACACAAGCATGATGCGGCCTCATGTTCCTCGGCATAAGGTCGCAAGCACGGCATTGGACTACTTGCCTTTCCAGTTCGGCGTCCGCTTGTTGAGGAACGCCTCCATGCCCTCGCGGAAATCCTCACTCATATAGGCGCGCAGGATCAAATCCTCGCCCTCGTCCCGCGACAGGGTCCGGCGAATGCGGCGCACCGCCTCCTTGGTCACCTCGAGGGTGATCGGCGCGTGCGAGGCGATGAGCCTCGCGGTCTCCAGCGCGCGTGTCTGCAGCGTCTCGACGTCAGGCACGATCTCGTTGAGCAGACCGAGCGCGAGCGCCTCCGGCGCCTCGACCAACCGTGCCTTGAAGATCAGATCCTTGGTGCGCGCCGGTCCGATCAAGGAGACCACGCGCGAGATGTTCGACATCGACAGGCAGTTGCCGAGCGTGCGCGCGATCGGAAAACCGATACGTGCCGTCTCGGTGCCGATGCGAATGTCGCAGCAGGCGGCAATGCCGGCGCCGCCGCCGGTGCAGGCGCCCGCAATCGCCGCAATCACCGGCACACGGCACAGCTCCAGCGTGCCGAGCACGCGGTCGATCCGCGCCTCGTAGTCGAGCGCATCCTGCGCGGTCTTGAAGGCGCGGAATTGCGAGATATCGGTGCCGGAGGCAAACGCCTTGTCGCCCGCACCGGTCAGGATCAGCGCCTTGATCGACCGATCGGCGTTGATGGCCTCGCAGATCGAGGCCATCCGGTCGTACATCGCGAAGGTCATCGCGTTGCGCGCCTGCGGCCGGTTGAAGGTGATCTTGGCGATGCCGTCGTCGACGGCATAGATCAGATCGTCGGAGCCGGTCACAGGCGCGGTCATCAGGCCACCTTCGGGATTGGCGCCGCCTCGCGCGCCTTCAGGACGTCCATTGCCGCGAGCACGCCACCGGCACGATGCGGCACATTGGCGAGCGCAAGGCCCATCTCGACGCCGGCGAGCGTCCCCATCAGCATCAGGTCGTTGAAATGACCGATGTGGCCGATGCGGAACACCTTGCCCTTGATCTTGTTGAGGCCGGTGCCGAGCGACATGTCGAAGTTTTCCAGCACGGTCTTGCGGAACTGATCGGCGTCATGGCCTTCGGGCATGACCACGCCGGTCAGCGCCGGCGAATGCGCCTGCGGATCGGCGCATTGCGTGTCGAGGCCCCACGCCTTCACGGCGGCGCGCGTCGCAAGGCTGTGGCGGCGGTGGCGGGCGAACACGTTCTCGTGCCCCTCCTCCTCCAGCATCTTCAGCGCCTCGTTGAGGCCCATCAGCAGATTGCAGGCCGGCGTGTACGGGAAGGTGCCGAGCTTGTTGAAGGTGATGATCTCCTGCCAGTCCCAGTAGGAGCGCATGCCGGGATTGGCCTTGGCGGCGGCGAGCGCCTTCTCCGAGACGGCGTTGAAGCCGAGGCCCGGCGGCAGCATCAGGCCCTTCTGCGAGCCCGCAACGGAGACGTCGATGCCCCACGCGTCGTGCTCATACTCCATCGAGCCGAGGCCGGAGATGGTGTCGACCATCAGGAGTGCCGGGTGGCCGGACCGGTCGAGCGCCTTGCGCACCTCGAGCGGCGGCGTTAGGCAGCCGGTCGAGGTCTCGTTGTGCACGACGCAGACGGCCTTGATCTTGTGCGCCTTGTCGTCGACCAGACGCTGCTCGATCGCCGCGATGTCGGCGCCATGACGCCAGTCGCCGGGGATGAAGTCGACGTCGAGCTTGAACTTGTCGGCGATGCCCCGCCACAGCACAGCGAACTGGCCGGTCTCAACCATCAGCACCCTGTCGCCGGGCGCGAGCGCGTTGACGATCGCGGCTTCCCACGCGCCGGTGCCCGACGACGGATAGATGATCACCGGCTGCTTGGTGCGGAAGATGCGCTGGCTGGCCGCCAGCACGGCGAAGCCGAGCTCCGCGAACTCCGGACCGCGATGGTCCAAGGTCGGCATGTCCATCGCGCGCAGCACGCGGTCGGGCACGTTGGTCGGTCCCGGAATCTGAAGAAAATGCCGTCCCGTGTGCACAGTCATTGGCGTCCATCCCCGGTCATTTGGTTGGTGCGCGGACGTGGCATCCCACGCGCTGGCCGCGCTTTTCTCCCGCCAGACCGCTGGCGTCAATAAAGAAGACGCAAGCACCGATCGCTCCGGACTGACATCCCTCAGATGCACACAAATCCCCTTCTTCTGTGCAGTGCGGCATAGCGGGACGCCCCAGCTTGCTGCACGCGGTTTGGCCTCATTTCACCGCCGCAAGCTGGCGCGGCGCATTGCCCTGCGATGGCTCATCCAGCAGCACCATCGCGGCATCGACACCGCCCGCGCGATGCGGCACGCCGACCGCACGCAGCCCCATCTCGACTCCACTCAGCGCCGCCATCAGGGTCAGCGCATTGCACTCGCCGAGATGGCCGATGCGAAACACCTTGCCCGCGACCTTGGACAGGCCCGAGCCGAGCGACATGTTGTAATTGTCGAGCACGACCTGGCGGAACTGATCGGCGTCATGGCCCGGCGGCATCAGCACGGCGGTCAGCACCGGGGAAAAATCCTTCGGCTCCTGGCACAGCACCTCGAGGCCCCAATGCTCGACCGCGGCGCGGGTCGCGGCCGCAAGCCGCTGGTGGCGCGCGAACACCTGGTCGAGCCCCTCCTCGAGCAGCATCGCAATCGCTTCGCGCAGGCCATAGAGCAGGTTCGTCGCCGGGGTATAGGGGAAGAAGCCGTTCGCGTTCAGCTTCAGCATGTCCTCCCAGTCCCAGAACGAGCGCGGCATCTTGTTGGCCTTGGCAACAAGGCGCGCCTTGTCCGAGACGGCGTTGAAGCCGAGCCCCGGCGGCAGCATGAAGCCCTTCTGCGAGCAGGACACGGCGACATCGACCTTCCACTCGTCGAAGCGGAAGTCGGCCGAGGCGAGACCGGAGATGGTGTCGACCATCAGCAGCGCCGGATGCTTGGCGCGGTCCATCGCGGCGCGCACCTCACCGATCCGGCTGGTCGCGCCGGTCGAGGTTTCGTTGTGCACGACCATCACCGCCTTGAGCCGATGACCGGCGTCGGCGACCAACGTCTCCTCGATGACGGCAGGGTCGACGCCACGGCGCCAGTCGCCGGGAATGAAGTCGACCTCGATTCCCCACCGCGCCGCCATCTGCCGCCACAGCGTGGCGAAGTGGCCGGTCTCGACCATCAGCACCTTGTCGCCCGGCGACAACGTGTTGACGATGGCAGCCTCCCATGCGCCGGTGCCCGAGGACGGATAGATGATCACCGGGCTCGTGGTCTTGAAGATCGCCTGCGAGCCGCCGAGCACGGCCTTGCCGAGTTCGGCGAACTCGGCGCTGCGGTGATCGATCACCGGCATATCCATCGCCCGCAGCACCCGCTCGGGCACCGGACTCGGGCCCGGAATATGCAAGAAATGACGGCCTTGGGGACGGGTCACGACAGAGCTCCGGGCGACGACGGCATTCTGGCACCCATGATTGCATTCAATTCTTCAGCATGCAAGAGCTCAATCGCATGCACGCACGAGGTCGACCACATCTGTAACTACCGCTACAATGCGTAAGATGAATTCCACGATTCCCGATATCGAGACGCCACCCTTGACCGGGCCAAGCGGTCGATCCGTGCCTGCGCGGGACGAAACCTCGCTGCATGACGAGATCCTGGCGCGGCTGCGCGACTACATCGTCGAGGGCCATGTCGCCGACGGCGGACGCCTGTCCGAGCGGCAGCTTTGCGAAATGCTGGGGGTGTCCCGCACCCCCTTGCGCGAAGCGCTCAAGGTGCTCGCAGCCGAGGGGCTGGTCGAGCTGCTGCCCAATCGCGGCGCCCGGGTGCGCCCGCTCAGCGCCGCCGACATCCACGAACTGTTCGACCTGATGGGAGGCCTGGAAGGCCTCGCCGGACGCCTCGCCTGCGAGAAGATTTCAGATGAAGCGATCGCGGAAATCGAGCAATTTCATCATGATATGTACGGATTCTACATGCGGCAGGACATGCAGGGCTATTTCCGCATGAACCAGTTGATCCACCGGGCGATCGTCGACGCCGCCGCCAACACCACCCTTCATGCGACCTATGAGAGCCTGGCGGGCCGCATCCGCCGGGTTCGCTTCTCGGCCAATTTCGCCCGCAAGCGCGAACGCTGGAGCGAGGCCATGCGCGAGCATGAGTTGATCCTCGATGCCCTGCGCCGGCGTGCCGGAAGCGAGTTGTCCGACATCCTGTTCCAGCATCTGCGCAACAAGGGCGCGGCTGCGATCGCGTACTTCGCCGAGAGCCAGCCGCCGCTGGCGGCAGCCAAGCCAGACAAGGTCGAATAACGCCGGGGATTGCGCAAATTTGCATGCAATCAGATTGACGCATTTGCGGAAATGAATGACACCGGGCGGAACAGCGCCCGCCGGACGACAGCCGGGCCCGACCAGGGATCACCATGCCGAACGCCAAAGCCGGTCCGTCCAGGCTCGAACAGAAGCTCCGCGCCGAGATGACAGGCGACGTCTTCTTCGACCGCTTCAACCGCGGCCGCTACGCCACAGACGCCTCGTTCTACCAAGTCATTCCGGCGGGCGTGGTCGTGCCGCGCACGATGGACGAGGCGCTGCGTGCGCTCGCCATCGCCCGCGACGACGGCCGCATCGTCACGCCCCGCGGCGGCGGCACCTCGCAATGCGGCCAGACGGTCAACGAGGGGATCGTCGTCGACTTCTCCAAGCACCTGAACCGCATCGTCTCGCTCGATGTCGAGGGGCGGACCTGCGTGGTCGAGCCGGGCATCGTGCTCGACGACCTCAATCGCCAGCTCAAGAAGCACGGCCTTTGGTTTCCGGTCGACGTCTCCACGGCGTCCCGCGCCACGATCGGCGGCATGGCCGGCAACAATTCCTGCGGCGGCCGCTCGCTGCGCTACGGCACGATGCGCGACAACACCATCGCCATCGACGCCGCGCTGGCCGACGGCACGCTGGCGCATTTCGGCGAGGTGGCGCGAGACCTTCGTGACGTCAGCGCGCCGGACAGCGCGCGCAGGTTGTTTCGCGACATGCTGGCGCTGGGCGAGCGCGAGGCCGCGGAGATCGCCGACAGGTTTCCCAAGGTGCAGCGCCGCGTCGGCGGCTACAATCTCGACGCACTGACGCCGCGCAACGCCGCCAACAACCTGGCGCATCTGCTGGTCGGCTCCGAGGGCACGCTGGCCTTCTCCACCCGGATCGAGCTCAAGCTGTGGCCGCTGATCCGCACCAAGGTGCTCGGCGTCTGTCATTTCGGCAGCTTCTATCAGGCGATGGATGCGGCCCAGCATCTGGTCAAGCTGAAGCCGATCGCGGTCGAGCTGGTCGACCGCACCATGATCGGGCTGGGCCGCGACATCGCGATGTTCCAGCCGGTGATCGCGGCGGCGGTGCGCGGCGATCCCGACGCGATCCTGGTGGTCGAGTTCGCGGAGGAGACGAAGGACGAGAACCTCGCCAAGCTGAAGCAGCTCTCCGAGTTGATGGGTGATCTCGGCTTCTCCTGGAGCAACGAGATCTGCAAATGGGGCGGCGTCGTCGAGATATCAGACCCTGCGCTTCAGACCGCCGTCGCCGACTTCCGCGCCGCCGGCCTCAACGTGATGATGTCGATGAAGGAGGCCGGCAAGCCGGTGTCGTTCGTCGAGGACTGCGCCGTGCCGCTGCCCCACCTCGCCGACTACACCGCGCGGCTCAACGAGGTGTTCGCCAGGCACGGCACGCGCGGCACGATGTACGCGCACGCCTCCGAGGGCTGCCTGCATGTGCGCCCGGTGCTGAACCTGAAGCTGGAGAAGGACGTCAAGGCGATGCGCGCCATCGCCGAGGAAGCTTTCGCCATGGTGCGCGAGTACAAGGGTTCGCATTCCGGCGAGCATGGCGATGGCATCGTGCGCTCGGAATTCCACGAGCAGATGTTCGGCAGCCGCATCGTCGCCGACTTCAAGGAGGTCAAGCAGCGCTTCGATCCGGCGAACGTGCTCAATCCTGGCCGCATCGTCGATCCACCCAGGATGGACGACCGCTCGCTGTTCCGCTATCCGCCGGACTACCGCATCGTCGACGACATCAAGCCGGTGCTCGACTGGTCGGCCTATCCGGGTGCCGCCGGCGGCTTCCAGGGCGCGGTCGAGATGTGCAACAACAACGGCGCCTGCCGCAAGCTCGACGGCGGCGTGATGTGCCCGTCCTATCGCGCCACCCGCGACGAGAAGGATGTCACGCGCGGCCGTGCCAATACCTTGCGGCTCGCGATCTCCGGCCAGCTCGGTCCCGGCGCGCTGTCGTCCGACGAGATGATGGAGACCTTGAAGCTCTGCGTCTCCTGCAAGGCCTGCCGCCGCGAGTGCCCGACCGGCGTTGACATGGCCAAGATGAAGATCGAGGTGCTGGCGGCCCGGGCGACGACGCATGGCCTCACGCTGCGCGACCGGCTCGTCGCCTATCTGCCGCGCTATGCCGATATGGCTGCCCGCATCGCGCCGCTCGTGAACCTGCGCAATCATGTTGCGCCCCTGCGCGTGCTGATGGAGCGCGTTGCGGGCATCAGCGCCAAGCGCAAGCTTCCGGCCTTCCGCACCGACACCTTCCGCGTCGACGCCGACGCGTTCGGTCCGGCTGATGGCCGCGAGGTCGTGCTGTTCGGCGACACCTTCAACCGCGTCTATGAGCGCGAAAATCTCGACGCCGCGCTGCGCGTGCTGATCGCCGGCGGCTATCGCGTCTACGTGCCCAAGCCGGCCGATGGCGGCCGCGCCCTGTGCTGCGGCCGCACCTTCCTCTCCGCCGGCCTCGTCGACGAGGCCCAGTCCGAGCTGCAGCGCCTGGTCGAGACCTACGCGCCGTTCGCCTCGCGCGGCGTGCCGATCATTGGCCTCGAGCCAAGCTGTCTGCTGACGCTGCGCGACGAACTGCTGTCGCTGCGCAACGACGCCACCGCGAAAACGATCAGCGCACACGCGCTGCTGCTGGAAGAGTTTCTGGCGCGCGAGGCCGAGAGCGGCAGGCTGGCGCTGCCGCTCGCCCCCCTGCCCGGTAAGGCCTTGTTGCACGGCCATTGCCATCAGAAATCCTTCGCCGCTTTCAAGCCTGTCGAGCAGGTGCTACGACTCATTCCGGAGCTCACGGTCGAGACCATCGAATCCTCCTGCTGCGGCATGGCCGGCGCGTTCGGCTATGGCGCGGAGACCTACGAGGTCTCGCAGCAGATGGCGGAGGCGTCGCTGCTGCCCGCCGTGCGCAACGCCGACGCCGCAACGTTCATCGTTGCCGACGGCACCTCCTGCCGCCACCAGATCCAGGACGGCGCCGCCCGCGGTGCCGTTCACGCCGCGCAGCTCCTGGCGATGAGCCTGGAGCGGGCGCAAGCATCAACGTAGGTCACGAGAGACCGGACGCCGCGGAGCGCGACCTCAATGTTCGTCATTGCGAGGAGCGTAGCGACGAAGCAATCCAGACCTTTTCTTTCGTCCTGGATTGCTTCGCTTCGCTCGCAATGACGGATGATAGAGCCGACTTTTCATCACAAATCGCAAAGGACACCGACATGGCCGATCTCAAGCTCGACGCCGCTCGCAAGATTCTGGATGCCACGCTCGCGAAGGGCATCGAGAAGAAGCTCAAGCCGCTCGCCGTGATGGTGCTCGACGCCCGCGGCTGCCTGAAGGCGGCCGCCGCCCAGGACGGCACCAGCCTGATGCGGGCCGAGGTCGCGCATGGCAAGGCTTATGGCGCGCTGGCGCTCGGCCTCGGCTCCCGCGCCCTGTTCCAGCGCGCCCAGGAGCAGGCCTATTTCATCGACGCCGTGAACACGCTGGCCCAGGGCCGCATGGTCCCGGTGCCCGGCGGCGTGCTGATCATGGACGGCACGACGCTCGTCGGCGCCGTCGGCGTCTCCGGCGACAGCTCCGACAATGACGAGATCTGCGCCGTCGCCGGTATCGAGGCCGCCGGCCTCAAGGCCAATCCGGGCTGAGCTCCGGTCGCACCTGCAAAGCTCAGCGAGCTTTTCCGTCCCACAATCTCGAGGGGGCTGGCCGCCCTCTCGAAGCCTGATCGATCATGCGTCGAATTCCACGGCTCAGATCGCGGCTGACGGAGAATTCATTCGGCCGGCTTGACCGGCCCGAAACATTGCCGGCTGCTGCACGTTTGTACGACGGGGCGCGTGGAGAACCGGACATGCCTCGCAGACGAGCTCGCACCATCATCATCACTGGCGCCTCCGCCGGCGTCGGCCGTGCCATCGCGAACCGCTTCGGCGAGGCCGGCGATCGCATCGGCCTGATCGCGCGCGATGAGCATGCGCTGCGCGACGTCCAGCGCGAGCTGCAGGCGCGGTTTGCCCATGCCGAATACGAGGCCGTCGATGTCGCCGATGCGCAGGCCCTGTTCGACGCTGCCGAGCGGCTCGAGCAGCGCCTGGGTCCGGTCGACATCTGGATCAATGACGCCATGGAAACGGTGTTCTCGACCGTGGCCGACATCACACCGGAGGAATTCCGCCGCGTCACCGAGGTGACCTATCTCGGTTTCGTGCACGGCACGATGGCGGCGCTGCGATCGATGCGCCGACGCGGCGAAGGCCGCATCATCCAGATCGGTTCGGCGCTCGCCTATCGCGGCATTCCGCTACAGGCGGCCTATTGCGGCGCCAAACATGCGATCCGGGGCTTCACCGACTCGCTGCGGGCCGAGCTGATGCACGAGCGCTCAGGCATCACGCTCTGCATCGTCGATCTGCCCGCGGTGAACACACCGCAATTCGACTGGGCTCGCGCGCACCTTGCGCATACGCCACGGCCAATGGGCCGGCCGGTGGAGCCTGAGGTGATCGCTGACGCCGTCTATCGCGTTGCCGATGGCGGCTTCCGCGAATATTGGATCGGCTGGCCGACGCTGCTGACCATCCTCGGCAACGCCATCGCCCCGGCTTTGCTCGACCGCTACCTCGCCGCCAAGGCGATCGCCGGGCAGCAGACCGACGTGCCGCTGGTGCCCGACCGCACCGACAATCTCGATCACCCGGTTACACGCCTGCACCGTACCCGCGGCTCGTTCAGCCGTGGCGCGGCCCTGCACGCGATGCTCGTGCCCGGCGATGTGGCCCGCGCCGCGACCGTCGCAATCGGGGCCGCTGTCTTCTTTGCGCTGGGAGCGACGCTGAGCCGGCGGGGGAGGCGCTAGGCCGCGCGTTGCAACGCGGTGCTTGCGTGACACCGGCGAGATGCGCTTTTCTGCTCCGTGCTATCCATTCCCGTCCGGAGCGCCTGCATGACCATCGAAAGCATCAGCGCGATCACCATTGCCACCCATGACATGGCCCGCGCGGTCGCCTTCTATCGCGCGCTCGGCTTCGACGACATCCCGTATGGCGGCGCCGACACCCCGTTCACGACCTTCCGAGTCGGCGCGGGCTATCTCAACCTGATCGCCACGCCGGAGGACAAGCAGTGGAGCTGGTGGGGCCGCATCATCTTTCATGTCTCGGACGTCGACGCCGTCTACGCCAAGGCGCTGGCTGCCGGCTTCTCGCCCTCCACCGCGCCGCGCGACGCCGAATGGGGCGAGCGCTACTTCCATCTCACCGATCCCGACGGTCACGAATTGAGCTTCGCGCGGCCGCTCGGCAAATGAGCTAGCCGAGTTCGAAAGTGGTGACGCCGAACAGCCGCTCGATGCGTAGTGGCGCGATCGGGCCGGTGTACATCCGCGCGGTCTCGAACACCGGCTTCAGCCCGAGACTCTCCGCCAGCGCCACCGCCTCCGGGTTGATCGCCGGCACATCGAGGAAGACCTCGGAGCCGCCGATCTCGCTCAGCAGCGCCGAGACGATGGCCTCGGCATCGGCCCGGCTGTGCGCGACCAGCGGACCGATCTTAGAGCCGGTGCGGCATGGCCGGATCACGCCCCAGGCGGCAAGCGCGCCATCGCGGATGACAGCGCGGCCGACATGGCCGGGGGCTCCGATCCAGGCCCGCAGGAACGCGCGGCGCGGCGCCGGAAACACAGCCGCATCGGAGGCCTCGATATCGGCCAGCGGCACGTCGCTCAGCGCAACGAAGTCCGATCGCGCAGCAGCCGGCAGCACCGTAGCGGCCTTCCCGCCGTAGCGGACATTGGCATAGGCATATTTGAAGCCGGACTTTCGATAATTGTCCTGCTGCGCGACGACACCGTCGAGGCCGACGACACGCGATCCCGCATGCCCCATCGCAGCCTGCCAGAGCCGCAGCCCGTAGCCATGCCCGCGCAGACCAGGACGTACGATGTAGAAGCCCAGAAACGCGAAGCGTTCGTCGTAGTTGACGCAGGACACCGTCGCGACCGGCACACCGTCACGTTCGGCGATGAGAAATCCCTGCGGATCGACCACGGAAAAGCACGCGGCGTCGGACAGGCCGGGATTCCAGCCCTCGGCCGCCGCCCAGTCGATGGCCAGCGGAATCTCTTCCGGCCGCATCGGCCGGATGAGAAGGCCGTCGGTTGCAATTGGGCCACTTTGCATCATCTCACAACGCTAGCGCCAACTGCCGTCCTTCGCAGCAACAAAGATGCCCTTGGGCGGGAATATTGCGATCGTTGCGCACAACGCTGCGCAGGGCTAACGTTCATCTCCCATGATACGACGAAACGCACAAACCGATCGCATGCGCCCTCGGTGGCTGACATGGATGCTGCGTGGCCTCATGGCCAGTGCCGCATTGCTCGCGACGGGGTCAGCTTTCATCGCCATCTTCAATCCACCGGCCGCCGTTCTATTTCTTTCAATACTCACCTCGCCGCTGTTCATGAATACACGGCCACCTCCGATGTTCGAGAACGACGTTGCGGACTCCTGGCTCAAATCAGTGGAGAGCGGAAAACGGCTCACGGCCACCTTCAGGCGGAATTCCCATCCGGAACACCAGCCGCGATGTTGACAGCAACGCTGCTGAAGCAAGGATTCGAACCGTTCCCGGATTGCGTCCGCGACGGACATATCGTGGTGCGGCTGGGAGAGATTCATGCACCATGCCGAACGTCCGAGACCGCCAATGTCCATTTCTATCGATGGGGCAATCCAGCCTGTGTGCAGACGATCGACGTGACCTGGAAGTCAGACGATGCAGGAGCGATCACAGAGGTGACAGCAAGCCATCATGACGCCTGCCTGTGAACGCGGAAGTCAGTCCATTCCCTGCTTATGAGTTCTCAGCCCTATGACTGCGACGATCGGATCAGCTAATCCGACGGGGCCTGCCTCTGGTGGCGACCGGCTGCCAGCCATCGACATCCTCCGGGGCCTCGCCCTCTTTGGCGTCATGGCCATCAACGTCGTATTTGAGTTCCGTATCTCGATCTTCCAGCAATTTCTGCCGACGCCGAGAGCGCACGAAGCGGGCACGACCTTCTTCGCCGGATCGTCATCACCGGAGACGGTCAAGCTTTTGTGGGCCATCGTCGGAGACTCGCCCTTCAATCGCGCCATCGAAGATGGTCTCGCGCGCGCCGTCTCCATGAAGGCGCTTGCCCTGTTCTCGCTGCTGTTCGGCATCGGGCTGGCCATGCAGTTCGACCGGATCGCTCCGGAGCGACGTATCCCCCTGCTGCTCCGGCGGCTGCTCGTCCTGCTCGCGATCGGCATTTTGCACCTGACGCTGCTGTGGAATGGTGACATCCTGACCGAATATGCGCTTGCCGGACTGCTCGTGCTGCCGTTCCTGTTCGCGCCAAGCTGGCTGGTGATCGCGAGCAGCCTCACCCTGCTCGGGCTGTACTTCACCAGCTGGCTTATTCCCGTGCTGCCGCTACTAAGCTCCTCCTGGATGATGCAGCATGTTGTCGATGCCAATCGCATCTATGCCAACGGCAACTTCTCGCAGATCCTGGTGTTCCGGCTGTCCGAAATCAGCGCCATCGCGCCGCTGCATTTGTGGATCTTTCCGCGCACGCTCGGACTTTTCCTCGCCGGCATCGTCATCTGGCGATCCGGCCTTCTGCGCGATATGCCGCATCACCGCGTCATGCTGCTGCTGACGGCCCTGGCCGCACTCGCTGTCACGATCGACGCCGGCGCATCGCTTGCGACTGTGAGCCTGGCGCTTGCCTATGGTGCGCTGATCCTTTCGGCTGCAAGCACCATCTGGGGCGCCCGCCTGCTCGGCTGGGCGGCTCTCGTCGGCCGGATGGCCTTCACCAACTATCTCATGCAGTCCGTCATCTTCGGCGTCGTGTTCTACGGCTATGGCCTCGGCCTGTTCGGCCGGCTCAGCGTCTCGCTCGCACTTGGCATCGGCGTGGTCGTCTATGTGCTCCAGGTGATCGCGAGCTGGTGCTGGCTGAGGCTGTTTCAGTTCGGCCCCATCGAATGGCTGTGGCGCAGCCTGATGTACAACAAGCTGCAGCCGATGCGGCTTCGGCCGCACTCCTGACACGACTTTGCCCGTCGGGTTACTATGTCGCACCCCGGTGGGTGTTGTCTTGTCGGGCAAATCAGCTGCACATTTCACGGCGTCGCGGCTTACGAGAGGGGCGCCTCGCGATCGTCACAAGCGTTGGGCCGGTGATGCGATGGCCGTCGCGGCATCAGGCGCGTTTGCGCAAGACGACTGGTGGCGTGGCGGACGGCGAAATCGTGTGGTCCTGACATCCCGACGCTGATGTCAACTCGCGACGAGGCTTTGCTTCGCGCGGGGATGGTGGCCAGAAAGCCCGGCGCACCAGGGAGATCACGTATAAGCCGTAAGCCCGTCGCGCAGGGAAGGCCGGTAGTTGCGGCCAAACCTGTGGTCACTGCCGCCTGCTTTTCTTCCTGCAGGCGGGCATGGGGGCGGCGAGCGCCCGGCCTTCCCTGCGCCCTCTTCGTTCAGAGGGCGAAATCTGACGCAAGACTCGGACGCGAAGCGTCGCGAGATCGCGGATCCATGTATCACCCTATGTGGACAAATATTGTTGGAGCAAAGAACCTTTCCACCCCTCCACTGTCATCGCCCGCGAAAGCCGGCTATCCAGTATTCCAGAGGCCGTAGTCATCGAACCGGGAGGCCTCGGCGTACTGGATGCTCCGCCTTCGCGGAGCATGACAGCGGCAACAACAGAGCCGCCGTCACACACTCTACCCGCAGCGAGCTACTTCCCCGGCCACACCGGCTTGCGCTTCTCGGCAAACGCCCTCAGGCCCTCCTTGGCGTCCTCGGTCATCGCCAGGAGCGCGATCTGGCTTTCGAGATAGGCGATGGACTCGTCGAACGACATCGAGGCGATGGCGCGCATGGCGTATTTGCCGCGGCGGATGGCGGTCGGCGACTTGTCGACGAGACGGCCGATCAGCCAGTCGATCTTGCCGTCGAGCTCGGCGGCGGGAACGACATGGTTGAGCAGCCCGGCAGCCTGTGCAGTCTTGGCGTCGAACGGCTCGCCCGTGAGCGCCCATTCGTTGACGAGACGCGGCGGCGCGATACTCTGCAAGAGGCTCAGGACCTGCATCGGGAACACGCCGACCTTCACCTCCGGCAGGCCGAAGACAACGTGATCGGCTGCGACCGCCATGTCGGTCATGCACAGCAAGCCCATGCCGCCGGCCATACAGACGCCGCCGACGCGCGCAATCGCCGGCTTGGTGGAATTCTGCGACAGCCGGAGCAAGTCCGCGTAATCGACATTCGGGCGGGAGAAATCCATCGCGAAGGCCGCGCCGGAGTTCTGCAGGTCGGCGCCGGCGCAGAACGCCTTGTCTCCTGCGCCGGTCAGCACGATCACGCGCACCTCGGGATCGTCATGCGCCGTGCGATAGCCGCGCGAGATCCCGGCGATCACGTCGCCATTCAGCGCGTTGCGCTTCTCCGGACGATTGATGGTGATCCAGAGGGCCTGCCCGCGCTTGTCGAGAATCACGCTGTCGTCGGTCATCGCCTTGCCTGTCGCTTGATGTCGGATGCGAGATTGTCGCGGGATAGCTGCCGCGGGCAAGGAAAACTTGCGTCAAGAGGCCGCGCGGCGGCCGATCTCGGCGATGACCCCGTGCAGCAGCGGACGCACCGGCTCGAACTGGCCAGTGCGCAGGAACGCGATGGTCTGCCGGAACGACGTCGGATGCACCAGCAGGCCCATGTGCGACGCCTTGATGGTGGTGTGGTCCGTCATCCCGGCGAGCTTGCAGCTCTCGACGGAGACGCGGCCGTCGTTCGGCCACGGCAGCAGGAACAGCCCGGCGATCGGATCGAGGAAGCGGTTGCCGGCGATCACGCCGATCTCGTAGTCGGCGGGTGGCAGAGAGGCGAGCGTGACGTCCTTCGTGGTCACCAATTGCAGGCCGGCTGGACCGAAATAAGCGCGATAGAGCCCGACGTTCTGCAGCCGGTCGGCAAGCTCGCTGCCGCCATTGGGCGTTCCCAACATGACGACACGGCCGAGCCGCGCCGGCCGATGCTTCGCAATCGCGACCCGTGCCAGCAGCCCGCCCATCGAGTGGGTGACGAAGTGGATCGGACCGTCGATCCTGGCTGTGAAATCGGCGATCGCCGGGCGGATGTCGTCGGCAAGAAACTCGAGCGGTTTCTTGCGGCTTTCATAGTCGAGGTTCAGCGTCGCAAAACCTGCGCGCTGCAACCGCTTTTCCAGTGGACGCAGCATCAATGATCGGCCGGCGATGCCATGCAGCAGCACAACCCCCGCGCCGCGGGGGCCACTGTGCTGAGAACGCCGGCGCAGCGATGCGATCACGCGACTTCCCGCTCCTCCGGCTCACGCTCCGTCGTAGCGGTTGCCGCACTCGCCTCGGCAAGTGCCTTGGCGCCGACATAGTCGGTCTTGCCGGAACCGAGCAGCGGGATCTTGTCGACCACCATCACGACGGCCGGCACCGCAAGCTCCGGCGCACCTTGGCCTTTGGCCTGGCGCTGCATCGCGGAGCGTTCGGCATCCTTCTGCGTCGTGATCAGCACGATGCGCTCGCCCTTGCGCTGATCGGGGATCGACACCGCGACCGAAGCCGCCTGCGGCCACAAGGTCGCGGCGATCTGCTCGACCACCGTCAGCGACACCATCTCACCGGCGATCTTGGCAAAGCGCTTGGCGCGGCCCTTGATCGTGATGAAGCCCTGCGCGTCGATGGTGACGATGTCGCCGGTGTCGTGCCAGCCCTCCGGCAGCGCCTCGAGCACGCCGGGATTTTCGGCCCTGACATAGCCGAGCATGACATTGGGCCCCCGGACCGAAAGCCGCCCGCCCTCCTCGATGCCCGGCACCTTGTCGAGCCGGTACTCCATCAGCGGCGACAGGCGCCCGACGGTGCCGACCCGGTTGGCCATCGGCGTGTTCATCGCCAGCACCGGCGCGGTCTCGGTGACGCCATAGCCTTCGAGCAGGCGGATGCCATAACGCTCCATGTAGATCTGCCGTGTCCGATCCTTGACCGGCTCGGCGCCGGCGATGACCAGCCGCAGCGTGCGGAAATCATAGGCATGAGCGGAGTGTGCGTAACCAGTCAGGAAGGTGTCGGTGCCGAACAAGATCGTGGCGCCAGTCTGATAGATCAGTTCGGGCACGATCCGGTAATGCAGCGGCGACGGGTACATATAGATCGGAATGCCCGCCAACATGGGCATCATCATGCCGCCGGTGAGGCCGAAGGAGTGGAACACCGGCAAAACATTGAACACAAGATCGTTAGCGTTGGCATCGACCCTCGCCAATGCCTGGGCGGCGTTCGCGAGAATGTTGCGATGGGACAGGACGACGCCCTTTGGCGTGCCTTCGGAGCCGGACGTGAACAGAATCACGGCGGGGTGGTCGGCATTGCGGGCGACGCGCGGCCTGGTGCCGTCGATCATTCCCTTGATCTTGTCGGCCAGGCTGACCGAGGCCTTGACGTCCTCGAGATAGACCAGACGGGCCTGCCCCTCGATCGCCGCGATCAGCTTGTCGAGCTTGCCCTTCTCGATGAAGGCCCGCGACGTCAGAACGGTCGTGACCTGCGCCGCCTTCATCGCCGCCAGCACGTTCACCGGGCCGGCAGAGAAATTCAGCATTGCCGGCACGCGGCCGATCGACTGCAGCGCCATGAAGACCACGGCGACGCCGGCGGAGTTCGGCAGCAACAGGCCGATGTTCTCGCCCACCATCGTGCCCTGCTCGAGCTTGCGGCTGAGCACCTGCGAGCCAAGCAGCAGCTTGCGATAGGTCAGCTTGGTGCCGAGCGGATCCTCGATCATCACCTTGCCGGTGTCGTGGTCGCGATGGGCATGGGCGAGCGCCTCGAACAGTGTCCGATCCAGCATGGCGTTCTTGACCATGGCTTCGATCATCACGTCCTGCAGCGCAGCGCCAGCCGCGTTGCGGCGGGTCTTGCCCTTGAGAGCTGCATCGATGGTGAGCTTCACCGGCGGCAGGATCGTCACCGTCACCTTGGGAAACCACGAGCGCTTGATCTGGCCATCCTTGAGATAGCTGAGATGCGAGCGCTGCGCGCCCTCGATGCGGACGGGCACCACGACGGCATCGGCCTTGTCGGCGATCATCGCGGTGCCGTCATAGACCTTCATCAGCGAGCCCGACACCGTGATGCGGCCCTCCGGGAAGATCACCACCGGTTCCTGGCTGGCGACCAGCTTGATCAGGTCGCGCGCGCCGAGCGGCTTGGTCGGGTCGATCGTGATGTGGCTCACCAGTTTCAGGAAGATCTTCGCCCACCAGGCCTTGGAGATCCCGGTGTCGACGGCAAAGGTGGTATCGATCGGCAGCACCGCGTGGAGCAGCGGACCGTCGATCAGGCTGACATGGTTCGGCGCGATCAGCATGCGGGTGCCGACCGGCGGCAGGTTCTCCAGCCCACGCACCTCAGTGCGGAACAGCGCGCGGAACAGCATCGCGCCGAAGTCGCGCACGCCCTCCCTGCCCCATTTGTTGAGCACGAACCAGACGGCGCCGAAGCTCGCCAAAGCCAGACCGAAGAAGATCCAGGCGATCGAGACGCCTGCGGCCTGCAGACCGGCCACGCCCAGCGAGCCGACCACCATGAAGGCGGCCTGCAGCACGTTGCCGGCAGCGATGACCCGGGCGCGCTCAGTCGGCTCCGACCAGGCCTGCACCGCGGCGAAGGCAGGAACCACGAACAGGCCGCCACCAAAGGCGAACACCGCGAAATCAATCAGCATGCGCGCTCCCGCCCAGGAGCCGACGAAGGCGAGCGGCGAGAGGTCCTTCGCGGTCGCTGTCGTCCCGATCGTCCAGGACAGATCGAGACCGAGCACGCCCATGAGGATTGCGCCGATCGGCACCAGCGCGAGATTCGGCCTGACGTGGCTGAGATGCGCCGCGAACAGCGAGCCGATGGCGATGCCGATCGCGAAGACGGCGAGGCACAAGGTGACCACCCCCTCGGTGCCGCCGACGACATCCTTGACCAGCGCGGGCAGCAGCGACAGCACGACGGCGCCGACCAGCCAGAACCACGACACGATCACCATGCCGTCCCACAGCCGGGGCATGGCATGCAACGACTTCAGAAGGTGCGAGGTCGATGTCCAAGGGTTGGCCGTGATGCGCAGATCCGGTGCCGACGGCGAAGTGTGCGGAATGCGCGACGCCGAAGCCCAGGAGATCACCGCGAGGCCGATGACGGCGAGAGCGACCCATCCCATATGCGACGAGCCGGAGACGAGCTGGCCGCCGGCGATGGTGCCGATCAGGATGGCCATGAAGGTCGCACCTTCTACCAGCGCGTTGCCAGTAGCGAGTTCACCGACCGTCAGTTGATCCGGCAGCATCGCGTATTTCACGGGGCCGAACAGCGCGGCGATGACACCGAACATGCCGAGGGCGACGAACAGAAGCGGGATCGAATGCAGAAAGAAGCCCAGCGCCGCGAAGCCTGCGGCAAAGATTTCCGCGAACTTGAGCCGGCGCGCCACGATTCCCTTGACGTATCGATCCGCCAGCTCGCCGCCGAGCCCGGACAGGATGAAGAATGGGAAGATGAAGACGGCGCCCGCCACGGTCACAAGCGCGTCGCCATGCGTTGCCACGGCGCCGTAGAGCAGCATGATGACCAACGCATTCTTCAAAACGTTGTCGTTCAGCGCCGAGGAGAATTGGGCCCAGAACAGCGGGGCAAAACGACGCGACGACATCAACTGCTTGATCATGATCGATTCCTGGTGTGCTGCAGCGGCTTGGCCGCAAGGACCGCAAGAGCCTGGGTTGGTGATGAAATGAAGTGGTGCCGGTGATGCATCCCGTTAGACGCGGTCATGCGGTTTCGCGTTCTGCTGTTGGTCGCCGACCAGCACGAAGAGTAGCGCGTAGGTCGTGTGCAAAAGGCTTATCCAGACCTGTAGGAGCTGGAGGGGATGTATGGAACGCAAGGACATGGTGACCGCTTCGTTGCGCCTGAGATGGGGATTCGAGACAAGGTCAGGTCAGTTCGCTCAGGTAGCGGAAGCAGCCGAATAGGCCGCCACGGCGAAGCCGGCGCCCTTCGCGCCCGGCGGCACGAAAAAGACGTTGTCCGGCCAGCCGCCTCGCTCGTCGCGCAGCGAGCAGACCGGCAACATCACAGGCATTTGCGATGCGCTCGACGCGCGCCGTCAAAAGGTGAGACGCGGACCGGGCCAGACCGTTCAGCATCACCATGGGATTGATCGAAAAAAGTTGCGGAGCGCGAGAGCTGAGAACCTGCATGGGACTTCTCCCCTTTTTTGAGCGTTGCTCAAAATGTTTACAACAAATTTGAGCGACGCTCAAGCGGGGAATGCAAGAGGCCCGATAAAGGTAAAATAATCCTGTGAACGGCCCGCTCATAGGCGTGAGAGGTGAATAACGCCTTGGAATCAAAAGGGATGTTGATAACTCGGCTTTGCCGAGCTGGTCAGCCCGCCGATTTGCGCAGCCAGACCTTGTTGTCGTGGAAGGCAGCGCCCCCGATCGGAGCGACGGTGTCGGCTGCGGTGAGCACGTTGATGCCCCGTCCACCGATATGGGCGCGATTGGGATGGATCGATTCGGCGATCAGCACCCCGCGTTGAACTCCGTCGAACAGCCGGGCGGCAAGCGAGGTCTGTCCGCGCTCATTGCCGAGCGTGACGATGTCGCCGTCGACAATGCCGAGCGGGGCTGCATCCAGTGGATGGATCATGACGGAGGGGCCCCCTTCCCGCGCCTGCGACGATGGCGTCTCGTTGAAGGAGGTGTTGAGGAACGAGCGAGCCGGACTTGTCGCAAGCCGGAACGGATGCTGCTGATCGACCTCTTCGGTCACCGCCCAATGGTCGGGCAATGACGGCATGCGCTCCGGATTGCCCATGACGCGGCCGAATGGCGGATGAGCCCAGTCGGCCTTGAAGTGGAATTTACCGTCCCTGTGCGCGAAACCGTCGAGATAGTGCGAGGTGCGAAAGTCCGGCTGAAGGTCACGCCAGACATCGGCCTCGAGCCCGGCGATATCGCCATGGCCGCTCTTCTTCAACGTCGCATCGATCAGCTCGCGCGGCGACATCTCGAAGCCCGGATGCACCGCCCGCAACCGGCGCGCCAGGCCCTGCAGCACCTCATGATTGGACCGGCACTCGCCGGGCGGGTCGATCAGCTTCGGTCCGACCGAAATGTGCTGATGGCCGCCGCCGTAATAGAGATCGTCATGCTCCATGAACATCGTGGCGGGCAGCACGATGTCCGCCATCTGCGCCGTCTCGGTCATGAACTGCTCGTGGACGGCGACGAAAAGGTCTTCGCGCGCAAATCCGTTGCGAACCAGCTCCTGCTCGGGTGCCACCGTCATCGGATTGGTGTTCTGGATCAGCATCGCCTTGACTGGCGGGCCGCCACAGAGGGCCACCGCGTCTCCCGTTAGGATGCGCCCGATCTGGGACTGATCGAGAAAGCGAGTGGAATGATCCACGGCGTCGTGGCCCTCGATGATGGACTCGTCGAAATGCCACAGCGCCGCGTTGTTGAAGAAGGCACCGCCTCCTTCGTATTGCCAGGCGCCCGTCACCGCGGGAATGCAGGATGCCGCATGCATCTGCGTCGCGCCGTTCCTGCTGCGGGTGAAGCCATAACCCAGTCGGAAGAAGGTCCGCTTCGTCTCTCCGACCAGACGGGCGAACGCCTCGATCTCGGCCACGGGAACGCCGGAGATTTGCGATGCCCATTGCGGCGTCCGCGTCTGCAGATGCGCTTCGAGTTCCGCAGGACAATCCGTGTACGTCTCCATATAGGCGCGGTCGGCAAAGCCATCGCGAAACAGCACGTGCATCACGCCGCAGGCAAAGGCGCCGTCTGTGCCCGGGCGCAGGATGATCTTGATGTCGGCCTGCTTCATCGTCTCATTGTCGTAGACATCGATCGCCGCGATCTTGGCGGCCCGCTCTTTTCGGGCGCGCGCGGCATGAGTCATGACATTGACCTGCGTGTTCACCGGGTTCGTGCCCCAGATCACGACCAGGTCCGAAAGCGCCATCTCCCGCGGATCGACGCCGGCGATCTTCCCAGTGCCGATGGCAAAGCCGATACGCGCGACATTGGCGCAGATCGTCGAGTAGAACCGCGAATACTTCTTCACATGGGTGAGACGGTTGAGGCCATCGCGCATCACGAGCCCCATCGTGCCCGCGTAATAATACGGCCAGACCGACTGAGCGCCAAAGTCGCGCTCCGCCTGGAGAAACCGCTCCGCGATCTCGTCCAATGCCTCGTCCCAGGACATGCGTGCGAATTGCCCTGAGCCCTTCGGACCGATGCGACGCATCGGATGCATCAGCCTTTCAGGATGATGAATCCGCTCGGCATATCTCGCGACCTTGGCGCAAACCACGCCAGCCGTATAGGTCTGCCGTTTCGAGCCGCGAACGCGGCCGATCGTCTTCCGATCGAGCACTTCGACGTCGAGCGCGCAGGCCGACGGACAATCGTGCGGGCAGGTAGAATGGCGGATATCGACCCGAGTCTGCTGGTTCATGCCCGATTGGTAGCATCAAAGAATGCATCCGCCGAGAGCATTCGCGAGGCATTCGCACGAACGAGATTCGTGCATGTCTGCTCCACCGCAGATTTGCTTCTGGATGTGGACAAGTCGCCGCCGACAACGGCCGATCCGGCGTTAGGGGCGAGATGAAGACAGCAAGAAAAGACGATAGGCTCTGTTGCGTGCTCGTGGTTGCTGCCTGCGTACAGCGCAGTGCACCATCACGAGTCCTCAGCTGACGGCAATTTCGATTGCAAAGCCAGTTTCATATATTAATATATCAGCTGAGGAAACGAAGATGTCCGGTCGACCCCCGAGGAAATTGGCCGCAGCGCCACGGCCCGTGGTCGCCCGCATGCGCCGCAATGGTCGCCCCCGCGGCGCGACAGCAGCGTCACGCATCTACACCGATCTCAGGTCGGAACTCGTGTCGCTCGTGCGCCTGCCGGGCGAACCGATTTCGGAAGCGCAGATCGCGACGGCCTATGGCGTCAGCAGGACACCGGTCCGCGAGGCCATTCTGAAACTCGCGGACGAAGGGCTGGTCGAGATCTTTCCGCAGTCCGGCATCTTCGTCTCGCGCATTCCGGTCGCAGCACTCCCCGAGACCATCATCATCCGAAAGTCTCTCGAGGAGACGACCGCACGGATGGCGGCCGAGCATGCGACATCGAGCCAGTTGCTCAACCTGCATGCGACCCTCGAACGTCAGCGCGAGGCCTGCGCCGCAAAGGATCGCGAAGCCTTCCACCAGGCGGACGAGATGTTTCACGCTGGCATCGCCGAGGTCGCCGGCTATCCCGGGATCTGGAAGCTGATCGTTCAGGTCAAGGTTCACGTCGACCGCTATCGTCGACTGACCCTGCCGCAGATCGGACGGATGGCCGAAGTGATCGCAGAGCACGAACCAATTCTCCAGGCCATCGAACGGCGCGATCCGGATCGTGCCAGGGCTGCCATGGCGAGTCATCTGGAACGCCTGCTCGACGACATCTCTGAAATTCAGACCAAGAATCCAGAGTATTTCGATCAACCAGGCTAACGAGATGATCGCATCGAACCTTGCGGCGACACGATCATTCCGTCGGAGAGACGCCATGAAAAGACGCGATTTCATCAGACTGAGCGTGGGCTTTGCGGGCGTTGCAACGCTGCCGCCGATCTCGGCCGCCCTTGCGCAATCGAAGGCGGTGTTCAAGGCATCCGACGTTCAGCCGCCGGGTTATCCGACGGTTGCAGCAACAGAAAACCTCGGCAAGAAGCTTGCAGCGGCAACCAACGGCAGGCTGTCGATCCAGATGTATCCCGCCGCTCAGCTCGGCGGCGAGAAAGAGACTATCGAGCAGACCCAGATCGGGGCGATCCAGATACTGCGGGTCAGCGCCGGCGCGCTCGGTCCGATCGTCGACGACGTCAACGTCGTCAACATGCCATTCCTGTTCAAGAGCATCGAACATTCTGAAAAGATGATGGACGGTCCGATCGGTCAGGACCTTCTGGACCGCGTCAGCGCCAATGCCAGCGCAAATCTCGTCGCACTCTGCTGGATGAATTCTGGCGCGCGCAGCATCTACAACACCAAGAAGCCCATCAGGACGGTCGAGGACGTCAAGGGGCTCAAGATCCGCGTGATCGGCAATCCCATCTTCATCGACATGATGAACGCGCTCGGCGGCAACGGCGTCGCGATGGGCTACGATCAGGTCTTCAGCGCGCTGCAGACCGGCGTGATCGACGGGGCCGAAAACAATCCGCCGAGCTACGTCTCCAGCAATCATTATACGGCCGCGAAGTACTATTCGCTCACCCAGCATCTCGTCATTCCGGAAATCCTCGTGTTCTCGAAGCGGTCCTGGGCAAACCTGTCGACCGACGACCAGACCTTGATCAAGAAGTTCGCGCGCGAAGCGCAGATGGAGGAGCGCGAACTCTGGAAGGCCTACGAGCGGGAAGCGATTGAGAAGGCCAAGGCCGGTGGCTCCGAGATCGTCGAAATCGCCGACAAGGCGCCGTTCCAGAAGGCCGTGAAGCCGGTCTGGGACAAATACGGTCCGAAGTACCAAGAAATGATCAAGCGCATTCAGGACATCGCATAGACCGCATGCTCGGTTCGGACGATCAGGAGGCTTACGATGGCCGGACTCTATCGCCGGGCGATCGATGCACTGTATCCCGCTTGCGTCATCGTGGGCGTAACGGCGCTCGTGCTGATCTCAGCCGTCATCCCTTGGGCGGTCTTCACCCGCTACGTCCAGAACGGCGCCGCTTCCTGGCCCGAAGCGATGGCCGTCCTGTTGTGCTGGTGCCACCAAGCCATAACGCCGTCCTTCACGCGCTCGCGCCCGGCGGAACGATCTCGATCAGCGCACTGTTCATGGCGGGTGTATTCCCGGGGCCACTGCTCGGCCTCTCGCTGATCCTGCTCTGCATCGTGATCGCCTATCGTGAGGGCCATCCCCCACGGCCAGCGGGTCCGGCCATCATCGGCTAGGTAGGACGCCGGAAACTGCCGCGCCGCCCCTACTCGTCTTCGTCTTGACCAGCCTCCGCCAATCCGCGTAGCGGCTCGGGGTTCAGAAGCACGATCGCCCCGTGCTCGAGGCGGACCCAGTCCCGCGCGGCCCATGCACGCAACTGCTTGTTGATGCTCTCCCGCGTCATGCCGACCATTTCGCTGATCTCCTGCTGCGTGATGGCTATGGTGCGGCTCGCGGCATCCAGCTTGCGCTTGTCGGTCAGGCCGAGCAGCGCACTGGCAAGGCGGCGGGGAAGATCCTGAAGGATGACCTGCTCGACCTGGTCGCTGGTCCAGCGCAGCCGATCGCAAAGCAGCTCGATGAACTTCATTGCCAGCACCGGCTGGCTCTTTACGAACGGCAGGAATTCGCGCCGATCGATGACCAGGATCTCGCAGTTCGTATTGGCCGTTGCATCGGCTGTACGTTCTCGTCCGTCGAGCACGGCGACTTCGCCGAATATCTCGCCGGCGCTGATCAGGTTCAGGATTGCATTGCGACCGTCGGGCGACGAGACACTGATTTTGACGGTGCCACTGATCACGGCATACAAGCTCGAGCCGGGATCGCCTTTTGAGAAGATGGTTGCACCGCGCTTGAGCGATGTCGGCTTGGCGTAGCGGCAGAGCTGATCGACCGCATCAGCCTCGAGTTCACAAAAAATCGGGTGCTGACGCAGCACCGACAGCTTGCCGTTGTTGGTAGGTCGGACGCTCGCCCGCTTTTCCTCAGCCACACCGCATCTCCCAGGCGTCCGAATACCGCCGCCCAAGGGAGAGGTCCAAAGCCGGTGGCCAAGGCCCCGCAAATGTCAGGGGACTATGGACACGCCTACAGCCACCAGCAAAGACGATCCCTCGGACTTGCGACCACCGATCCTCGATTTCATTGCACCTCGGAATACGGCAGATCGGCGGATTGTCCAGGAAAATGCGGCGAACGCTCAACGGCGAAGCCAGTGCCAATCGACGCCGGGGGCGTTTCCGCCGCCGAGACGGGGCCGGCATACATTGTGCAACGCGTGAGCGTCGTCCAGCCGCCCCGTCGGACCAGCAGCGCTACTCTTCTGAGCGCAAGATGCCGCAGTCCAAGGGCAGCCTGTACCTCACACCCGATGCCTTGTCTGTGAATCAGCCCAAAGCAGGACCGCAGCGAACCCGACAAAAACCCCCACAACTGCAAAGCTGACGATCATAGCGTCGAGCGGCATGTCTCTCTCCCCTGTTCGAGTTTGAGACACAGTTCCCTACCGGCTGCGCGACAGTCCTTGATCCAGATCAATGCAATGCGGATTTCGCCAACGATGTCAGGCAGCAGCCATTGCTTCGGCTCGCGCCGAGTCCCGAAGCGAGACGCCCCCGGGCAGGATCGCGATGATGCCCTCCCGTTCGAGCTTCGTGAACGTTCGACTGACGGTCTCGATGGTGAGCCCGAGATAGTCGGCGATATCCTGCCGACTCATCGGCAACGGTACCATGTTAGAGGGTCCCCGAAGCTCCACCAGCCGATCCCTCCAGCCAACGAGGAATGTCGCGACCTTCTCCTCGGCTGATCGGCGCCCAAGAAGTACCATGTGATCACGCGCCTGATTCAGCTCCTGCACGGCCAGTTCGTTCATCCGGCGCAGCAGATTCGGCTTGTCCTCGGCAAAGCGTCCGAACGGTCCCTTCGCGAACTGGCAGACGGTGACGGGACCAATCGCGTCAGCCGAAAATCCGTGCCGTTCCTCCGTCGTCATGCCGACGAAGTCACCGGGGAGCGCAAATCCGACGATCTGCCTGCGTCCGTCGGGGAGAAGCTTGTAGAGCCTCATGACCCCATCCAATAAATTGTAGAAGCAGGACGACGTGTCTTCCTGCGCGAAAACCGTCTCGCAGGTCGCAAAATGCGCTCGGCGGCTGAGGTGCTCGAATTCGCGCATTTCGAACTGGTCGAGCGACGCACAGACACTGAATCCCCGCACGGCACAATCGGCACAGGCCTGCCCGTGGAAATCGATTGCAACAAGAGACGTCTTCATACGGGGGCTCCGGTGGGCCAAGCGCAAAGAGAATGATTGCATTCTAACGGACGCTCGAAGTTCCGATTGATTCAAATCAAACGAACCAACAATCCGGGCCCTATCGTGGCCGCCACTCCCAACCAATGGATATCGTGAATGCAGCGGCTTGTTCTGTGCCACCTTCTCGCCGCGATTGCGTTAGCGACCCCGTCATACGCGGCGTCGACGGCGCAGCAACGCGGACAGGCTTTCGCGAAGGCCCACTGCGCACGATGTCACGCCATTGGTCGAACGGGAGATAGCCCGTTCGAACCGGCTCCTCCGTTCCGAAGCCTCCATCTCCGCTACCCGATCGAATCTTTGGGCGAAGCGCTCGCGGAGGGGATCATGACTGGTCACCCGGCCATGCCCCAATTCCAGCTTGCGCCGCCGCAGATCCACGATCTGCTCTCGTATTTGAAGAGCTTGGAATAGCCCGATCGATTCAGAGCGCCTGTATCGTCCAGGTCAGAATCGATTTGGCAATCCGGCCGAAGGCCTCATCGAAGGCGGACACGGCATCAGCAGGATCAAGCCGGGCAACGGGCTGGCTTTCGTCAAACAGCCGAGACGCGATGGCCTTGCCGTTCTTGTCGACGAGGCGAGCCGACAGGCCAATTTCCACCGCGGCGGTATCGCCATTGATCCGGAAACGGCGGACATCGATCAGCAGCTGAAAATCCGGCTGGCCCAGATCGGATGTCCGCAGCGGAGCGTGGGCCACATCGTAGTTCTCGAAGGCATCGATCAGACGTGATTGCAACAACTTGGGGATGCTGTCAGCCCACAGGAAATCACCGAACCCGGGGTAGTCCTTTGTGGGCGTGAACAGCATGCGCTGAGTCTGCAGCATCGCCACGGCCGTGGGCTCAGGTATCGAGAGCTGACCCTTGATGGTCTTGTTGACCGGCCCCAGTTCTCTTGGCGCGCTCAGATCATAGGTGACTTTCTGTGCTGGAGCACCGCCTCCCGTCATTTTCTCCAGACCCGAGACGATTCCATCGAGCTTGCCGGTATTCCGCGCGAGGCCGTCCGAGAATGTCTTGAGGTTGGCGATCGTATCTTTGAGCGGCCCGGCATTCTCCGCAAGAACTGCGTCGACACGCCGCAGGGCGTCCCGGGCGGCCTGCGTCATGCTTTGTCCGGCGCCTGGTTCTGCAATCAAGGTCGATACGGCACTCGCCGCTCCTGCAGACGCGCCGCCCTCCAGCGCGATCACCGGCACTCCGGTCAGCCCCTGAAATTCCAACCCTACTTTGGTGTCGGAGCGCACCGGGGTCGTCGACGCCACGGAAATCGTTGCGTTGACCCGACGCGGATCGTTCGGCGCCAGACCGAGCTCAGTCACCTCGCCGACCCGGATTCCGTTGAACAGAACGGCAGCCCCGACCAGCAGGCCGGGCACCGAGCCCTCGAACTGCACGTGATAGGTCGTGCGAGGCCCGAGTCCTCCGGTGTTGTTGAGCCAGTAAACGAAGCCAAAGATCGCGACGATGGCCGCCAGCACGAAGCCGCCGATTACAGCGAAGGGCGCACGGGTTTCCATCTTTCAACTCGCTTTTGGTTGCAGCATCTGGGATCGCTTGCCGTGAAAATAGGCTTTGACCCATGGATGTTCTGATCGGAGGAGGTCGCTCATAGGACCAATCGCCACGATCCTGCCATCGGCCAACGCAGCGACACGGTCGCAGACCGTGTTGAGGCTGGCGAGGTCATGGGTCACCATGAACACCGTCAATCCCAACGTCAGCTGGAGCGTCTTGATCAGGGCGTCGAAGTCGCCGGCGGAGATCGGATCGAGGCCGGAGGTCGGCTCATCAAGAAATACGATCGCCGGATCGAGAGCGAGGGCGCGCGCCAGCGCGGCGCGCTTCGTCATGCCGCCGGATAGCTCGGCTGGGAATTTATCACCGTCCTCTGCGCGAAGGCCGACCATTTCGAGCTTGGCTATCGCGATCTCATCCATCAACTCCTGCGACATCTGCAGGCTCTCGCGCAGCGGAAACTGTACGTTCTGTTTGACCGTCAGTGACGAGAACAGAGCACCCTGCTGGAACAGAATTCCCCAGCGCTTCGCTGCAGCCTGCGTCGTCCGCTCCTCGGCGCCCCCAACGGTTGTCCCCATGACCTCAATGGTCCCGCTGCGCCGAGGAATGAGTCCGATGATCGTCCGCATCAGGACGGATTTTCCGCCGCCTGACGCGCCAACCAACCCGAGAATCTCACCGCGACGAACGTCGAGCGAAAGATTGTTCAGAACGAGCTGCCGGCCGAACCCGACAACGAGATCGGTCACGCGGATCGCGCTGGACACGCCAAGATCATCCATCGCTACATTCCAATGGACGCAAAAAACACGGCGAAAAGACCATCGAGCACGATGACCAGGAAAATGGATTTCACCACGGATGTCGTAGTCTGTTGCCCCAGCGATTCGGCACTACCTTTCACACGAAGTCCCTCACTGCAGGCAACAATGCCGATCACCAGGGCCATGAACGGCGCCTTCAATATTCCCACTTCGAAGTGCGTCACCGAGATGGCATCGTGTAGCCGGGCGATGAAGATTGCCGGTCCCATGCCGCCATAGAGCTGGGCCACCAGCCCTCCTCCATACAGGCCAGCCATCGAGCCGATGAAGGCGAGAATTGGCAAGGTCAAGATCAACGCAACGATACGGGGCAGAATCAGCACCTCGACAGGATCAAGTCCCATCGTCACCAGCGCGTCGATCTCCTCGCGCATCTTCATCGATCCAAGCTCGGCCGTGTAGGCGCTTCCCGACCGCCCTGCCACCATGATCGCGACGATCAGAACGCCAAGCTCGCGCAGGACCAGAATTCCGACCATGTCGACGACGTAAGACTCGGCACCGAAACGTCGAAAATGGAAGATCCCCTGCTGGGCGATGATGGCGCCGATCAGGAATGTGATCAACACCACGATTGGAATGGCCTGCCACCCGATGCGGTACATCTGATAGACGAGGGAGGTCACGCGCAGAGATTGAGGCCGGCGCAGCGTGCGCAGCAGCGCAAAGAACAGCGCGGCCAACATGTCCAGAAACACCTTGATGTCCTGGGCGGCCCCCAGACTCGAACGACCGAGGTCGGTGAGTTTGGCGAGGATCGGGTTCAGTCTCGGTGCCGGCTCGACGACTCGTCGATTGACCTGCCGGACCTCCTCGACGAGGCCGATGTAGTTTTCTGCTACCCCGATCATCTCGACCCGACGATCGCCCGCAGCAGCCCGGCGGCCGAGCTTCTCAAGCAACCAAGCACCGACGGTATCGATTTCGCTGACGGCCCCAAGATCGAGCTTCACGGCGGTCGCGCTGTTGATGCTGTTGCCGACAGAGCTGGTCAAGCTCTCGAGCTCTGCCACGTTCAGGGACACCCATGATCCGCTCGGACGAAGCTCGAGCACATCCTCCGTCGTCGCCGCGGTCAGTCCCGGATGAGCACGCAATTGGATGTCTCCCTCAGTCGGCGTGCCGAGGCACACCCGTTCCTAAATCGCGCCGATCTGCCTCGCTTGATCTGCGTCAATCCCGTCAGCGCAACGGGTTGAGCGAAATCAAGCATCGTGCCGAGCTACGTTCTACAGTGATTTTGACGCAAGGACAAAACATGGCCATCGACCCGACGACCCTCCGGACCGAGCTGGAGAGCCTGACGCGAGAGCTAAGCCAGCTGTTGCGGGGCGCGGGTACGCCGCGTGACAACCCGGACGCGCAACCAGCCGCCGGAATGCTCGCTGCAGCGATCGAGGCGCTAGACATGCGTCTAAGCGAGACAGACGTTCAGGTGGAACGAATGATCAGGGATCGTCCGATCGTGGCGACGGCTTCGGCCTTCGCCCTCGGGCTTGCCGTTGGCCTCCTGCTGCGGAGAACTTAAGTGGATACCGAAAATGTCGTTAAACATTTACGCCTTCTCTGGCGGACGGACCGGGTCATTGCCGACATCAGGCTTCGGCACTTGCTCGTCGGGCTTGGCCTCCGGGCCTTTGCGGCGCTGATCGCCGTCTTTGGCCTCCTGATGTTCGAGCTGGCGGCTTATCTTGCATTGGTCCAGGTCACCTCCGCGGTCGTGGCAGCCGCGGCACTCGGAGCCTGCAATATCGCGATTGCGGCGATCCTGCTGATCATCGCATCCCGTGCACCGTCCGGCCGGGAACTCGAACTAGCCAACGAGATTCACTCCTCGGCGATGGACTCGCTGCAATTGGAAGCACGAGCTTTGCAGTCCCGAATCTCGAGCGTGGTCAACCATCCGCTCAACAGCCTCATTCCGCTGCTCATCGTTCCCATTGCGACGATGATCATCAGAACTCTCCGCTCGCATGGCGCTTCCGAAGGCGAGGCGGCGAGTCCGCCGTCCAATGACGACCACCATCCGACCTGAACCGATGGACCGGGTGAGAGGACACCGAAGATCTGAGCTTAGAGCCTGAGTTTGACATTGCAAAGGTCGCGCTCGGTTGGATCGGTTTTGACCTCGAAACCGAGATTCCTACACATCTCCAGCATGACGACATTCTCCTGCAGGACGTCGCCGGAGATCATCTTCAGGCCCTCCGACTTGGCGTATTCGATGATCAGCTGCATCAATGCCCAGCCGAGTCCGCGTCCCTTGAGATCCGACCGCAACAGGATCGCGTATTCCCCGCTCTCGTAGACCGAGTCGGAGTGAATCCTCACGACGCCGACCAGTTCGTTTGTCGCTTCATCGAGAGCCACAAAAGCCATCGCGCGCGCATAGTCGAGCTGCGTCAGGCGCGCGATGAACTCGTGCGTGAACTCCTTCATTGGAGCAAAGAATCGAAGACGCAGGTCTTCCGCAGTGACATGCTTGAGGAACTCATGAATGGTTGGCTCATCCTCGGGTCGGATCGGCCGCGCAAGGATCCGCCAGCCGTCCTTGACCTGGAGATGCCGTTCCCATTGGCTCGGATAGGGCCGAACGGCGAAATTCGACGGACCAGAGCCTTTGAATTTCGGCGGAACCCTGCCGACGGCGACGCGCGCATCGACGGCCATGACGCCGCTCTCGTCGGCGAGCAGCGGATTGATATCGAGTTCGCGAATCTCCGGAACGTCTGCTGCAAGCTGCGCAAGCTTGACCAGCACCAGTGCGACTGCATCGGGCTTGACCGCTGGGACATCACGATAGGCGCGCAGCAATCGTGAGACGCGCGTCCGCTCGATGAGGTTTCGCGCCAGATGGAGATCGAGCGGAGGCAGACCGAGCGCCTTGTCGTTGATGATCTCGACGGCGGTACCGCCCCTGCCGAACACGATCACGGTTCCAAAGGTCGGATCGTCGGCAATGCCCATGATCAGCTCCCTCGCCTTGGCGCGGACGATCATGGCTTGCACGATCACGCCGGAAATCCGTGCGTCGGGCCGAACGGCCTTCGCGCGGGCCATGATCTCGTTCGCGGCGTTACGCACGGCCTCGGCCGTAGTGAGATTGAGCACGACACCGCCGACGTCGGATTTGTGAATGATATCTCTCGACAAGATCTTGAGCACGACAGTTGTGCCTTGAGCGAACAACTGCTCCGCATATCCGACCGCCTCGTCGACCGAGGACGCAGCGAACGTCGGCACCATCGCAATATCATAGGCCTCCAGCAGGCGACTGATCTCGACCGGATCGAGCCAGGTCCGCCCGTCGGCGAGGGCTGTCGCTACAATTCTGCGGGCTGCCTCGACGTCGGGCGCAAAAGAGCTCGGCATGGCCGGCGGCACAGCGGCAAGCGATTCGACCACCTCCCGATGACGAACGAGATGCATGAAGCCGCGAACGGCATCATCCTCCGTTGGGTAGTTCGGAATTCCTGCCCCGCTCAAGGTCTCGATGACCGACTGCTCCGCACCGACCCATGCCGCCAGAACCGGCTTTGCCCAGCGCCGGTGTTGCTTTCGATAGGTACTGACGAACTCGGTGACAGCCGTGGCAATGGCGCTCGCGGATGCAATCGCGGTCTGAACGTTCATGACGAGAATTGCATCGTTCGCTCGATCGGCGAGCAGCGCCTCGAGCGCGAGCGTGTAGCGTGCGGCGTCGGCATCGCCGACAATGTCGACCGGGTTGGATCCGGACCAGGTCGGCGGCAGGATGGCGTCGAGTTTGTCGTGGATGACCGGCGAAAGTGCGGCAGGCACGCCTCCGAGCTCGACCAGTCGATCCACGGCGAGCACGCCGATCCCGCCGCCATTCGTGAGAATGGCGAGCCTCTTGCCCATGGGCGACTCCACCCGCCCCAGCGTTTCGGCGCAGTCGAACAACTCGCGCAGATCGGAGACCCGCAGAACGCCGGCCCGGCGAAAAGCCGCATCGTAGACGGCATCCGCTCCCGCCAGCGCGCCCGTATGTGTCGCCGCAGCTTGCGCACCGACGGCACCGCGGCCCGATTTCACAACCACAACCGGCTTGACCCTTGCCGCCGCTCGCGCCGCGGACATGAACTTTCGAGCGTCCTTGACGGCTTCGATGTAGAGCAGGATCGCGCGGGTCCCACCGTCCAGCGCGAAGTGGTCCAGTAGATCTGCGAGATCGACGTCCAACTGATCGCCGATCGAGACGATTCCAGAAAACCCAACACCGCGCTGAGCAGCCCAATCTACCATCCCCGCCGCGATAGCGCCGGACTGTGAAATGAGCGCCAGGCTGCCTGCAACCGGCATGTGCGCCGAAAAGCTCGCATTGAGCTTGATGGTCGGCATCATGATGCCGAGACAGTTCGGCCCAATGAGACGCATGCCGTATTTCTGCGCTGCCTTCTCGGCCTGGTCAGCGAGCGACCCCTCTCCATGCCCGAGACCCGAGGTAATGATCAGAGCCCCTGCCGTCCCCAACGCGCCTGCGCGATGAATGAGATCCGGGATCGAAGGGGGTGGCGTCGTGATCACCACAAGTTCCGGCACAAACGCCAATTCGGCGAGACTGCCAACGGCTGCGATGTTGGATATTTCCCGATAGCGGGAATTGACCAGGCCAAGCTTGCCCTCGAACCGCGCCTTGACGATATTGTCGAGAATGGCCTTCCCTACCGAGTTCGGTCGCGGACTCCCTCCGATCAGAGCGATGGAGCGAGGCAAAAGCAGGTTCCGCAATCGGTAGGTCGACATTTGCACGTCCAACATCAGTTGGTGAAAGGCGGGTGAATCCCGGAGATTGATCTTAGTTTCAATCCGCAGCGGGTCTAGCGCGACTTATCATCCCAGCATAGTGACGGATGCAATACCGCTCCGTTCCCCGACCGCACCTGCCGGCTCTGCTCGGTAGGCCGCAGTATTCGAACCAAGTCCTTGATGAGCATCAAACGATTGCCGGGCTGATTATCTTATTACCCTGCAAATTCGTCCGGGAGGCATCTCCGATGCGAGCGATGGTTCTGCGAAAGCCTGGAGCGCCTCTGCAGCCCGAGACACTCGCGGACCCCGATCCTGGTCCCGGTGAGATCCGCGTCAAGGTCAGGGCATGCGGTGTGTGTCGCACTGACCTGCATGTGTTCGACGGTGAGCTTCCCGACATCCGGTATCCGATCATCCCCGGACACGAGATCGTCGGTCATGTCGATCAGATTGGTCCTGGTGTGACGACGCACAGGCTCGGCGAGCGGGTCGGAATTCCATGGCTGGGGCATACATGCGGCCACTGCACGTTCTGCGCACTTGGTATGGAAAATCTCTGCGACCAGCCGACGTTTACCGGCTATACGCGCGATGGCGGCTATGCGACCCACACCGTCGTCGACGCAAATTATGCGTTCCCGCTCGGAGGTCTGGAGGACGACATCGCCACCGCACCGCTGTTGTGCGCCGGCCTGATCGGCTGGCGATCCCTGGTCATGGCAGGGAACGCCGAGAGGCTTGGCATCTACGGATTCGGCGCGGCCGGTCACATCGTTGCCCAGGTGGCCCGCTGGCAGGGGCGCCAGATCTATGCGTTCACCCGCGAGCACGACGAGGCTGCGCAGGATTTGGCGCGCCAACTTGGCGCCACATGGGCCGGAGCGGCGGGCCAGCGTCCCGATGTTGCTCTGGACGCGGCCGTCATCTACGCGCCGGCTGGCGAGCTTGTTCCGGCCGCTCTGCGGGCTGTTCGGAAGGGCGGCCGGGTGGTCTGCGCAGGTATCCATATGAGCGACATTCCGACGTTCCCGTATTCCCTCCTCTGGGGAGAACGCCAGGTGGTGTCCGTCGCCAACCTGACGCGGCAAGACGGTCTCGATTTCCTGCGAGTCGCGCAGCAGGCTCAAATACGGACCCATACGACGCCCTATCCGCTGTCCGACGCAAATGACGTTCTGGCCCGCCTGAGGCGGGGTGACGTCGTCGGCGCGGCGGTGCTCATCCCGGACTTTTGAATTGAACGTGGCAAGACCGCCCATGGCATCACCATCCGATCAGGAACTGGTCTTCTCCTTCTTGGGCAATACCGCCCGACATCCAGGTGTCCGCCGGATCGACACGCACGCGGCTTCCGTGTTTCTGATCGGCGACCGCGCTCTGAAGATCAAGCGCGCCGTTCGGCTGCCATTTCTGGACTATTCGACGCTCGATCGGCGCAAGGCCGCGTGCGTAAAGGAAATGGAGATCAATCACCCGTTTGCTCCGGACATCTATCTGCGTGTCGTCGCCATCACCAAGGCGCCAGACGGGTCATTCGATGTCGGTGGATCCGGCACTCCGGTCGAATATGCCGTCGAGATGCGTCGCTTCGATGACAGCCAGACGCTTGATCATCTTTCTCGCCGCCAGCAGTTGGACGTCGGATTGGGCGAGCGTCTGGCAGAGACGATCGCAGCGTCGCATGCAGTCGCCGTTCGGAGCTCCTCCAATCTGTGGACGGACTCCATTCCAATCTGGATCGACGCATTCGTCGCCAGCTTTCGGACAGTCTCGCGATTTGGCGAAACGGAGGTCGAAGAACTCCGCGTCCTTTGCCACTCGGCCTTCGCGCGGCTCCGCCCCCTGCTCGAGCAACGTGCAAAGGACGGGCACGTGAAACGCTGCCATGGCGACCTCCATCTGGCCAACATTGTCCTCATTGACGACAAGCCGGTGCTGTTCGACGCCATCGAGTTCGACGACCGAATAGCCACGATCGACGTCCTGTACGACCTCGCCTTTCCACTGATGGACCTCTTGCACTTCGCGCAGCCGGTCGCTGCAAGCCACCTCCTGAACCGCTACCTCTCGACCGCGGCGCCCGACCAGACCGGAGGATTGGCTGCTCTGCCTCTGTTCATGGCGATCCGGGCCGCCATCCGTGCACAAGTCTTTGTCGCAAGGTTCGACCGCCTTGATGCTGAACACTCGGACGCAGATCGCTCCGCAACGATCGAGACCGCAGAGAGCTACTTTCAACTTGCGCGCAGCCTGATTCGGCCGGCGGAGCCGAGGATGATCGCGGTCGGAGGCCTGTCGGGAACGGGGAAATCTGCGCTCGCCCGGGCTCTCGCTCCTCTCTTGGTTCCTCCACCGGGAGCAATCGTGTTGCGCAGCGACGTGTTGCGCAAGCAACTGTCTGGCGTGAAGGAAACCGAACGCCTCCCAGCTGAGGCCTATACGCCGGAATCGAGTGCACGAGTCTATCGAGAGTTGACGACGCGGGCCAGCCGCGTGCTCTCACAAGGTTTCACGGTGATCGTCGACGCCGTGTTTGCACGTTCGGATGAACGGCAGAAGATCCATGATCTCGCGAAACGGCTGAAGGTGCCCTTTGCCGGCCTCTTCCTCGTTGCAGATTTGCGCAGCCGGCAGGAGCGGATTCACCATCGAGTCGCCGATGCGTCCGATGCAACGGTCGGGGTTGCCGAGGATCAGGAACACTACGATATCGGCGGTCTCGATTGGCTCCAGGTCGATGCGTCAGGCACGGCTGAGACGACATTGGACCGAAGCCTTTCATTGCTCCGGGCCAGCGCCTAAGTCCGACGGGATGGTGCTCCTTGGCCGCAACATGCGGCGATCACGTATGCACGTAGTCGCCCGGCGCGTCTCCAAGATCATTCGAACGATCTGTCCCGACTTGCGGCGGCGCGCCCGGCGCTCCCGACTGCTGTCCGAGCCATGCTGTCCAGGCCGGCCACCACGATCCCTCCAGCTTTGGAGAGCTGCTCTGCCACTCGTCCGGCCCGAGATAAGGAGCGTCGGCAGCCTTGGTCCGCATCTGATGGGAGCGCCCCTGCTCGCCCGGCGGCGACACGATGCCGGCATTGTGGCCGCCGCTCGCGAGCACGAAAGTGACGTCAGCATCAACCTCGTAATGGACCTTGTACGTCGATTTCCAAGGCGCAACGTGATCACGCAACGTCCCGACGACGAACATCGGCGTGTGGATATCGGAGAGCGAAACAGGCTTCCCCTCGACCCGATACCGCCCCTCGGCGAGATCGTTGTTCAGGAAGAGCTTGCGCAGATATTCGGAGTGCATCCGATACGGCAGCCGCGTCGCATCTGCGTTCCATGCCATCAAGTCGCTCGGGTTTGCGCGCTCGCCGAGAAGATAGTCACGCGAGACACGAGACCAGATCAGATCGTTGGAGCGCAGCAATTGAAATGCGCCCGCCATCTGGGTGGTATCGAGATATCCACGCTCCCACATCATGTCTTCGAGAAAGGCGACCTGGCTTTCATTGATGAAGAGCGTCAGCTCTCCCGCTTCCGTGAAATCGGTCTGGGCCGCAAACAGCGTGATTGTCTTCAGACGCTGGTCACCATCCCGTGCCATGGCTGCCGCCGTGATCGAAAGAAGTGTCCCCCCGAGACAATAGCCTGCGGCATGAACCAGCGTATTCGGAATGATCGTTCCGATCATGTCCAGGGCAGCCATGACGCCCAGCGAGCGGTAGTCGTCAAACGCAAGATCCCGGTCTTCCGCTCCGGGGTTTCGCCAGGAGATCATGAAAACCGTAAAGCCCTGGTCGGTCAGGTATCGGACCAGCGAATTGTGCGGCGACAGATCCAAGATGTAATATTTCATGATCCAAGCCGGTACGATCAGGACCGGCTCTGGTCGCACCTTCTCGGTCGTCGGCATGTATTGAATCAGCTCAATCAACTGATTGCGAAGCACAACCTTGCCCGGTGCGGTCGCGACAGTCTTGCCGACGACGAACTCGCCATTGCTCGATATCTTACCCGGCTGCATCACCTGCATGATATCGGCGAGCCAGTTCTGCCAGCCGAAGATCAGGTTCTCGCCACCGCTTTGAAACGTCCTTTCCAGAACTTCCGGGTTGGTCGCTGCAAAGTTCGATGGCGCTAAAATGTCGAGCAGTTGACGAATTGAAAAGTCGACGACGGCTTCGTTGGCCGGGTCGACACCACGAATGCCGGTCGTCGCCTTGTGCCACCAATCTTCTCCGAGCAGGAACGCCTGGGCGAACAAGTTGAACGGTTGGGCCGTCCATTGCGGCTTGGAAAAGCGATGATCGTTGGCCTGCGGCCTGATCAGATCCCAAGGACCGCGATTGGGATCCGCAAAATGCAATGACCGTTCGGCAACCAGCTTCGCGCCGTTCCAGGCGTCTCGGACGATCTCGATTTGACGCTGAGGCGCAGCCGCCAGATGGCACACCCAATCCAGATACGCCATCGACAGTGCAGCCGGCGATATCCCCGCGGTGAGTCGAGCCAGCATCGCGCTGAACGCCTTGTCCAGCTCGTGGTCCTCGCGCCGAAATGCCCCGGAGCCCGCGTCGGCTTCCTGACAGAGCGACCTTGCGTTCGATGCAGCGAGCCCCCCCGCCGGCTTCAAAGAGGTCTCTACGGAGACAACGGCCTTGCTCCGGTCGTTGTCGGTTGTTCTTTCACGCTCCCGCGCCTCGAGACGCGACACACCCGCACTCTTCAGTTTCGCCACCGTTGCCCCATAAGATTCACGCTGGCATCAATCAGGCGTTGCCCGTGCTTGAAGAGTCGATCGCAATCCCGCCTGACGAAATCAATCTGATGCCGTCCACATTCCTGAACCATCGCCTGGATTCCCATCACGGAATGCACGCCAGCCAGCTTCGACACGAACTCGGCCAGCAGATGCGTCTCCGTGCGCGCGCGATCCAGCACTTCGTTGCTGGCAAACAGAATCTCCTCCATGACGATCTGCTGCGAACCAACTAGCAGCTCAAGTGCGTGCTTGTTAGAGAGAGCGACACGTTCGGACAGTTCGGCCGTTTCGTCGGCCAGAATCTTGGTCCCGGAGAACTCGGACATGGGCACCTCTCCTCTCGCTGGATCAGAATGCCTTATAGCTGCGATTCAACGCCAAGACCTTGAGCTGCGTCAATGATGGCGGCGGCATCTCCTTTGACCTGCGTCAATTCAAGACCGTCGCAGCGGGTTACTTTTTCTCAGCTTTTGACATTGGAGTTCGCCATGCGCGCCCATCAGATCATGACCCGTCCCGTCATCACTGTCACCCCTGACACTTCCATCGTGGATGCGGCAAATATCATGCTTCAACGGCACGTCAGCGGCCTTCCAGTGGTCGACCCCGGCGGAAAGCTGGTGGGCGTCGTCTCGGAAGGCGATTTCATTCGCCGAACGGAGATCGGCACTGGGCGAAAGCGCGGCCGTTGGCTGCGATTCATTCTCGGGCCCGGAAAGTCGGCCGCCGACTTCGTCCACGAGCATGGTCGCAAAGTGTCAGAGGTGATGACCAAGTCTCCCTTGACGATCACCGAAGACGCCGCGCTGGCTGAGATCGTGGAACTGATGGAAAAGAACCATGTGAAGCGATTGCCCGTGGTCAAGGGAGATCGGGTGATCGGCATCGTGTCACGTGCGAACCTGCTGCAAGCGGTCGCCGCGCTCGGGCGGCAGGTTCCGGATCCAACGGCCGACGACGATCACATCCGCAACCGCGTGATCGACGCCCTCGAGAAGAACGACTGGTGCCCGTTCGGATTGTCCGTCATCGTTAAGGACGGCATCGTTCATCTGAGCGGCGTCATTACCGAAGAGCGGTCGCGGCAGGCGGCAATCGTTGCCACCGAGAACATCTCTGGCGTCAAGAAGGTGCATGATCATCTGTGCTGGGTCGACACCATGTCGGGCATGTATCTGAACTCGCCGGAAGACGATGAGATGGCCAAAGCCGGCTGATGGCTGCTGAGGACGCTGCCGCTCTTTTTCCGCGTCCGGCACCAGTGACGATGCCTTAGGTTCCCGGATCGTTGCGTCCGAACGCCCCTACCTGACGCAGGGCTTCGATCTCCTGCTCGGTGTACCGAAGCCTGTCGCGCAGAATTGCGGCCGTATGCTCTCCCAGCCGCGGCGCCGCCGTCGGCTCGACCGTCGGTGTGAGCTCCATGGTGATTGCCGGCTCGACGTTGGGTATCGAGCCTGCCGTCGGGTGCGGAATACGACAGGTGCGGTCGCGCATCCGGACCTCGGCAGCGTTGAACGCCTGCTCGACCGTTCGAACGTGTCCAACCGGAACTCCAGCCTGGTTCATCCGAGATATCCAGACATCCATCCGTTCCGCGGCAAGGATGTCGGCGATGAGGCCGCGCAGTTGCGCACGGTTGACCCATCTCGCTCTTCGCGTGGCAAAGCGAGGATCGCTCAGGAGATCCGGACGACCAAGTACCTCCGTTGCCAACCGGCGGTAGAGTCGATCGTTGGCACATGCGATGTAGAGCGGACCATCTGACGCTTCAAAGACGCCGACCGTCGGAGAGTCGTTCGGCGAATTGCCCGTTCGCGTGGGGTTCACGCCGCTCATCAAATACGCCATTCCGGAGAAGCCCGTCATCGCCAAGGCGATGTCGAACAGCGCCACCTCGACGTGCTGCCCGCGACCGAGCCGCTGCCGGGCGGCAAGTGCCAGCAGGATGGCATTGCAGGCGGACATGCCGGTGGCCAGATCAACGATCGGAGGACCGGTCCGCACCGGCGGACCGTCGGCGAAACCGTTGAGGGACATGAACCCACTTTCCGCCTGGGTGATTGGATCGAACCCTGATCGCCACGCGAATGGACCGGAGCGTCCGTAGGCCGAGATCGAGCAATAGATCAGCCCGGGATTGGTGCTGGACAGCGTCTGATAGTCCAGCCCGAACCTCTCCATGACGGACGACGAGAAATTCTCCACGACGATGTCGGCCTTGGCGATCAGCGCGCGCGCGACGTCTCTGGCCTGCGGTACCGTGAGATCCAATACCATGCCGCGCTTGTTCCGGTTGAGGCTGAGGAACGCCGCGCTCTCTCCGCCGAGCTCGGCGTGCTCGTATGCGCGGGTATCGTCTCCCGTGAGCGGCTGCTCGATCTTGATCACCTCGGCGCCGAAATCGGCCAGCGTCTGTGTGCACGCCGGGCCTGCGACGACACGTGTGAAGTCGATCACCAGCAGACCCGCCAGCGCGGTTGGCGCGTCAGGCGGCCGTGGCGCACGCTCTGGCAGGGTGACCTCGGCCGGCATCCCAGAGTCCTTCCCGCTGCTTTGATCGTCTGAAGCGATCTTCCATTCACTGCCGGGCGCGGCTTGTCTCCAACGTCCGACAACGCATGGTTAGCTCAACGGCAGCTGCAAAAAAAGCCCGGGTCGGAGCTGTCGGGCCGGCCTAATTCTGCTGCAGCGCAACGCGATCTGCATGAGGCGTCGGTCGACAGCTCACCGCCCGATCATCTTGCGCCAATAGAGCGAGTTCCCCCAGGCCCAGGGCCGGCCCGGTTGGAACAACACATATCCGCACCGAATGAAATTGTTCGCGGAGACGATGTTGCAGGTCGTGTCCGAAACGATGCAATCCAGGCCCGAGCGACGCGCGCGCAGCTCGATCGCACGCATCAGCCGCCGCTGCAGGCCGTAACCACAGCGCTCTTGGAGAACACCAACCCTCGAAAGATAGGCTATGCCTTTGCCGAGGGATGACGGCACCATTCCGGCAAAGGCGACGGGCCGTCCGAGCTCGGTCGATATCCACCATTGTCCGCTTTCGAAATCGGGCAGAGGCGCGCAATCGAGGAATGTGCGCGCATGGAGCTCCTTCAAGGTGTCGAGGACGTCAGGCTCGCAAGCGTCGACCTCCCTGATGCGGAAGCGGCGGCCTCGCCGTGAGATCCTGGCTGGCACGGCATCACCTTCCGAGCACGACTTTGATGCCGAGCCAGATCGCACCGATCAGACCGGTCGCGATGACCGTGATGACCGCCTTGAACGTATAGCTCTGAGCCTGCTCCACGCTCTTGCGCCAGCGCCGCAGGTGCTGGAAATCGGCTCTCAGCTCCTTCCGATCCTCCTCCTCGATACCGAAGGAGGTGAGAATGGTCGCGATCGCCCTCATCACGACAGCATCGATCTCGTCGCGCTGAAGCTGGCTCTGCTTGGCCAGGGTCTCGGCGACGACGGCCGTGATTTCGTCATGGGTGATGTTCATCGCCTGATGATCCTCGCTACGTTTTCGAAGCCGCGCTTGGCAAAATAGAAGGAGATGACGAGATTCGCGGTCGTCGACGCGAAGCCCGCGAGCGGATCCGTCGAGCCGAGCCCGAGCACCTTGTCCCACACCAGCAGCTTGGCAAAGTAGATCGAGACGCAGTAGCCGATCAGCTTGTCCGGCTCGTACCAGCAGCCGATTTCCGCCGCACGCAGCCGAAGTTGCGCGTCGCTTTCGGAGACCTGCGCGGCGATCTCCGTCGCCGCGAGGTCTGCCGCGATCTTGGCATCCGCGTTGCCCGCCCTCAGCTTCGCCTGGTAGGCGTCGATCAGCCCCTTGATCACGGGCCCGCCCAGAAAGCCCAGAATGCTCATCCACATGTCACGACGCCCTCTTGAGCGAGCGCAGCCGTGCGAGAATCGTGATCAGCGAGATCGCGAGAAAAATCCGGCCCACGGCGCGGGCATCGCCCACGGCGGCGCTGATCTGATCCTTCAGGCTTGGGTCTCCAAGCGCGTCGCTGACGTTGTCGACGATCGACAACAGAAACCCGATGACAGCCAGCGCGTAACCCCAGGCGATCGTCAGCGAATGACGGCACGCGGCCTTGACTTTCGTCCACATGATGAATCCTTTCCAAAAAGCGCAGACGCGCCGCCGGCTCTCACGAGCCGCGCTCGGTGCGCTGCAGATCGTTGTGTTTTGCCCGAGACCGACGCCCGTTGGTACGCCGGCAAGAAGCAGGACGTTCCGGCGGTCAGCGATTGCCGAGAAGGCGCTTCACCAGGGCAGCAAAAAGGGCCCCAATGGAGCCCTTTGCCGGATGCCTGATGGATGCGGGAGTTGGCGCCGGAGGCCCCGTGTCGGGCGGCCACCCCGTCTCCACAAGGCCGGTCGGGAAGCTGATGGTCGCATCGATCTGCATCATGGCCTTGAGCAGCCCGGCGCACCCCGGCTGCCGGTCGACCGCCTGGGGATCGTAGACTCCGTCACGGACATACTTGCCGGCACGATATTGATCGGTTCCGGCCCAGACATAGGGAGACGGCACGCCCCGGCGCGCATAACCGAGCCCATTATACTGCTCGAGAAGCGTCAGGGCGCCGCCAATCGACCAGTCCCGCCACCGCGCCGCGTGCGGCGCGCAGTTGACGAGCGCGTCCACCGCGGCGTCCTCCCAGGAGGCGAATGGTCCTCGTCCCGCAGGCACGTGGACCGACACTCGGTCCCAGGGATCCCCCTGTGCCAGCGACCGGGACCAGCTCTGCGACGATTCGCGCTCGTGGATGACGGCGATGATCGGCCAGGGGACGCCGGTACGCTTGGTCACGGCCTGATATCGGGGCTTGGCCACAATGAGGCGTTGGGCTACGGCATCGATGTTGCGGGTGAGCCTTGCGACTTGCCATTTTTTGGCGTTCATCGGGATTAGCGTTCTGACGTCGGGCATCTGAGGTCCGAAAAATATGGTTGGATAATCTTGCGATTGAAGGGGTCGCGTGATTGTCTTCCGATACTCGCTGCAGCTTTGAGATGAGGCCTATGAATCCGAATTATCGTTATGTGTTTGATCGCGCCGTCTCAGCCTCGGGAGCCGCTAACCCGAAAGTCCTGGATTACGGCTGTGGTCGCGGAGAGGTCGTGACCTTTGGCCGGTCGATGGGGTATGAGTTTTTCGGAGTCGACCGTGATGCTCCTGCCTCGGAACGTCCCAGCCATTTTCAGCCACTTGATGGGACGCATATCCAGTTCGAGGATGCGTTTTTCGACGTGGTGATTTCGAACCAAGTTTTCGAACACGTGGCTGATCCGCCAGCCGCCTTGTCGGAGATCGCACGCGTGCTGAAACCGGGTGGGGTGTTTATCGCTCTGTTCCCATCGAAAGCGGTGTGGTTTGAAGGTCATGTAGGTGTTTATTTCGTGCACCGAATGTATCGAGACCTAGCCAAAGCCTATCTTGTGATCTGTCATCGGTTAGGATTCGGCTACTATCGCGAGGGCAAATCTGCCCGTGAGTGGGCAGACTTTATGCTCAACCAGCTCGAAACGGACGTTTTCTACCATTCGCCGGCTGATCTCAAACGATGGTGGACCAGCGCCTTCGGCAGCAATCCAGTTGCTACCGAGCACGATTTCATGCTCCACAGACTATCGTGTTCGCCGCGACTGCGTTCATTCTCGCGAATTGTCAGTGCGCCGATACTTAAGCCAATAACTTCCTTTATATGCCAAAAGCGGGCAGGCATCGTCTGGCGTACGACTAAATCACCCGCAGGATACGATTGCACAAAATCGTTGGCTGCATGATGTTGTGTGCCGCTCCACCACCGGCGTTCTGAATGCTAATTCCGCTAAGCGCAGAACTTGTGGTCAAAGTAGCCAAACTTGCGAAATTGCCCGCAACAGCGTTGACATTTCCACCAGGCGCGTAACTCTGAACGGTATGACTATGGCCGGGATCGTTCACTCCGTGAGCATGGCTCGGCATCTCACTAGTAACGAGGACGTGCGCGTCTTCGCCACCAAATCCACCAATGCTGTGGCGTACGCTAGCAAGCCCGCCACTTACTAGACGATTGGCCGTCGTTCCGCCCATGTTGTCCACGCAAGCGGTCACGCGCCCTCGAAGATCGGGAAGATTAAATGTGGTTGATCCGTCCCCCGTTCCAAACGTAGTCCCCATAAGTGCAAATAAGACGGAATAAGCCGTGCGGCTAATCGGTTGCCCATACGGAAAAACGAACGAGCTGTTCGGCGCGGTAGCCCCCCAAAACTCTAGACTCGCTCCGATCGGAACATTGTAAGGGTTGCCGAAGAACCCATGCAGATAAAAGGCGCCATCGCTATTGTTGTAAGCGGCCACATATGGAGTGCCCTGGATGATTGTGCCGGCTGGCAGCTCGATATTTGGGGCGGACCTTAGTGCTTTCGCACCAAGACTATCGACGTTTAGAGTGCACGTGCCAGTATTGGTGACGTGCGGCGTGAACGCGATGATCTGGCCGTTGAGATGCGGCAACGAATCGAATTGCTGATTGCTCGTTACGGTATAGGCTGTGCTCGTGCCGCTCGTTGCGATCGCCCCCGCGATGTCGTCGCGATATTTTGCGGTCGCGGCCATCATGGCCCGAGCGGAGTCGTTGATGCTCGACGGGACCTGTCCTTCGGACCAGTTGATCGTCGGATCGGCCGTGGCATCGGCCGAGGCGGTCTGCGACCATCGATAGAGTGTCATTCTGCTCCTCACATGAAAATGGCAGCCGCGCGGGGCTGCCGGGGACCTAGTTCTGGCTCGTCGATGCGGGCGCATCGTGGCTCGTGCCCGATGATCGATCACGCGTGCATGGCTAAGTTTCTCGCCGTAGCGTCAGATATTGCTCACAGGCACAGGACGGCGCCCTGGCGATCAGCAGATTGCGGATCACCCCCTTGGGCACTCCGGGGCTCTCTCTTGCGATCGCGTCCACGCGAGTCTGCACGGCACGCTCGATCTCACCCCGAAGCTCCTGAATCCTCTCTTCGATGGTCGGATTGCTGCGATTCTGCTTCATCGGTCTGATCCTCCTTCATCGTACGCTCCGCCGATCGGAGGCGTGCGAGCATCTTGTTCGTATGCGCCAGGGCGTTCTGTGTGCGTCTCAGGCTCTTTTCGCGCCTCGTCTCGTGGTCCGCGATGAAGCGCTTCAGATCGTGCGGCAAAAGCCTGAAGCGCTCCTTCCAGGGACCCGGCCAGGATTGCGGGGGCGATAGGTTGGCGATGTCGTCGACGACGATCGCGACCGGCTCTGCCGCTGTGGGATCAGCCAGCCCCAACGAGGCGTGAGTTCTGGAGACGTCGAGAATCGCCTCCCAGACCTGCTCGACACCCAGGCCGGCGTGTTCTCTGGCAAAGCGGGCGACCGCCGCCGGCGAGGCCGGGCAGAACGTCTCGTGCTCCCGCTCACACCAGCGTGCGAACAGCGGAGCGCGCTGCCTGCGCGCCTCGGCAAGCGCAGCCAGAACGGGGTTTGTCATCGACCGGCCTCACGGCCGTCTGGACATGCGGGCCTGATAGAGGGCGACCGCGTCCTTGAGATCACCCGACGATGTCAAGCGGGCGTTGAGCGCCCGCAGATCCGTCCGTCCCCGCTCCCCCGACGAGACTGAGACCCCCGGCCGCACCACGGGCGGGACAGCCTTCGTCACCGCAGCGTCCTTTGCCCGCATCATCAGGCGATATCGCGCCGCGTCGTACATCATCCGCTGGAACGTGGCGTGGCGCATCAACGGCTCGGTCTGGAACAGCCGGTTGAGTTCGGACGCCGGGATCCCGCTCTCATTTGCCGACGCCACGATCTCTGCGGCAACGGCCTGGCGCATGGCGCGCGGCTCGCTCTTCAGCATGCCCTCGAGCTGGTCGTCCTGCTCCTGCGCGAAGGACTGGAAGCTCCGCTGAGCCAATTCGGCGTGCTGGCGCTGCGCCTCGGCCTGCTGTGCCAGCAACTGATCCGACATCGCGACAGCCGCCTGGATGCGCCCGAACCTTCCGGGATCCTCGCGCGACATCCGTTCGAGCGCGGCGGGGACCTGCTCCGCGGGCATGCCGGCAAATTCAGGAAACTGGCTGAGGAAGCTCGCCTGGGCAATCTGGACGGCCGATGCCAGGCCTTCTCGGTAGGATTGGCGGGCCTGCTCTGCTTCGCCGATCTTCTCCTCGATCGCCTGCAGCACCTGCGGATGCTGCAGGGCTCTCTCCAACTCCGGCGCAAGCCGCGACGAAGCATCGTGCTGCGTCGAGCCGGTCTCGGCAGTGGACTCGGCTTCGCCTGAAGCCGGCTCGAAACCGTCGGGCTCACCATTTGCCGGCGAACCCAAGTGGTCGCTCGAATCGGAATCCGGCGTCCCGCGAGATGCCTCACCCACCTCAGCGGCCCGGACGCGCGCGTGATCACGCGCCGCGCGTTCGAGCGTGACCGACTCGCCGCGATCGACCAGGTTGCCGGCTTCGTCGACATACTCCCGGACCATCACCGGCGGACGGGGATCGGTGCGCTGCTCGGCAGCGTCGCGCAGCGACGCAACGTCGCCGCCGAGCGCCTCGCGCTCCGGCCGCTCCTCCGGATCCGGCATCGGCCGATAGCCGGCATTCTCCAGCTCGAATGCTGCACCCGTCACGAGATGCTCTGATTCATCTGACATTCACGACCACTCCCTCGAGACGCTGCACCGAACTACTTCTTGCCGAACGCGCCGCTGAACGGCTGTAGAAGACTGCCGATGCCGCCGGCGATCTTCGCAAACTGGTCGGCACCGGACATCTCCTGTGTTCCCGTCATGGTGCCGTTGGTCTGCTGACCGAGCTGTGCGATCGGCGTTCCGATCTGCGCCAGCAGTCCGAGCGCCTGCACCGGGATGCCGCGGCGCTGCGCCTCCTCCGCCAACGTGGCATTGGCTCCATAATTCTGCGCATCTAGCGCGGCCTGTGACGCCGTCAGCCCCTGCCCCTGATTGGTGAGGTACTGCTGCTGCATGCCGCCCAGCATGTTGGCCGTCGTGTTGCCGGCACCGTACAACGCATTGGCCGCGCTCAGCTGGTTCTGGACGTCCTGGTTGTACTGAGCCGCGATCACAGGCGCTTCCGCCGCCGCCACGCCGCGGCCATACGCCATCTGGTTGGCGCCGCTGAAATCGCGTCCGGCGGCCGCGAACTGGCCGTTGATGGAGGTGCCGACGTCGTTCTGGAGCTGCGCCAGTTGCGCCGCCAGCGCAGGATTGTTGCCGATCATGCTGCCATTGGCGTAGGGCGTTAGCTGGCCCTGCAACGTCTGCAGATTGGCCTGGGCAGCCGGCGCCTGCGCCTGTGCGTTGCCGCCATTGAGCAGCGACTGCGCATAGGCCCCGATACCGCCGGCATAGGGATTGCCCAACGCCGCATTCTGCTTGAGCGTATCGAGCGCGCCGGTCTCGGCGCTGGTCAGCACGGTATTGTTCAGGCCGTTGCCGACCTGAGACAGGATGTTCTGCAACATCGGCTGCGCCGGCTGCCACGGCTGCGTCTGGGATTGTTGAGTCTGGGTGCTGGATGATTGTCCGCCCATTGGGCACGTTCCTTGATTTGACAATGCTAAGAGTTTGCGCAACTGCAAGATCGCAGTCCTCGAACAAGGCGTCGCCGTGAGCAAGTCTGCGATCCGTCCGGAGGAGGCAGCGGCACACGGAGAGTTCAGTCGTCCTCGTGCAGATCAACGTTACTCAACGCGCGATCTCAAGAAGCGCTTCTGCGGCTTCGATGGTTCTTCGCTTGAACCCGTTTGCGATGCGCGGGTCGGATGACCCTGATCGGCCTGCTGTGCGGCAGCAAGTCTCATGTCCGGATCAAGTCCGGTGCGACTGGCATCTTTTCTCAATGCCGACTGTGAGGTCTGCTGAAATGGCCGTTGGTCCAGAAGATTGTTTCCGAGCAGATAATCAAACAGCCAGTCGCGGATCGGCCTTCCAGGGATGGGTGACGGTGCGGGAACTGGTGCCGGAATAGGAGGAAAACCCGGGCTAGGATTGCCGGGTGCCGGATATTTCAACGATGGCGGCAGGCCCGGCTGTGATGGATCTTCGAACCAGGAGGGCAATCTTGGTGGCGAGCTTGGCGTCCTCGACCCTGGCAGCGGAATACCCTGGAAAGGACGGGTATAATCTCTGCCATCAAGATAACGTCTCCAATCAGGCACACGCAATACTTCTGGCTCGATCCCCTCACGCACTATATTTGGCCAATCACTTGATTTCTCTCTTGGATTTCCCACCATATCTTCATTCCCCGAGGTAAAAAAAAGCGCGCCACGTCAGCGCGCCGTCAACTATCAAGGCTTTTTCGGGTGTCAGAACAGCTCGGCTGACATTTCGGAAATAGCCCTCATGGATCGTAAACAACTCGAGCACGGAGCCGCAATCGCTCGGCAAGAGCCGCAACTTCCTCCTGGCTATCGGGATAGCGTTCGTAAACGATCTTGGTCTTGACTGAACTTTGTTGATAGCGAGGATGCCACGTCCACATCAGACCAGTTGTCTCGGTCGCCCTTTTCCAATCGATATTCCTTAGAGCTCTCCTGATAAATGTACTCTCCGGCGGTTCCTCGAAATTATCATTGACGCGCCGTACGCTCATGAATCCCAGCCTCAGTTCATAGATTGGACCTGGCGTCCGCAGAAGCGGTTTCCCACAGGGGCCGATGTCAAGGCGTGGCAAACCTTCGTCGAGTGCATTCCGAAGACCTAAGCAGAATCCGTCCACCACCAAAGGTCCCCATGCAACCAACGCATCTTTCAGTATAATCGTCATCCCGGAGGCAACCACGATATAACTGGCGCACCCAAGCAAGCAGTAGCTACGAACTACGACGGTCGCATTCCGACCACGTAGGCGCTCCGCAAGCTCCATCATTGCAACGTCGTCACCACCAAAACTGCGGATAACGACTAGTCCGCCGACTTGCAATTCGTCGACGAGCGACAGATCCTGATGGGCATAGAGATGGCCGTCAAAGCAAAGAATCCGCTGATCCGGCGAAAGTGCCAGCGGACCCGCGACTTCGCGAGCGCAGTATTCTGCAGCAGCGCGATAAGGGCTGAAGTCAATCTGCTCGGCACGAGTCGAGTCCATTCTCATCGTGAGTGCCAGCGCCACGAGAGCGGCTTTTGCTCCCGACTGCACAAAGCCTGCTAAGACTCTTGCTGTTTTGGTGCGATCTGCACTTGTCTGATAAAACATGCGTTTTGTCCGGCAACTGCGCAATTTGGGGACGCAACATGCCCTCTGAATTAAAAAGGAACATATCAAGAACATCCTGTCAAGTGCAAAGGTCGCCTTTGCGCGTGCCGGGGGCAGAGCTGATTTTATCCGTGATAGGATCATCTTGTCTGATCAGCGTATGAAAAGCGCTATCGAGACCATCAACGCTGATTGTCACCTCAACTCCTTCTGGATAATCACATGCGTGTGCCGATAGTCGGCGAGCGCGCGCAGCCAGCCTTTACGGCCGTAGATGCGCATGCCGCGACAGCTTTCTGTCTTCGCGTAAGTTTCGATGCCGCCGATCAGCGGGAGCCAACGGTATCGCCCCCTGCCCTCACAGGCGACGATGACGCACACTTTGCCGGCGTCCGTCAGTTCGAGCCGTGTCGTGGCCACCGCATCGATCGCGATTATGTCGCCCTCCTGGCTCAGCGCCAGCCACAACAGCGCGCGGCCGTCGAGAACGTCGCGCTCCACATCGGCGAAGGCAGACAGACCGGTCCGCAGGATCGCCCGCCGCAGCCGCGGCGCGACCTTGGGCCAGATAAGTCCAACCTGACCGGGATCGACGCAGGCGAGTTCAGCCGAGCAATGCATAGAGAAACGTCCGCGCCGCCGCGCTGTTGGCGTGCGTGAGCGTGAACGATCCGTTGGTCACGGCGCTGACATGGATGGTGCCGTTGCCGAGCTCCACCGCGGCGCCGGGGCTCGCCGCCGTCAGAATCGGGGTCGACGCGGCAGAGCAGTTCATGTCGGCAACCACGGTGGTCGCGCCCCCCGGCAATAGGGTGACGCTGCCGACAGCGTTGGATCGCCCGGCGGCGAGCTGCTGCAGCGCCAGGATGATCTTCTTGAGATCGGTCTCGGTGATACCAGGAACATAGGCTGTCATAGCGTGCCGCTCGGGGTGAGGTCAGGCACAACGCCTGCACAGAAGCTCCATGACGCGTCGGCCGGAATCCGGACCTTGAAGCGGGCATAGCGCGTGTCCTTGCGAAGGTCGCAGCGACCCGTCCGCGTGTTGACCGACACCTCTACCCCTGCGGCGGCGGCCGCCGATGGCCTGTCGCGCGAGGAGACCGATCCGAACAGCGTCGTCGCGTCGGTGACCGGCCGAAAGCCACGGATCATGATCCGGCTGTCGTCGGTGCCCTGCTCTGCGCTCTCCATCGTCGCCTCGAGATTGTTGCCACGGAAGAAGCCCAGCACATGATTTGCGGAGAACTGCGCGATCTCCGGCTGGACGGCCGTCGCGTAGGCGTCGAGGCTCAAGGTCATCGCGTCGATCGACGACGAGATGCTGTCGAGATTCTCGAGCGTGAGGCCCGTCTGCGACATGCCGAGCAGGTATTCGCCGGTTGCCGCGATCGAAAAGAAGCGGTCGAGCAGGAAATCGTAGCCCAACAGCTTGTCATAGGTGCCGATCGCGCCGGAAATCGACCTGTAGGACCAGAACACCCGCGTCGAGCGCGGATCTGCCGCCCCGATCAGCAATTGCAGATTGCCCTTGTCGAGATCGGCAAGGAATGTGCGGTCGACCTTCTCGCGGCCGATCGGCTGCGGCAGGCCGCCGGGCTCGATCTTGTGAAAGCCCTGGCCGGCATAGAAGAAGATCCGCTCGCCGGCACGGATGATCGAGTACGGCGCATAGAGACCCTTGTCCTGGGTGATGCGATCGATCTGGAAGATGATCGGCGATCCCGGGACGTAGGACATGCGCCGGATCGCCTGATCCTGGAAGATGATCCCGGCTTCCCCGCCGGCAACGCCGCGGACGATGCCGCCGTCCGGAAAGTCCTGATGATCGGACCCTGCCGTCAGGCCATCCCAGGACGTCGCCGAATTGAAGTTGTTGAGACCCGACCATTGGATGCGATAGGGCGTCGACAGCAGGCCGGAGAGCACCAGGAAGCGTCCGACCACGCTGATATAGGCGGCCTGCGGCGGCGAGCCCAGGGCATTGTCGAACGCGGTCGACGACGTCAGATCGAACACCTGCAGTAGCGCATTCGCCTGCGTGGCGAACACGAGATTGCCGGTCTGTGCGAACTGCCACTGCGCTGCCGCGGAGAGCTGCGAATAGCTGGCGCCGCCCCTCGAGACATCCAGCCAGGTGAAGTCCGTGTTGTTGAGGCGGTAGAGCTTCGTCGCGGTCGCGGCGAATGTCACGACGGTGCCGTCCGATTTCAAGGCGTAGAACGCACCGCGGCACGGGTCAGGCAGAGCGGATGTGTAGGCCGAGAAGGACGGAAAGGGGCCATAGCCGTCGCCACGCGGCACGACGTTCTGGATGTTCCGGGTAGCCTGACCTTCGTAGTCGCTCACGTCGGGCCGATATTCGCCAAAGGCAAGAAGAGGCATGTCACCTCCAATCATCGATTGCCGCCGGCGGACCTCCGCCGCGGTCAAGAGGAAACAGAAAAGATCGACAACGTCGATGGTGCCCGGGCCTTCAAACGGCCGCGCGCATCAGGCTCGAACAGATGATGGCCACGACGAGGACATCAATCGCTCGTCCAGGGCGGCGTCGATGGAGGCACCGCATTCCACGAAAATGACAATGCCGGGACACCCAGCCAATGGTCGGCTATACTTGGCTGCGGCGACCAGGACTGCTCAGGAGCGTTGCTGCCGCTCCAGCCGATTGTCCCGGTGCCGAGAGGATACCAGGCCTCGAAGCCGCGACCGTAGCCGACGTCGTATCCGACGAGCTGATATGAGGACTTGTCGCCGGTCATTGCGCCGACGAAGGCCGATGATTGGCCGCTGACGATATGAGTCCGCCCCGCGGCCTGCATCTTGCCGACCGTCGTGATGGAGTTCCCCGCCGCGACGAAATCGCCGCGGGCGGCGAAAGCACCGAACGAATACAGGACCGTGGTGCCCGCCGTCAGCCAGCCGTTCTGCGCACTGAGAAGACCGATGCGCGCAACCGCCGAGCCGCCGGCATAGACGAGCGCCGCGGTGATCTGAGTGAGCGCAGATTGGAAGCTGGTTGTTCGACCTGCAAGCGTGACGGCGGCCGGACTCGCGAGGAAGATCGTATTCGTTGCGGAGCCGCGCGGGAGTTGCGCGATCGCCAGACTACCGACGGCGTCGAATCCGAGCAGTGACATCAGTAGTACTCGTCGATGATGATGATGCCGGAGCCACCGGCGCCGCCAGTCGTGCCGTTCGCCCCCGCAGAACCGCCGCTGCCCGCTGCGCCGACCGAATACGCGTATGTCGCGGCCGGAGCAGCAATGTACTTCTCCACGTACCCTCCGGCGCCACCGCCGGCAGCACCGCGCCCGCCCGAACCGCCGTCAGTGCCTCCGCCTCCTCCGCCGCCGCTGCCGCTATTTGTCGCCGCGGCACTTCCTGCAGAGCCAATCCATCCGCCTGCTCCGCAGCCGCCGAATGCAGAGTTGGCGCCATTCCTTCCTTGAAGCGCCGCGCCTGTCGAACCGCCCGCACCATCGGTCGGCGTGCTGTGACTCCCTCTGATATTGAGATCACCGCCCGCCGCACCGCCACCACTCGCGTAAGCGTTGCCGTACGGGCCGCCGTTTGCTCCTCCCGAGGCGGTCAGGAACGACGAGCCGAACGTTGTGTCGCCGCCGACACCGCCAAATGTCGCTCCCGTCGTGCCACCGCCACCCCCACCGCCCCCGCCGCCAACCATCCGGACCAGCAGCGCCTTGCATCCGGCTTTGAGGGTGTAGGTGCCGGATCCTGACGTCAGGACGGAGCGCGTCCAGTTGCCGGGGCCTGCAGCCGCGGCGATATTGCTCCGCGCCTGCGCCTGCTGCGTGCTGGTGAAGACGTTGGCCTCCTCGATCGAAACGAGATCCTCCTTCAGCGCGACGATCGCGACTTGCGGCGCAGCGGAAAAATTGACCTTCGCCGTCGTGCCGGCCGAGGTGAACAGGATCGTCGTCCGAGCCAATGTGCCGGTCGACGAGGCGTAGGCGCCCTCGCCAACTTCCCATTGCGTCAGGTCGGCACTCTCGGCCCTGTATTTGTACAGCCGGCCATTGACCGCGCCGGCCGCGGCCGGGCTCTGATAGCCCTGGACGGCGGCGGCATAGGTCCAGTCCGTCGTGCCGCCGGTTGTGGGCAGGAACCTGCAGATGTCGAGAAAAGCTGCCATGTCAGGTGATCGTCAGGATGCCGTTCACCTGGTCGAGGTCGACCGTGAACGTGTTGCCGTTGGTCAGGGTGACGGAGGTGCCGTAGTCCCACCAGCCGATCAGCGGCTTGGTGGCCGATGTCGCGTTGTAGAGTACGGCGTACTGAAAGGGCCCGATCGAGCCGCCGGCCGCGGTCCACGACGGGTCGCTGCCGCCGATGAATCGGAAGGTGCCGGAGGTCTGCCCGCCGGTGATCGTGCCGATCGAGACGCCACCTGCCGTGTAGCCATTCCCGGTCGTCAGGTCGGCGGGCGTGTTGTAGACCGTATTGGTCGCGACCGGCGCCGTGCTGGTGAGATAGATCCTGTAGACATGCGACGTTCCCGTGAGCATGTCGTGCAGGGCATGCGCGACGTCCTGGACGAAGCAATTGAACTTGTTGAAGGCAGCCATGTGATCCTCTGTGTTGGACGGTGTCTCAGACGGCCTGGCCGGAGAGCCGCATCGTCATCGGACCGGCGTTGAAGGTCGACGTCAGGCCGAGAGCATTGAGATCGGCGAGAGCGCTGGTGAAGCCGAGGCCCCAGGTCTGAATCCGTCCGTCCTCTTTGAGATACGGCGCCGACTCCAGCAGAGCGCCGTAGAGATAGAGATCGGGTGCCAGCGTGAGCAGCCAGTTCGAATCGTTCGATGCCAGCGGCGGGATGGTCCGTCGGTAGACCATCTCGATCGTGTAGGCCGCGTCAGGCCGCGGCGCGAGCTCGATCTGGTCGCCGAAGACCGAGAAGTAGCGCGGCTGGCCCGCGACGTCCGAGACACGAAAGCGATACTCGTCGAGTTGCACGCCGGACCTGAACTCCAGCGCAGGCTGGCCGCGCACGCTGGTCAGCCGTATCCGCCGCATCGACTGAAAGTCGGACGGCAACGCGATGAACTCCGGCTCGCTGGCGCCGAGATCGACGACCGCAATCGCCCGCTGTTCCATCTGCCGCACGAACAGCTGCCGGTTGAACTTGGCCTCGGCCAGCTGGATGAAGCTCGGTATCCGAGCTACCAAGGTGGTGTCCTGGTCGCGCGCCAGGTATTCGGTCACTGCGGACTGCAACGATGAATAGTTCGAGATCAACGGCATGACGGCTTCGCCCTCCATCCGCTCAGCAGCGCAGGCGTGTCGGTGCGCAGATAGGCCCAATCGGGATCATTCAGCTTCGTCTGCACGATCGCGTCGAACTCGGGCGTGAACAGGCGAAGCCGGGTGTTGCCCCTGGCATATTCCTCGTTCAGCCATTTGACGTAGATGACGTTCGGAATGCGCGCGACGTGGCGGCCCCAGTCGCTGTGCTGCTCGTCGCGGCGCGCTTCGCTGTTCCAGTCCAGGATGGGCGCGACATCCTGGAGATGCTCGATCACGAGACCGGAGCCATCGCGGTCGAGATGCGGGCGAATGGTCAGCCCATCCATCACGACAGCTCCGTGATCCACAGCGTGCCGGCCGTCGCCGTGACCAGGCCGTTGCTGGCGGCCTTGATGGCCGCGATGTTCTGTCCGGGAGTGACGGTGACGTATTCGACCACGTTGGCGGGGAGAAAGACGTCGGCCGTGGTCGCCGTCTGGGCGCCGTCGCCGATCCGGTAGCAGCAGGCCGAGCTCGCGGCGAGTCGAAGCTGGAACGTGCCCGGACCGAACTTGTTGGTGGCCCCGACGCTGCCATCAAAGGCGATGGTCTGCGTGCCGCCGATCCGGGATGATGGCTGTTTGGGAAAGAACGACATCTCAGGCTCCCCTGACTGCAAGCGAAAAATACATCGGCACTGATGTGCCCGACGCACCGGAGGGTGTCAGTGCAACGACATCGTCTTCGTTGAGGTAGACCGGCGACGCCGGCACCACCGAGAACAGCTGCCCCGCCGCGGAGCCTGATTGCGGCACCGTGAAGCTTGCGACCGACGTCCCGTTCACCGTCACGGTGACGGTGCCGTCGGCCGTGGTGATGGCACCGCCGAGAATGCCGGCCACCTTGAGCAGCCGGCCGCGGAAGGGCGCACGGACATAGGCGGCGACGGGACTCGCGCCGCAGGAAGGCGTGTAGGCCGTCAGATCGGCCGTGTTCAGGGGACGATTGCCGGGAAGCGGCATGAATGAACCTCCAAAAGAAACAGGCGGCCCGAGAGCCGCCTGCGGGTCAGGGTGGTGAAAGATCGGACTATGCGGTGGTGTTGTCGAAGATGCCGCCGCTGGCCTTCTCGTTGCGCGCGACCAGCGCGTATTCGGCGAGGATCTGGCGCCGGTCGGAATCGCCGGTCTTGGCGAGCGGGATGGAGATCATGTTGCGGCCGTTGAGATAGGCCACGGCCCACTTGTCCATTTCGAGCACGAGCACGTCACGCGGCCGCTGGAAGCGGCTGGCGACCACCTTGAGCTTGCCGAAATCGGATTCGTAGGCATCGACCGAGGCGACGATCTTCTTCGATTTGGCCTCTTCGATCGCGGTCGAGCGGCCGGTGAAGGTCGAGAACACCTGCTTGTTGAACGCACCGGTCAGGATCGTGCCCGGCTTGCCGCCGTTGATCCAGATCGACGACAGCACCGTCTTCAGCCGCGCCTCGGTGAAGGCGATCTGAGTGCCGTCGGTGCGCGTGCCCGAGCCGTCGGCCGCGGCCGGATCGGCCGCGCCGCCGGCGCTGCCCTTCGACGTGTTGGAGACGATCCATGACAGGATCGAAGCCGTCTTGCGCGGCGTCGTCGTGTTGCCGATCAGCTTGGCCTGGTTCGTACCGCAAAGAATGGTCTCGAGATCGCGCTTGAGCTCGAGGCCCTTCAGCATTTCCTGATAGGCGAGCTCGTTGTCGCGGCCGGCATGGTCGACCGCCTGCTGGGTGCCGGAGACGCGCGCGACCTTGTAGGAGATCTGGCACTGGTTGCCGAGGCGAACAGTCGGCGTGGTCACGTTGGTGTTGGGGTCGTCGCCTTCGAGCTGGGCGTTGCTGCCATCCGCCGGCGCCAGCGCCTGGGTCTGCCATTCGTGATTGACGGCCGTCGCCTTTTCCTTGTCGACGCCGCTCATGAACGGCGTGTCGACCGGGTCGATGCGATAGATCATATCGCTGAGATCTTCGCGGTTGCCGACCGCCTGGTAGGTGACGAAAGTGGACGTGGGTGTGGTCATCGATGATCCCTCGTGTTGCTTGCACGGCGCGCGGCCTTCGCCGAGATCGTGCCGCCGCTTGGAGGTCACGACCGTGCGTTGCGCCGATCGACGCTGCGCAGTTCTGAAGATGGTCTGAGGCGTTCAGGTCCCGCCGGCACGATGGCGCGAGAGATCACTCTCGGTTCGGCTCATACGAGATACCGATGCCGTGGCGCCCGTTGCGAACGGGGTCGGCAGGACCGACTGTCATGACCTCACCTCGTTTGGCGCGGTGACGTTCAACAGCATGGTCCATGTGTCGAGAGCCGGACGACGTGATGGCTCACGAAAAAGCCCGCGGCGGTGTGTCCGGCGCGGGCTCGTGTAAGTCCTGTGATGTTGCCTTTATGACGGTGATTTGCCCGACGTGTCAATGGGTGATCGTTGCGAGCTGTATTCTTGTTGATCAGTTGATCGCCGCCTGATCCGATCATGGATCAGCTGCCCGATACGATGCCGTGCGACGAGCGCGTCGAACTCGTCCTGACTTTCGGGATAGGCTTCGTAGATGATCTTCGCCTTGAAGAAGATGTTGTACCTGGGGTTGAGGCTCCAAGCGATCTTCGGATCGACACCGAACTGATCGTAGGGATTCCTGACTACCCAGCCTCGAAACATACGATCCGCTTGTCAGGGCCCTGGGCCAGTGGGCGGTGCAACGGTCCACGGCAATAAATCACGGCGAGATGATAAAGGTCCCAGGCGCCGTCTCGTTGCTGCGCGTCGCCGCTTCCTGCAACAATGGCAACGCCCAGGACCAAGGCCAGTGCGAGCGACCGGCGTGCGATCGCCAAGATGCCAGAGCGCGATTGCATCCGACATCGCCCCTCGATTTCACCTTCGGGACGATCGATCGTCGGGATTGGCAGCCATGAGCTCGGCCAGCAAGCCGAGCAGACCGCCGCCTCGGGTCTGTTCGCCGTAGCTGGGCGCCTGCGACGAAGCGCCGAGGCCGAACAGAACAGCCGGCCCCCTGGGGCGCGAGGCCAACGCGCCTGAGCCTCGTCCGGCTACGCCGCTTGCTCCCGACGCGTCGCCAAGCGCGGCATGCGCCATCAGTGCTTTCAGGGCCGATGACGAAGCAGGCCAGGCCCACGGAGAGAACATCGATTCAGGCAATGACGACTGTGGATCAAGTGAGCGCGGCGTCTCCCTTCGATAGTTCGGCAGCCAAGGCGAATTGGTGGGATTGTCCCCGGCCGGATCATCGCCGGGAAGATAGCGGGGCGGCCGGTTTCGAGCGAGGTCCTCGACACTTGGTACAGTCCACTGCTGGCGGTACCCTCGCAACTGGCCTGAATAGTTGGGATCCGACACAATCGGCATGGAGTCTAATGCAGCTCTATCCCTCATTTTGGACACTCCTGACAATGCTATCGCGTTGTTGATCAGATCGGATGCGCTGATGATCATGGATCATAGATCACGTCGCGCGCGCCGAAATGATTGGCCAATGCCGTCGCTTCCTCCTGCGATTGCGGGTAGGCCTCGTAGATGATTTCAGCCTTGAAAAGGCGCTTGAGCGATGTCGGGCTCAACATCCATCCAATGGCTGGAAATCGCCCCGTCTGATCGTAGAGCCCCTTCAGGCGCTTTCGGACATATTCGCTGTCGGGCAGCGGTTCGAAATGGAATTGATCGATGACCCTGTCCTGATAGAAGCGCCCGAACTCCGGATAGTCGCTCGCAAAGGTGAGACGCCATTCATCACCTTTCGGACACTCCGCGCGCCAAAGCTTCGGGATGCTGGAATCGCGCGGCTGACGAAACGTGACCCTGCAATCTTCCAAAGCCTGCTGCCATTGTACGATCGTATTCTTCACGACGTAGGTTCTTGCCGAAGCCACGAAGTAATACGCGGAGCAAGAGAGAGCGCAGACGTCGAAAACCACCACCGTCGCATTGCGGCTGCGCAGCAGGTCGGAGACGCTCATCGCCGTCGCGCGCCTTCCACCATAGCCGCGCACGACGAAGAGCCCGTTCTCGGCGATCTGGCTCACGATAGACGGGTCGACGTCGGCGCCGTACGGATCGCCGAAGCAGACGATCGTCCGGTCGGGGCTGATCGCCGTGGGCCGCGGCACGTCGCCGCGACAGTAATCCACCGCGCGATGATAAGCCTCGGGGTCCGGCTTGACCTGCTGGGCTTCCAGATGGTGCGGGACAATGAGAACGAGCACGGCGAAGCTCGTGAACAGCCCGCGGCTTACGATACGTATCAGGTTTCGGCACATGCAACACCACGATCGAATGTTCGCCAGTGACCAGGCAGGCGCACAAGGAGTTCGCGACGGTCGGAACGCCGGACTGATGCACCTTCGCATTCTGTCCCCCGCCCAACGGGTCTCCGCTCAGGAACGTACAGAACAAATCGCGAACATGTCAATGCCGCCTTGGTCGTCCTCTGGCGGGGCCGGGCTGCTCATAGCACGCCAAACCGCTTCCTCCGCTCCGCGGTTTGCGCGAGCTCCCTCAGCTCCGCCTCCGCCAGCTTGCCGTTGGCGACGATCGCACCGAGATGGTTGCGCACCTTGCCGACGATGTTGATGGCGAGGAACAGCTTTTCGCGGCCGGCGACGTCGTCGATCTGCGTCTGCCGCCAGGCCGCGCTGTAGCTCGCCTCCAGCACGTCGAAGGCGCCGGCGAGCAGTTCGTCGTCGAGCAGCGCCTTGGCGCGAGTGCCCCGCGCCGCCGTCTGTTGCAGGATGCTCTCGTCAGTCATCGTGCCGCTCCTTCTGCTCATCAGATGCGCGATTGGCATGAGCTGCAGTTGCGAGGCCCACGGCCGCTTCGGCGATCTTCAGCTCGTGAGCCGCATGCGCCTGCTCGCGCTTCTGCGCCGACTCGATCGACTTGAGGTGCGCATCGAACAGCGCAATCTTGGCATCCAGCCCGGCCTTGATCTTGGCCAGCTCGATCTCGGCCTGCATCTTCACCTGCTGATGGACCATGTCGTTGTGCGCCTGCTGCTGCGCCAGCTCCGCCTTATGCGCTGCGATCGCCTGCTCGGTCTGCAGACGCGCCTGCGCCGCGAGCAGCTTCGGATCGGGCGGCGGCTGCAGCGGCGCCGGCGGCGGATGCAGCTGCCGGCCGGTCTGCGGGTCGACCGCGGCCGGATCGTTGAAGAAGCGTCCGGGATTCTTGTGCCCCATGATCCGTGTCAGCTCGGCCGCCGTGTTGTAGAGTTCGCGATCGCCGACCAGGTTGATCTTGCCGGCCATCGCCAGCTCCTTCTGCACGTTGGCGATCGCCATGGTCTGTGCGAACTGCTGCGCCTTGCCGCCGGAGCCGAGCCCAACCTCGATCGTCATGTCGTCGCGCGTCTTCCAGCCGCGCGGATCGATTTGGACCCAGGCATTGCGCAGCCGCACGGTCTGGCGCTGCTGACCATGCTTGCGGATCGTGCCATGCAGCAGGCCGAACATGTCTCGCACGCCCTCCGCCATGATCCGCGCGATCAGCTTGATGCGCATCTGCGAGGCGGAGAACACTTGCGCAACTGCCGTCGCCGACTGGTTCTGCAGCGCATTGGCGTCGATGCCCTGCGCCTGCTTCGAGAGCCCCGAGCGGCTCTCGAGCTCGGCATCGATATATTGCAGCATCGGATAGATCGAGCTGGTGATGTCGGGCACGACCTGCCAGTTCAGCCCGCCCGCCGTCTTGGTCCGAACGACGCCGCCGGGACGCGAGACCAGGAGATCGTCCAGCGTGTTCGGCCCCGCGTTCTGCTCGGCCACCTCGACGCGCGGATTGTTGTGCAGATAGAGATTGTCCAGCGCGCCGCGCTTCAGCGCTGTCTTCTCGCGCTGCAGCGGCATGACCAGATCGGCGATCGAGCGACCGAAGAAGCGATGCGTCATCGGCACCGGCGTGGTCGCCGCGAACGGGATCGCGTCGAACGGCGTGATGCAGTCCTGGCCGTCCTTGCGCAGGATCTCGCCCTGGTCACCGCCGGTGATGATCTGGTACAGGCACGGCCTGCCCTCGCCTTCATAGTCCATCCGGACGTAGTGCTCGGTGGTCCGGACGAGCCTGGTACCCGAGTTCGACGCGCTCGATGACGCCGGAGAGTGCTCGTCGACCGTATCGCGGGCGAGCGTCTCGACCCGGGTCGTCCCGCCATCGTTGCCGAGCGAGCGGATCTGCGCGGCGTCAAATCCTTCGGCAATCAGCTGCGCCTCGGTCTTGGTAACGATCTCATGGAAGCAATAGTTGCAGTCGCGGATCGAACGCGCGCCGCGCTCGATCCCGAACTCCTCCGGCGGCACGCCCATCACCCGCGCCTGGGCGAGTTTTCGCGTGGTGACGATGGTGACGTCGTGCGTGATCGGTTCCGGCACCGGTTGCAGCGGTGCGGACTGAGGAGAGATGTTCATGGCGTTGGGGCTCATTCGGTGATAGAGAAACGGATCGGGACGGTGTCTATCGGCTGGCGATGAAATTCATCGATCAGCTTCGATCGACCCCTCGCCGGATCTGCAAACATGTCCTACGCGACAATCGGCATCCTTCTCGTTTGGACGATCGCAGGTCTGCCGCTATGGGCACTCTGGCTGAATGACCTTCGCGTCATTCACAATCACATTGCCCCGAGCGCCTCGGACATGCGCTACATGAGGCCGGGCTATTACACGTCATGGCTGTTTTGCGGGTTTCGCTTCTCGGCAATGGATCCTGCGAAGCTGACGGAGCCCGGTCGAGAACATCTGAAAATCGCAATCCGGCACGAACGCATCCTGTGGGGATGGTTGGCTGGCGGCTTTCTCATCATCTTGGCGTTGGGAACACTAAGATGACGGCTTCAAGCAACTGGCAAGCCGTCTCAAATACACATATCTAACCCGCGGTCGGCAACTGTGCGTTCAGTCTCCTGCGCGCCCGCCTTGAGCGGAGCGCATGTAGTCTTGGATCATGCCCAGCAGGCCGCCTGCGGCGGGCTGGTCTTGATCCGTCTCTGGTCGATCGCCGCGTGCGGCGAACGCGACTGGACCGGATAAGCTGCCTGCGTAGGGATAAAGAATCGGCGGACCTGCCGTGTCGAAGACCGACGTCTCTCCTGAACGGCCAGAGGGTTTCGTCGTAGCTCGGGCATCGTTCGCGGCCGCCGATCGCGAAACTCGCGCACCCGCGGGCGCGTCTTGAACATCAGGGAAGCCGTACTCGAACACGTTGTAGCGGCTGGGGACTCCGGCCATCGCGGCCCGGTCGCGGACGATGGTCTTGATCCAGGGATGCGAGAAATCCTGGGACATCTCGAGCGGGCCGAGCCCGTAGGTCACTCCGACGCCAGGCGTCCCGATCCCGAAGCCGGATGCGCCGCCGCTGAATCCGGCATTGGGACGGATCACTCCGATCCCCGGACTCCCGGAGATCGAAGTCCCCGTCAACAAGCCTTCGAGGTCATCCGTGTAGCCCGCCGACAAGCTCGCGCCTGGCGTGCCGTAGTAGACCTGCGGGTACACGCGCCCGTGATTGTCGATATAGAGCCCGCCGCCGAGGCCCCCCAACCAGGGAATACCGAACGTGCCACCACCATACGTTCCTTTGGTCATTGACTCGTCTCCTCAACACGATCGATCGGCCGATCGAGATTCGATTTGTAGGTTCTCCAGCCCTGCAGCGCGCGGTACGTCGCGATGACGAAGGCCAGCATCGCAAGGCAGCCCAACACGACATTCCCTGCAGCAAAGAAGCCGAAAGAGATCGACAGACAGGCCGGGCAGGACAGGACCATGGCCTTGACGTAGGAGGCCTGAACATCCAACGGCGTCGTCGGCGCCAAGGCATATACCGAGAATGCGTACCGCGACGTCCACTCGTCCTGAAACTGCGGAGGCAGCGTGTCGAGAATGGCACGATAGACAGAATGCGTGTGGATAGCCGCGACGAACAGGAGAAATCCACCGAGAACGAATAATACCCCTGCCATTGATCTTTCCCTCCAACAGGCCTGCGCCGTTCGGGCGCACTGGTTCGTATGCGAGCTACGGCTGCCGAGGCGGCCGATGATCGTCGGAGCGAGCGACCGTTTCCGGCACCGCCGCCGCGGCCAACGCGGTCACGCGTCCGCCACATCCTGACCGGCGCCGCGCAGTTTGACGTCCTGCCGCCGGCCCCGCATCGAATGCGCCACGATCCTCATAGCGCCCTCGGACTCCATGACGGATTGCGCCAGCAGCGCGAACTGATCCTCAGTGAGGTCATAGTAGGTCTCACGGCTCTCCTCCTCGCGCTCCTCCCACCACACCTTGACGACACCGACCTTCGAGAGGAGAGCATCCTTGATGAAGGAATACAGGATCATGAAGCCGGGGTTCTGCTGCATGAAGACATGATTGACGTAGTCCGTCTCCTGGGCCGCGGCGGCCTCGTCCTCCGGCCCGACGGGCTCGAACCGCACGACCTCGTCGGATCCGGCGAAGATGTCCATCAGGTGCGGCATCAGTCCTTCTACCGTGTCGGCGACATCGGTCGAGACCGCCCGCGAGCGCCCCTCCTGCGCCGGCATGTCCTTGCGCATGTTGCCGAGATAATAATCCATCGCATCAGCGCGCTCTTCCGCCAGCCGTGCGGCGGAGATGGCGGCCAGTGCATCGGCCTTCTCGGCGGCGAGCATCGTCTTGAGGTCGGCGTTCGACATTTTCGGCATGGTCAGAACCGTATCGTTGGCATGATGTGAGCGATGAGATGGGCCGACTGGCGCCGGGCGATGAAGAGCGGCATCAACGGGAAGGCGCCAGACGCGGTCGCCGCCAAGCCTGTTCGCAGACGGGGCCGCAATCAGCGCGCCGGGCCCCACGGCGAACGCCGACGCCGAGTCCCGGCCCAATCCTCCAAGCCAGGCGTTGCCTCTCCAAACGCCGGAATCTCGAAGGGATAATCCGGCATTGCATTCCCGGTGAGCACACCGGCCGAGCCTGCCGACTCCGGCATCGGCAAGAACGGCATATAGGGCGAGAGCGGCGCGGTCACATTGCCCGTCGACGCCCAGCTTCCGAACCGATCATCGAACGACGGCACTTGGTCCCCGACGGGCATTTGATTGGGAGCAGTCCCGGGCGGTCCGACGTTCGCTGTTGGCAGCATCTGATCTGCGCGGCGGGAGCGCAGGATGCGGATGGGAGACCTGACCGGATCGGGGCCGCCTCCACTCGCGGCGAGATCGGCCTGGTTCGGCGGCTCTCCCGACTCTCCAGGAAACGGGAGAGACGGCGGTGGGGACCCGGACCGAAACGGCTGAGCGCCAGCCGCCTCCGCATTCCCGCGGCGCGCGAGCTCACGCAGGAGCGGTGATTGCGACACCGCGGCGGCGCTGGTCGGAGGCGACCATCGGTCGAAGCGGTCGTCGAACCAGGCGGGAGCATCATGAGCAGCCGACGGCGCGCGCGATCCGACGGGACCGACCTGGTTGCCCGGAGCCACCGGTCCGCCCTCCGCGGGATCATCGGCCGGATCGGGCGCGGACCACTCGTCTTTCTCCCAGGCCTTATCCTCGAACGCACGTTTGGCATAGTAAGGCGTCGACTTGATCTGCTTGTTCACATACGTTCGATCGTGCGACAGGCCGTTGTAGAGCGAGTAGATGTTTTCTACGCTGGGATCGTCCAGCCGCTTTGCGATCCCCGCCAGCAGCTTCGCGGTGAGCTCGATGTTGTCTCGCGGGGTGTGAACGTCGGATCCGGGAATGAGCTTCTGCCAACTGGAATCGATGTTGCCTGGCAGGATCGTGCGAGCAATCACGTCATGGTCGAGTCGAAACAGCGACCTCACCGCCCGGCCCACAGCCTCCCCCGGATAACCGTACTCGCCGCCTCTCGAGACCTCCGTGTAGATCACGGCTCTCACGAGATCGGGGTTTACCCCATGGCGCCTGGCGGCCTCCTCGATCAGCGCATTGTACGTCTTGACTTGCTGAGCACCCCACTGGTGGTGCTGCACAGCGGTATTGATGGCAGGTCGCTTATCCTTCGGAATGTCGGAGAACTTCTGGCTTTCGAATTCGAACTTGGTATCCGGCGCATCATCCAGGAGCGCCCGCTTTCTATCTTCCGCAGTTCGCAAATAGGTTGTCATTCAATTCCCCTGGAAACGTCCGTGCATGACTTGGATGAAAAGGCTTGAAGCGAGGAGGATGGCATACAGCGCTGCGGCCGCAGCAAAGATCTGGAGCGTATGGGACGCGAGGAGGCTCTCCTGCTCCTTCACAAGAAGAGCCAGGAACTGCACCCATCCGCACTCGTCGCAGCGGTAGTAGATGTCGTACCAATAGGTCTCGAGCACCAGATAGAGGTGGACAGGCGGCGCAAGCGCCACAGGCGCGAAGAGCACAAACCACCTATTCAGCCGAGCTGTCAGCTTCACACCAAACCTTCCTGACACGGTCGCCAGGGCAAGCAGAAGGATTGCAACCAGATAACCAGTCACGACGACCGCCAGCGCAAGCTGCGGAAGGTTCGAAACAACTGAAAACTGGAGCGGAAACCACGCGACGAGAATGAGCGTTACGGAGCCATACTTTAGAAGCTTGAACAGAAGCTGCATGTCGGCCTTCACGAAGTTCAGAGCCAGCGGGCGCGTCGGGAACAAATAAAGAACGACGACAATTCGCGGTTGTCAATCACGATCGCGAAGAGTGCGGCACGCATAACGTCTGGGACCATCGGCTCTCCAACGCCTTCGCCAGCCCTGGCGACGTTACCGCCACCCCGCATCCTGATATCGAATGGGACGGTTAAAGCTTGCGGTCCGCCCCGGAGCCTCGTAGCAGACCGCCATCAGTCCGAGCGCATCGGCGGCGTGCGACGACCAGTCGTGCTCGGGGCCGAGCCCGACATTGCGCGTCTCATCCCTGCGCTCGTGATAGAAGCCGAGCGCCTCGCGCCCGGCTTCGGTCGCCGCTTCGTTGAACCAGAGCTGCGGGCCGAGCCGGCGCAGGGCCTCGATCCGCATCATCGCCGCCCCCCTGCCCTGGTTCTTGAGCGGCGGTTCGACAGCGAAGCCGGCGTCGCGCAGATGGTCGGCATAGCGCTTGCCGGTCACCGCATTGGTCGCGAGGCCATCATGCGGAAGATAGAGGATCGCGTTCTGATAGCCGCGCGTGCGGAGCCAGTTGACGTGGAAGGCGAGGACCTGGCCGACCGCCTCATAATAGTCGAGCACGCGAATTTCGTTGCCGACCCACTGCACGATCCAGATCGTGAACGCGTCGGCTGTGGCGCCGGCGCCCCCGATATCGACGAAGGCGCGCAACGGCAGCAGCGGATCCGCCGCCAGCTTGCCGATCCGCCCGTCGCGCTTCGCTTGCGCAAGCAGATCGGCGAAATAGGCTCCTTCGAACGCGCGCACGTAGTCGCCCTCCCAAATGTGCTCGTAACGGTCGGGATAGAGCGCGAGGTCGAGTCGGCGCTCTTCGTCAAGCACCGCCGGAAGCCACGGGTTGTCGCGCCAATTCGCCTTCACCACGACCGCCCCGTCCGGCTTGCGGCTGCGCAGGAAATCGTCGACGGCATCCGACTTGCGGCGCGGATTCCAGCTCGCCCACAGTTCCGAGCGCGGCGCGCGGATCGTCGGCCGCAGTAGCGCCAGCGAGCGCGCGCTCAGGGTCTGTGCCTCGTCGATCCAGGCGATGCGAAATCCCTCCAGCGACTTGATCGATTCCGCGGTGTGATCCTGCATGCCGCGAAAGATGATGAGCCCGTCGCCCGGCGTCGCGATGCGGTCGCTGAACGACCGAAAGCCTTGGCCGAGGCCGAGCGCCGCGATCTTGTCCTCGATCAGCCGCTTGGATGATTGCGCCAAGGTGCGTTGCGCCTCGCGAATGCAGACGGCGAGCGTACCTCGTTCGGCCTGGCAGGTCTCGACCAGCAGTTCGCCGAAGAAGTGCGACTTGCCCGAGCCACGCCCGCCGAACGCGCCCTTGTAGCGAGCCGGCGCGAGCAGTGGCTCGAACACTCTTGCGGTGAGGATTTTCAGCGTAGACAACGATCACCTGCTTCTGCCGGGCGGCTGCGCGGTCCACGGGCCCGACAGGAAGGGCACGGGCGGAGCCCCAGCATCGAATACGGATTGATCCGTCGGAGTCGACTGCCGCGATCGAAGACGGCGTAAGGGCTGACGCTTGTCCTCGATGGTGAAGCCCGACTCGGCCTGCCTTGGCACGGCGGCTCCTTCCACCGGATTGATCCAGTCTCCAAACCGCTCATCGAAGAGGGCGGCGGGCACGGATCGCGCGCCGCTGTTTGATTGACCGGGAAACCGTCCCAATCGCTCGGAAGGAGTGTCCGCTCCACCGCCGACGTAGGCGTAGTCCTTCTGAATTCCACGAAGGGCGTCAGGAACTGGCAATCCGGTTCGTGCCAATCTCCGCGCTTTTGGATCCTTCGCCAACGTGTCGGCTATGTCGGACAGATACTCGTAGTTGGCTTGCGGAACCGGATAGAGGTGCTTTCCGAGACCTGCAGCTTCGGTGATCCGGTTCACGATCGAAGTACAGATGCGGGGGTCTTGTGAAAAACGAGCAAGATCCCAGCCATTGTAAAAGAGAGGCTCGGCACTGAGCTTTGCGATCTCGCCACGGGCGAGATCCGCTTGCCGTTCGGTGATTGGAACTGTGAACGTTGCGTATTGGCCCTCATCCGCAACGCTGGAAAAGTCGTTCGGTGGCGCCTTTCCATCCTGCATCGAATGAGCGTCGAATCTTCCCTTGTCAGAAATCGAACCATGATGCTCTGGCCCGAATCCCGCATACACCTGCCCGGTCGGATCATTGACGACGACGGCGGCGTGCCCCGGCAGGCCGGGATTGATCTGAAATGTGAGCGAGTGTCGAGCGGCCATAGTCGCCTCCCTTTGTGTTGATAGAGATTGTTGAATGAACGCTGCGTGCTCGCTGCGAGCGCAGTTGGACGCGACATGGTGGCGCAGCTATCCATATGACGACGCCGGCGGCTCAGCGTCGGGCTCATTCATCTTGCGACCGCGAAATGTTGGAGCGGGCAGTCCGTCCTGCGCGCCGCTATGCGGATCGGCGCTCGCCGCGCAACGAGGCCACCGGTCGTCGCGTCGTGCGACTAATCCCGATGGAATCGTTTGATCAAACGGGCGTCGATCCGGTCCAGGCCAGGACCAATGCGTCTGACAGCCAGACGCCAGAGACTATGAAGCATCCATCCGAAAAGATACGACACAAGCAGGCTTACGGGGAAATAGAAGAGATAGCTATTCATCCAACTATCGATATCGAAGGGCGGATCGTGAAGACCCAAGGCTGGCCACAACCAACCAAGGATCATCCCGGCCGGAAGAACAGCCATTTCGGCCAACAATACGCTTGACTTCAAGCCGGCGAAATATGACAGGCAGCTGAACACCAGAAAGTGCACGGCGTAGAGGGCCGAAGCGATCAGTCCCCCCTTATTAGGTCGCACAATACGCCTCCTCTACCGCGCAACGCATGCGGGCTACCGAAGTGCTGAGGCTGGTCGCGACAAGTGTCATCCGACGGCCTCCAGCCTCTGAGGCGAGGGGCGAACGAGGACAGTCGCACGAGCTGAGCTCCCCTGGAACAAAAACAGAACATCAGATTACGGAGGAATTGTCAACGGCCAGCTCCCGCGCGCCCGATTACTTCGCCAAGCGCTTTTGTGAGAATGCGAGATAGACGGTTCCAATCCGTCCATTCCAGGAGAATGGGGTCCTGACGAAATCATCGTGCGGTGACCACATGCGCTGATAGATCTCCAACCGCGTCAGGCCGGGTTTGATGGTCGCTCGAAATTGCTCTTTGGCCTCGAAGGTATAACAGCAGTCAGGCGGTCCTTTGACAATCATCTCCAGCATGGCAACGCCTGCTTCTGAATAGAGGACGATTTCAACGTCCAGACCGGCAGCGTGGAAGCGGCATACGCCGACCTTTTCGCAATCGTTGAGATTGCCGCTATCCGTCTCTCCCTTGGCTTCAACCGCATAGCTGATGAGGACATCGCTTGCGACAGCCGCGCGGCACGATAATCCGAAGAGCAACAGCCAGAGAGCAAGCAGCCGCTTCAAGACACTCACAACTCGCGCCTGCCGAGACCATGCTGATGCAATCATGTTGATGACCCGAAGATATCCAGACTGCGATTTCCCACGGAAAGAAACGACGCGGGGCGACGTTCGCATCGAGAACAAAGCTCGAACAAACGCGCATCGGCGTCAAGTCGGCCGGCTCCGACTTTTCCTACTTGTTTGGGCGCTGAGTCCGTCTTGACACACTATTTCGGGCCGACGCGTTTTGATCTGGTTTCGCCACCGTCGCGGAAGCCGGGGTGAACAGCAAGCCGCCACTCAATTGAACGTCGATCTTCCGATCGTACGAGCGCACACGCCTCACCCACCACCGGGATCACTCATCCTCCTGTGCATCGTCCTCTCCATCCGGATGCACGATGACACGCTCGATGCGGTGGATCAGCTCGAGGGCGCCGTCCTCGCTGTTCTGCAGCGCCTGAGGCGCCTTCCCCCAACCGCGGTCGAGGATGGCGTTGGCGGCGGACACGCGCGCGGCATGTGTCGCCTTCGGCGAGCGCATCACGCCAACCAGCGTATTGATCGCCGTCTTGGTGTGGCTGCGGGCCATCGAGCGAATTTCGGTGATCGTCTTCGACATGGTCAAGTCCGGTATCATGGATGGTGAATGCGAGGTTGGTGATCGTCACGAGATCGCATCGGCGGCTGCGATCATCACCAGGCCGATCAGGGCGAGCGCGATGAGATAGGCGGTCATCTTCCTCTCTCTCCTGGGCGAAGGAAAAGTGCGGCAGATCGCAGCCGAACGCGCGATCGTTTCAGGCGCGAACCCTATCCCTCGGCTCAAGCAAGAGACCGCTGCGGGCGGAGCGACGGTCGCCACGCCCACGCGCCGGCCCGTTCGCGCAGGCCAGCGAGTAACCGGATGTTCGAAGTTGTCTTCGCGCCGGCGCGCGATGAATTGCCGGCGATCATGGTCGACAGACGATGCCGGCCTGCGCTGCTCACGTCAAATGCCCGCGGACAACCCGGCATCATATTTTCGGAAAATTCGATAATAACACTATGCCGGTGATTTGCCCGACGTGTCAAATTTGATCGAAATGCAGCAGTCAGGCCTTGCGATTTCGATAACCGCCGCTCCAAATCCGGTCCGAGCGAACAAAAAGCCCGCTGCCGAGTTCGCGGCGCGGGCTCTATGATTTCTTCGACGATGGCAAAATGCGCCTGATTTGCCCGACGTGTCAAGCGCAGATAGTTGCGCCGGCCGGCAACGCAACTTCAGCCCGTCGGGCGCGGCCGGCGGAGGAGATCTTCCGATGTATGTCGTTGCGGTCGTGCTCGCCGGCTTGTCCGCCCTGTTCTATGTGGCGAGCCAGCACCAGCTCGGAGCGGTCGGCGCCGATGTCTGTCAATATGGCAGCCTGTTCTGCGACAAGCCGCACTACATGATGACGGGCGCGTTGCTGGCCGCCCTCTGGGGCAAGTTCGTGAGCATGCGCTGACACGAGCCGGCGCGAAGCTTCGATCAACCCGTCAGTTCTTGATCGCGTAGAGCGGCGTTCTCACCGTCAGCTGGTAGACCGGCTTCGGCGCCCAGGCGATCTGCGCGGTGATGCCGAACAGCCGGTTGTCGTCATCGTCCATGCGGTCGAGATCCAGCCTGACCAGCGGCTGCGTGTAGGGCGCGATCGGCGTGACAGCAAGCAGCTGCGCACCGCCGAACGACTGGAGGCCGACGCGCGCGGAGACCTTCCAGTTGTTCTCCCACTGATAGAAGCCGCCGACATAGCCCGCCGTCGTGCTGCCGACATGCGCTAGCACTGAGTCGACCTCGACATGGGTATATTGAACGCCGGCGAGCCAGCCTTTCATCTCATCCGGATCGAGCGCGTATTTGGCTTCGATGACGGTGTTGAACGAGGTCGTCGCCAACGGCGCGTCCGGCACCGACCGGGTCAGCGTCGACTGCAAGGTGAGCGTCGGAAGCGCGCCGCCGTTCTGCTGATAGACATCGGCCTGGAAGCCGAGGAACCAGCTCGTGACCGCCACGTCGGACCAGCCGGACAGGCCGTTGTACGACGTGCTGCCGGTGAAGCCCGCGTAGAGCGACAACGCGTCGCCGAGATCGACCGTGAGCGGGACGTCGACGCCAAGGCCCTGGTTGGTCGGAGCCGACAGTTGCGGCCGTCCTGGCAAGGCTGGACGGTCGAGCAGCTTGCGCAAGGTCGCGAGCTGCGACAGAGTTCCGAACAGGGAGGTGTCGCCAAGGCCCGTCGACAATGCTCCGCCGGGCACATAGGCGTAGTTCGTGCGGAAATCGATGTAGACGTTGGCAAGGCCCGGCGCCGGCGCGTCCGCCTCATCGTCCTTGGCAAGGGCGCCGCCGCTCGTCACCAGCGCCGCGCCCGAGACAAGAGCGAATATCCGCCGCTGCGCCCGACCGCCACGCAGCCGCCATTTCTCGTCTGCCATGAGACTTCCCCCGGAGACCGAAAATACGCCGGTCCGGCGCGATCCTTCAAGTGCGGATCGCGCGAGGCCCACCATGGTCAGGGGAAAGCTGCCGCGGTTCTCATGCCGACGACGCCGGCTTCGCGCCTGCGGCTCGCGCGGCCATGACCTGCCGCAGCACGCGCGACAGCTCGTCGACCGAGTAAGGCTTCTGGATCAGGCTGAAACCGTGGCGGTCGCCGTCGGCGAGGACATGGCTGTAGCCGCTGTTGAGCACGATCGGGATCATCGGCAGCCGCCGGCGGATTTCCTGGCCGAGCGTCACCCCGTCCATGCCGGGCATCACGACGTCGCTGAGCACGAGATCGAAGCTCTCGGGATCCTCGTCGATCATCCGCAACGCATCCGTTCCGCTGCGCGCGAGCACCGTTCGGTAGCCGAGATCCTCGAGCAACTGCGTGGAGAACTCGCCGATTTCCGGATTGTCCTCGACGACCAGCACATTCCAGCGCGCGGCGAGCTGTTCGGGACCCTGCTCGCTCCGCTCGCGCGGTCCCAGCGGCTTGTGCGTCAGCGGGAGTAACAATGTCAGCTTCGTGCCCTTGCCGAGCTCACTGTCGACCAGCACCCGTCCGCCGGACTGATGAACGAAGCCGTAGACCTGAGACAGGCCGAGGCCGGTGCCGCGCCCAACCCCTTTGGTGGTGAAAAACGGCTCGAAGATCCGGTCGATCTGATCTGGAGGAATGCCGGATCCGGTGTCGCTGACGGCAATGGAGACGAACGACGACTGCCCGGACCGACCGTCCTCTCGGACGATCTCGCCGCGAATGGTCAGGACGCCCTGCCCCTCCATCGCATCACGCGCATTGGCGACGAGGTTCACGAGCGCCGTCTCGAACTGATTGATGTCGACGTCGACCGGAAGCGGCCGCAATGCGAGGTCGAGTTCGATCACGGCCGGCGCTCCGAGGACGGTCTGCAGCATCTCTTCGATCCGCTCGATATGCCCCGCGGCATCGAAGACGCGGCGCTCCATCGGCGTCCGCCGCGCGAAAGCGAGCAACTGTCCGGTGAGCTTGGCGGCGCGATCCGCCGTGTCCGAGATCGCATCCACGTAGCGCCGCATGCGCTCCGGGGACAGCTGGCGCCGGCGCAACAGGTCGGCCGACGACCGGATCACGGTCAGCAGATTGTTGAAGTCGTGCGCGACGCCGCCGGTGAGCTGGCCGATCGCCTCCATCTTCTGGGCCTGGCGGAATGCCTCCTCCGCCTTGCGCCGTTCGGTCAGCTCGACCGCCTCGGGCACGATGGCGGCCACCTGTCCGGTCTCGTCCCGCACCGGCCGCATCTGGAAGTCGAACCAGCGCGAGCCGCCGACCGGCAGTTCGAGCTGCAGCTCCTGGCGCGCCCCGTCGCCGCGAGCGACGGCGTCGACCAGGGATCTGATCACCTCGGGCATGCCGGGCGTACCCGCAAACCACGGCGTCTCCCAGAATGGCAGCCCTGCGACCTCGTGCAGCGGCGCAGCGATCGCTTCGAGCGAGGTCGCATTGGCGTCCAGAAGCGTCCCATCGGACGAGAGCAGCGCTTGGAACGTGTAGCTCGCCTCGAAGATCGTCCGCAGCCGCGCCTCCTTGGCCTGCAGCTCCGCGGTACGCTCGGAGACCTGCGTCTCCAGACGCTCGTTCAGCTCACGCAGCGTGATCTCGGCCTCGTGCCGCACCCGCGACAGATCGATATTGGCGCGCACCCGCGCCAGCAGCTCGCGCGCGCTGAACGGCTTGGTGAGATAGTCGCTCGCCCCGGCATCAAGCCCCTCGACCTTGGCCTCCTCTCCGGCGCGCGCCGACAGCATGACCACAGGAATGTCGCGAAGCTGCGCATCGCTACGCAGCGCTTTCAGCAGGCCGAAGCCGTCGAGCCCCGGCATCATGACGTCGGTCAGCACGAGATCGGGGCGGCGCTGTCGGACGGCCTCCAGGGCAGACATGCCATCGCTGACCGCCTCCACGTCATAATCCTCGCCGAGCAGACGGCGGACGTAGTCGCGCATATCAGGATTGTCGTCCGCGAGCACCACGCGATCACGGGCCGATGCCGTCGCGGAGCGAACTCCCAGGTCGTCGGATGATGACGGGTGAGGAAGCTCGAACGGCACACCGCCGTTCAACCACCCGAGCGCCTCCTCGATGTAGGCTTCGGCACGGACGTTGGTAACGGCCAGGACACGGGAAGGTCCGATCTGGCCCGCTGGCAGATGCGCCGAGCCTAGCGGAATTCGCACGGTGAAAACCGAGCCGCGACCGAGCTCGCTGTCTACAGCGATCTCCCCTCCATGAAGCCTCACCAGCTCCTGCACGAGAGCGAGACCGATGCCGCTGCCCTCGAAGGATCGGCCGCGCGCGCCTTCGATGCGACGGAACCGTTCGAACAGGTGCGGCAGTTCACTGGGCGGGATGCCGGTGCCGGTGTCGCGAACCCTGAGCTCGGCATGATTGCCGTCAGTGGACAAGCCGATCGACACCGCGATTTCACCTTCGAAGGTGAACTTGAACGCATTCGACACCAGATTGAGAACGATCTTCTCCCACATGTCGCGGTCGACATACACCGACTCGGACAGCGGCGTTGGGTCGATGGTGAGACGCAGGCCGGCAGGATCCGTCGCCGAGCGGAAGTTGGACACGAGCTCGGCCGTGAAAACCGCAAGATCGATCGGCTCGAAGTGCGCGGTCATGCGGCCGGCCTCGATGCGCGAAAAGTCGAGCAGAGTGTTCACGAGCTTCAACAGGCGAATGCCGTTGCGGTGGATCAGGCTGAGGACGGATCGCGCGTCGGAGGTGAGTTGGGCCTCGTCGCGGCCGAGCAGGTCTTCCAGCGGGCTCAACATCAGCGTCAGCGGCGTGCGAAACTCGTGGCTGATGTTGGAAAAGAACGTCGTCTTGGCGCGGTCGATTTCGGCCAGCGCTTCCGCCCGACGGCGCTCTGCCTGATAGGCCCCGCCATTGCTGACGGCCGCTGCAATCTGCCCCGCGACGAGGTTCAGGAAGCGGGCATAGCTCTCGTCGTAGAGACGGAACGGATTGAGACCTGCGATGAGGAATCCGCCCCGTCCGGCTTCCCCCGACGCGGGCAGCGGAAGCACAACGGCGTGCTGTGGCGGCTGACGCCATCCGCCGGTCGGAAAACTGAGGCCGAACCGCCGCGGAAGGTCACGAACCAGCACCGCATCCTGCAGCTTCAGCGCTTCAGCCAGAGGCCACGTTCCCTCCGGCTGAATTCTCAGCCTCGGCTGAACGGCAGGATGATCGCGGTCGATGCCGGTCAGGGCCTCCAGTCGCGCCGCCTCGCCGTCCGGGTCGGTCATGTAGATCATTGCGAACGGCAGGTCGCGCGACTCCCGCGCCAAGGCGTCCGCGCAGCTTGCGCAGGCCTGATCGATGCTGCGGGCCCCGGCCCCGGCATTTGCCAGTTCGCGCAGCAACGAGAGCTGGCGCTCGCTGATCACGCGCTGAGTGTCATCGGTGTTCGCGCAGAAGATTCCTCCGGGTGATCCATCGTCGTCCGGAATGGGACTGTAGGAAAATGTGTAGTACGTCTCCTCGGGAAAGCCGTTGCGCTCCATGATCAGGAGTTGCGCCTCGACATAGGTGCCCTGATCACCGCCGCCGGCCTTGGCCAGCAACGGACCGATGTCCTCCCAGATCTCGTGCCAGACTGCAGAGATCGGTCGGCCGAGAGCCCACGGATGTTTGCCGCCGATGATGGTCTTGTAAGCATCGTTGTAGAGATAGATCAGCTCCCTGCCCCAACCGATCCAGATCGGCTGTTGGGATGTCAACATGATCCTGACGGCCGTCTTCAGGCTCTGCGGCCAACGCGCCGGCGGTCCGATCGAGGTGCTCTCCCAATCGAACCGCAACATCAGTCCGGCCAGCTCACTGCCTCCGGAAAAAAGCCTCTCGCGCTCGGCCATGCCGAGCTCCTGATCGTGCCCTGTTTGTCGCTGGTCCGGCACGCGCTCCCCCTGGTCGAAATCCGACGTGATCTGGAACGCTGGTAATCTCCTCCGGTTCCGGAGCCGGGAACAAAAAGGGGTCGTGCGACTTCGAGAGACATACACCGCCGGGGGAGCGCTGCCATGACCACGACCATCGGATCTGAACCGAACAAGCCGAAACGGTCGCTCTGGAGCGTATTCCGGCTGTTGGGTCCAGGTCTCGTGACCGGTGCCGCCGACGACGATCCGTCGGGAATAGCGACGTACTCCCAGGCCGGCGCGCAGTTCGGCTACGGGCTGTTGTGGACGGTCTTTCTGACAGCGCCTTTCATGATCGCGATCCAGCTGGTGAGCGCGCGCATTGGCCGTGTCACCGGCAAAGGGCTGGCGGCCAACATCACCGCGCTTGCGCCACGCGGCATCGTCTTCGGCCTCGTCGCGCTCCTGGTCGGCGCCAACACCTTCAACATCGCAGCCGACATTGCGGCGATGGCGGAGTCGCTGTCGCTGGTGATCGGCGGTCTCAATCATGAGCACGCGCTGATCTTCGCCGCCGGCTCGACGCTGCTCCAAGTATTCCTGCCCTACCGCCGCTACGCACCCTTCATCAAGGTGCTGACCCTCAGCCTGTTCGCCTACGTCGCGACCGCCTTGATGGTCAAAGTGCCCTGGAGCACGGCGCTGCTCGCGGCGGTTTGGCCCAGCTTCTCGACGGAGGCCAACTATCTGCTGACGGTGGTGGCCGTGCTCGGCACCACCATCAGCCCCTACCTGTTCTTCTGGCAGGCCTCGCAGGAGGTCGAGGAGATGAACCAGGGCAAGGTCGACCGTCCCTTGCGCGAGCTGTCGAAGAAGGACCACCCCGACCTCCGACGGATCAGGATCGACACCACGATCGGCATGATCTTCTCGAACGCGATCGCGTTCTTCATCATCGTGACGACCGCCACGGTGCTGCACGCGCATGGCATCACCAGGATCGACTCGGCGACGCAGGCCGCCGAAGCCCTGCGCCCGCTCGCGGGCGACTTCACCTTCCTGTTGTTCGCGCTCGGCATCATCGGGACCGGTATGCTGGCGATCCCGGTGCTGGCGGGCTCGGCGGCATACGCCGTCGCCGAGATCTTCGGCTGGCACGCGACCCTGGAGGCCAAGCCGGACGAGGCGGTCGGCTTCTACAGCATCATCGCTGCCGCCACGATCATCGGCTTCGGGCTCGGCTTCACCGGCATCGACCCGATCCATATGCTGGTGTGGAGCGCCGTGCTCAACGGCATCGCCGCTGTGCCGATCATGGCGATGATGATGGTGATCGTGTCCAATCCCAGGCTGATGGGCCGCTTCCGCGGACGGACCTGGCTGATCGCCCTGGGGTGGATGGGGACAGGTATCATGGCCATCGCCGTGCTGGCGCTGCTTTGGTCATTCGTCACGGGCCGCGCCTAGCGGCCATCGCATTTTCCTTTGCGTGGGCTGCAACGCAGTTGCACAACGTCATTGGTGCAATGCGGAACGTAAACTGTGTTAACAGTCCCGTTCCCGCCATCCCGCCGCGATTGATGCCGATCAACGCCGGGCGCGCTCCGGTATGGCGGTGCTCGAACAAAGGACCTCGGAGACTGCCTTGACCCAGCCGCAACGCATGAGCGCATCGACGCTACCCCCCTATTCTCCGCGCGGACTCGCGCTGCTGCGCGATCCGCTGCTCAACAAGGGCACCGGCTTTACCGAGCAGGAGCGCGATGCGCTCGGCCTGCGCGGCTTCCTGCCCGCCGGGGTCATGTCGATGCAGGCCCAGGCCGAGCGGATCCTGGTCAATCTTCGCAGCCTGTCCAGCGACCTCGAGAAGTACGTGGCACTGAACGCACTGCATGACCGCAACGAAGCGCTGTTCTTCCGGGTGGTCTGCGACAACATCGACGAGATCCAGCCGCTGATCTACACGCCGACCGTCGGCCTCGCCTGCCAGAAATTCGGCCTGATCTTCCAGCGTCCGCGCGGCCTGTTCATCTCGGCCAACGACCGCGGCCGGATCGCGGAGATCCTCGCCAACTGGCCGTATCGCGCCAAGCTCATCGTCGTCACCGACGGCGAGCGCATACTGGGCCTCGGCGATCTCGGCGCCAACGGCATGGGCATTCCGGTCGGCAAGCTGTCGCTGTACTCGGCCTGCGCCGGCATCCATCCGGAAGAGTGCCTGCCCGTCATGCTCGATGTCGGCACCAACAACGAAGAGCTTCTGGCCGACCCCTACTACATTGGGCTGCGCCAGAAGCGCCTTACGGGCGAAGCCTACGACACGTTCGTCGACGAGTTCATGACCGCGGCCCGCGCCGCCTTCCCGGGCGTGCTGATCCAGTTCGAGGACTTCGCCAACCACGCCGCATTCAAGCTGCTGCACAAATATCGCGACGACGCCTGCGTCTTCAACGACGACATCCAGGGCACGGCGGCGGTGGCGCTTGCCGGCCTGTTTTCGGCGCTGCGCATCACCGGCGGCAAGCTCCGCGACCAGACGGTGCTGTTCCTCGGGGCCGGCGAGGCGGCCACCGGCATCGCGGATCTCGTCGTCTCCGCCATGATGGCCGAGGGCCTGTCCGAAGCAGAGGCGCTGCGGCGCAACTGGCTGACGGACTCGCGCGGCCTCGTCATCAAGGGGCGAGAGAACCTGCACGGCCACAAGCTGCGCTATGCGCACGACCAGGCGCCGATCGCAGACTTCCTGACCGCGATCAGGACGCTGAAGCCGACCGCGATCATCGGCGTGGCGGCCGTCGGCGGCGCCTTCACGCCAGAAGTGCTGCAGGCCATGGCCGAACTGAACGAGCGACCCATCATCTTCGCGCTCTCCAACCCGACCTCGAAGGCGGAATGCTCCGCGGAGTCGGCCTATCGCTATACCCAGGGCCGCGCGCTGTTCGCCTGCGGCAGCCCCTACGATCCGGTCAAGCTCGACGGCAAGACCTTCGTGCCGCGCCAGGGCAACAACTCCTACATCTTTCCCGGCGTCGGCCTGGGTGCCATCGCCAGCGGCGCGCGGCTGGTGACCGACGAGATGTTCATGGCCGCCGCGCATACCCTGGCGAACTGCGTCACCGGCGCCGATCTTGAGCAGGGCAGCCTTTACCCGGCGCTGCCGCGCATCCGCGAGGTGTCTGCCTATATCGGCGCCGCGGTGGCCGGCGTTGCCTATCAGAACGGGCTCGCCACAGGGCCTGCGCCGAACGATCTGCTCGGCTTCGTCGAGTCGAAGATGTACGACGCCCGCTACTGAGCCCGAGATCGCGGATGCCTCGGGCTCACCGAGGTCGAGTGAGGAGGCATCCGCTCTATTGATCCGGAACGATCGCATTGCTCGGCGTCGGCCGGTCCGTGATCTGCTGACCGAACAGGCTGGCGACCAGTTCGACGGCGACGCGCGCGGTCTTGCCGCGCTCGTCGAGGAACGGGTTGAGCTCGACGATGTCGACCGAACGGACCAGGCCGGAATCGTGCAGCATCTCCATGATGAGATGCGCCTCGCGATAGGTCGCGCCGCCCGGTACGGTCGTGCCGACGCCGGGGGCGACCTCGGGATCGAGGAAGTCGACATCGAAGCTCACATGCAGGACGCCGTTCCGCGCACGAACCTTGTCGAGGATCCGGCGCATCAGCACGCCGACGCCGAATTCGTCGATGGCGCGCATGTCGGCGATGCTGATACGCCGGAGACGCAGCAGTTCCTTTTCCGCTCTGTCGATCGAGCGGATGCCGAACAGCTCCAACTGATCTGGGGTGATGGACATGCGTGCCTCGTCGCCGAGCAGACCATCGAGACCCGGCTCGCCGCACAAGAACGCGGCGGACATGCCGTGCATGTTCGCCGTGATGGTGGTTTCAGGCGTGTTGTAGTCGGCATGTGCGTCGAGCCAGAGCACGAACAGCTCCCGCCCGATCTCGCGGCAATGGCGCGCGATCCCGTTCACAGACCCCATCGACAGCGAATGGTCGCCGCCGAGAAACACCGGGATGGCGCCGGTCTGCGCCAGCTCTTGACTGCGACGCGCCAGCACCCGCGACCAGCGCTGGATCTGGCGATAGTGCTTGGCCTTCATCGGCGGCTCGTCAACCTGCTCCGTGATGTCGGCGATGCCGACATCGCCGTAGTCGGTGACGTCGAGCCCGAGGCTTTCCAGCACGGTGACGAGACCTGCGGTGCGCAGCGCAGCAGGCCCCATCAGCGTACCGCGGACCGACGCGCCGAGATCGATCGGCGCACCGAGGACGGCGATGCGATGTGGCGCTGTAAGGTCTGGAGAAGCCAAGACGGAATCCTTTCATCGACGGCCGGTCGCCCAGCGTAGCGCGATTTTGCACCGCATGCTTCGCCAGCGACGTCTCGGTCCATGGGAACCAATCGCATCAGCCGGCATTTTCAGGAGCATTACATTCGCCCTCGGCCGAATCGCGTCGGCACGGGGGGTGCCAATCCGACGAGCCGCGGCAAGAAGGCAACGACAGTGAACAGCGAAACGTTCGAAACACCTCCACAGCCGGGCGTTGCCGAACGCGCGCTCGACACCGCGACGGACATGTCACATACACTCGGCGAGGTGGTGGGCACGCTGGGTGCCGCCGTCGACCGGCTGAGCGAAGCGGCAAGGGCCGCGCGGCGGCCGGGGACCGCCCTGTCGACCATCAGCGCGATCACCCGCGAGGCGCCGCTCGCGAGCCTGTTCGTCGCCTTCCTGCTCGGGGTCACCGTCGCACGCCGGCGTTGAGGAGCGGTGGTCAGAACAGCCGCGGCCCGCGCCGGTCGAGCTGTGATTCCCATGTCAGCAGCGTGGCCGCGATGGTCATGATCGCGATCCCGGCGACACTGATCAGCAGCTGCATCGCCAACCCGCTCGCCACGTCGGTCAGAATGACCTGGCCGAGGAAGGCCAGCAGCACACCCTGGCAATAGATCGGGAGCGAGTTCTCGCCGCACCTGATCATGGCCGTCATCAGCGGACGAATCGGCCCCTTCCAGTCGCGCGGCGCCAGCCGCGACACCACGAAGGCAAGCGCCAGGAAGTGCAAGAGCCGCACCGGCGCCAGGTGGCTCTTGTAGATCGGATAGATCAGGCCGCTGATGGCCGACGGGATCAGGTTCTCGAGACTCTTGAACTCCCAGCTGAGCGCCATCAACAGGCTGAACGCGAGATAGGTGATCGCCACGATCAACAGCGCTCGCGAGTCGAGGAGCGGACGCAGGCGCGTGGTGCCGGCACAGCCGTACCAGGCGCCGATCACGAACAGGAACTGCCAGGCGAACGGATTGAAATACAGTTCGCCGCTCGGCCACGCCGGCACCTGCCAGCTGAACAGCTGAACCATCATGTAGAGCAGGAATGAAAGCACCAGCGTCAACGTCGCGCTGGTGATCATCAGCCACAGGATGACGGGAAAGCAGATGTGCAGGATTGCGAACGTCAGCAGGATGTCGGTGTTGACGGGCGCGAATTGCAGCAGCGCCACATGCACCAGCGTGGGCCCGGGCTCGCGAAAGAAGAAGCCGGTGTTGGTCTCGTCGACGAAGCGCGTGCCGCCGCCGATCACCCAGACCAGCGCCGCATAGGCGAGCAGCAGCACCAGGAACGCCGCATAGATCTCCCAGGCGCGCCGCAGCGCCCGCACCACCGTGGTCGCCCAGCCCTGCTTCGGCAGCGTTCCGCCATAGGCGAGCATGCAGGTGTAGCCGGAGACGAAGACGAACACCTCGGAGGTGTCGCTGAAGCCGTAGTTGCGCAGCGTCAGCCACGCCAGCGAATTGTCCGGAACATGATCGATGAAGATGAACCAAAGGGCGAGCCCCCGGAACGCGTCGACCCGGAGGTCACGACCTCCGTTGCCGTTGCCGGCTGCCACGCTATCTGTCTTCGCCAGCTCTTGATCATCGGCAAGCAAGATGGACCTCGTCTCGGGATGGCGGACTAACATCGACTCCGGCATGTCGTGCCTTGATATCTCCTGCCGGCCATCGATCGGAACTCGAATCCGCCACACGCGTCGTCCGCCCTTCTGGCAGATTTCGGGCCCTTGAACGCAGCCCCCGTCTGCGTCTTCAGGCTGCCCCGCGATTTCCGCCGATTGTGCACGGCCGATATCCGCACCGGAAAAGTGTGCACGGAAGCCGGGCACCTGCGGAACATTGTCGGCATGGTGGTGTTAACCCTCTAACCACCGCGGAGCTGGCAATTGTTCCAGTCCCGTATTTGCCCGGATTGATTGTAGATTGGTTAGACATTGACTTTGAGTGGAAGTGTTGACAGGGGGGATTCCGTGATCCACCGAGGTGTTCAATATACCGTCGTGGCGACTGCTGAACCGGACATTTGGGAATGGCGGTACGAGTTTGGCGATCAGATCAAGACCGGACGCACCCAGACCAGACTCGCTGCGCTCGCAGCGCGGCGCGTGAAGTCGAAGATCGATGCGGCCCTCCGTGCGGCGCAGACGGGTTCCGTGTCCACGGTAAACGTTGCCGAACGGATCGGCAGGGCGAAGGCCGCATCGCATAGCCTGACCTGACATTCTGTCCTCCGGCAGTCCGGCACGCGCCGGTCGCCTCATCGTCTGTTGAGACAGATCAAGGCATCGATGCCGGCATTTGTCATGTTTAGATGATGGAAACTCTCGTTTTTCGCTGCTCCCAGACGGGATCGAACGTTCAGATCGACTTGGCCGCACCGGTTCTTGCCGACCAGTTCGATGCCTATGAGGCGGCCGCATGCCCAGCATGTGGCGGTACGCATCTCGTCAACAGGCTGAGCGGAAAGATGCTGAGCGACAGGGAGGGCTCGACATGTCCTACGTTGCGGAAGAGTTGACGATCACCGCCTCGACCGACGTGTCTCGCCCGGCCGATATGTCTTGGCTGCGCCGCGCGACCGCGCTCCTGAAGGCAATCGTCAGCCGGATCGACCTGTCCCACTTTCCCAAATCATGCTGTAATTGACGTCGAGATTCATCGACGTGCCGCGCGTGCCTGCGAGACGGAGCCGCCAAGATCGCTCCTCTCCGGGGGCGAAACATTCCTTCGTGAGCCACCCGCCGTCACTCCGGCGAGGTATGCCACCACTCGACAGACAAAGATCAGGAGTTCCTTGATGCACGCCTCGGTGATGAGAGTTATGGCGATCGCGATCGCAGCTGCGGCGTCGACACCGGCCTGGGCCGCCGATCCGGATCACGGCGGAGATCTGGCCCGTCGCTGGTGCGCCTCGTGCCACCTCATCGAGGGGACGCAGAAGCAGGCCAGCGCGGACGTTCCCTCCTTCGCCCAGATTGCTCAGAGAACGGATTTCACGCCGGAGAAGGTCGCGTTTTTCCTGCTCGACCCGCATCCGAAGATGCCAAGCTTCCCGCTCAACCGGCTGGAGGCAGCCGACATCGCCGCCTATATCGGCAGCCTGCGAAAATAGGGCTGGGCTCTTTCGCCCGTCTCGTCCGCTCGCATCCATTCGGCGGCAGCGCTGCCGCCGAGTTCCGTCCATGCAGACCGTCGCTCCCGCGACGGCGAGGCTCGCGCTTCAGCTCTTGGGCTCGGTCGCCTTGCTCGCGGCGGACATGATGCTCGCCGTGATCGTCTTCATGTGTTCACCGGCGTTGGTGAACTGGCTGCGCAGGAACTCGGACTGGATCCGCATCGCCTCCTCGAGCTCGGTGGCGTGAACGAGCTTTCGAGCGTGCTCGAAGGCCGTCTTGATGTTCTGCTCGGTAAGAGTGAGCGCCTGCTTGGACATGTCGGCGGCAGGCCCGGGAACTGTGCCGATCGACTTGCCGGCTGCGTCGAAGAACATCTCGAACGCTTTTTCAGCCTGCGAGATGGTCTTTTCGGCCAGGTCCCGCAGTTCAGCGGGCACTTCCAGTTTGGTTTGGGTCATCGTTGCTTCCTCCACAACAGATCCAACTACCACATCCGACTCCCTGCGTCGCCGTACAAATGGATGCGGAGGAAAGCAGCGGCTGTCAGAATGCGGCTATACGTTGGCGCGCAATCTGCAAAGCGTATTCGATCGAAGCGAGGTGACGATCATAGATCCGTCGCGCGCGCTCGTCCGCAACGAGGCCCGAGAGCTCTCGCGCATGCTGCAGGGCAAGATCGAGGAGGAGGACAGTTTTTCTCGCAACCTCCCTGATGCTGAATGCACCGGCTCGCACGGTGTCCATGTGGCCAGCACCGGCCACCACAACCACCGCCTTCTGCTCAGCGCTCGCAAAGGCGGCCTCAGGAGAGAGTGTCCTCGTGCGAAAGGGAACGATGTTGGTCATTGGCCTTTCCCCTCGGCGGAGGCGGATCTGCATCAAATTTTCAGCATTATACACGTGGCCTTTTACGGAAGGCTTTGAGCGCTCGCATAAGGCATGGCCGCACCGGCCTCAAAGCGAGCGGCGGGATTGACCCGAAAGCAAAGGAAAGGGCGCCGAGTCCGGCGAGTCTTGTCAGCCCCGGTTGCGGCAAGCGCCGCTCAGCCCGAGAAGCGGCGCCGATACTCCGACGGCGACACACCGAGATGCCGCAGGAACGCCCGCCGCATGCGCTCGTCGTCGCCAAAGCCCGCCCGTTTGGCGATTTCGACCACGTTTTCGATCTGGCGGCTTTCGAGTAGGAGGCGCGCCGTCTCGACCCTGAGCGCCTCGACTCCCTGTGCCGGGGTCATGCCGGTGCGGCTGACATAGGTGCGCGCAAAGGTGCGCGGCGTCATGCCGGCTCGCGCGGCCAGCGCCTCGACCCGCAAGTCGCTGGCGATGTTCTCGATGATCCAGGCATGCAGCGCACTGAACCGACCCTCGACGTCGGACGCCTGCGCCGCCAGGACGGTCGAAAACTGACTCTGGCCACCAGGACGTTTCAGAAAGACGACGAGCCGGCGCGCCACGTCGAGCGCGATCGTATGGCCGAAATCCTCCTCGATCATCGCCAGCGCGAGATCGATGCCGGCGCTCACGCCTGCGGATGACCAGACCCGGCCATCCTGCACAAAGATCGCGTCGGGCTCGACCTTCACGTTCGGAAAACTGTCCTGCAGACGGGGGCAGTAGCGCCAATGTGTCGCGGCCCGCCTGCCCTCCAGCGCGCCGACCCAGGCCAGCGCAAAGGCGCCCAGGCAGACGGATGCGATGCGCCGGGCACCGGGGAGCACCTGGCCGATCCACTGCATCACCATCTCGTCCTGCCGCAGCTTCCAGATGCCGGGCCCCCCCGGGATCAGCAGCGTATCGACCTCCTCAGGCTTCAGGGACGAGAGTGGCGCAGTGTCGATCATCAGGCCGACATCGGTCGGCACCAGTCCGCCCTCCTTGGACACGTAGCTCAGCGCATAGCCCGGCCCTGGCAGCTCGATCTCGCTGAGTTCGGCGAACACCTGCGCCGGGCCGGAAACGTCGAGCAACGTCACTCCGGGAAAGGCAAAGATGGCCAGCCGCCTTTCGGCACTATCTCGACGCACCGCAGCACGCCGGGGAGAGTTGGCAGAATTCGAGGGCATATTGTCCTTTAAGCCATCGGAGGACCGCCTGTATAGCTCGACCTTGCAGTGGTGGAGTTCACGCGATGTCGCGCAATTTGGACGGTCGATACAGGACCATCGCCTCGCCCTGGGACGACTACACCGTCTACAGCTTTTCCGACGCGTCGGAGATCGAGCTGCCTGATCGGCAGCCGATCATGGATGCAATGAATTCGATCATTGCCATTAACTGGAAAGCAATCGAACCGCATTGGACCGCGGCCTCGTCGCCATTCACCGGCAAATACGGCCTCGTTCTGGTCTACGATCACGTCGGACTGGTCGCGTTCTCAGTCTATCGCGTGATGACCATCGCGCAGCGGCCGGCCATTTATCGCAGTGGGACCGAAGTATTACCCGCACATCAGGGTCGTGGCCTGTATGGGTTCTTTACGTCGCAGATCCTCAAGCATCACGGCTCGGCCACACCCGGCGAAGAAATTCTTTACGGATGGCGTACGCGCAACCCGATCGTGTGGGCTGCCAACGCCAAGATCTGCGAGAGAGTCGCGCCGTCGCTGCTCGATGAGACGGCGGATGCCGAGTTGCAGGCCGCCTGCGTCGAGATGTGCGCGACGATCTATCCGGGCAAGCCGCTCGAGGTGCCCCGCATGATCATGCGCGGCGCCTACGGACACATCCAGCACATCAGGCAAGACTATCACGGCAGAGCCTCGCTGGTCGAGACCGCGATGTCGCGGATCATCCCGGATTCCGCCGACGCCCTGTTCTCCGTCGGCTATGCGAGGGTGTGATGGCGGCGCTCGGACAACAAGCGGTCGCATCCTCTCCGCTCCGGTTCCTCGATCGCGCCTATGTTGCGTGGGGTACGGTCGCGCTCGCCTACGCCGTCGCCTTCCTGCAGCGGATGTCGCCGCAGACCGTGGGCCTCGACTTCATGCGCGACTTCGGCACCGACGCCTCCGGCGTCGCGATGCTCGCCTCCAGCTACTTCTGGGGCTACACCTTGATGCAGATCCCCGCGGGCGTTCTGGTCGACCGCTACGGTGTGAAGCGCGTCGTGCTGTGCAGCATGACGGCGTCGGTGCTCGGCAGTGCCGCCTTCGCCCTGTCGCCCAGCCTGCTCGACGTCTTCGTCGCGCGCGTGGTCGTGGCCTGCGGCGACGCGCTGGTGTTCACGGCGCTGCTGAAGCTCGTCGCGCAGAGCTTTTCCGACCAGCGTTTCGGCTTGATGTCCGGCATCTCCCAGGTGTCGGGCTATGTCGGCGGCGTCCTCGCCACGACCCCGCTCGCCGCTGCGGTCAGCGGCTTCGGCTGGCGCGCCTGTTTTCTCTTCATCGCCTGCGTCGGCGTCGCGAACTTTGCCTGCGCGTTCGCGACCTTGAAATCGGCACCGGCGAACTACACCAGCCGGACGCTGAAGAGCGTCCTGGTCACAAGCTGGCATGCGCTCGGATCGGCCGCGACCTGGGGCTGCGCCATGAGCTTCGCTGCCCATTTCGCGGTCGTGACCACGCTCGCCGGGGTATGGGGCATCCCGATGGTCGCGCATTATTTCGGCATCTCGCCTGCGGCGGCCGGCGGTCCCCTGCTCGCTTTCATGGTCGGCAACGCCATCGGATCGATCTTTCTCGGCCATGCCGCGGACCGGATGCAGTCGCTCAATGCAGCTCTGATCTCCATCACCTTGCTGCGCATGCTGCTCGTCGTGATGCTGTTGCCGGCACTGGCGCACAGCTTCGGCTTCTTCTATGTCGGCGCGGTGTTCGCCGTGCTCGGTCTGGTGGCCGGGGGCACCGTGCCGCTGATCCTGAAAAGCACCAAGCATCTCTACACGGCGGAGCGCATCGGCGTCGGCGCATCGATCAATACGACGGCCGCCGGCATTTTTGCCGGACTGGCTCAGCCGGTGATCGCCTTTGCCATGGTGAGTGCGAGCGGCCTCAACCCCGACATCGGATCAAGCCTGCGCAGTGCCGCCAGCGATTCCGGCTACGCAGCCCTGATCGAAATTCTCGTTCTGATGTCGCTTCCTGGACTCCTTGGGCCGCTGATGATGAGGCGCGAATTGATACTTCGTACTTAAGCATAAGAACAGAGAGGGTCAGTATGTCGCGTTTGTATTTGAGAAGGGACGAAGCCCGATCCGGCCATCAGGCCGGCACCTGGCAAAGTGTCCTGTTTTCGGAATTCGAGGCTCAGATGAGCAGCGAAGCAAGACCCTTTCCGTGCGTATTCGGCGTCGCGGGCTATCGTCACGATCAGCTTCGTTATCTGTTTCTCGACCCCATCGACATCGACGTGCTCGGCCAGCAGCTCGCCTTGTTCGTCTCGGAGAGCCGCTCGCACGGACCCAACACCTCGCTGGTGCTGTTCACGCGCCCGCGCCCGGTCCAGACCATCAACTCTTACTACAAGAAGTTCTGGCACATCCTCGATCAGCTGGCGCGCGTCGACAGCCAGCCGTGGCCCGCCGAAATTCCCGAGACCGTCGATCATCCGATGTGGGAGTTTTCGTTTGCCGGTGAGCCGATCTTCGTCGTCTGCAGCACGCCCGCGCATGTGATGCGGCAAAGCCGCCGCTCGAGCGCATTCATGCTGACCTTCCAGCCGCGCTGGGTGTTCGAACGGATGCTCGGCACGGAGGAGGCGGCCGCCAAGGCCTTCGGCGAGGTGCGCAAACGGCTGGTCCCGTTCGACACGACGGCGCCTTCGCCCCAGCTCGGACGCTACGGCAATCCGGAGGGCCGGGAGTTCAAACAGTACTTCCTCTACGACGACAACCAGCCGCCGCCGGCCTGTCCCTTCCACAAGCTGGCGCAGACCAAGCCATCGTCCATTGCAGACAAGGAGCAGGCCGCATGACCCAGATCATCGCTGGAACGAAGACCAGCTTCGCGATCGATCCCGACATCCTGGCGCTGTTGCCGACGCAGGGCTGCATCGAGCTGCAGCACGATGCGGCCGGCAAGGTTCACGCCTTCCATACCCACCCCGTCGACGAAATCCTCGTCGTGATCCAGGGACGACTCACGTTTCGTTGGGAAGGCGGCGAGCGCATCTGCACGGCCGGCGACAAGATTCTGCTGCCGGCCGGGACGCTGCACGAATCGGAAGCGCTGGACGATGCAATCTATGCGATTGCGACGCGACCTCCCGCAACCATTGCAGGTAATCGGGAGGGATGAGCTCAGGACAGAGGGCGATCGGTCTCCGAAAGGTACTCCGCGGTCAACCGCTCAACCATCTCGATCACCTCGATGCGCTGGCCCGGAGCCAGCTTCAGGAATGCCTTCAGCAGACGAAGGCTTTCCACGGCTTCGCTCGATGGGGCTCCGAGCTTCGTGTGCAGCTCCGCGATGAATGTTGAATTCTTCATCTCGCACCTTTGGCAGGAAACAGTAATGCCAGTCCTTAGCAAACGTGAAGGCCTTGCACGCAAGGTAGATACTGCAGCAATCGAGGCTGAAAGTCTCGGTCTGACGACTGCGACCCTGATCCTCAGGATGGCCCGCCTGGAAATCGACCGTGCGGAACCCGACGAGGTTGAAAGTATGCCAGCGAACAACTCTTGCAGCAAGCCGAACTGACCGGTTGGTTGATTTCGGCGTCACAATTTGAGCCTTCTGGCAGTTTCTGGCTGACGATACCAGTGGAAACGGTCGTTTACCGAACGAGGCGGGGGGATTACGGCAGCGGTAAGCTTGTCCTCCACATTAGAGGTCTTCTATAGTTTGCTTGGGGGGAAGAATGGGTTGCGGATCTCGCTCGGGATCCGTGCCCACTCCCGCGACACAGCGGCTGCAGGAAGACCATGCGCACTTATTATTTCGATATGAAGGATGGCATTCCGACCAGAGACCGGACCGGCCTGGAATTTGCGACGAGTGCAGGGGCGATCGAGCACAGCCGGGATTTGGCCCGGCGCCTCCGGCACGACCCGCGCATCACCGACCGCAGGCTGTCCATCGTCGTCGTCGACGAATCTGGCGCGGAGGTTCACCGCGAGCCGGTTTATCCGGCTGCAGTGAAAGCCAGCCTGTCCTGATTTCTTCATAGGCGTGCCGGCAGTGACTGCGCGCTGACTGCTTTTTCTACTTTTCGTAGAGGAAACGAAAAGCCGAACAACTCTTGAGTGTGCATATCGGGCACGCGATCGGGCCGCTTCCGCAGCAAGAGCACCTTGAGGGCTAGACGCCCCGCCGGTCCACTCCACCGGCTCTCCCCTTCCCTCGGCCGCCAACGAACGCCGCCGCTGCGCCACCGAGGGCCTATTGCTGCTTCTCCCAGAACGAGAGCAGGCCCTGGGAGGCCGAGCCGCCGATCACGCAAGGGATGCCGACGGCGACCTGCCCCAGCGCGGCGGCCGAGACACAACCGAGCGCAAGGGCGCCGACGCCGAGCTGTCCCCAGAAATCCATGTTGCGCCGGGCGTCAGAGCCCCTGGTCTTCAGCTCCTCGACGGCGGCGACGGCATCCTTGCGGACGGCGCCGAGCTGCACCGTATCGGCGGCCTCAACCACCTCCCTGAGCGGCTCCTTGACCGGTCCCGACTGCCGCGCCAGCTCCTCCCGGAGATAGTCGCGCAGGCTGGCATCGCGCACCGAATAGCTGGCAAGCGTATAGCGCGCCATGCTGCCGATCGTCAGCTTGTCGACCGTGTCGCGGCTCTTCGACCACGGCAGCATCTGCACGATGCGCTGGATCGGTACGCGCGAGCCGGTTGCGAAGTAATAACCCCAGAGGATGTCGAGCAGATCCTGGTGGGTCGCGTAGCTGAGCCGCGTGTCGAGCTTGCGCTCCTCCTTCTTGAACGGATTCTGCGTCAATGCGCCACGCAGCTTGTCCATCACGCCAGGCTTCGTTTCCTCCAAGGGGATGTCCATCAAGGTCGGCTGTGCGCCGCTCAGATAGCCGTCGATCATCACGCGGCGGCCCGGCATCTTCGGCGCGACCCTGCGCATGAGATTGCGCCAATCCGGCAGACCCGAATAAGCGATGGCACGCACGACCACCCACTCCTCCTCGGGAGGCACGGGAAAGAAGCTGTTGACGAGTTGTTCGGCCTTGGCGGGATTGGAGCCGATCGCCCCCGCGATGAAGCCGAGATAGATGCCCGCGTTCTCCGGCTCCTTGAACGTCTGCGAATGAAACAGCACCCGGACCGCCGCCGGCACATGGGCGTAGTCGGGTTTGGTGCGATAGTTGTAGATCCAATTCTGGACGACACCGAGCGACGCGCGTGGGTCGATCTCTGGGACGACCGCAGCAGCAAGGGCTGATTGAACGAAAGTGCAAGCGATGAGGGCCAAGGCGATCGCGCGCATGGTCTGCTCCCGACAAACGTTCGCCGCATCAGCATCTGCTGGCGCGTACGGATGAGGACGATGCTGCACGTCGTTTGAATCGACTCTGCGTCGATTCTGCGGCCGCGCCCAGTTCCCTGCTGGCCACCCTTCGCAGGCGTGATCGCAGGCCCCCGAGTCTCCACGGCCTCGACATGATTTGGCCGCCCACCGGCTTTTGCATCCCGGCATGACGAGCAGGCAGATGCGCGCATGTTGACCCAAAACAGCCGTCACCGCGGAGACAGCAGATCGCGACACGTCGCATTGATCGTTGCGACGCTGTCGGTGCTGACGTCCGCGCCGCCGGCGGTGGCGGGCGAAGCCCTTGCAGTACAGGGCAATCGGCGCGTCGATGCCGACACCGTGCGATCCTATTTTCGCGCTGACGCCAACGGGCGCTACGACGCCGCCGCGCTCGACGCCGGCTTGAAGGCGCTGGTTGCAAGCGGACTGTTCGACGACGTGAAGATCAGCCGCGCCGACGGACGGACCGTGGTCCGCGTCTCGGAAGCAAAAGTGCTCGATCGCGTCGCCTTCGAAGGTAACAAGAAGGTGAAGGATGCGGAGCTTACGGGCGCGGTGCTATCAAAGCCGCGAGCCGGCCTGCAACGCGCAACTGTCCAGGGCGACGTCGCCCGCATCATCCAGGCGTATCATCGTGCGGGACGCGACGACGTCCGCGTCGTCCCGGAGATCATCGATCGCGGCAACGACCGCGTCGATCTCGTCTTCACCATCACCGAAGGCAGGAAGACGCCGGTCAGGGCGATCAACTTCACGGGCAACCGCGCCTATGGCGCCCGACAATTGCACGCGGTGATCAAGACCTCGGCCACCAACGTGCTGAGCTTCGTGACCGGCGGCAACGTCTACGACGCAGATCGCGTCAACGAGGACCGCGAGCTGCTGCGGCGATATTACCGTGACCACGGCTACGCCGATGCCGAGGTCACGAACGTGAGCGTCGACTATGACGCGGCAAATGGCGGCTACAACCTCACCTTTGCGATCGAGGAAGGCGGACTCTATAAATTCGCCGCAGTCGACGTCTCCTGCAACGTGCAGGGGCTGGCCTGCGACCGCCTGCGCACATTGTTGCTGACGCAGCAGGGCGACACCTTCGACCAGAGCAAGATCGACAAGACCTCGGACGTCCTGGCGGCCGAACTTGGCAAGCTCGGCTTTCCGTTTGCGCAGGTCGAGCCCAGGATCGATCGGCATGCGCAGGATCGGCAGGCCGACGTCACCTTCCAGATCGAGCAGGGACGGCGCAGCTATGTCGAGCGCATCGAGATCCACGGCAACACGCGCACGCATGACGACGTGATTCGACGCGAGTTCGACGTCAGCGAGGGCGACGCCTACAACCGGACGCTGATCGACCGCGCCGAACGTCGCCTGCGCAACCTCAACTACTTCAAGACCGTCAAGATCTCGACGCGGCCGGGCTCGGCCAGGGATCGCGTGGTGCTGGATGTCGAGGCAGTCGATCAGGCGACCGGGGACTTCAACGTCTCCGGCGGCTATTCGTCCACGGACGGATTGCTCGCCGAGGTGAAGATCGGTGACCGCAACGTACTCGGCACCGGCAACACTGCGCAGGCCACTTTCACCTACGGGCAGTTCGCGCGAGGCGCCAGCCTGTCCTTCACCTCGCCCTACGCCCTCGGTCGAACGACACCCGGCATGGAGCTGTTCGCGCGACAGAGCATGGTCAGCACATTCCAATCGTTCGGCAGCAACACCTATGGCGGTGCCCTCACCCTGGGCATGCCGGTCAGCGAGCAGACTGCCATGCTGTGGCGCTATTCGCTCTACGACCAAAGGGTGGTGCTCGCGCCGGGGATCTCGCCGGCGGCGGTGTCCCTGCCGGTTCGCCAGGCGGTCGCAGCCGGACGGCAGACGGTGTCCTCGCTCGGCAATACCGTCACCTACAGCTCGCTCGACAACAACAAGGTGCCGACCAGCGGCATTCGTTCGCAGTTGACGCAGGATCTCGCCGGTCTCGGCGGCGACGTTCGCTTCTTACGGACCACGGGCGACGTCCGCTATTATCGGTCGATCAACAGCGACCTGACCGGCATGGTGCGCGCGCAAGGCGGCTATATCACCGGATGGGGCGGCCAGCAGGCGCCGCTGCTCAACAGCTTCTTCGGCGGTCCCACCATGGTGCGCGGCTTCGCGCCGGGCGGCTTTGGGCCGCGCGATCTGACGCCAGGATCGACGATGGACAATGTCGGCGGCAGCCTGTTTTGGGCGACCACGGCGGAGCTGCAGGGCAACATTCCCGGATTGCCGCAGGAATACGGCCTGCGTGCATCGGCCTTCGTCGACGCCGGAACCGTGTTCGGCTATCGCGGCCCGACCCAGAATGCCCAAGTGGCGAACAGGAACGTGCTGCGCTCCTCGGTCGGCGTCGGCATGACCTGGGCATCACCGTTCGGACCGCTTACCGTCGACTACGCGGTCCCGATCAGCAAGGCGGCGTACGACGTCGTGCAGCCGCTCCGTTTCAGCGCCGGCGGCTTCTGAGCCGACACCACAACATGGACGGAGCGCCGCGTCACGTCAGTACGGACTGTAGTAGTAACCGGGCGGCCCGTAGTACGGACGAACATAATATGGCCGCGGTGCGTAGTACACCCTTGGCGGCCCGTAATAGCCGGGTCCGGGATAATAGCCGGGCCCATAGTAATAATAGTCGTCGTGCTGATGCGCGGCGATTGCGCCGATGGTGCCGATCATTGCACCCATGATGGCCAAGCCGGCGGCCGGATTGCCCCTGTAGACGCGGCGATAGCGCCGACGAGCGCTGAGATCGGTCAAATCGCCGGATGTCGCCGTCGCGACCGCCGACTTGTTGGCCGGACCCGCCGCCCCCGCATGGGCTGGCGCCGGCGCGCTCGCCACCGCGGCGATGGCCGCGACGGCCGCAATCGCGATTTTTCCACCGGCCGAAGGAGATCGATATTTCCCGCTGAACATGGCATCACCCTTCACTTCACTCGTTCCCAAATACGACATGCCCGGGCGTGCAGCTTGACCTGTGTCAACTCAGGACCAACCCGGCCGTCCGGCGGCACGTACGCATCCCGCAATCGTGCTTAGACGCGACGTCACGCCCCCTGGTTCAGCCCACCGCCGCATCGATTTCTTCGAACCGACGGCCCCCCGTCGGGAACCAATGGCTGCACGCCGACGCCGTCCATCATGCCGTCGGCAACAGGAGTCCTCATGCCTTCCAGACTGACACGCCCATTCTTCAGCGCCGTCGCCACGCTGGCGCTCACCGCTTCGATGGCGAGCGCCGGTGACAGCGCGACCTCGCTGTTCAAGGTGGTGACCGTCAAGGACGAGATCGTCATCGGTCTCAATAGCGACGAGCTGGCGACGATCGGCGGCAGCGATGCCAGCGCCGTTGCGCGCGCACTGGCGCAGAAAGGCGACCTCTCAGCCTGGCAGTACAACGTTCATCGCGGCCCGAACGGCGAGCTGCAGATGGCACCTTCGGCCAAGATCGGTCTGCTGTCGCATGCCTCGCTGCGCGTCGAGCCCTACAGCACCACTTATGTCGTGACGCCGCATCCCTGAGGGAAAACGATTGTCCGACCGGCGCTCGTACCCGTCGACGACGGAACGAGTGCCGGTCGTACCGGCCGTTAGCTCTCGCCCCGATGGCCCGATCGCACGGCCCCATCGCATTTCCTGGAGACCCTGTCGGTGGACAACCCGTAGACCACGGCCAGCCGGTCCAGGCACTCCTTGAAGCGCCGGGCAAAATAATCATTCCAGCGCTGGCTGGCGAGCCCCCGCTTGTGTCCGACCTGCTCCATGGTCAGGCCGTGCACCAGGACGTCATGGGTGATCGCCGCGCCGTCGGCGCCGAGCTCGCGCTCGGCGCGGTTGAGCCGCAGCACCGCCTGCCTCTGGCCTTCGGTGACCGGCTCACGCCCGCGGGCGCCGTCAACGTGCTCGCGCGAGGGATCGACCGCCTGCGGGCCTCGCTCGGCCCGCTCCCAATCGTTCTGGAACGCCCGTCCGGCCCGGTATTGGGCGTCATCCAGCTGCTTGTGCGCGTGCAGCCGGCCGAGCGGGTCGCTGCGGACCGATCGCAACGCGACGATCTTATCGCCGGGCTCGAGCGCCAGCGGATCGTCGATCTCCACGGGAATCACGTCTGCATTTCGCGGCAGGTCGTGAGCTCTCCGGTCGTGGGTCTTGGACATGCGATGGGGCTTGCTGCGTCTGGGGCGCACCATGTCTCGTCTCCGGAAAATGGATGGGGTCGGTTCGGGTCGGGTTTGCCGCGCTCTACGCGGCGGCAACCAGCCGCAGGATCAAAGGGCCGGCGGAGCGCACGGCGGCCTCCTCGGGCGGAAGCCGCGTGAGATGGTAGTGCGGCGTGCAGTAGCAGGAGCCGGGCTGGCGCGGATGACCACAAAAGGTGATGGGATCGTCGTCCCGGTCACCGCCATAGGGGTAGCGGCAATCGTTGCGCTCGAGCTGGTCCAGGGACAGCAGGCGCGGGCTGATGCCGACGCAACGCAGCTTGACGGCCGCGGCGGGCTTCGCCGGGGACGGCATCGGCCGCACCGCCGCGTCGGCGCCTCGCCGTCCGGTTCGGGGCGCCGCGGACATCGACCGGGGCGCGGATCGCGCGGCTTTCGGCCCGCCCGGCGCGGCCAGCCCGATCCGCTTGCCGCGGCCAAGCGTCGCGTTCCGCGTATAGGCGGTTCCGAACTGCGCATTGAGGGCGCGCGCGATCTCGGCATAGGACCGCCCCTGGGCATGAAGCTCGCACAGCATCTTGGAATGCTGGTCTGGCCAATCTGTGGATTGCATTCTCGCCTCTTCCTTCTGGGTCGGGGCCGCCGGATCCGCCGGCTCACCCGACGGCCAAATCTTCCGATATTCCGAAGAAAAAGTCAAGCTTGAGTTCTGATTATTCGAAACATATAATCCCTTCCGAGATTCGCAAAAGAGGTCAAAGCCATGTTGGACGTTGCCATGATCGAGCGTGCACTCGAGAAGCCGGGAAAGACGAAAGGAGGGTTGGCCCGCGCCATGGGCGTGCGGCCGGGCGCGGTCTCCGAGATCCTCGGCGGCCAGCGCCTGATCAAGGCGGCCGAGATTCCGCTCATCACGGAATATCTGGAGCTCAATTCCGTCCCCATCATGGGGCGGGTCGGCGCCGGCTCGGTGATCGAGCCGGATTACGAGCAGGTGCCCGTCGAGGGCCTCGGCGAGGTCGCCCTGCCCTTCCCGATCTCCGAGGAGACCATCGCCTTCGAGGTCACGGGCGATTCGATGCTGCCGAAATACGAGAATGGCGACGTGATCGTGGTCTACCGCGAGCAGCGGCACCCGCTGTCGAGCTTCTACGGCGAGGAGGCGGTGGTACGCCTCAAGTCCGGCGAGCGCTACCTGAAGACGATTGAACGCGGCAAATCGCCGTCCGTGGTCAATCTGAAGAGCTTCAACGCCAAGCCGATCGTGGGGGTCAAGCTGGACTGGATCGGCGAGATCTTCGTCACCCTGCCACGCGGCCAGATCTCGCGGATCCGCGCCAAGGCGGCCGCCAAGTCGCGCGCCCGCGCGGCGAACAAGTAAGACTCGACGCCGGATGCAGGGGGAACGCCGCGGCGTTCTCCCTGCATCCCGCCTCCAAGGGAGGGTAGGCCCCGCGCCTGTGGCGCCGTCGTGATCAACAATTCTGAGCGACATATGGGGATGTGCGTCCTTAGCCTCGCGGCGCCCAGGCGTCCGAGTGATACAGTGGTCTCACCCTCTTCAAACGAGAGGGTGCAGGGAAGGCCGGACCTCGACTGAGGCCCGTGGCCCGCCTGCTCAAAAAACGCAGGCGGCAGGTACCACAGGTCCAGCCGGAACGATCCGGCCCTCCCTGCGCGATGGTTTTCACGGCTGCTTCGCGTTCTCCCCGGTGCGCCGGGCTTGTTGGTCACCGTCACCCACGCGGCGCTGTCAGCGCCGGCGCAGGCTTGATACCGGCATCGGGGTATCAGGACCACGCGACTTGACCGTACGAGCCGGTGTTGTTCGTCGGCGCGAATGACCACGCTGCAAACCGGCTCGCCCATCACTCCCCGCCTCCACGTGTCGTGACGACCGCGATACGCCCCTCTCCATGAGGCGGGATGCGCGTAGACAATCATGAATTCTGAAAAAGAGAAAGAAGAATCTTTCGGCCCGGCGGGCCAGACCGGGGCAATGCGTTGAAGCCTCGCCCAAAACAAGCGTTTCCGCACACGTCGTCTGCAGGCGATCGAAGGCCATGAACGGACCATCGTGCGGGCGCATCGACCCTGATTCGCCCGACGGGCGTGACGCCTTGCCACCAGCCGCGCCCGGCGCCCGGATCAGTCCTCGACCCGCAGCTCATCGCGATGGACGTAGCAGTCGGCATTCGGAGGCGGCGGTGGGACAGGCTGGTCTTCCGCTATCTCGGCTCCAAGCGGTGACCCGCCCCGACGATCCACGGGCCGCCAGCGAGCGGACCCGCTGTGCCATCGCGTCATCGCCGACGTCCGGCCGGCGTTGACGGCGTCGCGCAAGCGGATTGATCCCGATCAACGACCAGGCGCCGCGCCGGAGCAAACTCATCTTCAACCTGTGGCTGCACAGGCAGGACATGGGGGAAACGCCATCATGGGAAACGCCATGCGGAGATATCTTCTTGCCTTTACCTTGGTGATCGCCGCACTCGGCTTTACGTCGTCGGCGCGTGCGGGATGCTGGCCGAACGAAAACTTCCACCTCGTGTGCTGGCTGGATACCTATGGAACGGCGTGCGAAGCGCACCACGCGCTGACCAGCGTCAGAGCCGTGCTGTATCCAGAGCCGCGCTACTCGTACTATGAATTCGAGGTTTCGCACTGGTGGACGGCCCACAAGACCGTGGCCTGTCCGCCGAATCAAAAGACGACGTTCAGCGGTGTCTGGGACCGGGAAACCGGAAAGGCGGAGGAAACGGCGACCACCGGCATTTCGTCGGTGACGAGGCGCGTCTATTGCAGCAACAATCCCTGGACGGGCCAGGGGCCGCCGACGGTGCCGATCTGCTCATATCCGGCCGATGATCCGAACGTGGGACTGCCCGTCACCTCGGCGATGCTCACGCAAAGCCAGCGAGACGATCTGCTTCGCGTTCAGGAGCCGTTGCATACCCGTTGCCAGCAGATCAAGCCACTCGAGGACGAGGTGTCGTGGCTGAACGGTCGCCCCATCGTCGAGGTGGTCGCGTCCCATCATGAATATCAGAAGCTCGAATGGCATCTGTGGTTCATGGACTTCGGCGAGTTCGGACCGTGGCATGAGGTCGCGGCACCGAAGCCGAAGGGCCCTTTGATCTGGAAGGGCACGACCTATACCGAGCGCCGCATTGCGACATCGAGGCACAGATATTGGCTGAACAAGCCCGGCCGCTGGAAGGTGGTTGCGAAGCCGAAGCCGACCGCGGCGGCGGCGCAGGCGATCCCGATCAGCGTGACCACCGAATGTCCCGGCGCGACGTTCAACGTGCAGTGATGGGCGATGACGCGGTCCTCATGGCGTGCGGGAACATGCTTCCGCACGCCACGTCACATCGCCTGGACTATCTCTGCGCTGATACCGGCGTGGTCGCGGCCGCGCAGGCTGGGGATGGAGTCGGTGAGACGAGGGTGGACCGAATCAGTCTTGACAAAATTCTGATTTAAAGAAATAATGGAGCGATCACAGTCAGCCGAAGGCGAACCGGCGCTCCATGCAGTATTTCGTCGTGATGATCGACTACGGCCGGCGCGGACGCGAGGCCGTGGTCGATCCTGAGATGACCCGGCGCGACGTCGTTGCGCGCATCGCGTCGGGGGAATATTCGAACGTCAGCTTCATCCACGAGATCGTCGACCGGTCGGTTGCCGACGTCACGGCCGACATCATGTCCGAAGCCGCCCTGCCCGAGATCGATGGGCGGGACGCCGACCTGCAGGCCGCCCGGTCCGATCACCTCCGCGACCTGCGCAAGCACGAGCGGGTTTGACCCGGCTGCGCCGGCCCTATCGGGATCTCGCGACCGGAGGACGCGCCAGATCAGACCAGAAAGACCGTCGAGCCGGTCGTCTTGCGTGCCGCGAGATCGGCGTGAGCCCGGGCCGCCTCCTTGAGCGGATAGGTCTGGTTGACCTCGATCTTCACCGCGCCAGATTTGACCACGTCGAACAGCTCGTTGGCCATCGCGACCAGGCTCTCGCGCTTGGCGGCGTAGGTGAACAGCGTCGGCCGGGTCACGAACAGCGAGCCCTTCTGGGCGAGCAGCCCGAGATTGAGCGGATCGACCGTGCCGGAGGACTGGCCGAACAGCACGGCGTAGCCGAGCGGCGCGAGGCAATCGAGCGATTTCAGGAACGTGTCCTTGCCGACGGAATCATAGACCACGGGCACCTTCTTGCCGCCGGTGATCTCGCCGACGCGCGCGACGAAGTCCTCCCGCGTATAGATGATGGTGTGCTCGCAGCCGTGGGCCTTGGCCAGCTGCGCCTTGTCATCGCTGGATACGGTGCCGATGACGTGAACGCCGAGATGCTTGGCCCACTGGCTGAGGATGAGGCCGACGCCGCCGGCGGCGGCATGCAGCAGGATGGTCTCGCCCGCCTTGACGCGGTAGGTCTGCCGGATCAGGTACTGGGCGGTCAGGCCCTTGAGCATCATGGCAGCGGCGGTCTTGTCGTCGATCTCGTCGGGCAGTTTCAACAGCAGCGCGGCCGGCATCAGCCGCGCCTCTGAATAGGCGCCGAGCGGCGACGAGCCGTAGGCGACCCGGTCGCCCACCTTCAGGTCCGTCACCCCTTCGCCCAGTTCCTCGATCACACCCGCGCCCTCGCTGCCCAGTCCGCTCGGAAGCTGGACCGGATAGAGCCCGGAACGATTGTAGATGTCGATGAAGTTGAGCCCGACCGCCGTGTGGCGGATACGCGCCTCGCCGGGGCCGGGCTTGCCGACCTCGATCTGCTCCCAAGCGAGAACCTCGGGACCGCCGGTCTTGTGGAAACGAATGGCGTTCGTCATGGGTTATCCTCCCTGTCGGATCGCGCGACGCTGCGCCGCTCGGCCGCGCGCCGGCCCCCCTTGCGGGCCGTTCGAGCTTTGTTTTTCCGCGACCGAACCTCGGTCATCCGTAGCCGCTGTCGGCTCGGTTTGGCAATCGGCTTTGCCAGCCGGCACAGGAACAACGTTCACCGTTCCAGCGTTCATCGGCCATAGCGTGGAGTCCGAGCCCATGCCGCCCAAACGACGCAGCGCAGTAGTCAATCCGGCCATGCTGATCGAGCTGGCCTGCCACACCTTGATGGGCATCGCCATGGGGCTCGGCTTCGCCTTCGGGCTGACCCAACTGGATGCGTTCGGCATCTCGACCCTGATCGCCCACAGTGTCGATCCGCACGCGACGCTCGTGATCTTCGTCGGTGTATTGACGCTGTCCTTTGCTGTCGGCGCAACGCTGACAGGATTCGTATTCACGATGATGGAGGAGAGATAGACCCGACGCGCGCCCAGCTTGTCATATGCGCGTCGCGCAAACCATGCAGATGGACGGCAGGTTCGACCGGCGCGGAGATGACGAAATGGCCGGACTGCTCGGTGCAGGCGATCCGCGGCTTCGCGAGGCCCGCCTCGGATCTGTGGGCGATGTTACACCGTTGGGCGCGCGGCCCTCATGAACGGCTGGCTAGCTCTGTTCGCGGCCGGAGCTCTCGAGATCATCTGGGCGCTTGGCCTGAAGCATTCCGACGGCCTGACGCGCTTCTGGCCCAGCGTCGCCACCGTGATCGCCATTCTGCTCAGCTTCGCGATGATGTCGCTCGCGCTGCGCTCACTGCCGTTTGGCACCGCCTATGCGGTATGGACCGGGATCGGCGCGGCCGGGAGCATCCTCGCCGGTATGATCCTCTACAGCGAGCCGGCGGACCCGACACGGCTGATCTGCCTCACGCTGATCATCACCGGCATGATCGGGTTGAAGCTGAACTCGCCGGTCTGACACCATCGACGACCTCCGGCAGGAGCGCGACAGCTCGACGCTGCCGAACACGACCAGGGCGAGCACAAACGGCAACAGGTGATAGAGCGCGCGGAAGATCAGCAGCGCCGCCAGCAGGCGCTCCTGGTCAACGCCGCCCAGGCCCAGCAGGATCGTTGCGTCGAACAGGCCGATGCCGGCTGGGGCATGGCTGGCAAATCCAAGCAAGGTCGCGGCAATGAAGACCGCCATCAGCCGCGCGAGGTCGATGCCGAGTTCCGGCGGCATGAGGACGTACATTGCCAGCGCCGCGGCGCTGAGCTCGAACAGGCCGACCACGATCTGCAGCAGCACGGCGGGCCCGGACGGCAGTCGAACGGGCCAGCGCGCACTTCGCCGCCCGGGCCAGCTCCACACGACGAAGGCGGCAACGGCGCAAAGCAGTGCCGCGGCAACGAGACGGTTGATCGCCGGCGGCCAATATTCCATCCATCCGAAGGCATCCGGATCGATCATCAAGCTCAGGCCGAGCGCGGTGAGATTTCCGAGCCAGAAGGTCAGGCCGGTCAGGAAGCTGATATTGGCAATGTCGATCGCACCGAGCCGGTACGGCGCGTAGATCCGATATCGCACCAGTGGCGAGACCAGCGCGACCGCACCGATGCCGTGCGCGATCGGGTAGCTCGTGAAGCTGCCGAGCGCGGCGGCGCGATAGGGAATGTCCCGGCGGCCGATCGTCCGCAACGCGAACAGGTCGTAGAGCGTGAGGCTGGCGTAGGAGAGGACGATGAACGCCAGCGCCATCGCGATCAGATGAAGGTCCGTGGCCTCGACGATCGACAGAACATGAGCAAGGTCGAGCTTCTTGACGGCGCGTGCCAGGACATACACGGCCGCAGCTGCAATCGAGAGGCTCAAGGCCAGTCCGCCCAGACTGCGCAACCAGATTCTGCGGTTCGATCGCAGCGGCGGAACGTCGGTCAGGTCAGCCATTCAACGTGTTTCGCTTCAAACATGCGCCGGCCGATTCGAGCAGGACGATGGCGCCGTTTGACACACCGATGTGACAGCGGCGTTACCGTTGTGCGCTGCCCACATCGCTTAATTATCTGTTAACGACGGACGATCGTTCACCGCTACCAACACGGCGAGCTGCAATGCAGCACCACATTCGCGATCATTCAAATTTGAATTAATCGCGGGCGGGTTCGAGCGTAATGACGTGGACCGTATCAGTACGGATGCATGAAGGTCGCATCTTCGTCACGCGGACTTTCTAAGACGAGTGCCGGACGTCAACATTCGAGGCAGCATGAACGCGGAATTCGAACACGAACTCACGCCGGACCAATGGGAGACGCTGAAGGCGCTTCGCATTCCCGCGCGTGAACGCCGCAGGCTGAACGGCATGATTGTCGACGAGCTCACTGCATTTGGACTCGCCTCCATCGACAATGGCGCGGCAACACTCACAATGGCCGGCCGCAAGGCGCTCGTCAGGGGATCCTCACGCCTGCTCGATGTCGCAGCCTGATCTTTAGGAGCGCGGCCTCCCCTTTTTTGAAGAGCCGCGCTCCGAATTCACCACATCGATTTCCGCGCACGCTCGGGCCACTCGCGATCGTACGCCGCGCCGTCGATGTCGTTGGCCGTCATCGCCGCAAGGATCTGTCCCGGCGTAGGCAGTTGCTGCGGGTCGACCCGCTTGTCCGGGTTCCAGAGATCGGCACGAACGATCGCGCGCGCACATTGGAAGTAGATCTCTCCCACCGTCATGACCAGGACGGAGCGCGGCAGCTTGCCTTCCATCCGGAACGACTCCAACAGATCGGGAGCGGTCGACAGGTGACCGTGCCCGTTCACACGCAGCGTGTTGCCCGATCCCGGAATCAGGAACAGCAGTGCGATCCGCGGATCGCGCACGACGTTGCGCAAGGAATCCACGCGATTGTTGCCGCGGCGATCCGGCATCATCAGCGTCTTGTCGTCATGGATGCGGATGAAGCCGGGAAGATCGCCGCGCGGCGAACAGTCGAGACCTTCGGGACCACACGTCGCCAGCGCCACGAAAGGCGACTTCTCGATCATGATCCGGTAGTGCGGCGTCACGCGATCAGCCACCTTCGCCGTCGATGCCAGCCCCGTCTCGCCATAGATCGCCTCGAGCTGCTCAATCGTGGTGATGATCGACATGGCCGCTTCCTCCCTCGGATCCGATCGGTTCTGCGTCGATCGGTCGCTTGATGATGTTCGCCAGCCTGTGACCGTGCGGCTCGGGATCGCCGACATTGACGATCGTGACGTCCGCTGCGGCGTCCTCGCTCACCGCCCGGTGAAGACGCTCACCGATATCGCCGTCACTCGGGCGGTGCCGCTTGCCGAGCCGTTCGGCGAGAACATCCGCCGGCGCAGTGATGGCGATGACGACGACGTCGGCATAGTCCCGCCGCGCGGCGGGAATGATCGTTCGCGAGACGTTCACGACCACGATGCGGCCGGCCAGGATGTCATTCTTGATCGCGCGCGGCACGCCGTAGTCGTGTCCGTGGGCCTCCCAATGCAGCGCGAACTCACCGGCGCTGAGCGCCTCACGAAAAGCGGACGCGCTCATCTCGAGATTATCCTCGAAAGCCGAGGCCTCGCGCGTGACGATCCGCCGCGGAAAAACGATCCGGTCGTCGCCAGCGCATTCGCGGCGCGCCACATTGAGCAAGGTGTCCTTGCCCGCGCCGCTCGGCCCGACCACCAGGATCAGGCGGCCGGGACCGAGCTTCGCGGGCGTCTTCGCCGATGCAACCTCGGTTTCGCTCATGCCACCCGCTGTCCTTCCCGCCAGACGCTGCGCACGACCGACAACTGGCCCGCGACATGGACGCGGATCAGGTCCGCACGCTTGCCCACCGCGATCTCGCCGCGATCATGCAGGCCGACGGCGTCCGCAGGGGCCTTGGTGACGGTGCGGACGGCCGCCGCAAGACCGATGGACGGCACCCGCTGCGGCAATTGCAGCGCGCCCATCAGCAGGCTCGACGGGACGTAGTCCGACGACAGAATGTCGAGCAGGCCCTCGTGCGCCAGGTCCACGGCGGCGATATTGCCGGAGTGAGACCCGCCGCGCACCACGTTCGGAGCGCCCATCAGAATGCTGATGCCCGCCTGGTGAAGGCCCCGCGCGGCTTCCATCGTGGTTGGAAACTCCGCGACGGCGATGCCGTCCTTGATTGCATCGGCGACGTTCTCCTCCGTCGTGTCATCGTGACTGGCCAGGGGCACGTCATGGGTCTTCGCCAGTGCAACGATGTCGCGCATGTTCGGCGCCGCATAGGCCTGCTGATAGGCGAAGCGGCGTGCGAACATCACGTCGAGCTCCGCATCGGTCTTGCCGCCGCTCTTGCCGCGATAGTAGTCGCGCAGCTTGCCTTCGTCGCGAAACTGGCGCTGCCCGGGCGTATGATCCATCAGCGACATCAGCCGCACATCCGGACGCCCCGCCAGTTGCCGCGCCTCCTCGACCACGGTCGGCATCGGCACCTCGCAGCGCAGATGCAGGAAGTGATCGGACCGCAGCAGCCCGCCGTCGCGCGCCGTCGCGATCGCTTCCGCGAGCACATTGGCCTGGCCGTCGACGCCCTCGGCGCCCTCCTCGCTCCACACCCGCAGCGAATCCAGCACCGTCGTGATGCCCGCGGTCGCAAGTTGCCCGTCATAGGAAATGACCGCAGCAACGGGATCCCAATAGACCTTGGGGCGGGGCACGAAATGCGCCTCGAGGTGATCGGTGTGCAGTTCGACCAGCCCGGGCATCAGCAGGTCGCCGCCGGCATCCAGGCTGCCGGCCGGCGCCGCCCCCTCGCCCAGTTCCGCGATCAGGCCTCCGGCGATCGCCACCCAGCCCTGCTCGACGACCCGGTCGGCGAGGACCAGCCTGGCATTGCCTATCACGATATCGGACATGTTCGCGCTCATCTGCAATGTGTACCTCATGCCGCCGCAGCGAATGTCGTGACGTCGACCGTACGATCCGCAATCTGCGCACGGATATCGTCATCATGCACGATCGCGAGCATCGCCACCCCGTCCTTCTTCTTCGCCGCAATCAGGTCGACCACGACCGCACGGTTCGCCGCATCGAGCGACGCGGTCGGCTCATCGAGCAGCAGCACCGGGACGTCGGAGATGAAGCCGCGAGCGATGTTGACCCGCTGCTGCTCGCCGCCCGAGAAGGTCGATGGCGGCAGCGACCACAGCCGCTCGGGAATGTTCAGCCGCCGCAGCAGTCCTCCCGCCCGCACCCTCGCATCGTCGCGCGGCAGGCCGGCCGCGAGCAGCGGCTCGGCAACGACATCGAGCGCAGGGACACGCGGCACCGCGCGCAGGAACTGACTGACATAACCGATGGTCTGCCGCCTCGCATGGAGGACAAGGCGCGGCTCGGCGCCGGCGAGATCGGTCATCTCGCCGAGGTGCCGGACGCCGATGCGTCCGCCATCGCAACGGTAGTTGCCGAAGATCATCTTCAGGATCGACGACTTGCCGGCACCCGACGGTCCCGACAACACGACGCATTCGCCGGCCTTGACCTGGAACGACACGCCGCGCACCACGGGCAGCGATATGCCGCCCTGCAGATGCATGGTGAAGGTCTTCTCTGCACTTTCGACATCGATCATCACGGTCATCGCATTGGGCTCATTGCATCATGGCGGCAGGATCGAGGATACGAGGAGCTGCGTGTAAGGCTCGCGCGGATCGTCGAGCACCTGGTCGGTGAGGCCGGTCTCGATCACCCGCCCCTCCTTCATGACCATCACACGATGAGACAGCAACCGCGCCACGGCCAGATCGTGGGTCACGACGATGGCGGCGAGGCCGAGCTCGTTGACGAGGCTGCGCATCAGATCGAGCAGGCGCGCCTGCACGGACACGTCGAGTCCTCCGGTCGGCTCATCCATGAACACGAGCCTGGGCTCGGTCACGAGATTGCGCGCGATCTGCAGCCGCTGCCGCATGCCGCCGGAATAGGTCCGCGGCGCATCGTCGATGCGGGCAACGTCGATCTCCACGCGCGCGAGCCAGGACGAGGCGGTCTGCCTGATCTGACCGTAGTGATTCCAGCCGACCGCCATCAGCCGCTCGCCGACATTGGCGCCGGCGGAGACCGCCATGCGCAGGCCTTGCGTCGGGTCCTGATGGACATAGCCCCAATCGGTGCGGAACAGAAAACGGCGCTCCACCTCGCCAAGGCCGGCAAGATCGCGCAGCACCCCGTCCCGCATCCGATAGGACACGCGGCCCAACGTCGGCGCCAGTTGCGCCGACAGCATCTGCAAGAGTGTCGATTTGCCCGAGCCGGACTCGCCGACGATGGCGAGCACCTCGCCGGGATAGAGCACGAAGGAGACGTCGCGGCAGGCTGCCAACCGGCCGTAGCTCTTCGCAAGCCCTTCCGCGACGAGCAGCGGCTGATCGGATGCGCTGATCATCTCAGCCATGGGCGCTCTCCTTGTGCGGGGCGGCGCTCTGCTCGCCACGATGTCCGGACGCCTGGCGGCCCTCGCAGTAATCGGTGTCGGAGCAGACGAACATGCGGCTGCCCTTGTCGTCGGTCACGATCTCGTCCAGGTAGGAATCCTCCGCGCCGCACAGCGCGCAGGGTGCATCGAACTTGTAGCGCGTGAACGGATGGTCCTCGAAATCCAGCGAGACGACCGGCGTATAGGGCGGAATGGCATAGATTCGCTTCTCGCGTCCCGCACCGAACAATTGCAGCGCCGGGCAATTGTCCATCTTGGGATTGTCGAACTTCGGCGTCGGCGACGGATCCATCACGTAGCGCGCATTGACCTTGACCGGATAGGCGTAGGACGTCGCGATGTGGCCGAAGCGTGCGATGTCCTCATAGAGCTTGACGTGCATCAGGCCATATTCGGCCAGCGCATGCATGCGGCGGGTCTCGGTCTCGCGCGGCTCGAGAAAGCGCAGCGGCTCCGGGATCGGCACCTGATAGACCAGCACCTGCCCCTCGTGAAGCGGCGCCTCGGGAATGCGATGCCGGGTCTGGATCACGCTCGCCTCTTCCGTCGACGTCGTGGTCGCAACGCCCGCGGTCTTGGCGAAGAACTTGCGGATCGAGATCGCATTGGTCGTATCGTCCGAGCCCTGGTCGATGACCTTGAGCACGTCGTCGGGACCGAGAATGGCGGCGGTGACCTGTACGCCGCCGGTGCCCCAGCCATAGGGCATCGGCATCTCGCGGCTCGCGAACGGCACCTGATAGCCGGGAATCGCGATCGCCTTCAGGATCGCGCGACGGATCATCCGCTTGGTCTGCTCGTCGAGATAGGCGAAATTGTAGGTCGGCGCGTTCATTCCGCAGCCTCCTTCAATTCGGGAGCGGCATTGGCCTCGGCGAACTCCTGGCGCAGCTTGCGCAGCAGGCCGAGCTCGGACTGGAAGTCGACATAATGCGGCAGCTTCAGATGCTCGACGAACCCGGTCGCCTGCACGTTGTCGGAGTGCGACATCACGAACTCCTCATCCTGCGCCGGCGCGACCATGTCCTCGCCGAGCTCGCGCGCCCGCAAGGCGCGGTCGACCAGCGCCATCGACATCGTCTTGCGCTCGCTCTGCCCGAAGGCGAGGCCATAACCGCGCGTGAAGCACGGCGGCTCGGTCGCCGACCCCTTGAACTGGTTCACCATCTGGCATTCGGTCAGCTCGATCGATCCGAGCGGCACCGCAAAGCCGATCTCCTCGGCCAAGAACTCGACCTCGACTTCGCCGAAGCGGATTTCGCCGGCGAAGGGATGGTTGCGGCCGTAGCCGCGCTGGGTCGAGTAGCCGAGCGCGAGCAGAAAGCCCTCATCACCGCGTGCGAGATTCTGCAACCGCAGATCACGATCCGCGGGAAAGCCTAGGGGATCGCGGGTGAGATCGCCGACCGGCGCGCCAACATCGGCTTGCGGCGACGGCTCGATCAGCCCGTCCTGGCCGAGAATATCGGTGACACGCGGCGTCGGCGCATTCGGCGCCTCGGCACGGGCCGGCGGCTCCGGCTCGGCGGCGGCCGCCAACTGCGGATCGAGCAGCCGATGCGTATAGTCGAAGGTCGGCCCGAGCACCTGGCCGCCCGGAATGTCCTTGAAGGTCGACGAGACGCGCCGCTGCACCCGCATCGCACCGGTGTCGACCGGCTCGGTCGCACCGAAGCGCGGCAGGGTCGCGCGGAAGGCACGCACCAGGAAGATCGCCTCGATCAGATCACCGCGTGCCTGCTTGATTGCGAGCGACGCGAGCTCGCGGTCGTACAGCGAGCCCTCGGTCATCACGCGATCGACGGCAAGCCCCAACTGCTCGGAGATCTGCGCCAGCGAAAGTTCGGGCACATCGCGATCACCCCGGCGTTCATGCGCCAGCAGCCGGTGCGCGTTCTCGATGGCGCGCTCGCCACCCTTGACGGCAACATACATGCCTCACTCTCCTGCGGAAACGAGTCGGGTCGTTCGCGGGATGGCGACGATGGACGAGCCATCGACCAGCACCACATCGACACCACGCGGAAACAGCTTCTCATTGATCGACAGCCGCTCGAACAGATCGGCGGGCGCGACCGTTGCACGGAACGATGTCGTCCCGTCGATGCCAGGACCGCGCAGCTTGAACGCCGGCCCTCCGGACAAGCTCGGCACCTGCAGGATCAGCGTCGTCGAGCGATCAGGGTATTCAGCACTGCCGAGCGCGAATGAATCCAGATCAGGCAGCGCTTCGGCGTCCGCCGCCACCGCAAAGCAGGCGAGCGCGGCATCGGCGACGATCGGCGCCCCGGTGTGAAACTTGAGCCAGGCGCCGACCTCGGGCGTGCCGGCGAGCGGCGCATCGAGCCAGATCGGCGTATCGTGATCGAACAAGGTCAACGCGATCGCGGCAGCACCAGGCATCAACGACGACGGCCGGCCGACATTGCCCTCGACCTGCCGCACATTGCCCGGACGCGCCATGGCCTCCATGACGGTACGGAAGGTCGATTGCGCGGACAGGACATTGTCGGCGAAACCAGGCTGCAGATCGGAAGCGGCAGCAGCCATCAGCTTTCTCCTCGCACCATCGTATAGAAATCGACACGCGTGGCCGCAGCCTCCTCCGCTCGATGCTCCCGCGATGCGCGCATCAGCTCCTGCAGCGGCGCGACCACCTGAGTCTCGATCGATCGCGCATGGCTCGACGACTGGATCATCGCGTCACACAGCGCCATCAGACGCGCCTTCCCGGCGTCTCGTCCGAGCACATAGCCGAACCCGACCTCGCCGCTCTCCAGCCGTACCGCGGCGCGCGACACCGTCGCTTCGCCGACATTGAACGGCGCACCATCACCGCCGATCCGGCCCCGCAGCATCACGAGACCATTCTCCGCCGGACGCAGGTCGCGATACTCAGGCAGCGCCAGTCCGTCGAGCCTGACGCGGATGTCCTCATGCGAGGCATGCGCCAATACCCGCATCGCCGTCCTGCGCCGGTCCTGCATCGCGGTCTCGCCCTCCATCGTCACCTCGAACTTGCTATCGCGAAGTTGTCTATGTTAATAGACAACTTCGTAACGAAGCGCCATGACTGTTTGATGACATGGGCGTGATTTTCAGGTCGCGCAGCGGAGAACCGCAGATGAGCATGCAGGGCGCCGACTCGGGCGTGGCACTGTGGCGCCGGGTGGCCGACGGCATCGAGCGCGACATCGCCGACGGCCGCTTCGCGGCCGGCACCCGCCTGCCCGGCGAGACCGAGATCGCCGAAACCTACCGCGTCAACCGTCATACGGTGCGTCGCGCGCTCGCGACCTTGGCCGAGCGCGGCCTCGTGCGCGCCGAGCGCGGCAGCGGCACTTATGTCGAAGCGCCTCGTCTGTCATATCCCCTGAGATCGCGAACCAGGTTCTCCGAGATCGTGGGCGCCGGCGGGCGCGAGCCGCGCGGACAGTTGATCGCAGCGTCCGAAGAGTCGGCGACGCGCGAACTCGCGCACGCGCTCCGACTGAAGACGGGGGCGCCGCTGGTCCGAATCGAGGCACTGCGTCTTGCCGACAAGACCCCCATCTGCGTCAGCACGTCCTGGCTGTCGTCCGAGCGATTTCCCGAGGCCGGCCACATCTTCGCATCGCTCCGCTCGATGACGGCGCTGCTTGCGCATTACGGCATTCGCGACTATCGCCGCGGCGCGACCAGGATCACGGCGGCCATCGCCGACGCGAGCGACGCCGCACGGCTCGACCTCGCGCTGGGCCGTCCGGTGCTGGTGGTCGACAGCACCGACATCGATGCCGATGGGACGCCGCTGGTCAGCAAGCGCTCGCGCTTCGCGGCGGAGCGCGTGACGTTCGAGGTCGAGAGCTAGACCAGACCCCGCCGCCTCGCTTCGTTCTTGCGCCCTCAGTCGATGAGCGTGCCGTCCTGATTGAAGAACGGATGCGGCCCGTTGAAAATCCCGATCGGCACCTGATGCGTGACGACCGTTCCAAATCCCGGTCCTGGAAACCAGGCATGAAGGTGAAAGGCCGGTGGCTCGATCCGGAAGGATGGCGGGCGAAGCTCGGCCAGGTCGAGCGCGACGGCATGGTTCGGTGCCGGGCAGATCGTGCAGGGGATGCCCGCAAACCGGGTCAGCGTCGCGCGATGAACGTGACCGCACCCGATCAGTTGCACCCGCGGATGGCGCGTGAGGACGGCCGCGAGATCGTCGGCGTTGCGCAGGTTCTGCCGGTCCATGTGCCAGATGCCAGTGGCGAACGGCGGGTGGTGCAGAAACAGCAGGGCCGGCCTTTCGCTGGATCCGGACAGCGCGGCGTCGAGCCATTGCAGACTCGCTTCATCGAGCTCGCCATGCGGATGGCCGGGCACGCTGGAATCGAGCAGAAGCAGATCGAGATCGGCCAACTCCACGCACCGGTTCAGCGGACCGGTGGGCTGACCATGCAGAGCGTCCGGAAACGCCGCGCGCATCAGCTCGCGTGAATCGTGATTGCCGGGCACGGCGACGAATGGAGTTTCGAGCTCGGCGAGAAGATCCTTGAGATGATCGTACTCGGCCGACAACGGCGTATCGACGAGATCGCCGGAGATCACCACCAGATCGAGCTTCGGCTCGAACCGGTTGAGCTCCGTGATGCAACGGGTCAACGCGCGCGCCGTATCGACGCGGCGGTAGGCGAGCCGGCCGGGCGCCTTGATGTGCAGGTCGGATATCTGGGCGATGACGACGGGGCTCTTGGTCATCAGCAGATCAGCCTTTCTCCGGCAACAGCCGAATGGAGTCCGGTGCAATCCGCAGGCCGATCCGCTCTCCCGCAGCGACCCTGATCGAATTCGGCGCGTCCACGGTCAGTGCAATTGAGGCGGCGTCGCGGACGATGATCCGCTGCCGGTCGCCGACAAAGCGGACGCTGTCGACGACGCCAGTCAGACTCGATGCCGCGGCATCGACGATCCCGATCGTTTCCGGCCGAACCATCGCCACCGCCAGGTTACGTGGACCGGGATCGGCGATCGGCTGCCGACCTCCCGGCAGAACGAGCTGGGCGCCGTCGATCGGCGCCTCGATGATGTTGGCCGCGCCGACGAACTCCGCGACGAATCGATCGGCGGGCGAGAAATAGATCTCGCGCGGCGTCCCGATCTGGGCGATGGCGCCCTTGCGCATCACGACGATGCGGTCGCCGAGCTCCATGGCTTCGGCCTGGTCATGCGTGACGTAGATTGCCGTGATTCCGAGCGTTCGCAACAGGCCGTTGAGCTCGCCGCGCAACCGCTCGCGGAGCGCTGCGTCCAAGGCGGTGAGCGGCTCGTCGAGCAGCAGCACGCTCGGCCGGATGGCGACCGCGCGCGCGAGCGCGACGCGCTGGCGCTGACCGCCCGAGAGCTGATCGATGCGCCGATCTTCGAGGCCGGCGAGGTTGGTCAGCGCGACCAGCTCGGCGACCCGCGCGGCGCGCTCCGGCTTGGGCACGCCGCGGATCTTGAGCCCGTAGCCGATATTGTCCGCGACGGTCATGTTGGGGAACAGCGCGTAGGATTGAAACACCATGCCGACATTGCGTTTCTCGATCGGCTGCCTCGTCAGATCCTTGCCGCCGAAAAGCACGCGCCCGCCCGCATCGGGTGTTTCGAGCCCGGCCACGATCCGCAGCAGCGTGGTCTTGCCGCAGCCGGACGGCCCCAACAGCACCAGCGTCTCGCTCTGCGCGATGTCGAGCGTGGCGCGCGCAAGCGCGCAGGTCCCGTCGGCAAAGGTCTTGCCGCAATTCTCCACCTTGAGGGCGGCTCCATGCCGGGTCATCGTGCTCACCTCAGGCTTCCTCTCTCGCCGATCCATTGCATGGCCACCAGCAGCGGGATGATCATGACGAAGAAGATCAGCGTGTAGGCGGACGCGACCTCGAGCCGCATCGATGCGTAGCTGTCGGCGAGGCCGACGGGCAATGTCTTGGTCAGCGGCGTATGCAACATCCAGGTCAGGTTGAACTCTCCGAGAGATAGTGTCACCACCATGAGGCTGCCCGCCAGGATGCCGGGCGCGGCGTTGGGAACGATGACGTCGATGAAGCGGCGCCATGGCGCGGCTCCGACCGATGCGGCACCTTCGTCGAGCGACTTCACGTCGATCGTCGAGAACACGGCCATAACGGACCGCACCATGAATGGCATCGTAAAGATCACATGGCCGGCGAGGATGAACAGCCATGAGCGGCGGAAGCTTCCCGCCCCGCCATAGGTGAGCAACAGCGCGAGCGCGATGGCGAGCCCGGGAATCGCGAGCGGCAAGGTGATGATCTCCTCGACCAGCCGCGCCAGCCGTCCGCCGCGAACGTACAGCGCATAGGCAGCGGGAACACCGACCACGAGCGTGACCGCCAGCGTGCCCAGCGCGATCAGGATCGATGCCATGATCGTGCCCGCGTAGAGCTCCCAGACCTGGGCCACCCACTGCAGCGTCACGCCGGATTGAATGCCGCGGAAGTAGTTGACGGTCACGCCCGCGGCGATCGAAAGGCCGGCCGGCACGGCCAGGAAGGCGGCGACCAGCAGTGTGAACAGCAGTTGAAGAATGAAGATGGCTCTGTCGCGCACGTGCCTACCCTGCCGCTGCCACCGAGCTGCCGGCGAAGGAGCGCGCCAATGCGAGCATCAGCCAGGTCATCAGGCCAAGGCCGACCGAGAGCGCCGCCGAGGTGGCCAGGTTTCCGGCCAGCGTGAACTCCGTGTAGATCAGCATCGGCAACACGTCGATGTTCGTGGCCAAGGTGAATGCCGTTCCGAACGCGCCCATCGCCGTCGCGAACGCGATTGCGCCGGATGCGATCAGCGCCGGGGTCAGTGCCGGCAGAATCACGTCGCGCAGCACGGCCCAGGGGCTTGCGCCGAGCGAGCGCGCGGCCTCCTCCAGCCCCGGGTCCAGCTTCTGCGCGGCAGCCATGATCGTGAGGATCACCCGCGGAATCGAGAAATAGAGATAGCCGAGGAACAGCCCGTAGATCGAATAGGCGAATACGAGCTTGTCGCCGGTGAGCCGGGACGAGACCTCGCCGATCAGCCCCTGACGGCCAGCCAGAAGGATGATCATGAAGCCGACCACAACGCCCGGAAAAGCGAGCGGAAACGTCAGGATCGCAACCAGGATCGCGCGGCCCGGAAACCGGTGACGCTGCAGAAACAGGCCGGCGATCGTCGCGATGATCAGGGTCGCGATCGTGGTGGCCGCCGCCAGCGCCAGCGTGTTGAGGAGAGTCGTGCGGTAGCGCGGTTCGAGAATGATCGCGAGATATTCGGTCAGACCGTGCGGTCCCTCGGCGCCGGTCGCGAGCAGCCTCGCCATCGGCAACAGGAAGAATGCCGCGGTGACGGCTGCCAGGGGCAGCAGGCAGAGCCGGACGAAGGATTTGTGCGACATGTGATCAAGTGCACCTCCGCCGGATCGTCTCCGGCGGAGGCGCGGTGCTCCTTCAGCGGACTTCGGACAGATAGCGATCGACGAAGCCCTTCTGCGCAGCTTCCATATCGCCCCAGTTCACGCTCTTGGCGCGGGCGTAGTCGCTGTCCGGCAGGAACTTGTTCTTCACCGAGTCCGGCAGCTCGATCGGGCGCGCCGGACGCAGATAGGCATTGGTCCAGATCGCCTGGCCCTTGTCGGAGAGCAGATAGTCGATCACCTTCTTCGCCTTGTCCTTGTCGGGCGCGTTCTTCACAAGGCCGACGACATAGGGAAAGACCACCGAGCCTTCGCAGGGAATCACGAACTCGAAATTGCCCTTCTCGGTATATTTCGCGCGGTAGGCGTTGAAGTCGTAGTCGAACAGGATCGGGATCTCGCCCGAGACGACACGCGCATAGGACGTCTGCTTCGGCACGATCGGATCGTTCTTGCGCAGATCCTTGAAGAACGTAAGGGCTGGCTCGAAATTGGCCTGCGAACCGCCGAGCGCGAGGTTGACGGCAACCGCGCCGACATAGCCGACGGCCGCAGAGCTCGGATCGAGGTAGCCCACCATGCCCTTGTAGTCGGGTTTGAGCAGGTCCTTCCAGCAGGCCGGAACGGGCTTGCCGCCGAGCGCGTCCTTGTTCACGAACAGGCCGAGCGTGCCGGAGTGGATCGTGGTCCAGTAGCCGTCCGCATCCTTCAGGCCGGCGGGGACCTGATCCCAGTTTGCGGGCTTGTAGGCCTCCAGCGCGTCCTGCGTCTTTGCCTTCATGCCGAAGGTGACGCCGAAATAGCCGATGTCGCCGACCGGATTGCTCTTCTCGGCGAGGATCTGCGCCAGCGCCTGGCCGGAGTTCTTGTTGTCGTGTGGAATGTCGTAGCCGAGATCGGTCTTGATCGCCTTGAGCATCGAGGCCCAGTCGGCCCATTCCGGCGGGCAGTTGTAGCAGATGACGTCCGCGGCCTTGGCCGGCTGCCATGATGCGGCAACACATAGCGCGAGCAGCGCGAGAACGAGGCGAGTGAGCTTCATGAAGACGGACTCCGTATGTCCTGGCATGGCAGCCAGTTCCGGAGCTTCCCCTAAAGGCGGCACATGAAGGATTTGCGACAGTCGGTGCAGCACACACAGCCGGCACCGCATCCTGATCGTTCGTAAGCGAACGATCGCAACCTTCGGATGCCGCTCCGGTCAGGCGATGGCGCGGCGGCCGATGATCGCAAAGCGCAGCTTGCCTGAGATCCAGTCGATCACAGCCACCGCCACGAGGATCATCAGGATCAGGAACGACACCTTCTGCCATTCCAGCACGCGGATCTGCTCCGCCAGCTGCAGCCCGATGCCTCCCGCGCCGACGATGCCGATGATCGTCGCGGAGCGCGTGTTGGATTCGATGAAGTAGAGCACCTGGCCGGCAATCACGGGAAGAACCTGCGGCAGAAGGCCGAAGCGGATCTCATGCAGCGGGCTGCCGCCGGCAGCGCGAACGCCCTCGACCTGCCGCCGGTCGGCGCTCTCCATCGCCTCCGAGAACAGCTTGCCGAGCGCTCCGAAATCCGAGACCGCAATCGCCAGCACTCCGGCGAACGGCCCGAGGCCGACGACATTGATCCAGACCAGCGCCCAGATCAGTGTGTCGACGCCACGAATGGTGTCGAACAGGCGACGCACCGGAAAACGGAAGATCGCCGACGGGATGATATTCCTGGCTGCAAGCAGGCTGACCGGAAGAGCGAACACGGCCGCCAAGGTGGTGCCGAGCACCGCGATCGAGAGCGTCTCGCCGAGCGCCTTGAGATAAATCGGAAGCGATGAGCCGGGATCCGGCGGCAGCATCATCCGCGCGATCCAGCCGAGCTGGCCGAGGCCGGACAGCATCCGCGACGGCGAGAAGTCGAGATCGACCAGACCGAAGACGAAGATCGCCACGGCCAACGCCAGCACGAGCGGCGTTGCAAGGCGTGCGGACAACGGCCGATTGAAGATCTGCGGATAGCGCTCGGCGAGCTGCTTCGGGTCGGGTGAGCCGGAGATACTCATGTGCGGGCCTCCGAGCCGAACAGGCGGCCGCGCAGCCAGCCGGTACCGATGTCGATCAGGAACACGGTGACCACGATCATGACAAGAATGGCGCTGACGTCGGAATAGTAGAACTTGCGGATCGCGACCACGAGCTCCTGGCCGATGCCGCCGGCACCGACGAAGCCCATCACGGACGCCTCGCGCACGTTGATCTCGAACCGCAGCAGCGTGTAGCTGGAGAAGCCGGCGATGACCTGGGGCAGCACGGCAAAGCGCATGCAGGACAGCCAGCTCGCGCCGGTGGCGCGCACGCCCTCGACCGGCTTCATGTCGGCGTTTTCGACGACCTCGGAGAACAGCTTGCCGAGCGCACCGCTCGAATGAAGGGCGATGGCGAGGACGCCCGGGATCGGCCCAAGCCCGAAAGCAATGACGAAGATCAGGGCGAACACGACGCTCGGAACGGTGCGGGCGAATTCCAGGAGCCGGCGCACCGTGAAGCGGATCCACGGCGCGGGCGAGGTGTTCTCGGCGGCGAGGAAGTTGAGACCGAATGCGACGAGCATTCCGGTCATCGTGCCGACGTAGCTGATCAGCAGCGTCTCTGCCAGAAGCTTGATCCACTTCTTGAAGCCCCAGAACCATTCGGGCAGATTGGTCCAGACCCGCTGCCCGTCGTCGAGCGTGAAGATGCGATCGAAGTAGCTGATGAAGTTGCCGAAGTAGGTATAGAACGTCCGCGGATTGACCTCGGCACCGATGGCCGCGGCGAAGAGCACCGCCAGGAATACCATGGCGGACAGGGCAAGACGCAAACGGCGGCGCGAAACGGCCCGCCGATAGGTCTCGTTCAGAGCCGCAAGCTGCTGGCTCGGAAGGATCGAAACGGCAACAGCCATCGGCTTCGTGCTGCTCTTGGTTCGGACGTGCGAGGGATTCTTCAACGGACGAGCCGGGCCCCACGAGACCCGGCTCACCATCGATGGATCGTCGATCAGGACGCCTTCTTGCGCAGGCTGTCGACGAATTTGATCAGGTCGATCGTGCCATCCCAGTCCTTCGTCGTGGCAGGGTGGAAGCCCTTCTTCTGGCCGTCGGAGAGACGGTCGAAGGCGGCCTTGTCCTTGATCGGCGCATCGAAGAAGGCCTTGGCGATCGCCGATTTCAGATCGGCCGGCAGGTCGGTGTTGTAGGCGTAGGGGCCGTTGATGATCGGCGCCGACTTGTGAATGATGCGGAAGTCGTCCTTCTTCATCGGCGAACCGTCAGCGTTCTTCAGCATGCCCTTGGTCAGCATCTGGGCCAACGTCGAATCGTTGTCGCTCGTCCATTGGTTGGCCGCGATGTCGACAGTCCCCTGCGAAAGGGCCAGCACCGCGTTCTCGTGGCTGCCGGTGAAGACAACCTTGCCAAAATACGTCTCGGCGTCGGTCACGCCCATCTTGTTGAGCTCGAAGCGGGGCACGTTGTTGCCCGACGTTGAGTTCGGATCGACGAGGCCGAGATTCTTGCCCTTGAGGTCTTCGACCTTCCGGTACGGGCTGCTCGCCTTGACGAAGAACACCGAATAGTAGCCGGTGCTGCCGTCGGAGTTGATGTCGTTGGCGAAGGCATCGGTCTTGACCCCGGTGAGCCGGGCGCGGGCAAACGACGCCGAGCCATAGCTCGCGATGTGGATGTTGCCGGCGCGCTGGCCTTCGATCACGGCCGCATAATCGTTGGCGATACGCAGCGTCACCTTCACGCCCAGCTCTTTCGAGAGATAGTTCACGAAAGGCGTCCAGCGCTCGGTGACACCCGAGGCGTTCTCTGCCGGGACCACGGCGAAGGTCAGCTCAGGATACTTCGCCTTCCAGTCCTCGGCTGACGCCGAGGCCGTGAAAGCCAGCGCAGCGACGCCCGCCAGAACGATGCGACGATTGATCATAACATGCCCTCTTGTTGCAGTAAGTAACAGGTCTCGCCCCCGCGCCATGCGGAAGCTCGAGCTTGCAGAAATCCGCGTCTCAGGCCACGGCCGCTTCGCCAAGTACCGGCACCGTTGCCGCCGGTGCCGGATGGATCGAACCCATCACCTCGTCCGCCTCGAGATCGTAGAGTTCACGTGCGATCTGCGCCGTCAGCGCCGACGGCACGTCGTCGAACACGATCCGTCCGGTCGCCATGCCGATCAGGCGATCGCAATAGCTGCGCGCCAGATCGAGCGAATGCAGATTGCAGACGACGGTGATGCCGAAATGCTTGTTGATGCGCAGCAACGCGTCCATCACGATCTTGGTGTTACGGGGATCGAGCGAGGCGATCGGCTCGTCTGCGAGAATGATCTCGGGGTTCTGCACCATCGCGCGCGCGATCGCGACGCGCTGCTGCTGCCCGCCCGAGAGCTGATCGGCGCGCTGCGCGGCGAGGGAGGCCATGTCGAACTGCTCGAGCGCCGACAGCGCCATGGCGACATCCTCCGCTGGCCAGAGCTGCGCCAGCGAGCGCCACGACGGGATTTCGGCCAGTCGCCCCATCAGCACGTTCGTCAGCACGTCCAATCGGCCGACCAGATTGAACTGCTGGAAGATCATCGCCGAGCGCGCGCGCCACTGCCGCAGGTCACGGCCGCGCAGCGCCGTCACGTCGAGATCCTTGAAGAGGATGCGGCCGCCGCTCACCGGGCTCAGGCGATTGATGGACCGCAGCAGGGTCGACTTGCCGGCGCCGGAACGCCCGATCACGCCGACGAAGCTGCCCGGTGCAACAGAGAAGGATGCATTGTCGACTGCGGCTTTCATGCCAAAACGGCACGTCAGGCCATCCACCACCAGCATTGAATTCTCCAGACGCCTCGCTTTGGCCTATCGCTAGCGTTTGGATTCTACAGTTATGTGACAGGGACACTGCGGCGCCACGTCCGTCCACATGCCGGTCACAGTCATGCAGATGTCACGCCTCTGTCATAGGGGAGATCCAACACCCTCACAGGCGTAGAGACAGGACGCGAGATGGCCGGCAAGTCGCTTTCGATTGAACCTACAGTTGACCCTTCGGCCAAGCTCCAGGACGTGACGCTCGGCGCCTATTGCGAGATAGGCGCCCGCACCATCCTGCAGGAGGTGACGATGGGCGACTACTCCTACGTGGTGAACGATTCCCAGATCACCTACACGACGATCGGGAAGTTCTGCTCGATCGCGGCGATGACCCGGATCAATCCGGGCAACCACCCGATGCAGCGGGCGACGCAGGCCCATTTCACCTATCGCGCCAGCGCCTATTTCCCAGGAGAGCCGGACGATGCGGAGTTCTTCGCCTGGCGGAGAGAGCATCATGTCCAGATCGGACACGATGTCTGGATCGGCCATGGCGCGATCGTGTTGCCGGGCCGCAACATCGGCACCGGCGCGGTCGTGGCGGCTGGCGCCATCGTCACCAAGGACGTTCCGGCCTATACCATCGTCGCCGGCAATCCGGCGCGCCCGATCAAGCGCCGGTTTCCGCGCGAGGTCGAGCAGCGGCTGCTGGATCTGGCGTGGTGGGATTGGAATCACGAGGCGCTGCGCGCGGCGCTGCCGGATTTCCGCAAGCTCGCGATCACCGCGTTTCTCGACAAATACGAGGCTGCCCTCGACGCACGCGTCTCGGTGCGGCAGAGTGCCGCCCCATGACCGATATCTCCATCTCGCGAGGCCGCGGCCTCGTCGATACCGACTTCGTCGACACCTCCTTGATCATATCCGGCGGCGTGATCGCCGGCATCGGGACACCGGGACGCCGGTCGGGTCTCGAACTCGATGCGGAGGGGCTCACTGTGCTTCCCGGCATCGTCGACATCCACGGCGATGCGTTCGAGCGCCAGATGATGCCGCGCGCCGGGGTCGATTTCCCGACAGACGTTGCGCTGATCGACAGCGACCGCCAGGCCATCAGCAATGGCATCACCACGGTCTTTCACGCGACGACCTGGTCATGGGAGCCGGGCCTGCGCAGCGCCGACAATGCGCGGCGCCTGCTCGAATCGATCGAAGCGCTGCGCCCGCGGCTCGCAGCCGACACGCGCTTTCATCTGCGTCACGAGACCTTCAATCTCGACGATGAGGAGGAGATCGGCCGGTGGCTCGCCGACCGGCGCGTTGACTTGTTCGCCTTCAACGATCACATGGATTCGACGGTGGCGAGTCTGGACAAGCCGCACAAGCGCCAGCGCATGGTCGACCGCACCGGCCTGCCCGGCGCGGAGTTCGACCGGTTGGTCGCGCGCATCGCCGCTCGCGCCGATGCCGTTCCGGCCTCGATCGCGCGGCTGGCCGAGATCGCACGCAAGGCTGGTGTCCGCATGCTGTCGCATGACGACGACAGCCCGGCCATGCGCAAGGCGTTTCGCAGCCAGGGAGTGACCATCGCAGAGTTTCCGGTCAACGAGGAGACCGCGCGCGAGGCCGCTCAAGGGGGCGACGCGATCGTATTCGGCGCGCCCAACGTCGTCCGTGGCGGTAGCCATACCGGGTGGACGAAGGCCAGCGACATGATCGCCAAGGGCCTCTGCTCGGTGCTGGCCTCCGACTACTACTATCCAGCGCCGCTGCTGGCAGCGTACCGGCTCGCAGCCGAGGGCGTTCTTCCGCTGGCGCGCGCCTGGGGTCTGATCTCGGGCGGCCCTGCACGCGCAGCCGGGCTGGCGGACCGCGGCATGCTCGCCGAGGGCCGCCGCGCCGATATCATTCTGGTCGACGACCGCGTACCGTTGCGCCCCCGCGTCGTCGCTGTGATCGCGTCCGGCCGGCTGGTCTATCTCACCGAGACAGACCGGCTGAACGCCCGGCCGGCGCGTGCCATGGCGGCGGAGTAGCGAACCATGGCCAAATTTCCGCGCTATGCGATCTACTATGCTCCACCAGCAACAGCCGACCTGACGGAATTCGGCGCGCGCCTGCTCGGTTACGACGCGTGGAGCGGCGACGACCGCAGCTTTCCGAGCGAGATCGTCCGCGCGGTTCCAGACTGGGCTGAGCTGACCGCAGACCCGCGCAAATACGGCTTTCACGCGACCTTGAAGGCTCCGTTCGAGCTGGCGGATGCGGAGAGCGAAGCCGCGCTCTGCGCCGCTTGTGCTGAGTTCGCGGCCACGCCGCGAGCCGTCCCGGCCATCCGTCCGTTCGTGGACGCAATCAGCGGCTTCATCGCGATGATCCCCGGCGAGCCGTCGCCGGCGCTGCAACAGCTCGCGGCCGATTGTGTCCAGGCCTTTGAGCCATTTCGCGCTCCGATGACGGCCGACGACCGTGCTCGGCGCAAGCCGGATCTGCTGACACCACGGCAGCGCGATCATCTCGATCGTTGGGGGTATCCCTATGTCATGGAGGATTTCCGCTTCCACATGACGCTCACTTGCCGGCTGTCCGACGAACGGCGCCGGCCGATCCTGATGATGCTGCAGGAGAGATTCGCGGCACTGTCACTGACAGAGCTTCGGATCGACAGGATTGTGCTGTTCCGCCAGGCCAAGGCCCACGAACGTTTCCGCATCATCGGAGACTGGCCGCTCACGGCCGTCCAGGGGGGATAGCGGCGTCAGCTCGGCATGGCTGCATAGTGCGGCGGCGCCTCGCGGCCGAAGACCGAGAGTGGCGGCGAGATGTCGGCGCGCTCCCGCGGCAGGGCTCCCCATCCTGCCGCGAGCGCGGCTGAGGTCGCGAGAAATCGTCGATCGATCGACAGGCTCGCGCTTGCATTTGGTGCCGAGACGGTTTCGCTCATGGTGATGAACTCCTCCCAGGCCGATGAAAATCTGCGAGGAGACTATGGTCGGGTCATCGCGCAGCAAGGCGAAATAACAGACGCGATCTGCCGAAAAGCTGACAACACTGTGCGCCGCGCGACACCTTGCACCGTGCCGCGCCGTGATCTGCCGACGGCTTGTCGCCTTGATGCCGCTTAGCGAGTCGCCGTGGTCAAACGTGCATCGCGACGAAGGCGATAATGTCAATTTTGCCACTTCGGCCGCACAAAGAAATTGCACGTCGGGCGTCGTCGAGACCGTCAACACGACGTCGCATGGCGCTTCGACCAAGCGGGATATCAACCTCCTTTTGCCGTGGCGACGACGCGCGCGCTCCGGCTGTCGTCGCTCGATGTCCGATCGCAATGTCACGAAGCCGACGCTCCAAGCCAGCTCCATCCAAAAGCTCCCCATCGCCACGGCCTCGCACTCGCAGCATGTTGCCGCCACGTGTCGGGTTTTCGACAATCCACTGATACTAAAAACGAATGGCATATCGCTTGCAATGCACAATGCGCCTCGCTATTGCAGCGCAATAATTTTCTTGGAGTGCCCCAATGCTCGGAATCGGAAGCAAGCTGCCATCGTTTGAAATCGTCGGCGTGAAACCCGGCTTTCATCTTCAGGAGGAGAAGGGCGAGAGCGCCTTCGAGACCCTGACCGAGACCAGCTTCCCTGGAAAGTGGAAGATCATCTTCTTCTATCCGAAGGATTTCACCTTCGTCTGCCCGACCGAGATCGCCGAGTTCGCGCGCCTGGCGAAGGACTTCGCGGACCGCGATGCCGTGGTGCTCGGTGGCTCGACCGACAACGAGTTCTGCAAGCTCGCCTGGCGCCGCGACCACAAGGATCTGCACAAGCTGCCGATCTGGCAATTCGCCGACACCAAGGGCGCATTGGTCGACGGCCTCGGCGTCCGCTCGCCCGACGGCGTCGCCTACCGCTACACCTTCATCGTCGATCCCGACAATACGATTCAGCACGTCTATGCGACCAACCTGAATGTCGGCCGCGCTCCGAAGGATACGCTGCGCGTCCTCGACGCGCTGCAGACCGACGAGCTCTGCCCGTGCAACCGCGAAGTCGGCGGCGAGACCCTGAAGGTCGCCTGATCATGTCGATCGAGCAGCTGAAGGACCAGATCCCGGACTTCGCCAAGGACGTCAGGCTCAATCTGTCGTCCATGGTCTCCGACGAGACGCTGTCGCCGCAGGCCAAATATGGCCTGCTCGTCGCCTGCGCGATTGCGACTCGCAATCCGAGCGTCGTTGCGGCCTTCGAATCGGTTGCGGCCGCGCAGCTGTCGCCCGCCGCTTTGGCGGCGGCGAAATCGGCCGCCGCGATCATGGCCATGAACAACGTCTACTACCGCTTCGTGCACCTTGCCTCGAACAAGGAGTACGCGACGATGCCGGCCCGGCTGCGGATGAACGTCATCGCCAACCCCGGCGTCGCCAAGGCCGATTTCGAGCTGTGGTCGCTCGCGGTGTCCGCCATCAACGGCTGCGGCACGTGCATCGATTCGCACGAGAAGGTCCTGCAGGATGCGGGCGTGCCCGCGGCCACGATCCAGACCGCCGTGCGCTTTGCCGCCATCATCCAGTCGGTTGCCGTTGCGATCGAAGCCGCTGGTGTGTCCGTCGCGCTGGCGGCGGAATAAGAATCGATCGGATATGTGAATGCGGCCGGCATTGTCCGGCCGCATTTGTCTTTCGCCATTTCTCGCCTGAGTTGCAGAATTTCCCGGCGCGCCTGCAACTCCTCGGTCCGCTAAGCCCCTGACCTCGCGGCAAAGTCGAGATGGCTGCGGCATCCTGATACTCCAACCGATCTTTCCGCAAAGCGCAGAACTCGCCCCCGGTCTCGCGCATTGCGCGTAGTCACCGATGCGGCGCGCCGGGAAATTTCCATCAAATAGCCTTACCTACTCACCCTTCCCGACAAGAACATTGATCAGCTTAGGGACCAAGCAACATCGATTGTGACCAGGGCGCGCGAAAACAATGGCGTGCATGTCGGAAGGAAACCGGACCTGTCGGTCTCGACGGAAGCGTTGATGCAATGTCCCCGATGTCGCATCATGTGCGCTTCGGTTGGACCGCGCGCGCCCGACGTCCTGAAGCTATCTCCCACGACCCGTTCGTCGGAGACAGGAGGCTAGTGATGAGTGCTCCAGATCAGAACGATCCGGCGAAACCAGCGCCGCCCTGGGCGAACGAAGAGCTCCGCAGATATGCGCCGCGCCGCCGCCAGACGGAGGCCGGCCCGACGGCATTCGATCCGCCCGCCGACGGCATCCCCCTGCCGCATCATCTGGTGTCCCGGCCAAGCTCCCTGCCGGCCCGGCCAGCGGCCCTTGACCTCGACGATGAGGAGGCCCACCGTGCCTGGAGCGCGAAGCTCGATCCCGTGGTGATGCCCCTGCCGCCGGAGGATCCGGACAAATCGTTGCGGCTGAGTAGCATCATCAAGATCGGTGCCGCCGTCGGCATCGCGGCCTCCATCGCCATGATGGTGGTCAACATGGTCTCCTTCGACAACAGCGCAGCGACACCGGGTGGCAAGAGCCCGATCATGCCGACCGCCGTGCTGGAAAGCCTGGCCCAGATCGATCCTGCGGAAGCCAAGGTCGCCCAGGACGACCCGCCGCAGACGGTCGCCGCGCTCGCGGCTCCCAGCGGTACAGAACTGGCGATGCGGCCATGGCCCTCGACGCCGACGTCGCCAGCGCCAGCCGCGGCAGCACCGGCGGTCTCGCCCCCCTCCGCTGCGCTCCCGATGGCCTCGCCTCGCCCGACCGTTCCGCTGCCGCGAGACGAGGTCGATGCGCTGATGAAGCGCGGACGCGACCTGCTCGCCGCGGGCGACGTCGCCAGCGCGCGCCTGATCCTGACGCGGCTTTCCGACGCCGGAATTGCGGACGCCTCCCTTCTGCTCGCGCGCACCTATGACCCGGCCGAACTGACGAAATCGCGGTTGCTCGGTGCTGTTCCCGACGCAGCCAAGGCGCGTACCTGGTATCTCAGGGCTGCGGAGCAAGGATCGCCGGAAGCCAGCCGACGCATCTCGGCTGCGCGCTAACGCATAAATCTCGAAGCGCTCGAGACGCGACCCGGACCGCTCCCTGCGAGACGGGCGGCCGCGATCTGCTGCGCCCGAGAACCAAATATCGATGGGAGGACTGATGATGCACGGCATCCATGCTGCAGTTCGCGCCGGCTTGGCCGCCAGATGGAGCCGACGTCGCAGACCACGGGATGCAAAGATCAGCCCCCCTCGAGCAGCCGCATGCCTCGCCCTGGCTCTGTCCGCTCCGCTGGCGCTGACCGGACATCAAGCGGTCGCCGCGGACAACGAGATCCGCATCGGCAACACCATGCCCTACAGCGGCCCGGCTCTCGCCTATGGCGTCATCGGCAAGACGATCGCGGCCTACTTCAACAAGATCAATGCCGAGGGCGGCATCAACGGCCGGCGCGTCAACTTCATTTCCTACGATGACGGCTATGCGCCGCAGAGGACGGTGGAGATGACGCGCAAGCTCGTCGAGGAGGACAACGTCCTGCTGATGTTTGCGAGCCTGGGCACGGCTCCCAACCTGGCGGTGCGCCCTTATCTCAACGCCAACAAAGTCCCGCAATTGTTCGTGGCATCCGGCTCCTCGCAATGGGACCAGCCGCACGACTTTCCGTGGACCATGGGCTTTCAGCCGAGCTACCAGGCCGAGGCGCACGTCTATGCCCAGTACCTGCTGGAGACCCACAGCCGCGGCAAGATCGCAATTCTCTATCAGGACGACGATTTCGGAAGGGATTACGTCAAGGGATTGAAGGACGGCCTGGGCGGCAAGCTCCCGATCGTGGCGGAAGCCGGCTACAAGGTCACCGACGCCAACGTCAATCAGCAGATCGCCACGCTGAAGGCCTCCGGCGCCGACATCTTCTTCGACGTGACCACGCCCAAATTCGCCGTGATGGCGATCCGCCGCGCGGCCGAGCTCGGCTGGCGTCCGGACCACATCATCTCGACGGTCTCGGAATCGGTGTCCGCCGTGATGCAGCCGGCCGGCCTGCAGAATGCCGAAGGCATCCTGTCCGCGGGCTATTACTACGAGGGCGAGGAGGCCGCGGCTGCAGGCGATCCATCCTACCGCGAATGGTCCGCCTTCATGGACCGCTATCTGCCGGACGTACCGAGGAGCAATGGTCTTGCGACCTTCGGCTACCTCGCGGCAAACGCGATGGTCGCAGTGCTGCGGAGTTGCGGCGACGACCTGTCGCGCGACAATATCATGAAGCAGGCGGCATCCCTGAAAAGCCTCAAATTGCCGATGCTGACGCCCGGCATCACCGTCAACACCAGCCCCCATGATCACGCGCCGCTGGAGCAGATGCAGATGATGCAGTTCACCGGCGGCAAGTGGCAGCGCTTCGGTCCGGTCCGGAGCGGTATCGATCCCGGCAGCGTCAGCGATTCCTTCAAGACCATCTTCCGTTACGGCACGGCGAAGCGCGATCTGGCCAACCAGCTGAATGCCAATACCGTCACGCTGATGACCGGCTCGTTCGGCAGCACCTACGCCAATATGGGCGCGGACCTCGCATCCGCGCTCGACAAGGGGACGGAGTTGCGCATCCTTCCCGTGATCGGCCGCGGCTCGGTGCAATCGGTCGCCGACATCCTGCTGCTGCGCGGCGTCGACGCCGGCATCATCCGCAAGGACACCTTGGCCTTTCTCGAGCGCAAGGACTTCGCCAACAACATCCGCGAACAACTGGTCTATGTCACCAAGCTGTTCAACGAGGAGATGCACGTGCTGGCGCCGAGATCGATCGCCAGCCTGAGCGAGCTCGACGGCAAGACCATCGCCGTCGACCTGCCCGACGGCGGCACCTTCGTCACCTCGATCAACGTGTTCGAGCGCCTCGGGATCAGGCCACATCTGCTCTATATCGAGCCGCGGCTGGCGCTGGACATGCTGCGCAGGGGCGACATAGACGCCATCATCACGGTCGAGGGCAAGCCGGTGCAATGGCTGAGTCAGGTCAGCGATCCCAATCTGCATCTGGTGCCCGTCGACTACGACAAGGCTCTGCACGACGACTATCTGCCGGCGCAATTGTCCGCCGAGGACTATCCGAACCTCGTCGGCGCCTCGGCGCCGGTGAACACGATCGCGGCCGAGGCCGTGCTGGCGTCGTTCAACTGGCCGGCCGGCAGCGACCGTCACCGCCGGCTGTCTCTGCTGGTCGAAGCCTTCTTCAGCAACATGCAGACGCTGCAACGGCCGCCATACCACCCGAAATGGCAGGAGGTGGCGCCGCTGGCGCCGATCGCCGGCTGGACACGGTTCAAGACGGCACAGGACTGGCTCGATCGCAATACGCCGCCTCCCCAGATGCTGGGGGCGAACGCACAGGCCAACGATCTGCAGGCTAGCGGCGTATCGGCCGATCCCCGGCTGTTCCGTGAATTCATGGAATGGCGAGCCAACCGCCAGAAGCGCGCCGCTCCGCGGCACCCACAGTAGCCGGGTCGTGCGGTCAAGCCGTGGCCGTGGCCGAGGCAGGGCTGATCCGCACCTGCACGTCGCAGGGACGCGCGAGGTAGGGCGCCGAGGTGACCAGCACGTCTGCCCCCGCCGCAGCATAGGCAGCGGCGTTCTGCGCATTCACGCCACCCGCGGCCGCAATGATCGGCCGCCGCGGCAGCGCCGCGCTGATGGCGATACGCTCCGTCAGCGCAGCGATGTCGGCAGGCGAAAATTTCTCGGCCTGGATGACGTCGAAGCCGGCCACGGCGGCGGCGACGGCCTGCTCGACCGTGGTGACCTCGATCACGAGCCGCTTCTCCGGCGCGCTCCGCCGCAACCGCTCGGCGACATCGGCAAGCGGCGCATCGCCGAGAAACGCCCGGTGTTCCGGAAACACCAGCACCGACTCCGACAGGCCGAGCCGATGCATCACCGCGCCACCCGCCTTCACCGCGGCAACGGCGAACGGCTTGGTTCCGGGGACGTTCTTGCGCGTGCAGGCGACCACAATGCCAGGCCTGATCGCGCGCGCCGCGCCGACGATCGCAGCCGCCCCGGTGGCGACGCCTGACCAGATCTCGATGAGCGTCTGCGCCACCTTCCAGCTCCGCAACAGGCCGGCCGCCGTGCCCTCTGCACGGAGGATCGGAGCCCCCTCCTCCAGTACCATTCCGCTGCCGGCGAACAATTCGACATGGCAGCCCGTGAGCTCGATCAAGGCCGCCGCGTCCTCGGCCAGGGCCAATACCATGCGGCCGCGCGCAGCGAAGTGCATCAGGCCCGGCTCGGCGCCGATCCCGAGCGTCTCCGTCGTCAGGTCGCCATAGGGGACATCGTCGCGGAGCAGCGCTTCCAGATCATGGTGCGTAGCGGTGGTCGGCGCGCGCGACATCTGCTCTTTCTCCACAGGCTGCATCCTCTATATAAACCCTGGTCGCCGCCCGCCCCCGATCGCCAGGCCCCGCATGATCCCGCACGATCTTCCTGCTTCCGCCGAGCCCAATCAGCCCCGTCTCGCCGCCATTCTCTACGGACCGGGCGACGACGCCGATGCCTTGCTGGACGCCTTTGCCCAGGAGCTGCTGCAACGGGGCGTCCGCGTCGGCGGCATCGTTCAGCGCAATACGAGAGACGAAGTCGGCAAGAAAAGCGGAATGGACGTGATCGATCTCGCCAATGGCGACACGATCTCGATCTGTCAGGACCTCGGCACCGGATCGACAGCCTGCAAGCTCGACACCGCAGGCCTTGCCGAAGCCGGCATGGCCGTTCACCGCGCCATCGCGGCCCATGCCGACCTCATCGTGATCAACAAGTTCTCCAAGCAGGAGGCTTCCGGAAGCGGGTTGCGCGGCGAGCTGGCCGACGCAATCACGTCGGGGATTCCGGTGCTGACGGCCGTGCCGCAGAAATGCATCGACGACTGGCGGACCTTTGCGGGCGATTTCGGCACGCTGCTCCAGCCGTCGCTTTCCGCGATGGAAACCTGGTGGCTCGACCTGCGCGCGCGACAGGCGTCGCGCGGCTGATCGGCGCAGCAATTCGGCGCCACGCTTCTATTTGCCGATCATCACATCCGACGACTTGATGACGGCGGAGACGCTGTCGCCGACGGCAAGCGCGAGTTCGTCCACCGCCTCGTTGGTGATCGCCGAGAAGACTGTCAGTCCCGGGGCGAGCTCCACCTTGACGTGGGCGGTGGTCGTTCCCTTTTCAACCGAGATGATTCGTCCCGGTAAGACATTTCGTGCGCTCAGCTTCACGTGCTGTTCCTCATCCGTTGCAGCCTCGTTGCTGCTGCTCAATGTAAACAGAACGCGTGCCAGAACTCAATGACCTATATCAAACACAATACAGGATTGATGATCCGGCGCTGCGTTTGCGGCACCCCGTCGACGGCATGATCCGACGGCGTCAGCCGAACTTGAACAGCACGCCGTAGCCGCCGCGCGGATAGCTCCACTCGATGTCGCCGCTGGCCTCGCCGATGACCCGGCAGGTGCCGCATTCGATGCAGCCGTCGACCGTGATCTCGACCTGGCCCTTGTCGTTGAGTTCGTAGCAGCGTGCCGGGCAGGCCTTGAGAAGCGCCTTCAACTGCGGCGTCGGCGTGGTATGCGGACGGACCTTGATATGGGCCCGGCCGGGATCGACCTGATAGCGATTATAGAACAGCTTGTCTTCGACCCTGACTGCGACGTCCGTGCTCATGTCTGATCTCCCTCGCCTGAGCTGTTTCGTTCATTCACCAATCATCGCCACGCCCGAGCAAACCTGAAGGCGTCACCGAACAGGCCGGTCCATGACCTTGCATTCACGAAGGAGCGCACGGTGCTGCTTTCCTTCTCCTTCTTCGGCGTGCCGTCGACGCGCACGAAGTTCTGCATCGCCTTGGAGACGAGCTGCGGATAGGTCAGGAAGAAGTTCTGCGACTGGTTGTGCAGCAGCGCCGGCATGTCCTTGTATTTCTTCAGGTCCTTGATGACGAAGGAGTCCTCCAGCATCTTCTTGTAGAGCGCGAGGTTCTCCTTGGTCATCGGATCGCGGCGCGACTTCACCTGGAAGATCGCCTCGGCGGCGATGCGGCCGGAGGTCATCGCGAGATTGGATCCCTCGCGGTGGACGGCATTGTTGAGCTGGGCGGCATCGCCGACCACCACCCAGCCATCGCCGCAGAGCTGCGGGATCGCGTTGTAGCCGCCCTCGGGAATCAGGTGCGCCGAGTACTCCTTGACTTCCGACCCCTCGATCAGCGGCGCCACCGACGGATGCTGCTTGAACCGCTCGAGCAGGCCGTATGGCGTCTCGCCGGTCTTCTGGAAGTCGGAGACGAGGCAGCCGATGCCGAGCGAAATGCACTCCTTGTTGGAATAGATGAAGCCCATGCCGGTCATGCCGCGGGAAATCGTGCCGACGGCCTCGATGACGGCCCCTTCGTCGCCCTTCAGGTTGAAGCGCGCCTCGATCGTTTCGCGCGGCAGGAAGTGCATCTCCTTGACCGCGAGAGCGACGTTCTCCGGCTTCGGCCGCTCGCGCAGGCCGGCGCGGGTTCCGAGCAGGCCGTTGACGCCCTCGGCCAGCACGACGACGTCGGCATGGATCTCACCATCGCGCCGATCGGTTCTGACGCCGATCACCTTGCCATAGGCATCCTGCGCGAGCTCGGTCACGGTGGTCTCGCACAGCACGGTGGCGCCAGCCTCCTTGACCTTGGACGAGAACCATTTGTCGAACTGGGCGCGGATGATCGTGTAACGGTTCGGCTTTTCCTCGTTGAAGTCGTCCGACTTGTAGTGCAGGCCGACATGCGACTTGTCGTCGAGCATCCAGAAGCGCTGCTCGACCAGATGGCGTTCCAGCGGCGCTTCCTCGCGGAAGTCCGGAATCAGCTTCTCCAGCATGTCGGCGTAGAGGATCGCGCCCTGCACGTTCTTGGAGCCGGAATACTCGCCGCGCTCGAGCTGCAGCACCTTCATGCCGCGCTTGGCCATGGTCAGCGCAGCCGCATTACCGGCCATGCCGGCACCCACGACGATCGCGTCGAAACGTTCCTCGATCATTGCCCTGCTCCCTCTCTGGTGCCTAGCTTGCGATGCGATCGCGCGAATGCGGCGACAGACGCGCGCGGAATGCCTCCGTCAGCGCGGGCAGCAGCCGGATCGCATCGGTGACGATGCCGACATGCGCGAAGTCGAAGATCGGCGCGTTCTTGTCGGTGTTGATGGCAACGATCAGGTCGGCGCCCTCGACACCGACCCGATGCTGGATCGCGCCGGAGATGCCCGCGGCGATGTAGAGCTTGGGCCGAATGGTCTTGCCGGTCTGGCCGATCTGGCGATCCGAGGTCACCCAGCCCTTCTGCACCAGCGGCCGCGAGCAGCCGAAGTCGGCGCCGAGCACCGCGGCGAGCCCCTTGACGAGCTGGAAGTTCTCCGGCGAGCCAAGCCCGAGCCCGCCCGCCACGACGATGTCGGCATAGGCGAGATTGGACTTGGCGGAATCGCGATCCGGAATGAAGGACAGCACCTTGGTGACGATGTCCTCCTCGACGAGACCGAGCTTGTGCTCGATGATGCGACTGGCGGGTTTCTCGACGCGGTCCGGCATCGGCATCACGCGCGGGCGGACGGTGGCCATCTGCGGCCGATAGTTCAGCGTGTAGATCGTGCAGAGCAGCGAGCCGCCGAAGGTCGGACGCGTCGCGGCCAGCGAGCCGTCGGCATCGACGTCGAGCTCGGTGCAGTCGGCGGTCAGACCCGTGAGCAGCGTTGTCGCGACGGAGCCGGCGAGGTCGCGGCCGAGCGTGGTGGCGCCGAGCAGCAGGATCTCCGGCTTGAAGGTGTTGACGACGTCGGTCAGCGCCTTGGTGTAGGCTTCGTTGCGATAGTCGGTGAGAACGCCGTCCGCGACGATGTAGGCGAGATCGGCGCCATAGCAGAACGACTCCGCGGCAGCGTGCTGCACGGCTTCTCCGGGAGGACCGATCACGACGGCCGCGAGATCGACCTTCAGCTTGTCGGCGAGCTTGCGTCCGGCGCCCATCAGCTCCCAGGATACCGGGTGGACCTGGCCGCGCTCCTGCTCGATGAACACCCAGACGTGCTTGTAGGCCTTGAAATGCTCGGGCAGCTCCTTCTTGGTCGCGGCGCGACCGGCTGCGGCGGGCGGTGCTTTGGTGGGTTCGCTCATGATCGTCGTCCCTTGGTCCGTCAAAAGCCGTCTGGATCAGAAGCCGTGCGCTGACGTCGTCAGCTCGGCTTCGAGCTTCGGCTGCCGCTTGAACAATTCCTCGATCAGGGCGTCGGCCGGCGCGCGGTTCGAGAAGTCGACCATGGTTGCCTTCTCCGCCCGGGCCGACGGCGCGAAGACCCGCTTCACGATGGTCGGCGAGCCCTTCAAGCCGCACTTCGAGATGTCCTCGACGCCGGCGTCCTTGGCGCTCCAGGTGACGATCTGAGCGCGCGCCGCACGGAGCGCATCGGCCATGGCGCCGCGGCGGATCTCGTTGGTCGCCTCCAGCATCGTCACCAGGCACGGCAGCTTGGTCTTCAGCACTTGAACGCCCCCCTCGGAGCGGCGCTCGGCTTCGATGGTGCGCGCGACAGGATCGACCTCGCGGATCTTCGCCACGTACGTCAGTTGCAGCAGGCCCAGCCGCTTGGCGATGCCCGGGCCGACCTGGGCGGTGTCGCCGTCGATCGTCTGCTTGCCGGTGAACACGATGTCGGGCGCGCCAAAGGTCTCGCTGACCTTGCGAATGGCTGTCGCCAGCGCATAGGTGGTTGCCAGCGTATCGGCGCCAGCGAAGAAGCGATCGGTCAGCAGCACGGCGCGGTCGGCGCCGTAGGTCAGCGCCCGGCGCAGCGAGTCCTCGGCGGACGGCGGTCCCATGGTCAGCACCGTCACTTCGCCGCCGAACTTGTCGCGCAGTTGCAGCGCCGCCTCGAGCGCAAACAGGTCGTAAGGGTTGATGATGGTCGGCACACCCTGGCGCATGATGGTGTTGGTCACCGGATGAACGCGGATCTGCGCGGAGTCCGGAACCTGCTTGATGCAGACGACGATATGCATGCGATCACTCCGGGTGTGTAGTCCTGCGATCAGGACAGCAATTGTCGTACCAGTTTCGGCCGCGATGATTATTGGCACGGATTCAACACCTTGGCGCATGAACCCGATCTGCTTCTGAAAACTCGCCGACGAGGTCCGACACGTCGCAAGCAACACGCGTCGGGAATGCGACAGGAACTTGAAAGCGCACGGCTCGCTTGAACGCAGAAGCGCCGCCAGTCGTGCTGGCGGCGCTGGTGGGAGCGATCGTCAGTTCATGCGCTACTTGAGCGTCGTCAGCGACACGAACGGCTTTGGAGCCGGCTTCGGCGGCGCCACCGCCTCCTTGAGCACCTTGAACACCCGCTGATCGAGCGGCGTCGAGACGAGGAAGTCCTGATAGGCCTGCTCCAGGAACGATTTGCAGCGGGCTGCGACGTCCTCACTGGAAACGCCGGAGAAGTCCTCGCTGACGAGGTACTGCCCCATCCGGCGGAGGATATGCAGCCGGCAGACGTTGAGCACCTTGGGATCGTAGTCGACACCGAGCAGCTTGAAGAACTCCTCGGCCGCGGAGGTCTTCTTCAGTTCGTCCAGAACGTTCGGCGTTGCCGCAGTCATTGCTTTGCTCCTTGACTCGAAATCGGATCAACCTCGCAGAGAGAGGTCGGCGCCGGAGGCGGCGGTCCCTGACGCATCCTCTGCCTGGTGTGAGCGAGCTGCGCCTCGAGGAATTCGATCCGGTCCAGCATCACGGAAAGGGCTTCACCGACCGGATCAGGCATCAAATGATGGTCCAGATCGATCCGTCCGACGGTCCGCCGATGGGTGAACTCAGGCCGCACCACCTTGGCGGGGATCCCGACCACCGTGACGTCGGGCGGCGTGCTCTGGATGACGACGGAGTTGGCACCGACGCGGGTCCGCGGACCGATGGTGATCGGTCCGAGAATCTTGGCGCCGGCGCCGACGACGACACCGCTGTCCAGCGTCGGATGCCGCTTGCCTGGCGACCACGACGTACCTCCCAGGGTGACGCCGTGATACAACGTGACATCGTCGCCGACCTCCGCGGTCTCGCCGATCACGACGCAGGCGCCATGATCGATGAAGAAGCGGCGGCCGATTTCGGCGCCCGGATGAATGTCGACATTCGACAGGAAACGTCCGAGCCACGACAACAAGCGCGCCGGAAAACGCCAGCCGCGGATCCACAGCCGATGCGCCAGGCGGTGCCAGATCAGCGCGTGAATGCCGGGATAGGTCAGCAGTGTCTCGATTTCGCTGCGCGCCGCCGGATCGCGCGAGCGGACACACGCAATGTCCTCGCGGATCAGGCGAAGCAGCGAAGGCCGGCTCGCCTCGACGACGATCGGCTCTGCAATGGGGGTATCGACGATGTCGCTCATGATCAGGCAAAGCTCGCCAGCGGGTGATCGCAGACTTCGCGCCAGATGGCCGCAACGGCCTCCTTCGGCACCGGCCCCTTGTGAGCGACGGCATGCCTGCGCACCCGCGCCAGGATGCGCTGGGCCTGGTCGGCGCTCGCCGGCAGCCGCAAATCCGACAGCAACGAGGTGATCGCCGACAGCCCGGAATGCTTCCCGATCACGATCCGATTGGAGCGGCCGAACAGTACCGGATCGAGCGCCTGGTAGGTGCGCTGATCCTTCAGCAGGCCGTCGACGTGAATGCCGGATTCATGGGTGAAGACGTGCTCGCCAACGATGGCCTTGTTGAGTGGAATGGCGCGTGCCGCGGCGGCCGCCACGACATTGGCGACGTGATCGAGCTCGGCCAGCACGATGCCGGTCTCGCGCCGGTAGAGCTGCCGCAGCGCGACCGCGACCTCTTCCAGCGGGGCATTGCCGGCACGCTCGCCGAGGCCGATCACGGTGACCGACGCATGGGTCGCGCCCGCCTTGACCGCCGCCAGCGTGTTGGCGGTGGCAAGACCGAGATCGTCATGGCCGTGAAACTCGATCTCCAGGTCCGTGGTCGCACGCAAGGCGCCGACCAGGGCTGACGTCGCGTCGGGATCGAGCACGCTCAGTGTATCGGCGACGCGGAAGCGTCGGGCACCGAGCGACTTCGCGGTCGCGATCACCTCGGCGAGAAAGCCGACATCGGCGCGCGACGAATCCTCACCGCCGACGGCAACGGCCAGTCCGCGGCTTCGCGCATAGCCGACCACGCGCTTGAGCAGCTCCAGCGCGGCGCTGCGGCTGCCGCCGAGCTTGGCGGCGATCTGCACGTCGGATGTCGGGATGGAGACATTCACCATCGAGACGCCGGCCGCGATCGCCGCATCGACATCCGCCTCGCGCATCCGGCACCAGCCGATGATGGTCGCGGGCAGACCGGCCTCGACGATCGCCCTGATCGCCGCGATCTCGTCGGCCCCCATCGCCGGCGTGCCGGCCTCGATCTCGGGAACGCCGGCACGGGCGAGCGCACGAGCGATCGCGACCTTCTCGCCGAGGGCGAAGGCGACGCCCGGCGCCTGTTCGCCGTCGCGGAGCGTGGTATCGTTGAGGATGACCCGGGGCATCGGGCTCCCCGAGGCTGTGCCCCCGTGGGCAGAGCCGGCATCTCGGGCATTCCTAGACCCGCGCTGTCCGGAGACGTCTGGCATTCACTCGCTCCGTCGCAACCTGTGTGCGGCCGCCAGAAGCACGACGCTCCGTTGCGGCCTGCCATTCACTCAGCAACGGCCATGCCACCGCCGGACACCACGCCAACCAATTGAATATCTGATTGTTTTTCCAACGCCCCGAATTGTCGGATTCGTAACAGCGTCGGACATCGAACGTCGAACGTCGACGCAGAGAGACATGCCCGCGCAGCGCCTGGACCGCGTGGCGACCTGCGCTGCCGTCAGGCGTGACGCCTGCGGCGCAGATGAATGACGATGTCGATCCGCTCCATGCCATAACCCGGCAGCGGCTCGGGCATCTGCTCGAACGCGACCTGTCCGGGCACATCGACGAGCGCGCCTTCGTCCTCGTAGAAGAAGTGCGGGTGCACGGTCGTATTGGTGTCGAAGAACGATTTCGAGCCGTCCACGCCAATTTGGCGCAGCAGGCCCAGCTCCACGAACTGGTTGAGCGTGTTGTAGATGGTGGCCTGCGAGATCTTCATGCCCGAAGCAACGGCTGCGGCATAGAGCGCGTCGGCGGTGATGTGGCGGTCACCGCCGCCGAACAGAATCCGGCTCAGTTGCTGACGCTGCTGGGTGGGGCGCAACCCGGCCCGGCGCAGCGCGTCCTCGCATCGACGCATCAGGATCTCGCCAGCTTCGCAGGTCTCCGCCTGAGGACAACGTCCGCCGTCGGAGTTGCACGGGGATCCAAGCTGGCTGTCCATCAACATCATCACGGTCCTCGAACTCACATCGCGGCGCCCGCCGCCTCCTGCAGCGCCACCTCGCGCCGCCGTTCGGCCATCCGGCTCTCGCCGCTCTCCTCGCCGAAGCAGAGCTGGAAGTCGTTGCACTGGGTACAGACCGGCGTCGTGCACATCACGAAGCCATCATCCTCGCACAGCATGCGGTAGAAGAAGCGCTTCCAGCGCATGTTGCTGGTGTTGCGGCTCGCCAACGGCGCGAAGTGGCGCATCAGCAGGCGCGACAATTCGGAGCGCTCGCGCAGGCCCAGGTCTTCCCAGAGATGGTTGGGCTCCATCGCGCGACGCGCCACCATGGCCGCGAGCCAGCGGCCTACCTCGCCGTCCGTGGAGCGCTGCGCGGCGAGCAGATCGCGCACCATCGTGATTTCGTCCTCGTCCGGCGCGGCCACGGCCCCGGTGATCGGCAGCCATGAGGAGTCGATCGAGGCTGCCGGAAACAACTGCGCCAGCAGTGCGATCAGTTCGACGGTCGAAAGCCCCGCGCGCTCCGCCAGCGCGCCATGCTCCATCGCTGAAACGGCGAGAACGGATGCGATGACGTGACGATCGAAACCGATGTCACTGTCGATCAGCGCCTCGTCGGGATCGACGCCGGTCAGCAGGCGGTAAATCTGGCGGCCGTGATGCCGCGCGTTCTCTTCGCAGGAGCCGTTGCGCGGCGACGGTTGCAGGCCGGCAGCGACGGACTCCGAGACGCCCACGATTGCGATGGTCATAGCTTGATCCCCTGCCGCGCGCCGACGGGACATGCGATGAGGTACCGGCCTTCCGACGGGAGGAAGGCCGGTACCAAGACTGCTTAAGCCGTTGCGGCGAGTTCGGCGGCAGTCTTTCCGATCTGGGTTTCGTCGACGGCCTTCATGATGCCGTGCTCCATCAGCATGTCCTCGAGCTCGTCCATCGTGATCGGGGTCGGGATGATGCCCTTGCCGCCGTTGTTGTGGATCTTCTGCGCCAGCGAGCGGTAGTGCCCGGCCTGGACCGAATCCGGCGCATATTCCAGCACGGTCATGCGGCGCAGCTCGGCGTGCTGCACGATGTTGTCGCGCGGCACGAAGTAGATCAGCTGGGTGCCGAGCTTCTTGGCGAGAGCCTCCGCCAGCTCCAGCTCCTTGTCGGTCTGACGCTCGTTGCAGACCAGGCCGCCCAGGCGCACGCCGCCGGAATTCGCATATTTCAGGATGCCCTTGGAGATGTTGTTGGCGGCATACATCGCCATCATCTCGCCGGACATCACGATGTAGATTTCCTGCGCCTTGTTCTCGCGGATCGGCATCGCGAAGCCGCCGCACACGACGTCGCCGAGCACGTCGTAGGACACGTAGTCGATGTCCTCGTAGGCGCCGTTCTCCTCCAGGAAGTTGATCGAGGTGATGACGCCGCGGCCGGCGCAGCCGACGCCCGGCTCCGGACCGCCGGACTCGACGCAGCGGATGTCGCGATAGCCGACCTTCATGACCTCCTCGATCTCGAGGTCCTCGACGCTGCCCGCGGCAGCGGCCAGGCTCAGGATCGTGTCCTGCGCCTTGGCGTGCAGGATCAGGCGGGTCGAATCCGCCTTGGGGTCGCAGCCGACGATTAGGATCCGATGACCCATCTCGGCGAGCGCCGCGAGCGTGTTCTGCGACGTCGTCGATTTGCCGATGCCGCCCTTGCCGTAGAATGCGATTTGTCGAAGTGATGACATTCTGCTCTCCATCAACCGATTGCCAATGTCGCGCCCGCGCTGCTCGCGAGGCGTGACCGCGTCCTCTGTGTGTCCGAACCGGCAGACGGGTTGTTGGGAAGGAGAGCATCGCTCGTCCGGAGCGTCGGCGTGCACTCAGCCCTCAACCATTGCCTGAACCCGGTTTTGCAACGGCTGTGCCAGCACGCGCACAGGGCCAAAACGATCATGTTTTAAAGGAGATGCGGAGCAATCCGGGCGCGATTGCGAGTTGTTGCAAACCCGACATCGGAATGCTTCGCAAGATGCGACGACGCGCGGCGCTGTCCGAAACGACACAACAGCGGTAGCTTTTCAGCCGGGCGGTGCCCGGAACGAGATTTGCTAGATCCCCTCTGCAGCCCTGCGGCACAGACGCTGACAACGTTGAGGAGGATGCAATGCAGATCGGAGTGGAGACGGCCAAGGCAGTGGACCAGCGGCGCGTGTTCGTGATCGACGACGACGAGATCACGCGCGCGGCCCTGCAGTTCATGTTGCACGATGAAATCGAGACCCACGAATTGGCGACGCCGGAGGAGGCGTACGAGAAGGGCGTCGACTGGCTGGCACCGAACGTGGTGCTGCTCGGGGTTTCCTTCCTGAAGCAACGCGGCCCCGAGCTCGTCCGCGAGATCCTGGCGAAGTTCAAGGGCGTGCGCATTCTGATCGTGACCGCCAAGGCCGACGAGGCGATCGCGATCGAAGGTCTCAAGGCCGGCGCGCATGGCGCCGTGGTCAAGCCGCTCACGATCGAGGCGGTGCGCAAGAAGGTCGACACCATTCTCGGCCGCGCCGGCGGCGCGCAGCTGGTCCAGCTCGGCGGTGCCTGACGTGACGACCGTCGTCTTCTACGAGAAGCCGGGCTGCGGCACCAACGCCCGGCAGAAGCTGATGCTGACGCGAGCAGGCCACGATGTCATCGCCAGGAACCTCTTGACCGAACCCTGGACGGGCGAGCGGCTGCGCACATATTTCGCCGGGACCCCCGTCTGGGCCTGGTTCAATCCGGCCTCGCCGCGCGTGAGATCGGGAGAGATCGAGCCAGAGACGATCGAAGCCGTCGCGGCCATCGACCTGATGCTCGAGGATCCGCTGCTGATCCGCCGGCCATTGATCGAAGCCGGCGGCCGGTGCTGCGCCGGCTTCGATCGTGAACCCGTCATCTCGCTGCTTCGGCAGGGCGACGGTCTGGAGGATGTCCAGGGCTGCACGCGTCCGGATGGGTCGACACCTTGTCCGGAGCCGCGTTGAGCGGCTCCATTCTGCAAGCTCAGCGCTTCAACACCATGACCAGGCGATCGACACGCTTGCCCTGCTTGAAGTGGGATTCGACGATCTCGTCGATATCCTCCGGCTTGGTCGGTCGATACCAGACGCCGTCCGGATAGACCACCATCATCGGTCCGGCGCTGCAGAAGCCGAAGCAGCCGGCGGCGGTGACGCCGATATCCGTCAACCGCTGCGCCTCGATGGTCTTGGTCAGCCGGTCCCACAGCGGCTGCACGCCGAGCGCGCCGCAGCTGCCGCGCGGATGCCCGGGCGGGCGCTGCGTCAGGCAGACGAAGGCGTGATGTTTGTAGAGCTGCGGAATCTCGAATGCGTCATCCGCCTCGGCGACATCGGCATCGCTCATGACGCAGACGCCTTGATACCCTTGTCGGCGAGCAGGGTCGCGAGCTCACCGGCCTGGAACATCTCGCGCACGATGTCGCAGCCGCCGACGAATTCGCCCTTCACATAGAGCTGCGGAATGGTCGGCCAGTTGGAGAACTCCTTGATGCCCTCGCGGATGAAGGGATCGGCGAGCACGTTGACGCTCTCGTAGGCCACGTCGAGCTTGGCCAGGATCTGTGCCACCGCGGCGGAGAAGCCGCATTGCGGCGCCGCCGGCACGCCCTTCATGAACAGCACGATGTCATTGCTGTCGATCAGCTTCTGAATGCGTTCGGATGTCGACATAGACTGGATCCTTTCCCTGAATGCGACCGATCAGCCCGGCCGCAACGATCATTTCGGCAATGACGTCTCGAGCGCCAGCGCATGCAGCACGCCGCCCATCTGGCCCTTGAGAGCCGAATAGACCATCTGATGCTGTTGCACCCGGCTCTTCCCGGCGAAAGCCTGTGAGGTGACGCGCGCCGAATAATGGTCGCCATCGCCCGCCAGATCCTCGATCACGACGACGGCATCCGGGAACGCCTCCTTGATCAGACGCTCGATGTCCGTTGCTGCCATCGCCATCGCTGCCACTCCCGCTGGATTGATGAAGGCCTCATGCAAGCTCCGAACCAGTGATTTGCTCGCCGCAATCGCCGTCTCGCCGGCATCTGACGACGCGTCCACGCCAATTCGCCAAGCGTTGCGTCGTCTTTCCGACATCGGCCGCGGCGGAGCGAAGAGGCGACGTGCAAAATCCAACATCGGCCCGCTCTTCCGCCCGCCTCGTACCGGCTCCGGCGCTGCTGCACCCGCGCGAAAACGGTCCGCGTCTTGCAGTGATTTGATCGAGGTCAATGCAGATGCTCGAACTCGTCAGCGAACCCGACACGATCAACTTCGGCGATCTGCCGCAAGAGATCGATGCGCTTTTGCAACAGGGCGTGGCGGCGTATCGCCGCGACCACGCGCAGGCGGATCGGCTGTTTCGCCAGGCGCTGGCGGCCGCTCCGCAGCAGCTTCCGACCTACTTCTGTCTGTACAAGATTCACACCTATCAAGGCCATCTCGACGAGGCAGAGGCGGTCGCCGAGCTGGGCCTTGCGGAAGCGGCGCGCCAGGCCGGCTGGCCACGGGATTGGCGGCACTGGACGCCGCATGATCCGCTGCCGGATGGCGCCGGCCGCTTCGCGCTCTACACGCTGAAGGCCCTAGCCTTCATCCATCTGCGCAAGACTGATTCCGACGGAGCAGCCGAAATGCTCGCGGCGCTGCGGCGACTCGATCCCACCGGCGCCGTCGGATGGCCGGTCGTCGCCGCGCTGGCCGAGGGGCTCGGTTCGGAATGAGGCGACGCCATGCATGAGCGAAACATGACTCGAATTCCAACGACCATCCCCCGGTGCGAACCAGGATCATGAGAGGAACCAACGCATGATGACCATGCACGCCCCGCCCCCTCCTTCCCCGGCGCAGAACGCCGTAGCGACCGGCTCCCAGAGTGCAGCCGAGAGCGTGATTGCAGCGTTGCGAACGGTCTATGACCCGGAGATTCCGGTGAACGTCTACGATCTCGGGCTGGTCTATCGAATCGCGCACGAGGGCGGCGGCGCGGTCGAGATCGACATGACCCTGACGGCGCCCGGCTGTCCGGTCGCAAGCGAGATCGTCCGAATGGTGGAGGACGCCGTACAGGCCGTCGACGGTGTGGTGTCGGTCAAGGTCACCCTTGTCTTCGAGCCGCCATGGGACAAGTCGCGCATGTCCGAAGAGACCGCCCTGGAGCTGGGTTTGTTGTAACGCGCGCCAACCGCGCAACGAAGCAGGAGCATCACATGCCTACGGCGAGCACGATCAAGCTGACCGCCAGCGACGGCCATACCTTTCAGGCGTTTCGTGCCGATCCCGCCGACGCGCCAAAGGGGGCGATCGTCGTCCTGCCGGACGGCGCCGACGCTGCCGGCAAACTACGCAAGGTCGCCGATACTTTCGCCGCGAGCGGCTATGTCGTGATCGCGCCGGAGCTGTCGCCTCCCACCGCGATCGAAGCGGCAACGGAGGGCGAGCCGGCCGAGAGCGTGCCGGATCCGGCCGCACCGCTGCTCGCCGAGATCCAGTCAACGGTCGACAGCGTCAAGGACTGCGGCAAGGTGGCGGTGGTCGGCTTCGGCGCCGGGGGCGGTCTCGCCTATGACGCGGCCAACCGCGTCTCCGGCGTGGCCTGCGCAGTGAGCTACTACGCGACCGGTGTCGTCAACGCGGCCGGCGCCAAGCGCAAGATTCCGACGCTGCTCCATTTCGGCGAGGCCGACATCGTCGTGCCGTTCGCGGAGGTGACCATGTTCCGCGCCTATCATCCCGAGGTCAGCGCGTTCTCCTATCCGAATGCCGCGCATGCGTTCGACGGTGACGGCGAGACCTATGATGAATCTGCAGCTGCGCTGGCACATGACCGGACCCTGGCGTGGATCTCGCAATATGTCGTCGGGCAGCCGCCGATCACGCTGAAGAACGCCGGCGCCTATGCGCTCGCCAAGACCGACAAGAAAAAGAAGAAGAAAGCCGACGACGACATGGGACCGCCGGCCGATTGACAATCCGATGGAGTGAGAGCACCGCGATGCTGCCGACCACCATCCTGATCGACGAGCGGCCACGTTGCGTCGTGCGCCCCAACGACACCAAGGATCTCAACCGCTTCATCCGCAACGGCAAGCCTTTTCTGCTTGCCGAGGTGCCGGACGGCAGAATCACGCATCGCAATGCCAGCGAGGTCGAGATGATGCAATGGCAGAACGCCCTGGCGCTGCACCGCGCCTGGGGCGGCGACGACGAGACCTTCTTCGGCGTGCCGTTGTATTAGCTGGATTGCGTAAGGTCGGCAAAGGCGCCACGGACGGCAGTGAATTGCACCGTCGGAAGATCGCCGTGCCCACCTTTCTGGTCCATCTTTTTCTGGTCCATCTTGCAGGCGAGACCGCCGGTGGGCGCGTTTCGCTTGGTCCAGCCTACGTGTCACGCCCTCTCCGTCATTGCGAGCGCAGCGAAGCAAGCCAGGGTAACGCGGGCGACTCTGGATTGCTTCGTCGCCTTCGTCTCCTCGCGATGACGTCACCGCAGGCTCACGGCCGCGCGGCCCGAGCATCGTGCGGGTTGCCGGCGTGGTTGCGCATCCAGTCGGCGAGCTTGGTCATGGCGGCGTCGACATCCTGACGGGCCTTGACGTCGCTGACAGTCTCCTCGAGCGCGCCGCGCATGCACAGCAGCCAGGCGTCGCGCTCGGCATTGCCGATGGCAAAGCCCATGTGACGCTGGCGCAGCCGCGGATGGCCCTTCTCGGGCGAATAAAGCTTGGGGCCGCCCAGCCATTCGGAGAGATAGCGCTTCAGGATGTGCTTGATCGGCCCGAGATTGCGGCCGTGCATGTCGCGGATGCCCTTGGCCTCCGGCAGCGTATCCATTCGGTGGTAGAAGGATTCGACGAGACGGTCCACGACAACCGCTCCGCCGATCCGCTCATAGGGGGTCGCGACCGGCCCTGCGTCCGGAGTTCCGGTCTCTGAAGTCCCAGCGTCCGCCATCCGACCAGTCCGCCCTCTACTCATCCAAGCTCGGCTGCAGGATCACCTCGGCCGGAGCGCCCGGGCCCTGCTCGTCCACAAGCTGAAGCGCATCGACACGCGACAATCCGCCGCCGCTGTCCATCAGCACGATAGCGTCCTTCGGCATGCTTGCAAGAGCCTCGATCAGCTTGGCGACAGTCACGAGGCCTCCTTCACCGACGCATCCTGACCGGCGATGGGCGCGCCGGTCTCGTCAAAATTCAGCGTCACCGGATCCTCGTGGAGCATGACGATCTCGGCCCGGCTCAACGCCCCGCTGGCATGGTAGCTGTAGCTGTGCGTGAGTTCGATCTCGCCATAGACGATCTTTTCGAACCCGGTCAGCACGCCCGCGGCATCGAAATAGCCGCGGATGAACGTGTTGCGGTTCGACAGCTGCTCCGGCGCAATCGCAGTCACCAGCCGCAGCGGCAGCTTGACGCCCGTGTAGGAGACGAAGAATCGGCACGCCTGTCCCGCATCGGTGCTCATGCTGCCGACCGTGTCACGAGACAGCCGCTGTCTTCAGGGCCTCGATCTGCTCACGAGCCACCTTGAACACGCCGCGGCCGCCGGCGAAGGTCTGATAGGCCTTCATGCCGATGGCCTCGCTGAGCTTGTCGAACCACTGCTGCGGCGTCAGCCCGACCGGCCGCTCGCTGATCTCGGCGACCGTGCCATCATTGGCAAAGCGGACATGAAGCGTCAATTTGTCCATGTGATCCTCCTGTTACAGGCCCGAGCCGAAGCCCAGGAGTTCGATCTTGACGTTCTCGGTGCCAAGAATGGTCGCCTGACAGGCGAGGCGAGACTTCGAGCCGACGCCGACGATGGTGTCGAGCTTCTCGTTCTCCAGCTTGGTGACCTTCGACACGCCCTTGCGTCCCTCCTGCAGGAAGATGTGGCAGGAACCGCACTTTGCCTGGCCCTCGCATTTGTGCTGGATCTCGACCTCGGCGCCGAGCAGCGCTGCCAGAATGGTGGTGCCCTCGCCCACCTCGATCGTCTTGCCGGAGGGCATTACCGTCAATGTCGCCACTTGGATTCTCCTTTTCGGTTTGAACTTAGAACTTCTCAGTAGATCGCGGCGCCCGCCCCGACATTGACCGAGGCGTCCTTCATCGTCGCAACGATGAAGGCGATCTGATCCCTGGTGAGATGCACGTGGAATGGCAGGGCCACCACACGATCGGCGACCTTCTCGGTCACGAGATAATCGCCTCGGCGATAGCCCATGTCGAAATAATGCCGCTGCAGATGCAGGGGATTCGAATAGGCCACGGCCTCGACCTGTTCGACCCTGAGATCCTCGACGATCGAATCCCGGCTCGACTTCGAGAACCGCGTGCCCAGATGCACCTGGTAGAGAAACCAGTTCACCTCGGTGACATCGGGCCCGACATAGGGGTCCTTGATGCCCTCGAACGACTGCACCTCGCTGTAATAGATCTGCTCGATCAGCTTGCGCCGCTCGAGGATCTCGTCGATCCGCCGCAATTGCGCCAACCCGAGCGCGGCGGTCACGTCGCTCATCACCGCCTGGTGCGACGCGCTGTTGCTGACCACGACCGATGCGCGCTCGTCGAGCCGGTGCGAACGGTGCCGACGCACGGCCACCGCGATGTCGACGTCGTCGGTGACGACCATGCCACCCTCACCACAGGTGAGCGCGAAAGGCTGCGAGAAATCGAACACCGCGGCCGTACCGAATGTGCCGACCAGCGCCCCCCTGTATTTCGAGCCGATGGCCTCGGTCGAATCCTCGATGACAGGCAGATTGCGGGTCTTCGCGATCGCCTGCAGCTCCGACCATTTGGCCGGATGGCCGTTGGTGTTGCCGGCCAGGATCGCCTTTGTCCGCTCCGTGATGCGCGCCTCGATCTTGCTTGGCCCCAGCGTGCCCGAGTAGTAATCTATATCCGCAAACACCGGCTTGGCGCCGACGATGCTGATGGCATGCGCGATCTCGCGGAACGAATACGACGACGTGATCACCTCGTCGCCCGACCCGATGCCCATCGCTTTCAGGACCAGCACCAGGCCAAGCGTTCCGCTCGGGACGGCAATGGCGTATCTGCGCCCGAGATAGCTTGCGAATGCCGCCTCGAACTCCTCGACCAGCGGACCGCAGGACAGCCGCGGCGAGCGCAGCGCGGCGTCCACGGCGGCAATCTCCGCCGTGGTAATGTCGGGATCAGAGAGCGGAATGAAGCTCGCCTCGACCGGCGTAAGCTCCGCTTCATCCTGCTCCTGCCGATCGGCGTCATGCACCAGATAGGGCTTGGTCATGCTCAGCTCCGCTTGGCCAGGATCAGGCCGGTGGCTTTGGCAAGGTCATCGGTCACACCCGCGCAGTGGTCGCTGGCGTCGAGCAGATGCAGGTCGAATGCCGGATAGCTGCGGAACGGCGCTTCCGTGACATCGGACGCGTCACAACGTGTCAGTACCAGCCTTGGAAAGCGGCGGCGCAGCTCGCCGAAGGCCGCGCTGCCGGCGTCGGGTCGCTCGAGGACCTGCGCGATCTCATTCAATTCCTGTTCGGCCAATGCCATGTCACCCGTCCTCTTCGCTCTACTGCCAGAAGATCCGCTCGGGGTCCGCGTTCAGCTCGTCGACCGCCGCGGTCAACCGCCGATGCAGACTGTGCAGCTCCCACGTCCCCTGCGCGTGATCTCTCCAGAACAGCTTCCACATCGCATTCGCGGGATCATGGCGCAGCAGCGCGACGTCGATCACCCCGCCGTCCTTGTCGATGTTGCGCGAGCAGCAAGGACTGCGGACGTGATAACCCTCGTCGACCGGCGACACTGTCGGCTCGACATAGCGGTAGCGCTTGCGTGACTTCAGCGCGCGCGCGATCCGCTTGCGATCCAACTCATTGGGATGCGCGGGCAGGACAAAGCTGGGCTTGAGCGCGGTTGCGGCCATCGTGGATCATCGCACCTCAACCGGGACGATCTCCTCTTCGAGACACCCCACGACGAGCTGCTCGCCGAACTCGACGAGATAGATCGGCATGTTCGCTTCCGTGTGGGTGCCGACCTGCACGATCTCACCCATATCGCCGACGCCAACGAGCTTGGCCTCGGCCGGCGCGTTCGGGAACGAGCCGTCATTGACGAGGTCGATCAGCGCCTTGACACGCTGACCCCATTGATATTTCGGCAGGCGTGGCTCGATCATGATCTGTATGCTCCCGGCAGGGGCAACTCGTCCTCGGCCTCCCCGCGGGGGACGGTCGATTCGAGCTCCTTGCGCTTCATGCCGACGCGGTTTCCGCTTTCGAGAAACTCGACGCCGTAGATGTAGAACTGCTGCAGGAAGGTTCCGATCGAGACGACGTAGCCGATCTCGCCCTTCTTCGCGAGGATCTCGCCGATTTCCTTGCCTGCGTAGGTGCCGTCGTTGCGGATCGTGCGCTTGGCCTTGACCTTCTCGCCGAACGTGAAGTACGGCGGCGCCGACAACTCCACGACCTCGCTGTCACGAACGATGTTGCTCATGCCGGTTTCTCCATCGCAGCCTCGGAGCGGTTCGCGAGCCGGTCGCGCGCCATCTCCTGCACCAGCGGATCCTCGTCGCGCGTCAACTCGGTGAGCTCGCTGAGCGCGATCCGGCTCGCAACCTCGTGACGCACCCGCCAGTCGGCGTCCTTGCGCATCGCGGTGAGGAGATCAGGCGCGAGGCGCTCGGCGATCTCGAGCCGCACCCGTGGATCGGGGTCGCTGATCATGCCGAGCAGCCAGTCGCTCGGGATGCGCCGCGCGACGACGCGACGGACCTCGGCCTCCGGGTCCCCCATCATCCGGCCCAGCACGGACGGTACGATGCGGCGCGCCACGACCAGACGGACGTAGTAATCGTCGTCGATCATCATCGGCATCAGGTCTTCCGGATCGAGCACCGTCGCGATCCGGATGCGGACCTCGCGATGCGGATCATGGCGCAGCCGCAACACCAGCCGCTTCGGCAGCCGCCGCGCTGCGTTCCAGCGCACGGTCTCCTCGGAATCATCGAGCAGCGGAGGCAGAAAGAACGGGCTGGCATGCTTCGCCGCGATCGCACGCACCTCGAAATGCGGATGCTTGACATAGCCGTTGGCGAGCGCCGGATTCCAGTTGAAGAAGCGGTCGATGCGCCGGGCGTAGCGGTCGTGCACGCAGGCGTGCCGAAGGCGACAGCCACCGGATGCGTTGAGCTGTACGTGTTCGCAGCCCGTGCAACTGATCTCGTTGCCCTGCCAGTCGATGGCCTCGTCGATGTCGTCATTCATCGTCGAGCTCCACCCGGTCGACCACCTCGAGCAGGACGCGTGCGCCGATCTTATCGCTGGGATCGAGCTCGAGCAGCTTCTGCACCGCGAGCCGTCCCTCGACGAGATTGCCGAGGCGCATCTGCAAATAGGCGTATCCCTTCAAGGTGAACATGAAGAAACGCGGCAGCATGTTGTCATAGCTGCCGAACTCGGCATGACCGGCGCGAACGTCGCGCCAATGCGGCGGCAAGCTGTTTTCGGCGGCCGCCTTGGCGAGGCACCGCTTGGCGATGCGCAGCGCGTCGGCGAGCCGTCCCTTGTAGAAATAGAACCGGTAGAAGCCGATCAGGACCGCCGCATGCCCAGGCGCCAGCGCTTCCGCCTCTTTCAGATGCGTCTCCGCAACCTCGTCGAGATGATAGCTCTGGCCCGCCTGCCACAGATGATACTCGGCCTCCTCCGGCAGGCCGCCGCCGAGCAGCGCGTCGGCGAGCAACGCGTCCTCGATGGCGGTCTGAGAGCTGGGCCGGGCATCGGTGGGCATGGCGAGCTGTCCTAGTGCTCCAGCGCCTTCAAGGCGTGGGTCGAGCACGAAACCTGCTTCGGATCGTGAAACACGAGGCCGGTCTGCGTCGCAGTATCCGCGAAGTCGATGGTCACACCGTCGAGCAGCAAGCGGCTTTCCGCCGGCAGAAACAGCCTGACACCGTCGCGCTCGACCACGGCATCACCGGGCTGCGGCGTGGCGAGCACGCTGATATCGGCCGCAAGGCCGGAGCAGCCGCCGGGCGACACCGCGAGACGGAAGCCGGAGCCCGCGGTACCGTCGGTTCGAAGCATCATTCGCATGAATTTCTGCGCGGCTGGCGTGAGGGTGAAATTCATCTCGGTCTCCCTCAAGCCGGCGGCTGGTAGCGCGGGAACGAATTGTCGATCACGCAGGTGTTGTCGACCGGGCAGACCGCCGCGCATTGCGGCTCGTCGAAATGGCCGATGCACTCGGTGCACTTCTTCGGATCGATCACGAAGGTGCCGTTCTTCTCCGAGATCGCCACGTTCGGACATTCGGGTTCACAGGCCGAGCAGCTCGTGCACTGCGAGGCAATGATCTTCAAGGTCATCAAAGGCTCCTGTCGAAGGGGCCCGGCGACGCGACGGCGCCGCCGGGGTCTGATGTCACGCCGCCGAGATCAGGGCGCCCTGGCGAATTTCGGCGTCACCGCGCACGACGTGCTGGATCTCGCCACTGTTCACCCTGTCGAGGTAGCTCTTGAACCAGGCGATCGCGGACTTTTCGATGAACTCGTGCGCGAACTGATCGACCGGCTCGATGCCCGCGGCCAGCAGGTCGCTCTTCGGGCAGCCGCCGATCTTGGCCACGAACACCGCATGGCAGTCGTTGATGGCGCGGATGACGGTCTCCAGGCTGTCCTCGTCGCCATAGCCGCCCTGGCAGTACAGGTCGACACGGCGGTGACCGACGAACTTGGCACCGGCGGTGGAGAGCTCGTAGACCTGGAACTCCTTGGCGTGGCCGAAATGCTCGTTGATCAGGCCCGAACCCTTGGTCGCGACCGCGATCAAGAGCTTGATGTCGCTGGACTGGCCGGCGAGCGAGGCGAGCTCTTCCTGCTTCGCCACGACCTTGGCGACACGCTCCTGCTCGACCGCCTCCTGATAGGCCTTGCGACTGTCGATATCGTAGTTCACCTCCATCGCCATGATCTTGTCGGTGGTGAATTCGGCCGAGCGATCCTCACCGAGCAGGCCCACGGCGTCCGCGCGGCACTGGCGGCAATGCCGCATCATGTTCATCTCGCCTTCGCACTCGTCCTGCAGCGCCTTCAGCTCCTGCGCGGTCGGACCGCGCTGGCCGGTCAGACCGAACACGGTGCCGTGCTCCGGCGACGAGATCAGCGGCATGATGTTGTGCAGGAACGCGCCGCGCGACTTCACCGCCTTGTTGACCTCGACGAGGTGCTTGTCGTTGACCCCTGGGATCATCACCGAGTTGACCTTGCAGAGGATGCCGCGCTCGGTCAGCATCTCCAGGCCCTGCAACTGGCGGTCGGTGAGCAGCTTCGCCGCCTCGACGCCGGTGTAGCGCTTGTGCTTCCAGAATACCCAAGGGTAGATCTTGGCGCCGATCTCGGGATCGACCATGTTGATGGTGATCGTGACGTGGTCGACGTTGAAGCCGGCGATGGTGTCGACATGGTCGGGCAGCGCGAGGCCGTTGGTCGACAGGCACAGCTTGATGTCGGGCGCGGTGCGCGCGATCAGCTCGAAGGTCTTGAAGGTCTTCTCGGGGTTGGCGAGCGGATCGCCGGGGCCGGCGATGCCCAGCACGGTCATCTGCGGAATGGTCGAGGCGACGGCGAGCACCTTCTTGGCGGCCTGCTCCGGCGTCAGCTTCTCGCTGACCACGCCCGGACGCGACTCGTTGGCGCAGTCATATTTGCGGTTGCAGTAGTTGCACTGGATGTTGCAGGCGGGCGCGACGGCGACGTGCATGCGCGCGTAGTGATGATGCGCCTCCTCGCTGTAGCAGGGATGGTTCTTCACCTTCTCCCAGATCTCCGGCGGCAGGTCGTTCTCGCCGGCGCCCGAGCCGCAGCTCGCCTTGCCGCTGCCGCCCGAGGTGCCGCAGCCCTTGTGCTCCGCGATGGTCTGCATCACCGAGCTCAGCTTGTCGCCGTCCGGTATCGTCGCCTGTTCGTGCTGCACTGACGCGTCCATGTCCGCTCCTTAACGTTGCTGGCGAGCCGCAAACCGCCTTGGGCTAGGGTTCAGCAACTCGCGTGCCACGCCGCGGACAAGATCATTTCATCGAACTATCAACGCCTTAGCAAAATCATTGCGGCTGTCGCCTTGCCAACATGCGAAAGGCTCTCGTTTCGGGCGTTGTTAGAAACGTTACAGACTCGAATTGGGACACACGACGAACGGCAAGACAGCGCGGCTTGCGGCCGCGCTGTTCGATTTCCGGTGTCGTGGTTTCGCTCAGCCGCCGATGATGATCTCGCTCGCGCGGGCCAGCGGAATCGCGATCGGCGTCAACCGCTCGGCGATGAAGAACTTCAGCTCGTTCTTCGACAATGAGTCGGGCTCGACCAGGACGTAGTGATCGGCGCCGGAGCGTTTGATCACCTGGCGGCCATAGGTGCGCAGCAACTGGTCGTTGAAGCGGCAGCCGATGAACAGGAAGCTGCGGTCGGTGCGCCGGTCCTTGACCGTGTCGGGTATCGGTGTCTGGATATCGATGTCGGTCAGCACCTCGACATAGTCGGCGTCGGTGATCAGGAAGTTCCTGGCCGGCGTGATCCCGCCATGCGGCTTGTAGAGCAGCGTAGTCCAGCTTGCGGCCTTCTCGCGATCGCTCTCGGCGCCCGCGGCGTCGTAGAAGCGATACCAGCGGTCCTCGCCGATTCCGGCCCGCGTGATGCCCTGCACCTCGCCCCAATCGCCGCGCCCGGCGAGCGCGGTTCGCATTGCGCCGTCATACCAACTGTCGACGATCATCGGCAGCGGCAGCGACGCCAGATGCTGCTGCAGCGGTGTCGGTGCAACGGGCGCGGCAAAGGCTTCGGCCATCAACGCCGTCACCGTCGAGCGGTGGCGCGTGCTCTCGATGTGCTGGGCTGAAGCCCACGCATTGCCCTTGGCTCGGCGCGGCAGCGCCACCTTGGTGCCGAAGAACGCAGCCAGCGCTTCGGGATTCATCGGCACCGTGGCGCCGGACTGCTCCGACACGGCGGGACCGAGGAACGGGACGACCTTGCCGGCCTTCAGTCCGGCGACGACGTCCTTGAGCAGGGCCTCGGCATCGGCCTGCTTGACGATGTCGATATGAGGAAGCGGCGCATTCATCACTCGTCCCCTTCGCCACCGCGCTTGCGCGCGTTGATCGTGATCGGCAGCCGCGTGTCGGCGGCCATCTGCGGCAGTTCGAGGACCCATCCGTTGGCGATGCGGATCCAGCCGCCCCACAAGGACTCGTGCTCCGACTCGACGATGGGCTCCTCGAGATCCTTTTTGGGGACGTAGATCGACAAGCCCGTTTCCGGCGAGCGGCGGATCATGACTTTCATTGCGTGAGCTCCGTAGGGCGAAGGGCGTCCGTCGAGGGCGATTGACGATGCTGCAGACAGGCCGGCGAGGTCTCGCGCAGCCGGCCGACGATGTCGGGCAGGATCTGCAGCATGCGATCGATGTCGTCGTCCGTGGTGTCGCGCGACAGCGAGAACCGGACAGCCCCGCGCAGCAGGTCCGGCGGCACGTTCATCGCGCGGAGCACGTGCGACGGCTCCATCGAGCCGGAGGCGCAGGCCGAGCCGAGCGAGGCGGCGATACCGGCTTGGTTCAGCCGCATGACGATCGGCTCGCCCTCGAGATGCTGGAAGGCGATGTTGGAGGTGTTCGGCAGCCGCGCAGCGAGGTCGCCGAGCACGACGCAATGGCCGACGCTCTGGAGGATGCCCTGCTCCAGCCGGTCGCGCAGCGCGCGGACGCGGCCCTGCTCGTCCGCGAGATGCTTTGCCGCCAGCTCGGCCGCCTTGCCGAGCCCGATGATGCCCGGCACGTTCTCGGTGCCGCCGCGCCGGCGGCGCTCCTGCGGGCCGCCGCGCAGCAGCGGCGCGAACGGTGTGCCCTTCCGAACATAAAGCGCACCGATGCCCTTGGGGCCGTGCAGCTTGTGGCCGGACAACGACAGCATGTCGACGCCAGCGGATTTCAGATCGATCGCGATCTTGCCGACCGCCTGCACGGCGTCGGTGTGGAACAGCGCGCCGGCCTCATGCGCGAGCCTGGCCAGATCGGACACCGGAAACAGCGTGCCGGTTTCGTTGTTGGCCCACATCACCGAGGCGATCGCCGTGCGCGGGCCGAGCGCGCGCTTGTAAGCCTCGAGATCGAGCCGGCCGGCCGCATCGACGCCGATCAAATGCACCGTGAGGCCGCGCTTGCCGCTGAGATACTCGACGAGCGACAGGATTGCGGGATGCTCCACCGCCGTCGTGACGATCTCGTCGCGACCGTCCTGCGTCTCAAGCGCCGACAGCAGCGCGGTGTTGTCGGATTCCGTCCCACCGGAGGTAAAGACGATCTCGTGGTCGAAGGCGGCGCCCAGCAGCGCCTGCAGGCTCTTGCGCGCCTGCCTCACGGCGCCCGCGACCTCGCTGCCGAAGGCATGCGAGGACGAAGCATTGCCGAACTGGTCCGTAAAGAACGGCAACATCGCCGCGACGACCTCCGGATCGGCTCGTGTCGTCGCGTTGTTGTCGAGATAGACCGGACGCAAGGCCGCTCCTTAATGCCGCGCCTTGGCTGCGCCGGCCACCGGAACGAGGCGGACGAATTCGCCGAGCTTCTCGATCATGCGCGCCTGGATGCCCTCCAGCGTCGCGCTGGCGAGCTTGCAGAAGATGCAGGCGCCGGCGAGCTTGACCATGATCTTGTTGCCGTCAATCTCGACGAGCTCGCAATCGCCGCCGTCGCGCTTGAGGTTCGGACGGACCTCCTCGATCACGGTCCGGATGATCCGCTCGCGCTCGCTCATCTGCGACGGCGCTTCGACGATGCCCTGGGATTCGACCAGCATGGTTTCACTTCTCGCGTGTTGGATGATCGAGCGAAGACTCAAGCGAACGACTTGCCGCAGCCGCAGCTCGACTTGGCATTCGGGTTCTCGAAGGTGAAGCCGGAGCCCTCGAGCGCGATGACGAAATCGATCGTCGTGCCTTCGAGATATTCGAGGCTCTTGTGATCGACGAGCACGCGCACACCCTCGCGCTCGATCACGGTGTCCTCCGGCTCGCTGCCGCTGACGAGGCCCATGTTGTATTTGAGCCCGGCACAGCCGCCGGCTTCGACCATGATCCTGAGGCCGTCGACCGGCTTGTCGGAGGTCGTGATCGCGTTGCGGACCGCATTGATGGCGCTGTCGGTCAGGTTGATCATCATCGTCTCGCCTTTCCCATTCGGCTGTTGTGAACGGAATTGGCAAGTCTCATGCCATGCAGCAATCGCCTGAAAGACCTCAACTTTTCATGTTGTCGCTGTGGCGTTTCCGACGCGTGTCGGCTTTCCGACAGGCGCTGTTCACGCCGTGTCGCGCGGGCGTCGGCGCGATGTCGGGGCGCAAACCCGACAATCGACTGGCGCGAGAGGCAAAAGAACCAAGCAAATCAAGCCCCAGCACACACCGGCAGACAATTTGCATCACGCCCCTTTCGACCGCGCCGTGCGGCGAACGGCTGACAAGGACATGCGAGGGGATTGCTGATGACGACATTGGAGAAGACGGTTGCGATCGAGACCACCGCGCTCGCGCAGCTCGACAAGGAAGGGCGGCTGCTGAACGCCGTTCTCAAGGCGCCGACCACCAAGCCGGGGCGGTTCGGCTTCCGCGGCGATATCGCGCTGAAGTTCCAGACCCAGGTTGCGGACGAGAAGCGTCCGCCGGACTTCTCGATCGAGCAGGTGCTGACGATCGCGCAGGACGGCGCATCGACGATCCCGGTGCTCGTCGGCTACATCCACTCGCTGGCCTATCTCGAGACCGCGGCCGAGGTGCTCAAGGGCCTGCTGACGCCGGACGGCAAGTACTTCATGTTCTGCAACAACATCGATCTGCTGGCGAAGTACCGCATCAAGATCGACGACATCACCTTCTACGTGCTGCCTTGCGACGAATCCACGGTCTGGAAGGAGATGCTGGAGCTGCTGTCGATCGACAAGAACGACATCAAGAAGCTCGATACCGCCGGCAAGCTCGACTACGTGCTCGACGCCGCCAAGGACTTCAGCGAGAACTACGATCTCGTGCCCTACGCGGATGCACTGGCCAGGATGGAGCCGGTCAAGAACCGCAACGAGAACCGGCCAGTCTGAGACCGTCCGTTTCTTCAAATTCAAGATGAAGTCCCGGCAGTTTCCGTCGGGACTTCACCGCGATCGCCGCCTCAGCCGTCCTCACACTGCAGGCCGGTCTCACCCTCTTCCTCGTCATCCTCGACGAGGGTCACGCCGGTCACGCAGATGTCGCCATCCAGCACGCTCAGCGCGACCGGCGTCAGGCTCTCGCCCCTGCACGGGCCATCGACGCAGAGCCCGGTACCGATCTCGAACAGCGAGCCGTGCTTGCCGCAGAGGATGCGAAGGCCGTTGCCCTCCAGGAACTGATTGCGCTCCCAGTCGAGATTGACCTTGTCGTGCGGGCACATGTTCAGATAGCCGAACACCTGCTTGCCCCAGCGGATCACGAAGATCGGCCACGGGCGGTGGCTGCCGTCCTCCGCGACGATCATGAGCTGGAAGCCCATGGCGCGGCGGCTCGGAATGTCGTTGAAGCTGCAGATGGCGTAGGCGACGTCGGTCGTCATGTCGGGCCTCATCGATGTCTGGCGCATCTCCGACACGGCCGCTTCGGCGCAGCAGGAGCGACGGTCGGCTCGCTTGCGAGCCGCGTTGCAAGATTCGCGCAACTCCGCCTGTCCGCCTCGCCTTCTTTGCTGCTGCGATAGACTGGCACAGAACTTGAAAATTTCTCCTGCAAAGGCGCCTCTTTGTAAGGAGATCGACATGAACGTGGCACTGGAATTCGTCGAGAGCTCGCTCGACGACATCAAGGCGGCATTGGAGGGCGGCACGCTGACGGTCTACTCGGTGGCGCGTCCGATCACCGCGGACAAGCCGGTCGACCGCAGCGGCGTGCTCGCGACCTTCACGTTCGGCTCGCCCGCCTTCGGCGCCGCGGTGGATGGCCTCGAGCAGCCGAACTTCGTCGCGACGTCCGTGCCGGCGGCCACCGTCGGCACGCCCGGCTTTGCGCGGGCGCGCAAGGCGGACGGTACTACCGTCGCCGATTTCTCCGCCGGCCCAGGCGAGCGCGAAATCAAGTTCACCGAAGTGTCGTGCTCGCCCGGCGCGCCGGTCACGGTCGCGACCTTCAAGATCGTCGCCGAAGGCGGCTGGCCGGAGCGTCCGGAATACTACGACACCCATCCACGCCCGGGCTATCCGATGCCGAAGACGCTCTGACGCCCGCAAGCGCGTCAGTCATCCTGTTGGCTCTTCAAATCGCGAGCGCATGCATGAGCACGGATCCCTCGAGCACCCTGGTCAGCTCCGACTGGCTGGCACAACATCTTTCCGATCCCGCCACCAAGATCCTCGACTGCACCTGGCACCATCCGAGCACCAACCTGGACGGCCGTACGCAATACCGCGGCCGGCACCTGCCGGGCTCAGTGCATTTCGATATCGACCAGGTCGCCGACAAGTCCAACCCGCTGCCGCACATGCTGCCGTCAGCGGGCGATTTCGCCCACAAGGTCGGGCTGCTCGGCATCAGCAATGCCGATCGCGTCGTCGTCTACGACCGTCACTATGGCGGCTCGGCCGCGGGCCGCGTGTGGTGGATGTTCCGCGTATTCGGGCACGACAACGTCGCCCTGCTCGACGGCGGCTTCGGCAAATGGACCAAGGAGAAGAGGCCGGCGGAGATGACGCCGGTGCGCCCGGTGCCGGCGAGCTTCACCGCCAGCTTCCAGCCCGGCCTGGTCGCGACCTCGGCCGACGTGCGTCGCCTGCTGCAGGCCGGCGGCCAACTCATCGATGCGCGCGGGCCCGGCAAGTTCGACGGCACGCAGGCAGACGTGTTCACCTTCAAGCGCCAGGGCCACATTCCAGGTGCCATCAACCTGCCCTGGGCCGATCTGGTCGATCCGGACTCCGGCGTGCTGCTGGCGCCCGACGCGCTCACCGCACGCTTTACGGCCGCGGGCGTCGATCTGAACAAGCCGATCGTTACCACCTGCGCCTCGGGCATCACCTCCTGCATGCTGGCGTTGGCGCTCTACCGGCTCGGCGTTCCGAACGCCGCCGTCTACGACGGCGCTTGGGCGGAATGGAGCCAGCTCGACGACACGCCGGTCGCGGCGTGATTTCAACGACGGGAGCACGAGCATGGCAAAGACTCTGGTCAAGACCACTCAGGACGGCCGCAAGGTCGAGGTGATTGGCCTCGCCATCTGCCTCGAAGGCGAGCTCGAGGCTTTCGAGCTGGTCGAGGTCAAGCTGCATCCGAACCGGCGCAAGATCTGGGAGGCCGCGCCCGACGCGACTCATATGGCCGGCCGCATCACTTTGACCAAGGACGAGGCAGCGATCGTCGAGAGCGCGTTCGCCGCCGCCCAGGCCGAGATCCTCGCCAACCCTGCCGCGATCAACGAGCGCTTCCGGATCGCGGCGATGTGGAAGGCCAGGGAACAGGGGATCGAGTAAAAGTCCCCGCTTTCGGCCTGGCCCTCATCTCTCGACCGTCATTCCGGGGCGCGCGAAGCGCGAGCCCGGAATCCGTAGCCACAGGCGGTTGTGAGGCGCGAGATGCCTGTGGCGCTCTTCTTAGAAGACAATGCCCGTTCGTGGTTATGGATTCCGGGCTCGCGCTTCGCGCGCCCCGGAATGACGAGCGGATAGATCGTGGCCAACACAAGTCTCCGTCATCGCGAACGCAGCGACGCGATCCAGGGCGGCACAAGGAACTCTGGATTGCTTCGTCGCCTGCGGCTCCTCGCAATGACGGCAGTGGCAAGATCTACTGAAAGATCCGCCCGCGGTAGCGATAGCTGCCCTCATCGTCGACATCGAACAGTTCGCCGATATCGGGATGCTTCACCGGCTCCCCGGAAGCGTCCGCCACCAGGTTCTGCTCAGGCACATAGGCGATGTAGCTGCTCTCGCCGCATTCGGCGAGCAGATAGTAGAATGGCTGCTCCTTGTCGAGCCTGGCGTCCATGGTGATGGCGCGCCAGCCCTCTTCCTCGGAGAACGACAGGTCGACGTCGAACACGACGCCGCGCAGATCGTAGACGCGGTGCCGGGTCACCTGGCCGATCGTGAATTTCGCCTCCATCCGCATCATGGCAGCACGCTCGACAATCTCAGGCCGCCGCCGAATGGGTCTGGCAGTTGGTCGGGCAGACCCGGGCGCAGGCGCCGCAGCCGATGCAGGCGCCGGTATCGTTCATGACCATGATCTTCTTCTCGACCTCATCATCCTCGTCGTCGTCGAGCTCGACGAACTCGCCCTCGTCGTTGATGCCCTTCAGGGTCATGACCTCGCGGCCACACACCTTGTAGCAGCGGCCGCAGCCGATGCACTTGGCCGGATCGATGGCGACCAGATAGTCCGGCCGCCAGTCGCGACCGTCACGGGTTGCGTTGGACATGATGACGGATCCTCAAATCGGGCTTACGCGGTTTCGAGCTTCTTCAGCTCGGCCCGCTTCTTCTCCAGCTCGGCGAACGCGTCATGCGCCTTCTGCGCCGTCGGCAGGATCTGGTCCCAGTTGATGGGCAGTTCCTCCGACAGGTCGTGCAGGTTCATCTTGGCATCCATGGCGCGTGCCGACAGCTTCTTGATCTCGGCCTTCAGGGTATCCAGGTCGCTCATCTCTCTCATCCTCGCCGTTCAGTAGTTCGCGACGTCCTTGAACTTCTCGATCATCTCGACGCCGGCCTTGACGAACTTGTCGCCTTCGTCGGCCAGCTTGCCGAGATTGTCGAAGCCGAACCGGTGCACGTCCCGCAGCTGCTTGTTGACGACGATCAGCCGGCCGCCGATCAGCACCATGCGGCCGAAGCCCTCGTGACTCATCTTCAGCATCGGCGAGATCATGACGCCGGTGGCCTTCTCGATCGACAGCGCGACCGCATTGAAGAACAGCTCCAGCCGCCAGATCGTCTCCGGATCGGGATCGCCGATGATCGGCAGCGCCCGCCGCTTCTCCTTGTCCAGGATGTAGGGCTCGAGCAGGTCGATGTCCTTCTTGCCCTCCCATGCGCCATGGGTGTCCTGGGCCCGCCACACCTTGATCAGCTCCTTGACGAAGGGCCGCTGCTCGGCGGGGATGGTTTCGACGGCTACCGCGGTATCGGACATGATGGTTTCCTCATTCCTCGAAATCGAGCGCGCGTTCCTGGCCCTTGGCCAGCGCCTTGCGCAGCCAGGGCGGCGGCGTGCCCTTGAGCACCGCCTGCAGCTTGCCGAGCAGATCGGTGATCTCCTCGGGCTGGGTGACCTTCATCGGATGGATGTTGTTGGCGACGACGCGCGCTGCGCCGGAGCCGCCGATCGCGGCGACATAGAGGATCGCGCAATCCTTGATCGCCTCGATCTTCGGCGCCAGCTTGTCCTCGTTGCCATCCTCCTTGAGATCGCCGTCGAACTCGACCTTCTCGATGAAGCGGTAGCCCTCGGGATCGAGATCGTAGATCGCGATGTTCTTGGCCCAGCCGAAATGGGCGTCGACGCGCTTCAGATCCTGGGTAGCGAATGCGACTTTCATGTCGTCGGTCCTTTCTCCTGAAACGTCAATGCAGTGGCGCCACGACGGCGGTGTCGATCGATGCCTGTTCGAGGTCCTTCCAGGGATCGAGCCAGGTGTCGGGCGTCGGCTGATGGTTGTCCTCGCGATCGGCGATGATCAGATTGGCGAGCGCAAAGATCAGATCGCGCGTGCCGCGATAGCCGACCGTCAGGAGATGCCCTGCCCCGAGCCGGTCGAACATCGGAAAGCCGATCCGGTAGAACGGGATCTTGAGGCGGGCGGCGGCCTGGCGGCCGTGCGAATGCGTGAGCATCAAGCCGCAGTCGCGCTCCTTTGCCAGGTTTTCGAGATCCTCGAGATCGCCGATCAGCACTTCATCGCAGGGCATCCGCTCGAGCACCGGCGACTGCGTCGTGGTGACCGCCACCGACACATGCGCGCCCATGTCGTGCAGCATGCTCGCGACGTCGAACAACAGATCCGGCTCGGCGCCAACAGCGAGCTTGCGACCGCCAATGTGGAAATGCGCATCCAGCATCGCGTCTGCGAGCTGGCCGCGCTGCCGGCGATATTTCGCCGGCACCGGGCGTCCCGAGATCTCGCTGAGGAACGTCATGAACTCGTCGTTCGGCAGCAGCCCGCAGAGCCGCTCGAACAGCCGATACGGCACGCCGGTCCTGGCCTGGATCGCTTCCGCCGCTCGCTTCATTTGCGCCCCGATCGCGATCGTCCAGGACGCGCTGCCCATGGTCGCAATCTCTTCCAGGCCGATGCCGCCGATCGTTGTCGGCGTGAACTCGTCGGGGATGTGGCCGTCGAGCGAGCCGCCGATATCCGGCAGGAACGATGGCTCCAGACCGAAATCCTCGATGATGGTGCGCAGCTCCTCGATATCCCCCGGCGTCAGATGGCAGCCCGGCAGCACGTTGATCCGCGCCGGGTCGCGACGGGTCGAGGTCGGCTTGTCGACGAGCACCTCGACCATCTTGGCGACGGTCTTGTCCCAACCGTCCTGGAACGCGTCCTTGAAGTCCGGCGTCGAGACGTAGACCAGCGGATAATTCGCGAGTTCCGGATGTCTCTCGCGGATCAGCCTGATGTAGCCGTCGACGTCGTCGCCCTTGGTCTCGGTGACGCCGGTCGAGCAGATGCCGATGATCTCCGGCTTTTGTCGCTTGTAGATGTTGAGGATCGCCTGCTCGACATTCTCATAGCCGCCGAGCACGGTGGCGACCTCGCTCATCGCCGTCGTCTGCATCGGCACCGCTTCCTTGAAGTGGCGCACGAACAAGGTCAGGCCGAACGAGGTGCAGCCCTGCGAGCCGTGCAGCAGCGGCATCGCGCCGCGCAGGCCGAGGAAGGCGAAGGAGCCGCCGATCGGCTGGCTCATCTTGAGCGGATTGACCGCGCAGGCCTTCTTTCCAATGGTGACCTTGGCCATGAGCGCCGCCCTACTCCGCCGCCTGCAGCAGCTCGGCCGGCGCCTTGAACGTCGCCAGGATGTCCTCGACCCGGCCGGCGCAGGCGCCGCAGCCGCCCGAGGCGTTGGTGTGCTCGCGAACGCCGGCGACATCGGCGAGGCCATGGGCCTTGATCGCGTCCTCGATGGTGCCGAGATCGACCGACTTGCAGTGGCAGATCTTCTTGGCGCGTCGCGCGGCTTCCGCGGCGACCGGATCGGTCGCCAGCGCCGCCGCTTCTGCATTGACCTGGGCAATCGCCCTGGCCTGCCAGTTGCTGTCGGCCTGCTCCCAGGGCGCCCGCTTGCGCAGCTGCTCCCACATCGGGTTGTAGATCGCCTTGTCGATCTCCGCGACCAGCTTCACCATCCCGATATAGCCCATAAAGGCGTGGGAGCGCTCCTGGTTGATGTCGAGCCAGGGCATCGCCGCCTTCAGCGCCACGAATTGCGACTTGCCGCCCGAGAGCATGATGTCGGCCTTGGCGTCCTTGAGCATCTTGTACATTTCGCGCGGCGCCATATCGTCGATCATGTGCGCGTCCTGGCCCATCAGCTCCTTGATGCGCTCCTTGTCCTCCTTGGTGGACTTCTTGACGGAGGTGCCGACCAGCTCCATGCCGGCCTCCTGCAGCGCCGCTACGACTGACCACGACTTCACGCCGCCGGTGATCAGCAGCACCTTCTTGCCGGTGAGCCGCTTCTTGAACGGCTCGATCGCCGCCCAGGCCTTGGCCTCCTCGCGCGCGATCACCGCCTCGGTGCGGTCCAGCAGATCGGCCGGCGCGCCGCGCTCGACCAGGAGGCGCGCGATCTCGCGCAACGAGTCCGAGGAGTCTTGGATGCCGTAGAACGATCCCTCGAAGAACGGAATGCCGTAGCGTTCCTCCATCTTGCGGGCGACGTTGATCATCGCCTTGGAGCACACCATCATCGCGGCGCGGGCGCGGTGCGACGAGGCGACGTCCTTGTAGCGGCCGTCGCCGGAGATGCAGGCGGAGATGCGGATGCCGAGTTCGTCGAACAGCGGCTTCACCTGCCAGAGCTCGCCGGAGAGATTGTATTCGCCGATGATGTTGAGGTCGTAGGGCGTTGTGACCTCCGGCTCGACGGTGCCGATGACGTGGTCGAGCAGCGCCTCGCCGGCGAGCTTGTTGCCGAGATTCTTCGGGCCGACGAAGCCGGGCGAGTTGACGGGGATACAGGGCTTGCCAAATTTGGCCGAGGCCGCCTTGCAGACGGCATTGATGTCGTCGCCGGTCATGGCGGGCACGCAGGTCTGGTAGACGAAGACCGCCGGCGGATCGTACTTCTCGATGATTTCCTTGATCGCCTTGTACAGCCGCTTCTCGCCACCGAACACGACGTCGGTCTCGTTGATGTCGGTGGTGAAACCGGTGCGCCAGATCTGCGAGCCAGACGAGGCCGCACCACGGTTGTCCCAGGAATTCCCCTCGCAGGCGATCGGTCCGTGCACGAGGTGCGCGACGTCGGTCAGCGGCTGCAAGGCGACCTTGGCGCCATCGAACGCGCACCCGCCCGCCGCACCGCCCGGCTGTAGCTGCTTGGTGCAGCCCTTCTTGCGCTCGGCCTCGGACTTGTTGGCGTTCTTGCCGCAACCCGGCTCGTTGAAGACGTTCTGGATCGTGGCAGACAGCGAGCTCATCGGCTTCTCCTGTTGGCGGACCTTCTGCGCGTCTTTTGGCCGAGGAGGCTCAGGCTTTCAGTGCCTTCCCCATGAGCCTCGTCGTCCAGATCGAAACGCGGCGGCCCTTGAGGGACCGCCGCGCGCCGTGTCCTAGCGGATGATGTCGAAGCTGTAATCCGACTTGGCGGGCACGTTGGTGTTGCGGTCGATCTCGTCGAAGATCTTGTCGAGGATCGTGACAAGCACGTTCAGGCCGCCTTGATAGCCCCACACCGGATAGCGGTGCTTGTGGTGACGATCGAAGATCGGAAAGCCGATGCGGATCAGCGGCGTGCCGGTGTCGCGCTCCAGATACTTGCCGTAGGTGTTGCCGATCAGGAAATCGACCGGCTCGGTGAACAGCAGCGAGCGCATGTGCCACAGGTCCTTGCCGGGATACACGTGGCAGTTCTTTCCGAACGGCGACGAGTCGAACACGGCCTGCACCTTCTCGGCCCAATCCTTGTTGCCGTTGGTGGCGAGCACGTGGGTCGGCTCGGCGCCGAGCTCGAGCAGGAACGCGGCGAGGCCGAGGCAGAGATCCGGATCGCCGTAGATCGCGAACTTCTTGCCGTGGATGTGGGCGCTGGAGTCGGCGATCGCGTCGACCAGGCGGCCGCGCTCGAGCGCGAGCTGCTCCGGAATCTCCTTGCCGGTGATGCGTGACAGCGCCATCACGAAGGCGTCGGTGCCGGTCACGCCGACCGGATGGTTGAAGGAGACGACCTCCTGGCCGTGGTTCTTGATGAACGGCAGGGTCTTCTCGGTGCAGAAGTGCTGCATCGAGATCGTCGCCTTGGCGTGAATCGCGTTGGCCGCGTCCTCCAGCGTGGTGCCGCCATCATACATACGGAACTCGCCGTCGGTCGGCGTGTCGAACACGTTCGAATTGTCGCCGAGGATCGTGTACTCGATCCCCATCGCCTCGAAGATGTGCTTCACTTCCTTGATGTTGCCGACGGTGTAGCCATCGAAACCGCCGATGAAGTTGATCTTCTCGTTGGGAACGCGCTCCAGCTTCGGCGCGGTGCCGGCCTTGCCGTCCCAGAAGTGTTCGAGAACGCCCTTCATTGCATTGTCGTAGCCGGTGACATGGCTGCCGACGAAGGCAGGCGTATGGGCGAAAGGCACATCGAACTCGGCGGGAACCGAGCCCTTCTCCTTGGAGGTCTTGATGAAGGCGTTGAGGTCGTCGCCGATGACTTCCGCCATGCAGGTGGTGGAGACCGCGATCATCGACGGCTTGTACATGTTGTAGGCGTTGGCGAGGCCGTCGATCATGTTGTTGAGGCCGCCGAAGACGGCTGCGTCCTCGGTCATCGACGACGACACGCAGGAGCTCGGCTCCTTGAAGTGGCGCGACAGATGGCTGCGATAATAGGCAACGCAGCCCTGCGAGCCGTGCACGAACGGCAGCGTCTTTTCGAAGCCGACGGCAACGAACACGGCGCCGAGCGGCTGGCAGGCCTTCGCCGGGTTGACGGTCAGCGCCTCGCGGGCGAAATTCTTCTCGCGATATTCGGGTGTCTTGGCCCATTCGCGGATGCGCTCGACCTCGGCGGGATCGCGCGGATTCTCGAACATCTTCTTCTTGTTCGCCAGCATCTGCTGGTATTCGGGACCACGGAAAAGCTCGAAGTGATCGAGCACATGTTCGGCACTCTGCGTCATGGGATAACCCTCTCTATGTTCCTGTGTCGATCAGGGAGCACTGGCTCTCCGCCGAAGGAGAGCCAGGCCGTGGGCGGTGGTGCTTACTCGGCTGCCTGAAGCAACGGCTTGGGCGCCTGCTTCCAGGGCGCCTTGGCCATCTTCCAGACCGGCGAGTTGATGGCCATGTCCATGTCGCGGGCGAAGATCGCGAACCCGTCATAGCCATGGTAGGGACCCGAGTAGTCCCAGGAATGCATCTGGCGGAACGGTACGCCCATCTTCTGGAACACGTACTTTTCCTTGATGCCCGAGCCGACCAGGTCCGGCTGGACCTTCTCGACGAACTTCTCGAACTCGTAGCCGGTGACGTCGTCGTAGATCAGCGTGCCGTCCTTGACGTAGTGCTGAGCGGTGCGCTGATAGTCGTCGTTGTGGCCGAACTCATAGCCGGTGCCGACGACCTCCATGCCGAGATCCTCGTAGGCGCCGATCACGTGGCGCGGACGCAGACCGCCGACGAACAGCATCACGGTCTTGCCTTCGAGGCGCGGCCGGTACTTGGCGATCACGGCGTCCATCAGGGGCTGGTACTTGGCGATGACTCGCTCGGCACCTTCCTTGATCTTGTCGTCGAAATAGCTGGCGATCTTACGCAGCGATTCGGCGATCTTGCTCGGTCCGAAGAAGTTGTATTCGCACCACGGAATACCGTACTTCTCTTCCATGTGGCGCGAGATGTAGTTCATCGAGCGGTAGCAATGCAGCACGTTGAGCTTCGCCTTCGGCGTCGCCTCGAGCTCTGCCAGCGAGCCGTCGCCCGACCACTGGGCGATCACGCGCAGGCCCATCTCCTCGAGCAGGATGCGGGACGACCAGGCGTCGCCACCGATGTTGTAGTCGCCGATGATCGCGACGTCGTAGGCCGACGGCTCGAAGCGCGGCGCGGCATCGGCCGGGAGCTTGTCGAACACCCAGTCCCGGATCGCGTCGTTGGCGATATGGTGACCCAAGGACTGGGAGACGCCGCGGAAGCCTTCGCAACGCACGGGGACGATGGTCTTGCCGTCATACTCCTTCGACTTGACCTTGGAGACGGCCTCGATGTCGTCGCCGATCAGGCCGATCGGGCATTCCGACTGCACGGTGATGCCGTTGTTCAGCGGGAACAGCTCCTGGATCTCGTCCATGATCTTGGCGAGCTTCTTGTCACCGCCGAAGACGATGTCCTTCTCCTGGAAGTCGGAGGTGAACTGCATCGTCACGAAGGTGTCGATGCCGGTCGTCCCGATGTAGTAGTTGCGGCGCGCCGCCCAGGAGTACTGGCCGCAGCCGACCGGGCCATGGCTGATGTGGATCATGTCCTTGATTGGGCCCCACACCACGCCCTTCGAGCCGGCGTAGGCGCAACCGCGGATGGTCATGACGCCGGGGATCGACTTGATGTTCGACTTGACGCCGCAATCCGACTTGCCGTTCTCATGCACGTTGAGATGCTTGGCGCGGCGCTTGGCGGTCTTTTCCGGATAGACCTTCAGGACCTCGGCGATCAGTTCCTTGTTGCGCGCCTTGATCTCGGCGACGCTTTGTTTCTCGGTGACGCTCATCTGGCTTTCCTCGATGATCGGTTGCGGAGGTGATCCGGCCCTTGGAGATGAAGGGCCGGAGCACCGGTGGCGGTTACGCCGTTGCGGCGAGCTCGGCGGCAGTCTTTCCGATCTGGGTTTCGTCGACGGCCTTCATGATGCCGTGCTCCATCAGCATGTCCTCGAGCTCGTCCATCGTGATCGGGGTCGGGATGATGCCCTTGCCGCCGTTGTTGTGGATCTTCTGCGCCAGCGAGCGGTAGTGCCCGGCCTGGACCGAATCCGGCGCATATTCCAGCACGGTCATGCGGCGCAGCTCGGCGTGCTGCACGATGTTGTCGCGCGGCACGAAGTAGATCAGCTGGGTGCCGAGCTTCTTGGCGAGAGCCTCCGCCAGCTCCAGCTCCTTGTCGGTCTG